>NZ_CP022999.1:600000-1200000 GCF_002277895.1 Rhizobium sp. 11515TR | reverse complement strand
GACGATGAGATAACCATGCGCCACACGCCCCTCGAAGAACGGATTGGCCTTGGCCGCCGCCTCATCCATATGGGCATAGAAGGTATCGCCGGTGAAATGGGCGAAGTGCTCGATATCCTCCAGCGTGACCGTGCGCGTGGCGGTGACGAGCTGATCGCCGATCTTGAGCTCCGACAGCGATTTGCGGAACGGATGCTCGCTGTCGGCGTGGGCGTCCGCACCCTCCGTCCAGCGTCCCATCACGGCCGAGAGCAGACGTGGAGTGCCCTGCACGGCAGTGCGCTGCATGTAATGCTTGACGCCGCGAATGCCACCGAGCTCCTCGCCGCCGCCGGCGCGGCCGGGACCACCGTGAACGAGGCCCGGCAGCGGTGAGCCGTGCCCCGTGGAGCTCTTGGCACTCAAGCGGTTGCCGATCATCACGCGCCCATGGAACGGCGCCAGACCGAGAACAACGTCCTCGGCGAAATGCGGATCGTTGGTGAAGACGGAGGCAACGAGGCTGCCCTTGCCGCGGCGTGCCAGATCGACCGCCTCTTCCGCCGTGTCAAAGGGCATAACGGTGCTGACCGGGCCGAAGGCCTCGACATCGTGAATGGCACGCGCAGAGCCCGGCTTGTCGCAATAGAGCAGGACCGGATTGAGAAAGGCGCCGGCGCTCGCATCGCCGGACATCACGTGTGGATTATCGGGATCGCCGCCGACGATCTCGGCATCGGCAGCAAGATCCCGGATGCGCGCCCGCACCTCCTCGCGCTGGTCGAGGCTTGCAAGCGGCCCCATGCGAACCGTCTCATCGGCCGGATTGCCGATTGCCGTCTTACCGAGACGATCGTTCAAGGCCACAATGAGCGCTTCGCTATAGGAGCGGGGTGCAATGACGCGGCGGATGGCCGTGCATTTCTGGCCCGCCTTGACCGTCATCTCGCGAGCGACTTCCTTGACGAAGAGGTCGAACTCCTCCGTGCCGGGTGCCGCATCGAGTCCGAGGACGGCCGCGTTGAGGCTATCGGCCTCCATGGTGAAGCGCACGGAATTTTCGATAATCGCCTTGTGCGTCTTGAGACGCTGGCCGGTTGCGGCAGAGCCGGTAAAGGTCACCACATCCTGGCCTTCGACATGATCGAGGAGATCGCCGACCGAGCCGCAAACGAGCTGCAGCGCACCTTCCGGCAGCAGGCCCGTTTCGATGATGCGGCGAACCATCAGCTCGGTGAGATAGGCTGTCTGGCTCGCCGGTTTCACGATGGCGGGAACGCCGGCGAGCAATGTCGGCGCAACCTTTTCCAGCATGCCCCAGCAGGGGAAATTGAAGGCATTGATGTGAACGGCGACGCCCTGCAGCGGGCTTAGGATATGTTGTGCCGAAAAACTCTGGTCCTTAGAGAGCTGCTCCGCATCGCCATCGAGCAGCACGCGTGCATTCGGCAGCTCGCGCCGACCTTTGGAGGCATAGGACAGCAGGGTTCCGATGCCACCTTCGATATCGACCCAGCTGTCCGCACGCGTGGCACCCGTCGCCGTCGAGAGCGCGTAGAACTCTTCTTTCCTCTCGAGCAGCGCCTGCCCAAGCGTCTTCAGCATTGCGGCGCGCTCGTGGAATGACATGCGCCGCAGTGCCGGTCCTCCCTTGTTACGGCCATGAGCCAATGTCTGCTTGAAATCGATACCAGAGGAATCGATGAACGCGACAGGCACGCCGGTCGACGCATCAAGCAATGGCACGCCTTCCTTGGCGCCGGCGACCCAGTTGCCCCCGACATAGCTTTCAAGCCGGCGCGGCTGGTTTGCCATGATGTTCATCCGTGCTTCCTTCCTTCATCTTTTCCGGCAATCCCGACCGAAACCGCCATGCGGCTTTCCCGGATTCACCTAGATCAAGCCGAGCGCAGAGAGCTGCGCATCGACATCAGCCCGCCATTCGGCAAGCAAAGTTTCGTTGGGCTGATGTCGCAGGCCGAAACGCGACAATGTTTCGAAGCGTGCCGAGCCGGCATGACCAAAGCTCGCGGCAACACGAGGGTACCAGTAGGCGACCGAAGTCTGCGCTGTGGCCCGACCCTCATCGTCGGCGACGATGCGGGCAAGACCGGCGGCACCGAGTTCGGCGTGCCGTCTTTCGCGCGGCAGGATGGCACGGAAGGTTTCGGCCAGCGGCTGGTAGGAGATACGCGACACCTCCTTCAGCTGCACGACACTGGCAGCACCCATGAGCACATTCATGACGACAGCATCCTCCCAGCCTTCAAGCGGGTAATGGAAGACGGCAAGCCGCATATCGCCGCCGTGCCTCACAGCACCTATATCGGCGTCGCGGGCAAGCCGCGCCGCCCAGGGGTGGTGGGCGGCATAACGGCCGCCATCGACACCGAAGGTCTCCATGATCTTGAGGACCTGCCCGGCATGATCGGTCTTTTCCAGCACGATGCGTGCCGCAGAAATGCGCTCCTGAATGCCAGGCGCGTCGTTGATGATATCGGCAAAGCCGGCGGAACCGGCCAGCTCGCTATCGACAAAGCTCGCCGTCAGCCGCAAGAGTTCACCGCGATAGCGAGGAGGCACATTGTCCGGCGAGGACAGCATGCCGCCCTGCTGCAGATATTCTTCGATCGGCATCGTCTCGGACATCTTATTCCTCCCTTCGATGCGACCCTATTGGTCGTAGCTGACAACGATGCGGTCGGTGAGCGGGTAACACTGACAGGTCAGCACGTAGCCTTGGCGCACCTCGTAATCTTCGAGCGCGTGATTGGCCTCCATCTCGACCTCGCCTTCGAGAACCTTGGCCCGGCAGGTGGAACAGACACCGGCCTTGCAGGCGTAGGGAACATCCATCGTGTTTTCGAGCGCCGCATCGAGCAGAGACTTGCCGTGCTTGGGAAACTTGAAGATGCGCGTTGCACCATCGAGCGTAACCGTCGCCTCGCAGCTCGCTCCCTGATCGGCGGCGGCAGCACTCTCCACCTTCAGGCGAGCTCGACCGGGCTGCGCGGAGGCGAAAAGTTCGAATTTGATTTGGTCGTCGCGCATGCCGTGCTCGCGCAGCGCTGCGGCGATCGCCAGCATCATCGGCTCCGGACCGCAGATGAAGGCTGTCGCAACCGACTTGATGTCGATCCAGCTCTTGAAGAGCGCTTTGCACTTCTCCGCGTCTATCCGACCGGTGAAAAGGTCGATCTCCTGCGCCTCGCTTTCAAGAATATGCAGCACCGACAGGCGACCGAGATAAAGGTTCTTCAGGTCGTCGAGCTCCTCGCGGAACATGATCGAGCTGATCTGCCGGTTGGCATAGACGAGTGTGAAGACCGAGCGGGGCTCGCGCGCGAGCACGGTCTTGATGATGGAGAGCACCGGCGTGATGCCGCTGCCGCCAGCAAAGCCTAGATAGTGTCTTGCGACATCGGGTTCGATGACGGTGAAGAAAGCGCCCATCGGCGGCATGGCTTCCAACGTGTCGCCGGCTTTCAGGTTCTCATTGATCCATGTGGAGAAGCAGCCGCCATCCACGCGCTTGATGCCGACCTTCAGCACGCCCTCGTCCTTGCCGGCGCAGATCGAATAAGAGCGGCGCAGCTCCTCATCATCGAACTTGTGGCGAAAGGTAAGATACTGGCCCTGCGTGAAATCGAAGATGCCCCGATCCTCCTCCGCAGGCGCAAGCGTGACGACGACTGCATCGCGCGTCTCACGGCGAACATCGGTGACAGTCAGCGGATGAAAACGTGCCATGGATGCGGATCTCGTCCTTTGGCGGTCAAATACATTTGAAGTAATCGAAGGGTTCCAGACACTCGGTGCAGCGATAGCTCGCCTTGCACGGCGTCGAGCCGAACTGGCTGATCTTTTCCGTAGCTGTAGATCCACAGCGCGGGCAGGCGATGGTGAGGTTGGAACGGCCTGACAGTCGGTCGATCCGCTTCATCAAGATGCCGTCTGCAGCAGTGCCATCGGTCGGCGGGGCGATGCCGTAGGCGCGCAGCTTTTCACGGCCTTCTGGACTGATCCAGTCGGTCGTCCAGGCGGGCGACAGCTGCCGCTCGAGGCGTACGCGGTCGAGGCCCTTTTCGGCCAGCGCCCGCTCAATATCGAGATTGATCACCGTCGTGGCAGGGCAGCCCGAATAGGTCGGCGTCACCGTGACGACAAGCGTATCGTCTCGCCAGCCGACGTCGCGGATGACGCCGAGATCGGTCAGCGAGATCACCGGGATTTCCGGGTCCGGCACTTTCGACAGCCAGTGCCAGACCTCGTCGACCGAAGGATGCAGCGCGGTCGCCATATCAGCCTCCTACCAGGTCGCGCCCGGATAGGCGCGCTGCAGGAACTGCATCTCGGCCAGGAGATAGCCGAGATGTTCGCTGTGAACGCCGCGCCGGCCGCCCTTGTGCATGTAACCATCTGCCGGAGGTTTCAGCGTCGCTTCGGTAAGTGTATCGGAGACGATCTCGTCCCAGCCAACCTTGAGACTTTGCGGTTCCGGAATCACGCCAGCCTCTGCAAGTGCCGCATCGGCGGCATCGCCCACGAACATTTCGCCCGTGAAAGCCCAGAGATCGTCAAGCGCTTCCTGCATGCGGCGGTGGCTTTCGGCCGTGCCGTCGCCGAGGCGGATGACGAGATCACGGCTGCGGTCGAGATGATAGGAGACTTCTTTGAAGGCCTTCTCCGCGATCTCGGCAATGCGCCGGTCGGCCGAACCTTTCAAGGCTTTCAGCAACAGATAGTGCCAGGCGTCGAAGACAAATTGCCGCATCAGTGTCATGCCGAAATCGCCGTTGGGACGTTCGACCAACAGGATATTGCGGAACTCATAGCCATCGCGCAAATAGGCGAGATCGTCGGCCGAGCGGCCTTGGCCCTCGACTTCACCTGCGAGACCGAGCCAGAGCTGCGTCTGGCCGATGAGATCAAGCGCCGTATTGGCAAGCGCGATATCCTCTTCCAGCACCGGCCCACGGCCGCACCATTCGGAAAGGCGGTGGCCTAAGATCAGCGTGTTGTCGCCGATGCGCAGCAGGAATTCGACGAGAGCGGCCTGAGCGACCGTCGGCTCAAGGGTAGCGGTCGCCATCACATGTGCCCCACTTCATCCGGAATGTCGAAGAAGGTCGGATGACGATAAACCTTGGAATTGGAGGGATCGAAGAGTGGACCCTTTTCCGATGGCGCGCTGGCGGTGATGTCGGAAGACCGCACCACCCAGATGCTGACGCCTTCGTTGCGGCGGGTATAGACATCGCGGGCATTGTTGATGGCCATCTCGGCATCGGGCGCATGCAGGCTGCCGACGTGGCGATGGTTGAGGCCATGCTGACCACGGATGAAAACTTCCCAAAGCGGCCATTCGCTGGACATGTTTCTCACTCCCTGAATTTTCGAGCCGCCTTATTCGGCGGAAATCGTTGCGGCAGCGCGACGCTCGGCCACCTTTTCGGCATGCGCCGTCAGACCGTCGCGGAACCAGGCGCCATCCTCCCAAGCCTGCTTGCGCGCATTCAGCCGCTCCGCATTGCAGGGGCCGTTGCCGGCGATCACGTTGAAGAATTCTTCCCAGTCCGGCTCGCCGAAATCGTAGCCGCCCTTCTCATCGTTCCACTTCAGATCGGGATCGGGGACGGTTAGGCCGAGGTACTCCGCCTGCGGTACGGTTTGGTCGACGAATTTTTGCCGCAGCTCGTCATTGGAATTCTGCTTGATCTTCCAGGCCATGGATTGGGCGGAATGCACCGAGGCATCGTCCGAAGGACCGAACATCATCAGCGACGGCCACCACCAGCGGTTCAGCGCATCCTGTACCATGGCCTTCTGTGCCGGTGTTCCCTTCACCATTTTCATCAGGATGTCGAAGCCTTGGCGCTGGTGGAAGCTTTCTTCCTTGCAGATCCGGATCATGGCCCGCGAATAGGGACCGTAGGAACAGCGCTGCAGCGGAACCTGGTTCATGATGGCCGCGCCATCGACGAGCCAGCCGATCGCGCCGATATCGGCCCAGGTCAGCGTAGGATAGTTGAAGATCGAGGAATATTTGGCCTTGCCGGAGTGCAGCTGCTCATACATCTCGTCGCGGCTGATGCCGAGCGTCTCGGCAGCGCAGTAGAGATAGAGGCCGTGGCCGGCTTCATCCTGCACCTTGGCAAGCAGGATCGCCTTGCGTTCCAGCGTCGGAGCACGGGTGATCCAGTTGCCCTCCGGAAGCTGGCCGACAATTTCCGAATGCGCGTGCTGGCTGATCTGGCGGATCAGCGTCTTGCGGTAGCCTTCCGGCATCCATTCCTTCGGCTCGATCTTCTGGCCGGCATCGACACGCTCCTGAAAGGCGCGTTCCTGGGGATCCATCTCGTCAAGGGAACGGATGCGGGCGCCATCGGTTTTCACCATCTGTGCATACATTGATCTTCCTCCGTCCCGGCACGTCCGGCGCGCTAAAGAGTGATCGCAGGCCTGCGGACGCCTTGAGGATCTGAGCCAAGCTGACGCTTCATGGCTTCACCAGTATAGGCCTGTTTCACGCTCTCCTCCACGAAACATCGATCCGACAGCGAGCGCATTAGTCGACCGATCGGTCATCGTATTAGCATGCGACATGTCACAGCACAAATGAATTTTTGGAGATTTCTGTGACATTCAATGCCGTGAAAGCTTGCTACGAAGAGAACTCACACGCTATGTGACTGAGTGGATTGATCTTTCAGCGGGACTTGAGGCGATCGAGCCGAGCCTGGCTTACCGGCGTCGTTTCTCGAAGCTTGCCCGACTCGTTCACGAAACGGCGACCGACATAGGCGTCAGCCTTGTTTGACAGACGCAAATAAAGTTCGGCAAACAGGCGCCGCGCCTCCTCGCCGGGCCAATCGGCCGGCAAGGCGGACTTGGGAAGATGCGGCTCGCGCAACATGATCAGGCGATATTGATGGACGAGGAGCAATCGCGCGATCAGACAATCGAACGGTGACAGGGCCACACAATCGCCGACTCCTCGCGAAAATGTGCCGAAGCGGGCAGTAAATTCGCTATAAGCTTCCGCAAAGTGCCGGAGGTTCCAGGCCTCTTCCGCGAGCTCCTTCAAGGCGCCGTTCTCGGTTGCAAGCTCGGCGTTGAAGACAACGACGCGACCCGGCAGCGGTGGCGCGGGATGCGTACCCATCGCAAGCCGGGGGCTGAGCCTAGCGAAGCCGTCCCGCTCCAGTCCCTGCATGATCTCCTCCGGAGCGGGTCCATTGATAAGGACGAATTGCCATCGGACGGCAGGTTCCGGCCCATAGAAGAGACTGGCGGCCTCGGCGAATTCTGCCTGGGCCGCGTCCGTCAGCCGATAGTAGCTGCGGCGCCCTTCCCGCTCTCCGGCAAGCTGGCCGGCGGTCACCAGTCGCGACACGGCAGTGCGCACCAGCGTTTCGGTAATGCCGACGCTCTTGCACGTCTCGATGAGGTTGCCGATCCACACGACGCCGCCCCGCGGCTCGATGACATCGCCATAAATCGTGACGATGAAACTCGCCGCCTTGATTGGCAGACCGGCGAGAAGCGCCGCGACTGGCTCGCTCAAATCATGGCCGAGTTTGACGTTATCAGCCGACACTCCAACCCTGCTCCGCATCTGCAATCGTTAGGGTCTATTAGCGTGAGATACTACCGGTATTCAAGCGAACGTAGTCAAAGGACACGCTCGTCGCCTATCTCGACACATTCATCGGCAACGCCGTGGTGTATTTGACGCATTTCAGGGAGAAGTGCGACGATGAGCTCAGCACCGCTTCGTGGGTCAGGATACCTCGCATCAAAAGGCCTTCATATTCCCGGACATCGGCAACCACGGCACGGATCAGGTAATCCCACTCACCGGACATGGAATAGCATTCCAATACCTCGCGATAGCTGGCGATGAACTGTTCGAAATCGCGGCGGGTCGCGGGATCATGGGTCTTCATCTTGACCTGGCAGAAGACGTTCAGCCCCTTGCCGATCTTGTCGGGATCGACAAGGCGGACCGTCCTGCCCAGCACGCCGGCGCTTTCCAGCGCCTTGATCCTTCGCCAGCAGGACGCAGGCGATGCGCCCACTTTTTCTGACAGCGCCGCCTGGCTGATATCGCCTTCCTCCTGCAGCACGCGCAGAATCGTCCTGTCGATGTGATCAAGATCGAAATCTTCCATTCATAAACCCTTTATTGATGAAACACTTCTTTCAAAGACTATTGCAAAACCTGCCAAATTGAAAGGAATAGAGCTGACGCTTGAATTAAAATGGTTGGGCCATCTGTAGGAGGATCACATGGCCCAGCTAGCCTTCAAAAGCCACGAGCGGAACTCGCCCGACGATCATATCGATTGGCGCCGGGTTGCCTATCTCGTTCACCTCTCCCGGGCACTCGACGAGATGGAGGAAAAGCGTCTCGTTCCGGAAAAGAAGGTTCTCTATCAGTTTTCCGCACGCGGCCACGACATGGCGCAGATCCTCCTTGGAACGCAGCTGACAGGCCTCCACGACGCGACGTGTGGCTATTATCGCTCGCGGCCACTTCTGCTTTCGCTTGGCGTCGATCCGGCCGATGCGCTCGGCTCGGCCATGGGCCGCGCCGGAGGCTATTCCGACGGGCGCGACATTGGTGTCGTCTTCAACTATCCGAACCGTTCCGGCGCCTCGGCCCTGCCCATGTGTGGCGGCGTTGGTGCGCAATATACCCCCACGGCCGGCTGGGCGCAGGCGATGAAATATTATACGACGACGTTGGATCGGCCGGAGTATGCGCGGGACATCGGCGTCGCGCTCGGCGGCGATGGCTCCGTTGCCTCAAACGGCTTCTGGGCAGCATTGACGGCCGCAACGACGCAACAATTACCAATGCTGTTTTACATCGAAGACAATGGCTTCGGCATTTCGGTGCCTTCGACGGCGCAGACACCGGGAGGGAATATCGCAGCCAATCTCGCAAGCTGGAAAAATCTCGCAATCTTCGATGGCGACGGCTGCGACCCGGCGGAAGCAGCCCGGCTCGTGCAGGAAGCCGTCTCCTTTGTTCGCGAGGAGCGCAAGCCCGCTCTCCTGCGGCTGACGGTGCCGCGCCTTGAGGGCCACAGCTTCCAGGACACACAGACCTACAAGAGCGAGGAAACCGTGAGGCGCGAGTGGGAGCGCGATCCTCTGCCGCGCCTGAAAGATTTCCTCGTGCCCGCCGTGATGGCGACACAGGAATGGGATGCCTGCCAAAGCGAAGCGCGCAAAATGGCCGAAAGCGCCCGCGCCGCCGCTGAGGACCGACCAGTCGCCGACCCCTCCTCCGTGACCCGCCATGTATTCTTCAATGGCGCCATGCAGACGATGGGCGGGCAGCATCCGTCCGGATATGCGCCTCCAGCGACAATGGATGTACCGGAAACCTCCGGGCCGCGCATCAACATGGTCACAGCGATCCGCAGAACGCTCGAACACGAGATGTCGATCAACGAGCGCGTCGTCATGTTCGGCGAAGATATCGGCCCCAAGGGAGGGGTGCATGCCGTCACTCTTGGCATACAGGAAAAATTCGGCAGCGAGCGGGTTTTCGATACGTCGCTATCCGAAGAAGGCATTATCGGCCGCGCCGTTGGCATGGCGCTCGCCGGCCTCGTCCCCATTCCCGAAATCCAGTTTCGGAAATATGCCGAACCGGCGACCGAACAGCTGAACGACTGCGGCACCATCCGCTGGCGCACCAACAATCGCTTCGCAGCCCCCATCGTAGTCCGCATGCCCGGTGGCTTTTTCAAATGCGGCGATCCCTGGCACAGTCAGACCAACGAAGTGGCCTTCGTCCACCAGCCGGGCTGGAAGGTCGCGGTTCCATCGAATGCAGAGGATGCCGTCGGCCTGCTGCGAGCCTCGATCCGCGGCAACGACCCGGTCATCTTCTTCGAGCATCGGGCCATGCTCGATGATGCCTGGGCGCGGCGCCCCTATCCCGGCGACAACTTCGCGCTGCCCTTCGGCAAGGCGAAGCTGACGCGGACCGGCAGCGACATCACCATCGTCACTTGGGGCGCCATGGTGCAGCGCTGCGAGGAGGCCGCCGAAGGCATTTCTGCCGATATCATCGATCTCCGTACACTGATGCCCTGGGATCAGGAGGCCGTGCTTGCTTCGATCGCCAAGACGCATCGCTTCCTTATCGTCCACGAGGACCTCGAAGCTGCGGGCTTCGGCGCTGAGATCGCCGCCGTCATTGCAGACAAGGCATTCACGGATCTCGATGCGCCGGTCTCGCGTCTGACCATGCCCGATATCCCCAGCCCGCATAATCCCGCTCTTCTCGATTGGGCCGTGCCCTCGACCGAGCGGATCGCCAAGCGCATTGCCGAAATCCTGGAGTTTTAGGATGACTGGTATCATCGAGATCACGGCTCCGATCGAGCAGGAGGGCACGAAAGCCGTCGTCCGAAACTGGCTGAAGCAGATCGGCGATCACGTTCGAGAAGGCGATGCGCTTGTCGAACTGGAAACCGACAAGGTCACCCAGGAGATACCGGCGCCATGCGACGGCATTCTGAGCGAAATTGCGATGGAGGATGGCGATGACGCCACGCCCGGCGCGATCCTCGGACGTATGAGCATCGAAAACGCGAACGGTGTTGCAGCGCAAGCGACCGAGGCCCCGTTGCAGATACAGCCGGCCTCATCTGCGACAGGCCCCGCCGCCGCTTATTATTCACCCGCTGTTCGCAAGGCCGCCGAGGAATACGGGATCGACCCGGCCAGTCTCAAAGGCAGCGGCAGGGATGGCCGAGTCACACGCGCCGATATGGATCATGCGCGGGAAATCGCCAAGCCGCATGCATCTGGGCCGGTGTCGCAGCGGGCTGAGGCTGCACAGACCCCGCCGGCAGTCGCGGCTGACGGCAACTCTCGCATCGTCCCCCATTCCGCCATGCGGCTTTCGATCGCAAGGCATATGGCCCACTCCCTGGCGACGGCACCGCAGGTCACCGCAATCTTCGAGGCCGATTTCACGGCGATCATGCGTCATCGCGAAAGCCACAAGGATCGCCTGAAGGCCGAAGGCGTAAACCTCTCCTACACCGCCTATTTCGTGGCAGCATCCGTCGCAGCCATGAAACTCGTACCCGAAGTCAACAGCCAATGGCACGATGATGGCCTGGAGATATTCGAAGATATCAATATCGGCGTCGGCATCGCATTGGGCGACAAGGGCCTGGTCGCGCCGATCATTCGGCAGGCGCAGGATCTCCAGCTGGAGGCCATTGCCGCAAGGCTCCAGGATTTGACGAACCGGGCACGCTCCAACGCCCTCAAGGGCAAGGAGTTGAAAGGCGGAACCTTCACCATCTCCAATCACGGCGTTTCCGGCTCGCTGGTCGCATCCCCCATCATCATCAACCAGCCACAATCCGCCATCCTCGGCATCGGCAAATTGGAAAAGCGCGTCGTGGTGCGAGAGGTCGATGGGGTCGATACGATACAGATCCGCCCGATGGCCTACGTGTCCATGACGATTGACCATCGCTCTCTGGACGGGCATCAAACGAATGCCTGGCTGACGGAATTCGTACGGATTCTGCAGAGCTGGCCGCAATGAGCGCGAGGGGGGAGCAAATGAACAAGACAGCGTTTTTCGATAGCCTTACGGAACAGAAGCCCGACCCGCTGCTTGAACTGATTGCCAAGTTCGCGGCGGATCCGCAATCCGGAAAGATCGATCTCGGCGTTGGCGTCTATCGCGATGAAACGGGCCGCACACCGGTCATGAGAGCCGTCAAGGCGGCCGA
Source organism: Rhizobium sp. 11515TR (assembly GCF_002277895.1). Taxonomy (NCBI): domain Bacteria; kingdom Pseudomonadati; phylum Pseudomonadota; class Alphaproteobacteria; order Hyphomicrobiales; family Rhizobiaceae; genus Rhizobium; species Rhizobium sp. 11515TR. The sequence continues at coordinate 1,188,241 of NZ_CP022999.1, read as the reverse complement.
GTACCATCTTTGGGAAACCCAAGAATCCAAATCCTATATCGGCCCTGAGGGCGATCATGCTTTTCTGCGCGCGCTGGCCCGCGAAATCTTCGGTGAACGCCACGGCGGCAAGCCGGTCGCGGGAATTCAGACCCCTGGCGGCACCGGCGCTCTGCGTCTGGCTGCGGAACTGCTTGCCCTCGACAAGCGACGTAAGATCTGGATGGGCACGCCGACATGGGTCAATCATCAATCGATCTTTGCCGCCGTCGGCCTTCAGGTCGAGACCTATCGTTTCTTCGATATCGGCAAGCAGACCGTTCTCATCGATGAGATGCTGACGACCCTGCGGAGCGCAGCACCCGGCGATGCCGTGCTGCTGCAAACGAGCTGCCATAATCCGACAGGCGCGGGATTGTTATCGCAGAACTGGCGCGACATCGCCGAGATCGTCACCGACAAGGGATTGCTGCCGCTCTTCGACAATGCCTATCAAGGCCTCGGTCAAGGCCCGGTCGAAGACGCAGCCGGTATGATTGATGTGATCGAAGCGGTCGGCGAGGCTATGGTTGCCGTCTCCTGCTCCAAATCCTTCTCGCTCTATCGGGAGCGCACCGGCGCGGTCTATCTCTTCGGCGATCAACAGGCGCCGTTGAACAAGGGCATCGGCAATCTGGCGAGCTATGCCCGCGCCAGCTATTCCATGCCGCCAGCGCATGGGGCTGCTATTGTTGCCGCGATCCTGCAGGACCAGTCGCGGCGCCAAGCCTGGGTCGATGAACTCAGCGAAATGCGCAACCGCATAGCCGAAATCCGCCGTGCCGCCGCCGAAGCCTTTGCACAATTCCGTCCTGATCTCGCCAATATCGCTTCGCAGGAAGGCATGTTCTCCCTTCTGCCGATCTCTCCGGAAAACGTCCGGCAGCTTCGGGCCGAACACGGCATCTACATGCCGGATTCCGGCAGGATCAACGTGGCAGGAATGCGTGTTACGGATGTCGCATCCGTCGCGGAGCACATCGGTCCCTATCTTGCCTGAACATACGCCCAAATAGCCCGGCGTTTCACGTAGAGACGTGATCGGGACGCGCCAATCGGCTCGCCGGCCGTAGCTTTGCCGCGCATCCAACGCGGCAAAAGCACCCTGATCCACTGCTGCCTGAACGCTATGCGCGGTCCCCACAAGTGGATCATGCGTGTGCGGCTTCGCGCCTATTGACCTTTTCATACATAAATATAATCTGCGTATATGCAAAATGACGGCCAGATTGGGCTGTCACGTGAATAGCCGGATCGAGATCCGGCTCGAGCATGAAGGCAGTCTTGGCCGCGATGGTCTCGCCGCGAGACATCTGCCTTTGGGAGGAGTGACTATGACAAACGATAATCCGGCGCTGCAAAGCGCCGTGCGCAAGGCGACGATTCGTCTCTTGCCCTTTCTGGGCCTGATGCTGATCCTGAATTTTCTCGACCGATCCAATGTCGGCTTCGCCAAGGTGGCTTATCAGGCCGATACCGGCATTTCGGATGCAGCCTATGCTTTCGGCGCCGGCATTCTCTATCTCGGCTACGCCACCTTCGAAGTGCCGAGCAACCTGATCATGCAGCGCGTCGGCGCCCGCCTCTGGCTCAGCCGGATCATGATTACCTGGGGTATCGTCTCCGCCTGCATGGTCTTTGCCCATACACCGATGAGCTACTACATCGTTCGTTTCCTGCTCGGCGTCTGCGAAGCCGGCTTCTATCCGGGCGTCTTGCTTTACCTGACTTACTGGTTCCCGGCCAAGCATAGGGCGCGCGCTACCGGCCTCTTCTATCTCGGTGTCCCCCTATCGCTGGTGATCGGCGCACCACTTTCCGGCTGGTTGCTCACTCATCATGACGTCCTTGGCCTTACCAACTGGCAATGGATGTTCGCGGTCGAAGGCCTTGCGGCAACCGTCGTCGGCATCCTGGCCCTCTTCTTCCTGACGAGCCGCCCAACAGAAGCGAAATGGCTGACGTTGGAGGAGAAAAATGCGCTGAATGCCGTCATTGAAGCGGAAGAGCGCAGCAAGCTTTCCGAAGTGAAGCACTCCGTCTTCAGCGTGCTGAAAGATTGGCGCGTCCTCGCCTTCGTCGGCATCTATCTGTTCATCCAGATCGGTGTCGGCCCGATCACCTTTTACCTGCCGGCGCGGCTGGCACAGGCGCTCGGCGGCGGCGTCAATACCTGGGTCGGTGTGCTGCTCGGCCTACCCTGGCTTTGCGCGCTTGTCGCAACCCGCTTCTTCACCGTCTATGCCGACAAGCATGACAACCATCGCATCGTCTGCATCGCCATGCTGACGGCCGGCACCATCGCGCTAGGAACGATCGGCCTGACGATGAATCCGTGGGTGATGGTCATTGCCGCCTGCATCGCGGTTCCGGGCCTTGCCTCTTCGCAGCCGGTCTTCTGGAGCCTGCCGACCCGCTATCTCGGAGGCGTCGGTGCCGCCAGCGGCATTGCCTTCATTGTCTCGCTCGGCAATCTCGGCAGCTTCGCCTCGCCGCAGATCAAGGCCTATGTCGACGCAGCCACAGGCAATGGCGATATCGGCTTCTATATCCTCGCCGGTTGCTGCTTCCTGTCTGTCGTGCTGCTGATCGCACTCGGCCCGCACCGCCGCTGGATCGTCGACGCCGAGCCGGCTGTCGGTGGCAGCCGTTCGCATTGAAGGAAGAGAGCTTTCGATCCTAGCCCCGCGATAGTGGCGAGGATCGATAGGATGCGGCAAATCCGCCACGCAACGTTAGCCCGCGACGATCTCTTCCAACGCCAGCGCCGCGCCCAACAGCCGCTCGTCATGGTTCTTCGGCGCCGACAGCAGGAAGCCGACAGGCATGCCTGCTTCACCCATGCCGCAAGGCAGGGAGATGCCGCACCAATCGAGGAAATTGCCGATTGCCGTATTGCGCAGCGTTCTGCCATTGATCTTTACGAACAGCTCATCATCCGCTTCCAGAGGCCCAAGCGCCGGCGCAACATGGGCAACCGTCGGATAGGCGATGAACTCGTTCGGGCCAAGCGTTGCGGCAACCTCCTTGATCAGTTGCTCACGCACTTTGAGCGTTTCCAGATAGCCAACCAGCGTCGTCTTCTCTCCGAGGCGCGTCCGCGCGACAACACGCCGATCCATGGAAGCGGCTTCCGGTCCTGCCAGACGGCGGTGATGCAGCACGAAGGCCTCGGCAGTAACCAACGGCCCATACTCGGCCATCAGCTCAAAGAGCTTTTCGAAAGCCGGAAAGGCAGCTCGCCGGATTCTAACGCCAGCGGCACTCAATCTTGCCAGCGTCGCCTCGAAAGCTGCAAGAACACCATCCTGCGCATCATCCATGACGATATTTGTCGGCACCACGATGGAAAGCCCGGCGGCTTCGGCGCGCTCCACCTCGGGGATAAAGCGCCCACGCAATGCCGCATCGACCCAGATCGCATCCTGGACGCTGCGGCACAGCGGACCGAGCGAGTCGAGGCTCGTCGACAGCGGAAAGACACCGCCCATGCTGTAGCGGCCATGGCTCGCCTTATAGCCGACAAGGCCGTTGAAAGCAGACGGTATGCGCACCGAGCCGCCCGTATCCGTGCCGATCGCGACCGGCACGAGACCTGCCGCAACCGCGACGGCAGACCCCGAGGACGAACCGCCCGGAATGCGCGCGACATCCGTCGCCAGCGGGGTTAGCGGCGTGCCGTAATGTGGATTGAGGCCGAGGCCGGAAAAGGCGAACTCGCTCATATTGACTCGGCCGACGGCGATCATGCCGGCAGCCTTCAACGCCTTGACGACATCGGCATCGTCCTGCGCGGGCTCAGCGTCGGCAAGCACAATCGACCCGGCTGTGGTCGGCAGGCCAGCGATTGCAAACAAATCCTTCCAGGCGACGGGAATGCCATCCAGCAGCCCGCGCGAACGCCCCTCACGCAGCCGCTTGGACGAAGCCGCCGCCTCTTCCTTCGCGCGCGTTTCCAACAACCGCGTGAAGATCGCCTGATCCTTATAGGCCCGGATCGCGTCGAGGGTCTCCTCGGCCAGCGCGACCGGATCGAGACTGCCGGACTGGATCAGCACCGAGAGCTGCGCGATCGATTTGCCGAGATGTGTCTGCGTCATAGTCCCCGCTCTCCTTCTCAGCCGACCAGCTGCATCCAGCGGCGCACGAGATAATTGTGCTCATCCATTGTCGTATTCCAGACGGCAATGCAATTGGCACGCTGCCAATAGGATCCACCGCTGCGTACGGAATCTTTTTTGATCCGGGTCTGACCGTCGGGACCGGGCAGGTCTTCCGTCGCTGCGGCACCTTCATACCAGTAGTCCCATTCAGCCTGCGTCATAAACTGGCGCGAGCGCTGCGGCGTCGAAATGTAATAGCCCTGCCGCGCGACCACGGCACCCGGCCACCCTGAGATCCACCAGTTCAGATAATCGTAGGCGACATCGAGAAGACGACCGCTTAAGTGTTTCGAAAGGCACAAGCCGCCATGCCAGGCGCGATAGCCTTCGGCGGGCACGGCCTGCTCGACCGGCACACCCTTCGAATTCAGGATACCGATACCGGGCGACCACATGCTCTGGACGCAGGTCTCGCCAGCGATCATCAGCCGTGCCGCATCCTCGGCGGTTTTCCAGAAGTCCCGGAAAAAGCCGGCCTTCTTGCGCTCCTCCAAGAGGTCGATCAACTGGTCGATTTCCTGAATGGACATATTGCCGATATCGTCGAAGGACATGAGGCCGGCAGCCTGTGCAGCGAGCGCAGCATCAAATATGCCGATGGCAGGCTCGTCCACCAGCGCCACCCTGCTCGCCCAGCGCTCGTCGAAAAGCGCGCCCCAGGAATGCATGCCGACACCGTTCGGCGCCAGATCGGTCCGATAGGCGAAACTGTCGAAATTATGCGTCGTCGGCAGCATCGAGATGAAGCGTGACGGCGTATCGCCGAGAGCGAGGTTTGGCTGCACGAAAAGCTTTTTCGCCGGCACATCGCCAAGCCCCATTCGCGGGTTGGGGCCGATATGGCCGGTCTTCGTCAGATCGTTGACCTCATCCCACAGCACGATGCGCTGGGTGTCCACGGGCTGGATTGCGCGCCAATACCAGACGATATCGAGATTGTGGAAGCACTGGTCGTAGATATCGTAGGTTTCCGGCTCGCGGGCCGCCTTGTACTGCGTTGTCAGGAAATCGTTGTTGTCGAAGATGACATCGATGCCGAGATCGTCCTGCGCTCGCAGGCGAAGTTCCTCCAGCAGCGAAATCGCGGTGCCGAGCACGCGCAGGCGCGGCCGGCCCTTCAGATGCAAGGCGGGAGCAGACACGCTTTTGGCAACGGATTCATGCTTATTCATGGAGATCCCAATCGTCTCATCGCGCCGCAGCGATCGGATAGGACACGGCAGGCGCTTGCGCCAGTGTGAAGGCTTCGAACGAGCGTTTCAATAGCGCGCCGTCGAGCCCATCCAGGATGAAGACCAGCCGAGAGTTGCGATCTTCCGAGGGCCATCCGTCCATGTGCACCGGCGTATGAACCAGATGCTGGACACCGTGAATTGCAACCGGGCGCTCCTCGCCGCTGAGATTGAGGATGCCCTTTACCCGCAACACACGCTCCCCATGGCGATTGAGCAGCATGGTCAGCCAGAGCCCGAAAGCGGTCCAATCGACGGACCTGTCAATAATGAGGGAAATCGAAGAAATGGCGGCCTGATGCGGAGTACCGTCCGATGAGACGAGCTGCACCGGCTCCTCGCAGTAAAAACCGCTTTGCGATAGACTGCTTGTTGAGACGTTGCTCTGGGCCGCGACAAGCGAGGAGAGATCGAGATCCGGATCGGCCGCGATCAGGATCGGGGCATCGGGGTTGAGCACTCGAAGGCGAGCTTGGAGGTCCTCTTCGCTACGATCCGCCTCAAGATCCGTCTTGGTCACGATCAACCGGTCCGCGACCGCCGCCTGCCTGTTGGATTCGATATAAGTGTCGAGCTGACGCAGCCCATTGACCGCGTCGACCGTCGTAATGACGTTGCCGGCGCAGAAATGATGACGAAGGACCGGATCGGCCTTGATGGTCGAGAGCACGGGGAAAGGATCGGCAAGGCCGGTGCTTTCGATGATAACGCGCCGGAATGGTGGCAGCAGCCCGCGCTCGCGGCGGGAGTAGAGTTCCTCAAGTGCTGTGGCAAGGTCGTCTCGCACCGTGCAGCAGACGCAGCCGGAGCGCAGCAGCACCATCTCGCCCTCGACGCTTTCGACGAGATCATGGTCCAGCCCGATCTCGCCGAATTCGTTGATGAGCACGGCGGTATCGGCGAAGGCCGCATCAGCCAGGATGCGCTTGAGCAGTGTCGTCTTGCCGGAACCGAGAAAGCCCGTCAGCAGATTGACCGGCAGAAAGCCACCCACCTCAATCGACATGCCGCGCCTCCATCCGGGCGATGAAGGCGACGTCGAGCGGATCGCAAGGCCGGCCGACGAGCCTCTCGGCCGCCGGCCAGAGATGACCGAGATCCTCGATGATCTCGCTCCTGCCCGTTCGTGTTGACAGAACGAAGGACGCGCCCTGCCAATCGGACAGGACAAGGCCGAAGCCTGAGAGCATCTCGTTGGCGGCGCGCACGCGCTCGACACGCTCACGCCGCCGGTCGAAGCTGGCATGATTGCGCGTGAACACACCTGGCCGTGCCGCGGCATCCGTCCAGTGCTCATCGCCGCCGAGCACGCCACACAGTGAACACATGGCAATCGCCTCCAACCTGATGCTTCGATACTTCAGCCTAGCGGGCTATTTCTTGCGCGGAAAGCGGGCTGCGAAATCGTCGGCGATCTCATTCATCGTAACGAACTTGACGCCCGGATGCTTGACCATATGCGCGTAAAGCCGCTCCAGCATCATCAGCACCTGCGGCCGGCCGGCGACGTCGGGATGGATGGTGATCGGGAAGACTGCATAATCCATCTCGCGATAGACCCAGTCGAACTGGTCACGCCACATCTGCTCGATGTGATGCGGATTGACGAAACCATGACTGTTCGGCGATTTCTTGATGAACATCATCGGCGGCAGGTCGTCGAGGTACCAGGATGCCGGGATTTCGATCAGATCGGTCTCCTGGCCGCGTTTCAGCGGCACCATCCAGTCCGACGGCTTGCGCGAATAGTCGATCTTCGTCCAGCTATCACCGACACGTACATAATAGGGCGTGAAGTCGTTGTGCATCAGCGAGTGATCGTATTTGATGCCGCGCTCCAAAAGCAGCTCGTTCGTCACGTTGGAGAATTCCCACCACGGCGCGACATAGCCGGTCGGGCGCTTGCCGGAAAGCTTGGTGACCAGCTCGATGCATTTGTCGAGGATTTCCGTCTCCTGCTCGCGCGTCATAGCGATCGGATTTTCGTGGCTGTAGCCATGGATGCCGATTTCATGGCCGGCGTCGGCCACAGCCTGCATCTGCTCCGGAAAGGTCTCGATCGAGTGGCCAGGAATGAACCATGTCGTCTTGATGCCGAAGCGGTCGAAGAGCTTCACCAGTCGCGGGCTGCCGACTTCGCCGGCAAAAAGGCCTCTCGAGATATCATCGGGCGAATCCTCACCACCGTAAGAGCCGAGCCAGCCGGCCACGGCGTCGACGTCGACGCCAAAACTGCACAAGATTTCCTTTGCCATGGGATGACCTCCTTCAATTTGAGTTTTCTGTAATCAATGAGCCGGGATGACGGTCGCGTCGGCCGGATCCCAGGTAAGCATGACCTCGGCGCCTAAGGGAAAGGCGCCGGGCCGGTATTTATCGACATGGGCTACCAGCGCCAGGCCTCGGCCGTCGGGCAAGCTGATGCCGATCTCCGAGATATGGCCGACCACGTCGAAACGCTCGACGCGGGCGCCGACCACATTGCCGCTGAAAGCCCGGACGAGATCTTCGCGCGCCGAGCCACCCGCCGCGTGAACCTCGATCGCCTCCGAAGGAATGACGATGTTGACCTTTCTGCTGAGGCAGCCATTGGCGCAGCCCGACAGCGTGCCGAAGGATGTGGAGACGAATGTGCTGTCGGCCTCGGTGCCGGCAACCTCGCCTTCGAAGATGGTATTGCGGCCGATGAACTGCGCCACGAATGGCGTATTCGGACGCGTATAAAGCTGAGCCGGCGGGCTGATCTGCTCCACCCTGCCATGGTTCATGACGACAATGCGGTCGGACAGCGCCAGCGCCTCGGACTGGGCATGGGTAACGAAGACGAAAGTCACGCCAAGCTTCTTCTGCAGCAGCTTCAGCTCATTCTGGATCGCCTTGCGCAGATTGGCATCCAAAGCACCCAGCGGCTCATCGAGAAGCAGCACATCCGGCTCGACCACGAGGCCGCGGGCAAGCGCGATGCGCTGACGCTGGCCGCCGGAGAGCTTGTCCGGCTTGCGCTCGGCGATATCCTCCAGCCCGAGGGTGGCGAGAATGCGGTCGACCCGCGCATCCCGCTCGGCCTTCGCCATGCCCTTCACCTCGAGACCATATCCGACATTCCGCCGGACGGTCATATGTGGGAACAAAGCATAGTTCTGGAAGATCATCGATGTCGGCCGCTTCTGCGGTCGGACATCGTTCATGCGCTCACCCTTGATCATCATGTCGCCGGAGGAAATGCTTTCGAAGCCTGCGATCATGCGGAGCGTCGTCGTCTTGCCGCAGCCGGATGGGCCTAAGAAGGCGATGAATTCGCCTTTCCTGATCGACAGATTGAAGTCGATGACGGCAGGCGTGCCATTGTCGTAGACCTTGCCAACATCGATAAGTTCCAAATCATATATCATGAGAGATCTCCGGGCGTGGACGAGGAGGCGGACATCGCCTCCCCGCGCGGCATAGGATGGCCGGCAGCAGCCATCGGATCAGGCATTGAGGAATTCATCCCACTTCTGGACAAGGTGGTCGTATTCATCCGGCCACTGATGCCAGTAGGCAACATTCTTGGCGCGTTCCGCCAGCGAGCCGCCATCGCGCAGGTCGCCTTCCTTGATGCCGCGCTCGGCAGCGCCGACCCACGGCTTGCCCTCGTACCAGAAGGCGTATTTGTCCGGCGCCATGACCTTCTGAATATTGGTCGACGGCGAATAATAGCCCTGTTCGGAAACGGTGATGCCGGGCTCGCCGGAGAGCCAGTAATCGGCATAGGCGATCACGGCTTCCTTGTTCGGCGTGCCCGCGATCATCGACGGACCGATCGCCCAGCCGCGATAGCCTTCCTTCGGAACGGCATATTTGCACGCCTTGCCCTGGGCCTTGACCGCCATGACGGCCGGCTGCCAGGCGTCGCAGACGACCATCTCGCCCGATGCCATCAGATTGACCAGCTCGCCGAAATCGCCCCACAGCGCGCGGAACTGCCCGTCCTTCTTCTTCGAAACGAGGAACTTCGCCGCTTCGTCGATTTCGGCCGTGCTTGGATTGCCGGGGTTCCTGACATTCAGAAGGCCAAGCGTGTTCATGGCCATGATCGCCTGGCCGAAGGCGATCAGAGGATCGGTGTTGAGGCCGGACTTGCCCTTGAACTTCGGATCGAAGATCGCCGCCCAAGTATTGGCTTCCTCGGCGGAGAGAACGTCGGGATTGTAGCCGATGGAATCGTAGTTATAGACCGCGGGTACCATGTTGAGCGTGGTCCTGGCGTCATCGGCCCAGATCTGGCCGACGATCTGCTGCTTCGGCTCCCACTTGTCGGAAGGCGTGGTGAAGGTATCGCGGATATTGGCCCAGTTCTTCAGGGAGGCGGCCGGAACCGGCTCGACATTGTTGGTCATGACGATCGACGGCAGGCGCTCGCCGATGATTTCCCAGCAATCGTAATCCTTGGAACCGGACAGGATCTTGGTCTGTGCGTCCGGAAAGGTCGCCGCAGTACCCGAGGTCTGGCCAACGCCGCTCACCTTGCGGAATTCATCGAGGATACGCTCCTGAACGGTGACCGAGAGACCAATGGTGCGCAGCTGTTCCTTGGCGAGATTGGCAGCCTGTGCGTAGGCCGCTCGCGACGACAGGAATGGCGTACCGCCACCGATCGCAAGCGCCATGACGCCGGCCGAATGCTTCAATAGAGAGCGTCTGTTCAATTCCATTTTGGACATCTTTGTTCTCCAGTGCTGATTGCTGTTCCCTTGGCCCTTGCTGGACCTGCTTCATCGCCGTATCGCCGTTCATCCGGTCGTTGCCCGAACGATGACGATCAGTACCGCCCCACGAGGAGGCCACCATCAACGACCAGAACCTGGCCGGTCATGTATCTCGCGCCGTTTGACGCGAGGAATGCGATCACGTCGGCGATGTCTTCTGGCTCACCGAGCCGGCCCATCGGGATGAACTCGGCCGCCTTTTCCGCGCCGGCGGGCCCGAGCGAATTCTCTTCCGATAGAAGCTGGGCAGTGCGGATATAGCCCGGTGCAATGCCGTTGACCCTGATGCCGTCTTTCGCCAGCTCGACGGCAAGCCCCCGCACCAGCCCGACGACGCCTGACTTCGCCGCCGAATAATGGACATGCTCGTCCCATCCATAGGCGACACCCATGATTGAGGAGAGCGCGACGATGCTGCCCGATCTGTGGGCACGCATGCCGGGCACGGCGGCGCGCACCAGCTTGAAGATGCCCTTCAGATCGACATCCATGGTCAGGTCCCACTTGTCGTCGGTGAGCTTGTCGAGCGGCGTGCGATGGGCGATGCCGGCATTGGCAACAATGACATCGATCTTGCCGAAGCGCGCCTCGACATTGGCAACGAGCTTGTTTGCGGCATCTGTCGAGCGCACGTCATAAAGATGAAACTCGGCCGAGCCGCCGGCGGTCAGAATGTCGTGAACCGTCTGCTCACCTTCCTTCTCGAGGATATCGGTGACGACGACATGGTTGCCGAGCGCTGCAAACGCCTTTGCTGTCGCCTGGCCGATACCGATGCCCGCACCCGTGACGATGACAATCCGCTTCTCTGCACAGTCCATCTTCTTGTCTCCTTCAGAGCATCACATCGCCGGAATTCGGCCCGAGCGTCTGGCCGACGAAAAGGCTCGCGGCCGGCGAGGCCAGAAACGCGACGGTCGCGGCCACCTCTTCCGGCTCGCCGAAGCGGCCGAGCGGCAATTCGCGCTTCTTGCGTTCGCGCCATTCTTCGGAAAGACCGCGCACCAGCGGCGTGTTGATCGGTCCCGGCGCTACGGCATTGACCCGCACGCCCCGGCGCGAGACCTCGCGAGCGAGTGCCTTCGTCATGCCGATGATCGCGGCCTTGGCGCCAGAATAATGAACAAGCTCGATGCCGCCGATCTGTCCCAGCTGGGAAGCGACGTTGACGATGACACCCGCGCCCCGCGCCAGCATCGACGGTAGGACGGCCTTGGTCACCAGGAAGGTGCCGCGCACATGCACCGCAAACATCCGGTCGAAATCCTCCAGCTCGAGGCTCTCGAAGGCTGCCTGATGCGCGATACCGGCATTGTTGACAAGAAGGGCGACATCGCCATGCGAGGCCTTGGCAGCGGCATGGATCGCCGCCACATCCTCGGGACTAGCAACGTCGCCGGCGATCGCGGTCGCCGCACCGCCCGCCTTGTTGATCTCCGAGGCGACTGCCTCGGCTCGCTCAACTGAGAGGTCATTGACCAGAACGGCATAACCATCAGCACCGAGGCGCAGCGCAATGGCGCGGCCGATACCGGAGCCGGCGCCGGTGACAATGGCGGAGATCGGGGCGAAAGCCTTCTCAGCCATCATGCGTCCTCCTGAATGCGGACGCGCTTAGCGCGCCGCACCGACAGACCCATCAGGATCGCGTAGGTGCCGAGAAGCGCGAAGGAAAACAGCGTGGTAAGCACTCCGAAGGCGAAGACGTTCGGATGCACCTCGACGGAGAAGGTGCCGTAGATCGCAAGCGGCAGCGTCAGCTCGCGGCCTGAGGCAAACAGGGTGCGCGAGAACTCGTCATAGGAGAGCGTGAACGCAAAGAGCATCGCCGAAAGCACGCCAGGGAAGATCAGCGGGAACGTGACCTTGCGGAAGGTGCGCGCCGGCGTAACGCCAAGCGACCAGGAGGCTTCCTCCATGCTCGGATCGAACCTGTTGAAGATGGCAAGCATGACGAGGAAGGCGAAGGGGAAGGTGTAGACGACATGCAGGACGAAGGCCGTGCTCCACCAGTGCCGGTCGATGCCGAAGGCGTTGGCGACGAGCGCCATGCCGAGGCCGACCAGCACTCCCGGCACCATCATGCCGAGAACGATCAGATAGAAGGCGACGCCCGAGCCGCGGAACTTGCGGCGAAAGGCCTGGGCGGACATGACGCCGAGCACCGTCGAGACGATCATGGTCATCAGCGCCAGAAAGAGCGAGCGGATCAACGCCTGATCGATGGGCAACGGTGCGATGCGCGACGGCGGCGTGAGACCGAAGAGATGCCGATACCAATAGGTCGACCATTCGATGATCGGAAATTGCGGACCACCCTCTGGTCCAGTCTGGAACGACAGGATCGCCAGGACGACGAGCGGCCCATAAAGGAAGATCAGAAAAAGGGTCGTGTAGACGCCCAGGCCGAGCTTGATGCCGCCAGCATTCATGATCAGAGCTCCTTTCTGAGGTCGACGACCTTGAGCAGGGCTGCGACAACAGCACCCATGATGATCGTGAGCACAACGCCGGCGACAGCGGCAAAGGCCCATTTCAACGAGCCTACCTGGGTGACGATGATATTGCCCAGCAGATTGACCTTGCGGCCGGATAGGGCGGCGGACGTTGCGAATTCGCCGAGAACCATGACGGAGACAAAAATCGCGCCGACCACCACGCCCGGCATGGAAAGCGGCAGGATGATCGTGCGGAAGATGCGCCAGAAGCCGGCACCGAGATCCTGCGCCGCCTCGATGACCGAGACGTCGATGCGGCCCATCATGAAGGCGATCGGCCCGACCATGAAGACGCAGTAGATCTGGGTCATGCCGATGATGACGGATAGTTCTGAAAACAACAGTACTTCGATCGGCTGCTGCACGATGCCAAGCTTCATCAGGATCATGTTGATGGCGCCTTCGGTGCCGAGCATCGGCCGCCAGGCAAGCACGCGGATCAGGAAAGAGGTCCAGAACGGGATGACGCAGAGCACGAGCAACACGGTCTGCAGCGTCTTGTTCTTGATGAGAAGGCCGACGAAGAGCGCTGCCGGATAGCCCACGATAAGCGTCGACAGAAGCACAAGCAGCCAGATGCGGATCGTCGTCCAGAGCGCGCCGAGATAGGTGGGGCTCGTCAGGAAGGTAATCCAGCTCTGCAAAGTCAGCGTCGGCTCGATCTTGAAGGTCGTCTGCGTCCAGAAGGAAACATAGACCATCATCAGCATCGGCAGGACGAGGAAGGCGATCATCCAGATCATGCCCGGCGCCAGAAGCCAGAATGTCTTGCTCGATCTCCGGCGCACGGCTGCGCCTTCCTGCACGGCTTCCTCTGATGTCGCGACCATGGTCATCTCTCGCTCTCCTTGGAGGGCCCGGTGGAAGGGTTCGAAGGGCTCACATCAACCGAAAACAAGGGCATCCTCCTTCTTCCAGACGAGCGCATAGCGGTCCTTCTCGACAAAGACCGGCGGACGGGCGTGGCTCAGATGGGATTCAACCTCGAAGACCTGGCCGCCATCGAGCGCAAAGAAGGAATTGACTGCTGCGCCGGAATATTCGCTGGCGATGAAATCCGCCTCGATGCGCACTTCGTCATCCGATAGCATCGCATCGCGAGAGCGGATCGAAACGCGGTCATAGCGGATCGCATAAGCCGGCTGCGGCGCCTTTCGGCGCGAACCATTCAGAGGGAAACGACCGGCCGGCCCGACGAAAGCATCCGCGACGACATCGCCGGCAAAGAGGTTATAGCAATTGAGAAAGCGGGCGACCGAGGCCGTGGCCGGGCTATTGTAGAGGACATCCGAAGCGGCGGCCTGCGCGATGCGGCCGCGATCGAGCACGAGCACAAGATCCCCCATCGCCAAGGCTTCGCTCTCGCTGCCAGTAACATGCAGGAAGGTTACGCCGCAGCGTTCGCGGATGATCTTGAGTTCGCTGCGCATACGGCCACGCAGATTGGCGTCGAGCGCACCGAGCGGCTCGTCCAGCAGCACCATCTTCGGTTCGGTGATCAGCGTACGTGCCAAGGCGACGCGCTGGCGCTGACCACCTGAAATCTGCGTCACGGCGCGATCGTCAAATCCCTTGAGACCGACCAGCGACAGCATGTCGTGGACCCGCTTTACCAGGACGCGCGGATCGGTCACGGGATCGACTTTGCGATTGCGCAGGCCGAAGGCAACGTTCTCGGCAACGGAAAGATGCGGAAACAGAGCGAAATTCTGAAAGACGAAGCCGATGCCGCGATCATGCGGCTCGACGCCATCAAGGCGCCTGCCATGGAAGAGGATCGAGCCGGCATCCGGCTCCTCGAAGCCGGCGATGACGCGCAGCAGCGTCGTCTTTCCCGAGCCGCTCGGGCCTAGCAGCGAGATATAGGCATTGTCGGGCAAAGAGAAATCTATCCTGTCCAATGCGGCTGACACGCCATAGGACTTGGTGACTTGGCTAAGCTGAAGAACGGTCGACACCGAATTCCCACCAGTTTCAAGGCAAGGACCATCCTTCGGGCAAAGCTCCGCTTTCGCCTGGATCACATTGATCCTGACGGTCAGACGTTAGCCTGCACTCGCGCATGATCACATGCGCGTCAAAGAGATGTTCCTTGGCGTTTCAAAGAGTTCCACCTGCGACGCTTCTGACGAGCGTCTTGATGTTCAGAGCATTACATAAATGATTTTTGTATTCAATAGACTTTTCTAGAAAATGTCGAACCGCGAAGTAACGATCGATTGAGGAACAACTGGCGAAAGGCGGCGATATCGACGGGCACCCCTGCCCTACCCATGGAATTGGCGGCAAAATGGTTGCTGCAGCTGTCGCAACGTGGCGTGCCACACCGGTATCATTCAGCAAATAGCGCCAATCGCTGCGCTACGCGTCAACAATCAGCGAAAAGAGATTCACTGTATCTGGGAACAGAAAACATATTTTGTATTCAATAGTCATTTATTTTTGCGCTATGTTAGAATGATAAAACGCGTAAGAGTGAGGCATCAGAACGACATGAGTCCATTGCATCAGATGACCGAAAACCATGCGCGCCCGAATGCGCAAAAGCGTTACGAGATCGCCGAGGATGTTCTGCGTGGCAATATCGAGGACAACACGCTGCCGCGCGGCGTGGTCCTGCTCGAAGGGCCGATCGCCGATATCCTGCAGATTTCGCGCGCGCCCGTGCAGAGGGCGCTGCAGACGCTGGAGAGCGAAGGGCTGGTGCATCGCTTCAACGGACGCGGCTATCTCGTCGGTCCCGCCGGCCAGGGCATCGAGCCGAAGCGCACCGATATCAAGACCCTCGGCCTGACCATTCCGCGCCACGCCGACGAGGCCCTGCAGAGCCGCGCCTCCTGGGAGCGTATCTACAATACCGTTGAGGCCGATGTCGCCGGCTGCGTCGTCTTCGGCCAGTATCGCATCATCGAGATCGAGCTTGCCGATCATTTCAACGTCAGCCGCACCGTGGTGCGTGACGTGCTGACGCGCCTGCGCGAACGCGGCCTCGTGCGCAAGAACCAATCGTCTCACTGGATCGCCGGCCCGCTGACGGCGCAGATGATCAAGGATCATTACGGCCTGCGCGGCATGCTGGAGCCGCAGGCGCTGGTCGCCGGGGCCAACCGCGTCGATCGGGAGCGCCTGGGTGATCTGTTCCAGCGCCTCTCCGATCTCGAGCGCCACGAACCGGCCGATCACCTTGGGGCGCTGGAGGCTATACATGCCGACTTCATCGACATCTGCATCCTTGCGACGCCGAACGAGCGGCTGAAGGAATCCATCCGCAACAACCTGCTGCCTGTCACGGCGACTGAGCGATTGCTGCGGCGCCTCGGCTTGCCCGGCGATCCCGCCATCATCACGGAACTGCGCCTTATCGCAGAACTGCTGCTGCGCGGCGCCGTCAAGGCGGCGGCGGCGATGATGGAGAACCATCTCGAAGCCTCGGTCGACCGCACGATCGCGCAAATGAAAATCGTCGCGATCATCCCAGGCCCCGGCGTGACGGCCGCTTATCTCACCCGCGTTCTCGAATGAGACGCGGGCGATCCCTGACCAATTCCATCTGTGCCGGAAATGGGGGATCGAAGGGCCAGCCATCTGATTAATCCCTTACGCCAGAGCAGCACGAAGACGCGCAAGCAATGCCTGCTGGTCCGCCCGCGCCGCCAGTGCCTGATCCATGGTGACCTCCACGAATTGCGTCGGCATATGCGGCTGCAGTTGGGCGATCAGATCCATGTCGGCCGAGATCACCGTTCCCAGCATGAAATAGCCGCCGCCGGAGACGGCATCGCGATGCAGGATGATAGGCTCCGTTCCGCCCGGCACCTGGATGGAGCCATAGGGATAGCAGCTGTCCACGATATTCGACGGATCCGAACCGGCGCCGAAGGGCTGCTTGCGCTCGACGAATTCGAGTTTTCGGCCGCCACGGAAGCGATACCCCATGCGATCGGCTTCCGGCGCCACCTTCCATTGGTCGGCAAAGAAGTTGCTCTTTGTCTGTTCGGTCAAACGATCCCAGTAGAGCCCTGGTAAAACCCGGAGCTCCGCCGGTGTACCCGGCTTGCGTCGTAGCTCCTCTGCAACGGATCTGCCCGCGCTATCCAGGGAGCCGGAGCCAACGGGAAGCTCATCTCCGGTAGCGATAGCCTTGCCGTCAAGGCCACCGAGCGCGCCGATCACATAGGTCGATCGGCTACCCAGCGCTTCGGGAACGTCGATGCCGCCAGACACCGCAATGTAGATTCGCGCCCCGGATTTCAGAAAGTCAAAGCTTACGGTCTGCCCTGCCTTAACCTCGAGCGCCGTCCATCCCGGCTGCACCTCGCCGTCGATCCTGACGGGCATGTCCGCACCGGTCACGGCAATCAGCGCATCGTCGAGAAATTCGAGCTTAGGCCCCATGAAGACGGCTTCGAGCCCGGCCGCACCCTCATCGTTGCCAACGAGAAGATTTGCCGCCCGCATCGCATAGCGATCCATGGCGCCGCCAACGGGAATGCCGAGATGGAAATAGCCGGGCCGTCCGAGATCCTGAATCGTAGTGGAAAGGCCGTGATGAAGAACCTTAATGGCCATGCAGCGCGCCCTCCAGCTTGGCGTTGTAGCCGTCGATATCGGCCTGGTATTGCCTAAGATCGAAGCTGACCTCGCGGATTGGCGGCGCGAAGCGGCCCTTGTCGACATCCTCGACCGCCTGGTCGTAACCGTCGCGATCGATAGGCCGGAATTTCACAATGTCGCCGGGGCGGAAGAACACCATGAAATCGCGCAGGTAGCTTGTCGATTGCGTGGGGTCGAAGATCGGCATCGGCGTGATGCCGAACATCTGATAGCCGCCAGCCCCGCGCACCGAATAGATGCAGCCGAAGCAGCCGCCATGTCCCACAGTCAGCCGCGGCGTATCGGTGCGTGGACGCAGATATTTCGGCACCTCGATCTGCCGCTGCCGCTCCACCATCTGATACATGAAGGGCAGGCCGGCGACGAAGCCGACCATGGAGACGAACCATGGCGATCCGGCATGGGCCGAGATGAAATCCTTCACCGCGTCATAGCCGTTGATCCTGGCGGCATAGTCCAGATCGGTCCCCGTCGGCTCCTGATGCCGCTCGCGGAAACGCATCAGCGTCTCATGGGTCCAGGGATCATTGTAGAAAACCGGGATTTCGACGATGCGGGTGGTAATGACCGGCTCCGCCTTTTCGGCGGCTCCTTCAATTGCCTTGACCTCGCGCAGGAGATCGTCCGGCTTGATTATGTCGGGATCGAACTTGATCTGGAGGGAGGCATTGGCAGGGCAGATTTCGGTGACGCCTTTGATGGCGCTCTCGCGTACCCCCTTGGTCATCGACAGGCTCTTGAAGAAGGCTTCAAGGGACATCTCGTCGCTGCATTCGACGAAGAGATGCTCGTCACCTCCGAACGTAAAGCGAGCTGGCATTAGGCAACCTCCGCCGATACGCCGTCAACCGCGGCAAAATCGGTCTCCAGCCAGGATTCGAGAAAACGCGTATGGAATGCACCCTTTCGCACCGATGGATCGCGGGCGAGCGCGAGATGCAGAGGGATCGTCGTCGGCAAGCCTTCGATCGTCAGATTGGAAAGAGCGCTCGCCAGCCTGTCGAGGCAGGTATTGCGATCCTCGGCCCAGACGATCAGCTTGCCGAGCAGGGAGTCATAGAAGGGCGGCACGGTATAGCCGGCATAAAGCAGCGTATCGAAGCGGATGCCCTCGCCCTCCGGAACGGAAAGCCGCGTCACGGTGCCCGGTGCCGGCGTGAAGCCCCTGGCCGGATCTTCGGCATTGATCCGGCACTCGATGGCATGGCCGCGCGTCCGAATATCGGATTGCGACAGCGACAGGGGAGCGCCGCCGGCCACCTTGAACATCTCCTGCACCAGATCGATGCCGGTAATCATTTCGGTTATCGGGTGTTCGACCTGGATGCGCGTGTTCACTTCGATGAAATAGAACTGCCTGCTATCCTCGTCGTAGAGATATTCGACCGTGCCCGCACCGCGATAACCAACTTCGGTGGCAAGCGCGACGGCACTGGCACAGAGGCGCTGCCTGATGTCATCGGGCAGAAGAAAAGCCTGCGCTTCCTCCCACACCTTCTGACGGCGACGCTGGAGCGAACATTCGCGCTCGAAGCAATGGACGAAATTCCGTCCGTCGCCGAAAATCTGCACCTCGATATGGCGGGCGCGGGTGATGACCTTCTCCATGTAAAGACCGCCATCGCCGAAAGCGGCGGCCGCCTCCGCCGAAGCAAGCGGGAACTGCTCCCTGAGCTCGGCGAGCGACTGCACGATGCGAATGCCACGTCCGCCACCACCGGCTGCCGCCTTGATCATGACGGGAAAGCCGATGCGTTCGGCAATCGCCTCGGCGGCGGCAATATCCGCCACGCGACCATCGCTTCCGGGAACTGTCGGAACAGCCGCCCGTTTCGCAATCTCGCGAGCCGCCACCTTGTCACCGAGCAGCCGGATGGCCTCGCCGCTCGGTCCGATGAAGATCATGCCGGCCGCCACGACTGCATCGGCGAAATCTCCATTCTCCGACAGAAACCCATATCCCGGATGGACGGCATCGACACCGGCCGCCCGCGCAGCCGCGATGATGGCGTCGATGTTCAGATAGGATTTCTTCGGAGCCGGCGCGCCGATATTGATCGCCTCGTCCGCGAGCTTGACCGCAAGCATGTCGGCATCTGCAGCGCTATGGACTTGCACCGTGCGGATGCCGAGCGCCTTGGCAGCCCTGATGATCCTGACGGCGATTTCGCCGCGGTTGGCGATCAGAACCGAGCGGATCGTCATGGGTCCACCTCCGCGATGATTTGCCCGGCCATGACAGGTTCTTCATTGTCGACGAGGAAGGTGATGTTCTTGCCGTCGAGCCCCGCCGGGATCTGCTGGAAGGTTTTCATGACCTCGATAAGGCCGATCGTATCACCGCCGGCAACGGCATCACCATCGGCCTTGAAGGGAGGCGTGTCCGGAGAGGAAGCCCGGTAGAAGGTTCCCGGAAGGGGTGATCTGATCTCAAGCCTGCTCATGGGACCTCCGCGCTGCGTCGCTGTTCAAAATCTGTGAAACGGGTGCAACCCGGATACCCTCGGCAATAAGGGCTTCGCGCATATGGCGCACGATATCGAGCGCACCCAAAGTATCGGAATGAAAACAGATGGAATCGAAGGCGATCGGAATATCCGCACCGTTGACAGTACGCACGACACCTTCGGTGCAAGCTCTCACGACCTTGCGGGCAATTGCCTTTGGATCAGGGCGACCGGCGTCCCTGGTAAAGACGATCCAGCCCATATCGCCATAATCGCGATCGGCGTAAAACTCGCGCACAACAGGCTGGCCCGCCTCCTCAGCGGCGAGGCAGGTTGCCGAGCCATCCATGCAGAAAACAAACATGTTCGGTGCGACGGTGCGCATATATTGGATGAAGATCTGCGAGAGATCGGCGTTCGCCGCCAATTCCATATAGAGAGCGCCATGCGGCTTTACATGCTGGACGGGCACGCCATGGCGTCTGGCAAATTCGCGTAGCGCACCGACCTGATAGACCAGATCATTGACGATCTCGCGGCTGGTGCCGTTGATCTTGCGTCGTCCGAAGCCCTGGAGATCGTTATAGCCGGGATGAGCTCCGACGCCGACGCCGTGGGCGGCGGCCATCCGCACGGTCTCATCCATCAGATTGGGATCGCCGGCGTGAAAACCGGTGGCAATATTGGCCGAACTGATGAGCGCGATAAGCTCCTCGTCATGCGCATCGCCGATCCGCCACCGGCCGAAGGCCTCCCCCATGTCGCAATTGATATCGACAGCTTCCTTCAAATGCCTTCCCTCGCACCTGCGCCCCGATCGGGGCCGACATGTGAACGCTAGAGGCAAAGGCTGCCTTTGAAAAATACAATTTTCAAAGCCATGATATCTGATAAACTGATATCTGTGCTTAAAATAGCGTCAGAAAATATCCTGTAATATCAACTGCATATCAAATTTGCGTACGGTTTTATCGAAAATCAGCTCGTTTTAGATCCATGCAATCTGAATCGCAGCAGATGTTTGCAGATAAATAGATGGGAAAAACCATGAGCTTGAGCCTGCGCCAGCTTCGCTACTTCGTCGCAACGGCGGAATATGGACAAATCTCGCATGCGGCCGTCAGCCTGTCGATCTCACAATCAGCCGTGACTGCGGCAATCAAGGATCTCGAACTCACGGTCGGCGTCTCTCTGTTCAATCGTACGCCACAGGGCATGGACCTGACGACAGCGGGCCGGCAATTCCTGTCCCATGCCTATGAGATCCTGGCGAAGGTTGACGAGGCGACCCATCTCAACCTCGTCAGCAGCGACATCGAAGGCGAACTCGTCGTCGCAGCGACCTATACCGTCATCGGCTATTTCCTGCCGATGCATATCGAGCGTATCCGCCGCCTCTATCCGAAGCTGAAAATCCAGCTCTACGAAGTCAATCGCGAGTCGATCGAGGAAGGCTTGCTGAGCAATCGCTACGACATCTCGGTCTTGCTGACTTCCAACATCCTCAATCCGATGCTGATGACCGAAACGCTTCTAAGTTCGGTCAGGCGACTCTGGCTGCCAGCCGGCCACGACCTGCAACGGCGCGACGGTATCGGCCTGCGTGAGATCGCCGAAGAACCCTACATCATGCTGACGGTGGATGAAGCAGCCCATTCTTCGCTGCGATACTGGAGCCGAAGCCCCTATCAGCCGAAAGTTCTGTTGCGGACCAGTTCGATCGAAGCAGTGCGATCGATGGTGGCCAACGGCCTCGGCGTCGCAATCTTGTCGGACATGGTGCATCGCCCTTGGTCACTCGAGGGGCGGCGCATCGAGACCGTGAACATTCAGGATCCGGTTCCGCCCATGGATGTGGGGCTGGCCTGGCGCGCCAATGTCGAATTCAGTCAGCCCATGCTCGCCTTCAGGCGTTATTTCCAGCAGGCCTACAGCCTGCCGGGCACGAACTCCTGATCCGATTGGTCGGCAACCCGGCTTTCTCGCTCGACTACATGGGATCTCAAGGAGGCCATTACTGTACCAGCACAGGCTGCGTGCATCTTGCGTCGGTAACGCTGACGTCGGCTTGCCCGATACCAAGACCGAGGAGGCCGAGCAGGCCGTACAGAACCTGATCGAGCGGCGCGGTCATGACCGATAGCGTATCGGCAACGGCTGAAAGCACTCCCGACGGCGTTCCGATGGTCAAGATGAGCAATTGGATGGTGATGGTCGCGTTTTTCAGGAGCGATGAGACCGTGGATGTCAGGACGGTACTCGTTGAAACCGTCTTGATCGTGCCCGCCGAGATCTCCGAAGGCTGAAAGTTCAATCGTGTCGGGCTCATGTTGGCGATATCGACCTGCGCGCTCGCAATCACTTTGAGAAGGAGGGAATCGATGATCGCAGCCGGCGTCACCCGCGGCTCGGAGCCGAAGTTTACGAAGGCAGACGTGTTGACATCGCCCAGATCTACCTCGGCAACACCGGGCACGGCGTCTATCCCGACGACCGCGTTCGGCATGGAGCCGCCGACACAGGTGATAGAGGCAAGTTTGGCTTCCGCGGGAGCAAGCTCGATATAGAGCGGCACCCTGAGCTTTAGGCCGGCGATCAGGGACAGGCCGGTGACGGCGACTTCTAGCGCGGCACGAACCTGCGGCGTGCGAACAATCGTGCCCGGGGCGCCCACCGCAAGGGCCGGCGTCTGCTGAGACATTTCCCCGATCGCCAGCGTCAGCTTTGCCGTCGCAACGCCCGGTAATGCGGCTCCGAGATCGAGTGCGATCTGCTTTTGCTGGTTGGCCGCCATTGCGGTCGCTGAAATTAGATCCAGCACATTCATATTGGCCGTCAGATTGGGGGAAGTGCCGACGATATTGCTCCCTAAAGGACCAAGGTTCACGATATCCTGCAGCTTGACAGTCAGTTTCGTCGTGCCGAGCGTCTTACCAAGATTGTTGATGAGGGTGACGACACCGCTCGAAAGATTGGTCGATTTACCGAGTGCACCAAGAATCTTGTCATAGGTGACATCGGTCGCGAGAAGCTGGTCATAGCTTACCCCTGTAAGCTTGAGATCCGTCGCCAGGAGATTGAGAAAACTCAGAAGATTGACATTCGCGCTTATGAGCGACTGATAGTCCGCGACCTTTAAGGAGATCTGCGTTCCCAGCAACGTGCCAAGGAGCTGGTTCAAAATACCGCCATTGAGGCTCGCAAGTCGCGATCCCACCGAAAAGGCAGCCAGACGCTCGCTGGACGCGGTGCCCGTCGCGCTCAGGGTCGGCGGCGTGGCAAAGGCGGAAGCGAAAGGCATCACTGCCTTTTGGGTCAATGTCACCTTGACGGAATCGTACGGCGAGGTTCCCGTAGAGGAGAAGCGGTTTGCAAGTGGGATCGATGTATCTGCCGTGTAGGTGCCGAGGACCAGATTGGCCACGGTCTCATATTGACCGGAGTTGGCCGCAGCTGCGGTGACGAGCCCGTTGCTCGTCATATAGTTGCTGCCGGAGGCAACTGCCGCAGTCGTGCCATTGCTCTGGAGATTGTTCAGAAGCGCAGTCCGCGCATTTGCGATATCGGAAGCAGCCGATATCGCGCCGATGTCGCTCAACTGCTGCAGGCGCCGTTGCTGCAGCGTCATCATGCCGTAATCAATGCCGAGGCCAAGGCAATAGAGGATGAGGGGCGAGACGAGCGCAGTCGTGACGGCGACGTTTCCTCGCCTGTCCCGCAGAGAGGCCAGCCGCCCGAGAAGCCGCTGCATCAGAGACCTCCGAGCCGAATGGTCGAATAGCGGCGGATGGTTTGATCCGGCATCGCAAAGGTATAGAGATTCCAGATCGGAAGATCCGACGCGTCATAGCTGGCGCTGACGGTGAATTGATTGGCATTGGACGGGTCGGTGGCGACGGTTATCGTCAACTTGCTCTTGTCGATGAAAGCGTCGTTGATCGTCGAATTGGTGACGAAGCTTTGAACCAGCTGGCTTCGCTCGTTCGCCGACAACCCGGCGATTGCCGTGCGGGCAGCATCGGCCGTTAATTGCTGCAACGAATGAGCAGCGGTAAGATAGATGGCAAAGGCAACAAGCGTGAGAAGCAGAAGGAAAAAAAGCGGCGCGATGAGAGCGAATTCGACTGCTGCGGCGCCCTCTCTATCCCCGTTGAAATGAGAAACACGATACATGGTCCTGTCTCCTTCAATCGACCTTCATCTGCGCGATGACAGTCGAGGAGACCTTAGTCTTCGGACGTTAATTTTATATTTCTAAATAAGATATTTTCTAATATTATTTATATCTTAAAGATATCGAATACTTAACCAAATCATTATTTCACTGGGAATAATCTGCTTTGGCAAAATCCTGAGCATGAAAACTTGCCAGACGGAATATTGGCACCGTGACCTTCTATTTGCAGTCGATGGAAATCTTTGCTTTCCAGCCGCTGCTTCTCGTCCGCGCCGCACCTTCGACAGCGCCGGCCTTTTCGATGCCCAGATCAATAGCGGACATCTACTTTTTCTTCGGCACCAGATCCCAGCCGCCCTGGATGTTCCTCACGAAACGGCAGTTTCCTTTGTAATAGGTGACGGCACCTGTCCGATCCACCTTGATAGACGTGGGCGGCAATTGCGTCGCTGCCTTCAGCCGCTCGACCATGTCAAGCGCCTCCTGCCTCTTTCCCGCGCGGATCAGCGCCATCAGTTTCGACTCTTGTTTCATCCTCTATACTCCCGTTGATGGAGGTCTAAGGGCGGGCGGAACTTGCGACTTGTCAGTCCTATTTGCATATCGATCACCCCACTCGGCGTTGCATGAGCAGCGAACGCAGTGCCACGGCCACCACGCAGACGCTGGAAACAAGGAAGATTGCGCCCGACATCGCATAGATTGTCGGCGACGCACCGGCATTCATCTTGCCGAACAGCACGACCGGCAAGGTGTTCTGGCGGCCTGCCAGATAGAAGGCGCGCGTGAATTCGTTAAGTGACAGCAGGAACGAAAAGATGAAGGCGCTGACGAGGCCGGGCCGGATCAATGGCAGGGTAATATCCCAGAACTGCCGGAAGCGTCCGGCACCGAGATCGTCCGCCGCCATCAGGTAGGTCCGCTTGACCGCGGCAAAGCTCGTCAGGATGACGATAAAGGCGAAAGGCATTGCCCATAAAAGATGGCCGGCAATGACAGTCAAAGCCGATGCCTTCACGCCGGCGCGGCTGATCACGGTCGAAAGCGCCAGCCCCTGGATGACGCCTGGGACGAACATCGGCAGCAGCACTGTCAGGAACCAGAGGCTGCGCCCGCGATGAAGCTCGCGATGCGCCAGCACCGCGCCGAGCGACAGCAGCGTCGCAATGACGGCCGTCGCAAACGCAATAACGATCGACTGGCCGAGCGCGGCGATGAGCGCGCTTTCCGAGCCGAGTGCGAGGTACCATTTCGGGGTAATGTCCGAGAAATGCGGCAGCCCCGGCTGCAGCGCCGGGCTGAACGAGACACCGAGCAAATAAAGCGGCGGCGCATAGATCACGATGAGACCGAAGATGGTCAGCGTCCAGATGACGATGCGCGGGGTTGCTCCTTCCCTGACGATCATTGGCCTCGCTCCTCGAATAGCGAGGAGAGGCCGAATAGGGCATCCCCGATCAGCACCAGCCCAAACACGATGACGAGCATCAGCGTCGAAATCGCAAAGGCGAGCGGAAAATTGGCAACGCGCATGACGTCGTTGATCATCACCGAGACGATTGAAGCGCCAGCGCCGCCGAGCATCTGCACCTCCGTCGAGGAGCCGGCAACCATGACGAAGACGAACAGGAAACCGGCGAAGACGCCGGAATAGGTCAGCGGCAGCAATACCGTGCGGACCATCGTCCAGAATCCGGCACCGAGATCACGCGATGCCGCCAGCGCGATCGGATCGACACGGCGCATCGAGAGCAGGATGGGGAAGGTTGCGAACGGCAGATAGGAGGCGACCAGCCCGACGATGACGGCGAAATCGCTGAACAGTAGCCAGTCGAGCGGCGCGTCCGTGATGCCGGCCTGCTGGAGAAACGTGTTGATGACACCGGTACGGCCGAGCAGCAGCCGCCAGGAGAAGGAGCGAATGAGATAGGACGTGAAAAACGGGATCGTAAGCAGGGCCGCAAGCACGACAGACAGGGTGCGGCCAGCCAGGAAATACATCGCATAGGCGGTGGGATAGGCGATGATGAGGCAGATAGCTGATGCCAGGAACGCCTTGCCAAGGGTGGACAGGAACACGCTCCACCGCCCGGCCTCCAGAATGGCGCCGTAAGCGGCGAGGCTGAATTCCGGCTTGATCCAATAGGTGGCGGAATCCCAGGCGCAGAAGCTCCACACGATAACGAGAACGAGCGGCGCAAGGCCGAGCACGAGGATCGCCGCAAGCGGAGCAGCAAGCAATAGAACTGGTGTCTTCATGGTCTAACCCTCTCCTTTCTCTCGGCGTGGATACCGTTGGCTCGGGGCCGACCTGTCCTTCGACAGATGTGCCAGCCCCGATCCATCGTGTTAAATCAGGCGTTGCGCAGCTTCTGCCACCACTCCTCGTAGAGTTGGAAATTGTCCGGGCGGCAATTCTGCCAGTAGACCTTTCCGGAGAACTTGGCCTTCACATGATCGGCGAGCTTGGCGACGTCATCGGCCTTATATTCATCCGGATGGGCCTTGGCGTAGGCGAGGTTGTTGTCGGTCGGCACGAGATAGCCACGCGCCTTGCCGAGCTCGCAACCGTAGAGGCCGGCAAGCAGGCCATCGACGAACTTATGGGCGACGTCGGCCTTGCCGCGCTCCGTGGCGCCCTTCAGCAATACCGTATTGTTGCCCCAGCCTTCGTAGCCTTCGACGGGAGCTGCATACTCCACCTGAAGCCCGCGCTTGCGGCCCTCATAGACGATCGGCTCCCAGCCGGTCATGGCGTCGACCTCCTCGTTCGCCACCAGCTGCACGCCCTGTTCCCAGCCATTCCAGAAGGTGCGGAACTGGCCATCCTTCTTGTGCTTGATCAGGAACTCCATGACGAGACCGAGCTCGGATTCCGTCAGGTTGCCCGGCTCCTTGATCGGCTTGTTCTCGGCTTCCTTCAGATAGATGGCGGTGAAGATGGCACTGTTGATCCACGCATCTTCCATCGCGACACGACCCTTCAACTTAGGATCGAAGATGACACCATAGCTGTCGACCTTGCCGAGCTTGTCGGGGCGGTAGATGATGGAGTCGGCGTTGACGACGGTGGGAATGCCGTACTGCTTGCCCTCATAGGTCAAGGTCGGGATATCCTTGGCCCATTGCCAGATGCCGGCGAAATTCGAGATCTTGGAGACGTCCCAGGGGGCAATCAGACCCTGCTTGGCAAGCTCGCGCTCGGCGCCGCCCTGAAAGCCGCCGACATCGAAGAGATCGTTGGCATTGCCGGCAGCAAGGCGCGCGACCACCGGCCCGACATCGTTGCCGTTATCGGTAAACTCGGGCGAAACGCCACTTTGGCGAGTAAACTCCTGCCATTTGTCGCCGATATCGAGCGTGGCGGTGCCCCAGAATGCAACCGCAGCATCATCGGCCATGGCACTCGTTGCAGAAAGCCCGCCAACGGTGAGTGCGGCTGCACCCGCGCCCATCAGCTTGAGCATGTCACGGCGCTGCATGTTACTCCTCAAGGCGGAGGAGACGAGATTATTGCTCTTGTTCATCGTGTCATTCCCTTCCCTCATTTTTCGCTTGTGTCAGCTATTCGGGTTCTACTCATCGCCTCCAGCCAGAGCCGGTATTCCGGAACGGTCGATCAGGAGCGCAGCACCCGGCTTTAGACACACGCGCACGCTTTCGCCCGGCAAGGGCGGAGTCGCGTCCGCGCTAGTCGTTAACACCACGCGCTGGCTGTCGGCGAAAGCGAGCGTAACGTCATGGCTGAGTCCGCGATAGATGCTTTCGACAACCTTAAGTTCAATTATTTCGCCCGGCTCTTCGGCAGCCGGGATCAGCTCAATTCGGTCCGGGCGGATTGCGACAAGCGCATCGGACGGAGGCGCCGCTCCGGAAAAGCTCGCACCGATGCGCTGTCCCGCAACCGTAACGAGAGCCCTGCCGCCTGAAACCGAAATGCTTTCGGGCCTGAGGAGCGTATCGATGCCGACAAAACGGGCAACGAAGGCATTGGCCGGTGCCTCGAAGAAGCGCGACGGCACATCGGTCTGCTCGATCCGCCCCTTGTGCATGACAGCCATCCGATCGGAAAGGCTGAGCGCCTCGTCCTGATTGTGGGTAACCAGGATAAAGGTCGCACCGGTACGCTTGTGAAGGCGGCCGAATTCGTCGCGCATCTGCTGGCGCAACCGCTCGTCAAGCCCGGTCAGAGGTTCGTCGAGCAGAAGAATGCCCGGTTCCATGACGAGCGCGCGAGCCAGCGCAACGCGCTGGCGCTGGCCGCCTGAGAGGAGATTGACGTCGCGATCCGCAAAACCCGAAAGTTCGACGAGGTCCAGTGCGCCATCGACCTTGCTTTTCAGGGCGGCTCCGGCCAACCCGCGCAACTTCAGCCCATAGCCGACATTCTGGGCGACATTCATATGCGGAAAGAGCCCGAGCGACTGGAAAACGGTATTCACCGGCCGGCGGTTGGCCGGAACATCTGCCACGTCCCTTCCATCGAAAAGCACACGGCCCGAGGTGGGCTTGTCGAAGCCGCCGATCAGCTTCAGCAGAGAACTCTTGCCGCAACCGGACGAGCCGAGCAGCGTAAAGAACTCCCCTGCCCTGATGTCGAGCGTCACGTCGTCGACGGCACGCGTCGGCCCGTAATTTCTGACGATATGGTCGAGACCGATCGCTATCGCCATACTAGACGCTTCCTCCGTCCCGTTCGCGGATGAGCAGCAAGCCCTCCTCGCTCACTTCCAGTTCCTGTCCGGCAACAACCAGCGACGTCGCGGTTGCCTCCTCGATGATGAGCGGGCCGGCAATCCTTTCGGAAGACGGGAGTCGCGTGCGCTCGTAGACGGGGCAGGATACCCAACCGGTCGTGCCGCCGAAATAGACTTCGCGGCGCCCCTTGAAGGCTGCATCCAGCGAGCGGCCGGTGCGATCGAGTTTTGGAATGGCGATGACCGGGCCGTGGAGCACAGCCTCCAGGTGGATCATGGTAATCTCCACCGGCGAAGCGGGCAGGCAGAAGGTATAGGCGCGCTCATGGGCGGCATGAAAGCGTTCTGCAAAGCTTTCGGCATCATCCTCCATTTCGAAAAGAGCGAAGACGCCGTGCTCCTGTCCGCGATACCGAGCTTCGACGCGGCAGGCATAGCGTATCTCCGCTGCATCGCCTTTGGAGAAATATCTGACCGCCTCACGCTTCAGCTCATCGAACCGGCGCTTGAGATTGCTGACGGCTTCCGGACCAAGGGGAGAGAACCACGTGCTGCGAAAATCGGCGCGTGGCTCCGCCGCCAGCATTCCCCAGGCCGAAAAGATGCCAGGATGCGGCGGCACGACTGTCATCTTCACGCCAAGGTCGCGCCCAAGGCGCGCGGCGAGAGCAGGTCCTGCCCCTCCCGAGATGACGAAAGCGGCATCGCGCGGATCGTGTCCACGCTGCACCGTCACCAGCTTCAGCGCGTTGATCATCGACGCATGCGCGATTTCGACGATCGCGAGCGCCGCATCCTCGACCGATAGCCCCATCGGCTTGGCAACCGTAGCGATTGCCGTCGCAGCCTTGGACTTGTCGAGCTGCATCTGCCCGCCGGCAAAGCTTGCCGGATCGAAGATGCCGAGCGTCAGCAAAGCATCGGATAGCGTCGGCTTGTCGCCGCCACGGCCATAGCAGGAGGGCCCGGGTGTCGAGCCGGCACTTTCAGGGCCGACGCAGAGCGCGCCGCGCTCGTCGATGCGGGCAATCGAGCCGCCGCCGGCACCGATTTCGACGATATCGACCACCGGCACCTGCACCGGATAGCCCGGCGCGATGCGGGTGTGCTCGAG
Organism: Rhizobium sp. 11515TR; assembly: GCF_002277895.1. Lineage (NCBI taxonomy): Bacteria > Pseudomonadati > Pseudomonadota > Alphaproteobacteria > Hyphomicrobiales > Rhizobiaceae > Rhizobium > Rhizobium sp. 11515TR. The sequence goes on along the minus strand of NZ_CP022999.1, from coordinate 1,158,533 downwards.
CTTGTATTCACTGTCGAGCGTCGGGCGGCTATCATGGATCAGCGAGCATTTCGCCGTCGTGCCGCCGACGTCGAGCGACAGCACTTCGGATTCGCCAAGCACGGTGCCGATACGCGCGGCACCCGCCACACCGCCGGCTGGGCCGGATTCGACCAATGTCAGCGGGCTCATCTGCGCCTGATCGAACGTGGAGATGCCGCCGTTCGACTGCATGGCATAATAGGGGCAGGTGAGATCGCGCTCGGTCAGCGCGCTTTCAAGCCGCGCAAAGTAGCGCTTGATGATCGGCTGCACATAGGCGTTGAGCACGGCCGTATTGGAACGCTCATATTCCCGCCATTGACGGGAAACCTCGTGGCTGGCGCAAACCGTGACATCCGGCAGCGCTTCGGCGATCGCCTTGGCACAGGCAATCTCATGCTCCGGATTGGCGTAGCTGTGAAGGAAGACGACGGCGACCGCCTCGACCCTGCGGGCGCGGCATTCACGGACGATCGGCTCGATATCGCCAAGCTCGATAGGCGTCAGCACCCGACCCTTGGCATCCAGGCGTTCGCGCACCTCGAAGCGCAGGCTGCGCGGAACGAAGGCTTCCGGGCTCTTGAACTGAAGATTGTAGAGATCGGGGCGATTGCCGCGGCCGATTTCCAAGACGTCACGAAAGCCAGCGGTCGTCACGAGCGCCGTGCGCACGCCCTTTCGCTCCGTAATCGCGTTGATGACGGTTGTCCCGCCATGCGCGAAGAAGATCACATCGCGCGCCGAAAGCCCGTCCTTCTTCTCGGCAAGCTCGATTGCCGCAAGCACACCTTCGGATTGGTCGTGAACGGTCGTCAGGCTCTTGGCGGTAAAGATTTCGCCCGTGCGCTCATCATAACCGACGAGGTCGGTAAAGGTACCGCCTACATCCGTCGCCAGTCTGATCATGACGCCATACCCTCTTCATATCCATAGAGGCTGCGCGCCATCTCGCTGGTGATATAACCATCTTCGACATCGCGGCGGACCTGTTCCCGTTCGCGAGCACGCGGATCACCCCAGCCGCCACCGCCGCCGGTGATGATCCGCACGAGATCGCCGCGCTTCAGCTCAATATGCGGCTCGCGGCCGAAATCGTGGACTTTCCCGCCGTTCTCCTCCACTTGGAGAAGATTGACGCTGCCGGGCTTGCCGCCTTCTATGCCCCAGGGAGGCGTGTCGGTTCGCCCAAAACTGCAATAGGCGGAAGCGCCGTCTCCTAGGACTTCATAATCGCGAATGACACCGAAACCGCCGCGACGGCGCCCGGCCCCTGATCCACCCTCGACGTTGAGCCCATAGCGGCGCACCAGCAACGGAAAGCGCGCTTCGATGACCTCGACGGAGTAATTGTAAGTATCGCCATCGGTGAGTGCGATCAGTGCATTGGCGCCGTCGCCGTCCCTGCTCGCTCCCCAGCCGCCATGCTGCGGCTCGATATGGATGAATGGCTGCCCCGCCTCGTCCTTGCCGGAAACATAGACGACACAGAGGCTCGTATAGGAACCGGCGGAGAAACGCTCGGGCATCAGCTTGGCAAGAGCCTTCCAGACGAGTTCTGAAGCATGCACCGAACCCTCATAATACCAGCCCGTCGGAGAAGGCTTCTCGGCGGTGAAAACCGAACCCTTCGGCGCAATGACGGAGAGCGGCCGGAACCAGCCCTCATTGGAGGGCGCCTGTGGTGCGACCAGCGCCTTGAAGATAGTGCGCACCGCCGACTGCAGCGCGCCCGCCGCACAATTGATCGGGCCTGCGACGGCCGGCGGGCAACCGGTGAAGTCCGCCGTCAGGCGATCGCCGGCGATCGTGACAGCCACTTTGACGGAGATGGGATCGGTGGTGACACCATCCCCGTCGATGATATCTTCCGCCTCATAGGTGCCATCGGGCAGTGCGGCGATAGCGGCGCGTGCCTGCTTCTCGCTGACCGACAGGAGGTGATTAAACGCGGCTTCGATGACATCGGTGCCATATTTGTGCGCAAGCTCGGCCATACGTCTGGCGGCAACGCGGACAGTCGCAACCTGCGCAGTGAGATCGCCGATCGCGACTTCGGGCAGACGGACATTCTCACGGATGATACGCAGGACCTCCCCCGAAAAGCGATCGCTGCGCACGACTTTCACGCCCGGCAGCCTCAATCCCTCCTGAAAGACGGAGGTGGCGTTCGGCGCAAGAGAACCTGGAACCGAGCCACCGACATCGAGATAATGGGCGACATTGATGGCATAGGCCAATATCCGGCCTCCGAAGAAGATCGGCTTGACGATGGCGAAATCGCAGGCATGCGTGCCCCCGGAATAGGGATCGTTCGTAAGCAGGATGTCGCCATCTTCCAGATCGTCGCCGTAGAGCGCGATCAGCGACTTGACCTGCGTGCCGAAAGTGCCGGTGAACAGGGTGATGCCGTTCATCTGCGCCACGAGCTCACCATCACGGGTGAGGAGACCGCAGGCGAAATCAAGCACTTCATAGATCACCGGGCTCATTGAGGTCCTGGCCATGACCACGCCCATCTCGTCGACCGTGGCTGCCAGCTTGCCTTCGATAATCTCCTGTGTCACCGGATCGACGACGATCACGAATCTACCTCTCATTACTATATTCGCACGAGTGCAGATTAGGTGTTTTTTTGTCCGTCGATAGCCTTCCCGATGGGTGGGCGGGCGCCTCAAAACCTACCCGAACGGGTAGGTTAGCGATCGAGCATGCCCTTTTGACGCGCTGCGGTCACGGCCGCAGTCCGCGTCGAGACGTTGAGCTTCGCAAAGATATTGCGCAGGTGAAACTTGATCGTATTGTCGGACAAGGCCAGAATCCGGCCGATTTCCTTGTTGGAAAGCCCTGAACTCAGCAGTTCCAGCACCATCCGCTCCCGGCCGGTAAAGGCATAGCCGCCATGATCGGCGGCTGGTTCGTGCACCGTCTCACCACTCATGAGCAGAGACTGGAGACGCCTTCGAGGGACGTTTGCGACGGTTGGATGATTGGCGAGTGCGCGAAGCTCGCCGAGTCCCGCGGAGTGATCGAGATGAAGCAGTGCCCGGTAATCGTCGAGGGGAGTCGTCAGCACGAGATCGGAAAGGCTGGCGGCGGCAAGATCCGCGCGGCCTTCCGCCAGAAGGATCCCTATTTCGATGAGAGCAAGCTCAATCGCGCGCGGAACATGTGGACGTTGCGACTGACGCATCCTGAACTGATCAAAGACCTCGCGCGCATTGGCCTTCTCGCCAAGAGCCAGGTAGGCGCGTGTCCAGAAGATCGCTGGCGTGGCTCCGCGCAGATGGATAGCCAGCGCATTGGCGCGATCTGAAACGATTGCCTGCATGCCGAAGCCGTTGGCCTCCGCATGCCGGATTGCCTGATCGAGATCGCCCGATGCCATGAGCAGCATGGCACGCTCGCCGTCAATCAGTCGCGTAAGCCGATCGAAGCCGCGCCGTCGCGCCACGGCGCGAATGCGATCCATCGCCGCGTGGGCGGCAAGCAAATCCTCGCGCATGCGCAGGATTCGTTGCTCGGCCATGAAGCCCGCCGCCAGAAGGTCAAACCAGGTATCGTGAAGCTCAAGATGAGGCAGCGCCCATCCAAGCATCTCCGCCGCTGGCTCCGCCTCGCCGCGCATCGACAGAACCTCGGCCTTCAACACCTGGCCGACGGCATCGAGATCGCTGCCCGGACCGATATTGGTCTGCGCTTCGCAGATCAGCTCTTCGTAGGCCGACAGAGCGCTCGCACAATCACCGGAGAGAAAGAAGGCCTGGCCGATATGGGTATAAAGGTGCATGGCGCCGAAATCGGCGCCACCGTCGCGAAAGGCGCGAATGGCCAGATGCCCGTAGTGCAATGCCCGGTCAAGCTCGCTGCGGATCAGGAAATTGTAGGAAAGCATGTTAAGCGCGAGCGCGCGATGAATGAGCTCCATTCCATCCGGCTGCCGCAAATCATCTTCGAGTGCGGAAAGATCGGCCGCTGTCGCCCAGTGATCCGTGTAAAGCGCCAGAAGGATGCGCACGACGCGCAGGTCCTTTGCCAAGGTCGGGTCTACAGCCGCGGCCCGCTCGGCGATGACAAGATAATGATTGGCCGCAGCAAGCTGCGCCGCCTTGGCGTTGAAGATCGAGAGCCCAAGTGTCGCAAGCGGAAAGCGAACGAGATCGATTTCCGAGGCGCGTCCGCTCAAGGCCTGAAAGAGCGTCGCGCCGCCGCGCGTTGTGGCATAGACGCGCCGCCAGCCGCCGGCGGTTTCGACGATGCGCGCGGCAAGATTAGCGTCGCCCGCCGTAAGCGCATGATGCACGGCCCGATCTATGTCGCCCTGCGCTTCAAACCAATGGGCGGCACGATTGAGTGCAAGATTGGCATCGATACCCCTGCGACTGGCTGTCTTCTTCAGGAACTCGTTGAAGACCGGATGAAACCGCATCCAGTTGCCGGGGCCCGCCAGTAATGTGACAGGGAGTGCGTAGTCGGCCAGTCTCTCGCTGAGATCCGCCTGTTCTCTGCTTTCCAGCACAGCTTCGAGCAACGAATGATTGAAGGCCGGAAGGGCGGCCGTGCCGATGAGAAACTCACGTATGTCTTCAGGCAGATGTTCGAACACCTGCTCCGACAGGTAGGAGCCCATGTCAGCACCGCCGCCGTCGAAAGAGGCCAAAATGCTGTCGCTCTCCTCCGATTCTGATACGAGCAGGCTCACCATCTGCAGCGCGACCGCCCATCCTTCGGTCCGACGATTGAAGGAACCGACCTGTTCCTCTGTCAAATGAGTGCCCTTACCAGCGAAAAGCTCTCCCGCTTCGGCATCGGTAAAGCCAAGCTCGGCAACACCGAACTGTTTGAACTCGCCACGCAACCGCAATGCGGAGAGCGGAAAGCGCGGCGGGCTGCGGCTGACCAGCACCAGCTTGACGTGTTCGAGCGAGAGGTCCGCGAGGATCTTCGCCATCAGCGCCTCGGTCGCATCCGTCTGGGCGAAATGATAGTCGTCGAGAAAGACGACAAGCGGTCCTTCGATCTTGCGCAGGCGGGTCGCTAGCACCGAAAGCAATGCTGCCGCGGGCAGGTTGCCGGCATCAGCCCCGTCCTCATGAAGCAGCGTCTGCAAGGCATCGATCAACGCGAGCAGAAAGGCTTCCTGATTGGTATGTTCGGCATCGAGCGACACCCAGCAGAGCTTGACACCATCCTCCTTCAACAGTTCGTACCATTGGACGGCAAGGGAGGTCTTGCCATACCCGGCAGGTGCGACAATGGTCGTCAAACGGCGCAGTCCGGCCCGCCGGAGCTGCCGCAACAGGTCGCTACGTCTGATTGTTTGCTGCCCACTTGATGGGGGAGCAAATCGATTCTGTCCACTCATGGGGCGGGATGATGCTGTCTTGGCCGGCAGTTTGCAACCCACGCGAAAACGTTTGCAAAGCCCGGTTTTCCCCATCTTTCGAAAGAGGGCGCCTTACAGGCACTGGTTGATGTCCTCACAAAATTGCAACGGCACAGCTGAAGCTTTCCAGAATAAGGGTCGCCAGGGCTGGAGGTGACTTCCGCCGCCCCATGAATGCGCTCGAACGGACAAAATTTTGCCGTTTCCGCCTATAAACGGTCCGTTAGGGATTTGTTGACCATAATTGGAGGGTATAGCGATGCCGCAGACGCGGCGCCTCTGATTTCTGTTTCTCTTAGCAAGGGCGAAAGTCGTATCCGTGCATCACGTGATCTTTTCCATTCCGGCGATGGTTTTCGCCACGACTTTCTCATTCGTCGCTTGCCGGGTGGCGCTGATCGCAATGCTGGTGCTCGGTGCTTTTGCCGGCACCGCGGCGGCCGAGGATCGGGCGCTCAAGCTCTTCTTCACCCATACGGGGGAAAGAGCGACCATCGTCTTCAAACGCGGCGGCAAATATGACCCACGGGGCCTTGCTCAAATCAATCGTTTTTTACGCGACTGGCGAAAGAACGAGCCGACCAGGATCGATCCGGAATTGCTCGATCTCGTCTGGGAGGTCTATCGCCGCAGCGGCGCCAACGAGGCCATTCACGTCGTCTCGGCCTACCGCTCTCCCTCGACCAACAGCATGCTGCGCAACCGCTCGCGCAGCTCCGGCGTTGCCAAACACAGCCAGCATACGCTCGGCAAGGCGATGGATTTTTACATTCCCGGCGTGAAGCTTGCGAGCCTGCGCGCGATCGCCATGCAGATGCAGATCGGCGGCGTGGGCTTTTATCCCAATTCCGGCTCGCCCTTTGTGCATCTCGATGTCGGCAGGGTGCGAGCCTGGCCGAGAATGTCGCGCCAGGAGCTCGCGCGGCTTTTCCCGAATGGGCAGACGCTGCATGTACCGGCAGATGGCAGACCGCTGCCGGGCTATGATGTGGCGGTCGCACAATCCAAAAAGCGGCCATCGCGATTGAGCAGCAGGATCGCAACCGTCATGGATGACGATGACGACGCCGGGTCATCGATAGCGTCACGCAATGACACGCCCGATCGCAGCCTTCTCACCAGCATGCTGCCGACGCCCAGGAGCCGGGCCCTGACCGGGCTGGAGCTTCAGCTCGGCAAGCAAGTGACCGAAGAAAACAAAAGCCAGCCCTTTGCCGATCTTGCGGCATATGCCGTTCCGCTGCCGGCTTGGCGGCCAACCAGCAGTATCGTCGTCGTCCCGACGGCCGCACCGGAGAGACCTGCCCCTCCTGCTGTGTTCGCCAGCCTGGTCGTCGGACGCAACGACGCCGGAAAGCTCGTAGTTTCGGACAATGCGAAGAATACGGCCGATAGCGCCATGGCAAAGATGCAGCCAATGGCGCAGCTCCCGAGTTCCGCCTCGCTGGACGTATCCGGTGGCGTCGGAGCCATGTCGACCGGCGCCATCGTCGCCTGGGCCCTGCAACCGCCGGGCATGGCAGTCGACATGACGCTCCCGAGCCTCGTCAGCGCGCCCATTCCGATGCACGACGACATGGCAGAGGCCCAAGCCGGAGCTTACGATGGCGACGACTTCGATGTCGAACGTTTCGGTTTCGAAGGCTGAAGCCCCCCGAGGCGTGATTTGCCAGGAGTCAGCTCGGCTGTTCCGGTGATCCCGCCGCCTGTCCCGGTGGGGAGAGTTGGGCAAGCCCGCCGAGCGTGAAGCGAACAAGCCGATCCGCCAGCTCCTCATCCGAGGTCGATTCCCGCCCGAGCGTCGGAATGATCTCGGACACGCGCTTTTCGGCCACCAGCAGCATGAAACAGGGCGCCATCGTCGAGAGCGCAGCCTGAGCGACCAGCGGATTGTCTGGTGTTACGCCGATGATCTGGGCGATGACGCCGAACAGCAAGGCTTTCTTGGGCTCTATTTCCTCGCGTCGCAGTTTATCGATATGCGGCGTCGGCGCGATCAGTTCGCGGACGATCACCTTGGCTGGCCATGAGTGCTCATTGCCAGTCCGCACGACTTTGACCAGCAACCCGATAAATCGGCGCAGCTTCTCCTTCGGCTCGATGTCCGCGCTAACCGTGCGGGCAAGCATGTCATAACTCATCAGGCGGTGATGTGCCTCGGCGAGAACGTCTTCGTACAAGGCCTCTATGCCGCCGAAATGATAGTTGACCGCCGCTGCATTCGTCCCCGCACGCAAGGCAATTTCCTTCGCGGTCGCGCGATCGAAGCCGAATTCGGCGAAAACGGCTCCGCCCGCCTCAAGCAGGCTTATTCGCGTGGCAGCCCCGTCCTGCCGATCTCGAGATCGCGCCGTTCGCCTTATGCCTCTGGCCATTGCTTTCGCCTTCCATTAATTCAAATATTAATTTGAAATTTGAATTTGACAAGCGCTATAATCACTCCGCGGATCGATATGTGTCACCGTTCGTTTCATCAAAGCTGGCATCTCTTTGGAGTTCAAATACAGCATGCAGCGCGTCATCGTCATCTTGCTCCTGTTGATCGCCGCCGCCGGCGGAGCCTGGTGGTATTTCCATCGGGATAACGGCTCGAACGAGCTTGTTCTCTATGGAAATATCGACTTCAGGCAACTTACCCTCGCCTTCAACGGCAGCGAACGTGTCGCCGAAGTCCTTGTCGAAGAGGGCGCGCAAGTCAAGAAAGGTCAGGTCGTCGCCAGGCTGGATACGAGCCGTCTTCAGCCCCAGGTCGCCCAGGCCGAGGCGCAGGCAGCAAGCCAGCGGGCCAATCTCGAGCGCCTCAAGAACGGCAATCGTCCCGAGGAGATTGCGCAGTCCCGCGCCAATCTCGAATCCGCCAAGGCGGAGGCGGTCAATGCCCGCGCCCAGTTCGAGCGCCAGAACGCGCTTGCTCCCAAGGCCGCCGTCAGCCAACAGGCTTTGGACGAGGCGCGCTCTGCCGCCGCCGTTGCCGACGCCAAGGTCGTCGCCAATCAGAAGGCGCTCGATCTGCTTGTCGTCGGTTCCCGCGTCGAGGACATTCAGGAGGCGGAAGCGCAGCTGCATGCATCGGAAGCCAATGTCACGCTCCTGCACCAGCAGCTAGCCGATGCCGAACTGAAAGCGCCGGTCGACGCGATTGTGCAGTCCAGACTGATCGAGCCAGGCGAGATGGCTTCACCCACCCGAGCGGTCTTCTCGCTTGCGACGATCAGCCCGAAATGGGTACGCGCCTACGTCTCGGAAACCCAGCTTGGAATGCTCCGTCCCGGTATGAAGGCTAACGTCAGTGTGGATTCGCTGCCCGGACGTGCGATACCCGGGTGGATCGGCTTCATCTCCTCGGTTGCCGAGTTCACGCCAAAATCGGTGCAGACGGAAGAGCTGCGCACAAGTCTCGTCTATGAAGTGAGGGTCTTTGTGGACGATCCCGATAACGCGCTGCGGCTGGGCATGCCGGCAACCGTCAGGCCACTTTCGGGCGAGCAGGCGAATGTCGCAACCGCGCAGCAGTGATAGAGCGAGAATGCCATGAGCGCCGGTGATCTCTCGGTCACAGCAAGGAATGTCCGCAAGACCTTTCGCCGCGACACCGGCGAGATGGTGGAGGCGCTTGCCGATGTCTCGCTCGACGTCCGCAAGGGAGCGTTGACCGCCCTCGTCGGCCCGGACGGTGCCGGCAAGACGACATTGCTGCGCCTGGCATGCGGCCTCATCGCGCCGGATGACGGCAGCCTGCAGGTGATCGGCGTCGATATTACCAGGGAACCGCAGCACGTTCAGGACCGGATCGGCTATATGCCGCAGAAGTTCGGCCTCTATGAGGACCTGAGCGTTCAGGAGAACCTCGATCTTTACGCCGATCTCCATGGCGTAACGCAATCGAAGCGTGACGAGACCTATCCGCGCCTCTTCGAGATGACGCAGCTCGGTCGCTTCAAGGAGCGGCCGGCGGGAAAATTGTCAGGCGGCATGAAACAGAAGCTTGGCCTTGCCTGCACGCTGGTGCGGGCGCCAGAACTGCTGCTTCTCGACGAACCCACGGTCGGCGTCGATCCGCTGTCGCGGCGCGAGCTCTGGGAGATCGTCTTCAAGCTCGTCAAGGAGGACGGGCTTTCAGTGATCGTGGCAACCTCCTATCTCGATGAGGCCGAACGCTGCGAACACGCGGTGCTCATGCATGCTGGCAAAATCCTCGATCAGGGGCCGCCGGCGGAGATTACGGCAAAGGCCGATGGCTGCTGCTTCATGGTACAGGGTCCGGAAGAGATGCCAGCAAGATCGCTGCAAGCGCGTCTCTTTGCGCTGCCCGGCATTATCGATGCCGTGCCGGAAGCCGGCCGCGTCCGGATCGTGCGCAAGCGGGAGCAGAAACACGAGCCGCTGCGGCTGGATGAGATTGAGCTCGATACCGAAAGCGTCGCGCCCCGGTTCGAAGACGCCTTCATGATGCTGTTTTCCGCCGTCGTCGGTGACACCGAGCGCCAGACGAAAACCGGCCAGCCATCCGACCGTGGCAACGGCGATGAAACGGTCGTGCAGGTGCGCGATCTCGTCCGCAAATTCGGAGATTTCACGGCAGTCGACCATGTCAGCTTCGGTGTCCGAAAAGGCGAAGTCTATGGCCTGCTCGGTCCGAATGGCGCGGGGAAAAGCACGACGTTCCGGATGCTTTGCGGCCTGCTTCCGGCCACCGACGGCACCTTAATGGTCGCCGGCTCCGATCTGCTGACGGCAGGTGCGAAGGCACGAGAAAAGCTGGGTTATGTGGCGCAGAAATTCTCGCTCTACGGCCAGCTCAGCGTCGACGAAAATCTGGAATTCTTCGCGAGCGCCTATGGCTTACGCGGCCGGCGCAGAAAGGACAGGATCGGCGCCCTGAAGAGCCAGTTCGAACTCGACCAGTTCTCAAAGCTGCCGAGCGGACAATTGCCGGGCGGTTTCAAGCAGCGCTTGGCGTTGGCCGCCGCGCTGCTGCACGAGCCAGATATTCTGTTCCTTGATGAGGCCACGAGCGGCGCCGATCCGCTGGCCCGGCGGCAATTCTGGGGCCGGATCACGGCTCTGTCCGAGCAAGGCGTTACCATCATCGTGACGACGCATTTCATGGAAGAGGCCGAATATTGCGACCGGATCATCATCCTCGATGCCGGAAGGAACCTCGCCGAGGGCACGCCAGTCGAAATCCGGGCTCATGCAGGAACGCACGGCGAGGCGGCAGCGACGATGGAGGAGGCCTTCATCGCGATCGTCGAGAAGGAGCGTCATAGGAAAATGGAGAAGGCGGCATGAACCAGCCTGTCGACAGCTCCAGCCAAGCATTGCGCGCAGCCTTGCGTCGCATTCGCGCCCTCATCCGCAAGGAAACCTGGCAGCTCCTGCGCGATCCGAGCAGCATTGCGATCGGCATCGTCATGCCGGTGGCGCTGCTGATCCTCTTCGGATACGGCATCAATCTCGACGTCAAGAACGTTCCCGTCGCGATCGTCATGGAAGAAAATTCAGCCGAGGCGCGCGGCCTCGCTTCCGCCTTCGAGCTCTCCAGCTATTTCTCCCCGAAGCCCGTCAAGACGATGGCGGAGGCGGAAAGGATGCTTTTGTCCTCCGAAGTTCGGGCGATCCTGCGCATTCCCTCGGATTTCTCGCGGAAGGTCGCTCAAGGCAATGGCGAGGTTCAGGCCGTCGTCAACGGCAGCGACGCCAATACGGCGCGCATCTCTCTGAGCTATGCCGAAGCGGCCGTCGGCGTCTGGGCCGCCAAGGAAGCCTCGCGCAAAGGGACACTCGGCGGCAGCGGCGTCACGATCGAATCCCGCCTGTGGTTCAACGAGGCCAATGACAGCAGCTATTTCCTCGTCCCAGGGCTCGTCGTCCTCGTCATGACGTTGATCGGCGCGCTGCTGACCGCCCTCGTCATGGCGCGGGAATGGGAGCGCGGCACCTTCGAAGCGCTGTTCGTCACACCCGTCCGCTCGACTGAAATCCTGCTCGGCAAGACCGTTCCCTATTTTCTTCTGGGGCTTGCCGGCCTTGCGCTCTGCGTCGTTGGTAGCAGGCTTCTCTTTGGCGTGCCGCTTCGCGGATCGCTGCTGGTCCTGACCATCGTATCCATGCTTTATCTTCTCGTCGCGCTGGGACTTGGCCTTGCCATATCCTCGATCACCAAGAGCCAGTTCATCGCCAGCCAGGTCACCGTTCTCGTGACCTTCCTGCCGGCGATGATGCTCTCTGGCTTCATGTTCGATCCGCGGAGCATGCCTTGGGCCGTGCAGATCATCACCTACATCTTCCCCGGCCGATATTTCGTCACCCTGCTGCAAACCCTGTTTCTCGCCGGCAATATCTGGAGCGTCATCCTGCCCAATGCGGCGGTGCTCGCCGGCATGGCGACAGCGCTTCTGGCCCTTGCCGTGCGCATGACCCGCAAGAGGATCGCATAGCCATGTTGATCGCATCGCTTCTGCGCATCCTGACCCTGATCCGCAAGGAACTCCTCGTCATCCTGAAGGACCCGAGAAGCCGGGCAAGCATCGTCGTGCCGCCGATCCTGCAATGCCTGATTTTCGGCTACGCCGCCACCTACGATCTCAATAATGTTCCCTATGCGCTCGTTGACCAGGACAGGACGACGACATCAAGAAACCTCGTCGCAAAGCTCGAGGGATCTGGCATTTTCGAAAGGGTGGCGACACTGACGCAGACGGGCCAGGCCATCCGCTTGCTCGATGCCAAGCAGGCCGTGCTCATCATCGTCATCGAGCGCGATTTCGAACGGCAATTGGAAGCCGGCACCCCCGGCACGGTGCAGGTCGTCGCGGATGGCAGGAATTCCAACACCAGCGGCATCGCGCAAGGCTATGCCAACACGATTGTCAGCGACTTCACCTCCGACTGGCTGGTGCAAAAGGGGCGCTCCAACGGCAGGGTGAAGGTCACCACGCGGGCATGGTACAATCCGCAGCTGGAAACGCGCTGGAGCATGGTCCCATCGCTCATCGGCACAATCACCATGCTGATGACGATGATGTTGACCGCCATGTCCGTTGCCCGCGAACGCGAGGAAGGCACATTCGATCAATTGCTTGTGGCACCGTTCACGCCGACCGAGATCATGATCGGCAAGGCGGTTCCCTCGATGATCGTCGGCATCACCCAGGCATCGACGATCCTGCTAGTAGCCTTGTTCTGGTTCCGCATCCCGTTTGCCGGTTCGTTCGTGACGCTCTATCTCGGGCTGAGCCTCTTCCTCGCCGCAGCCATCGGCTTTGGGCTGTTCCTGTCATCGATTGCCGCCAACATGCAACAGGCGATGATCCTCTGTTTCGTCTTTCTGATGCCGTTCATGCTGCTCTCCGGTCTGATGTCGCCGACCGACAACATGCCGGAAGTCCTGCAATATGCGACGATGATCAATCCGCTGAAATACGCGATCAGCATCACGCGCGGCGTCTATCTCGAAGGTGCGGGCCTCGATACGCTGTTTCCGGATATGCTCGCACTCGTCGCCATCGCCGCCGCGACGATGCCCGTTGCCGCCTGGATGTTCCGCCACCGCTTGAACTGAACCACACCGCGCTTTACCCGCAATTGCTCCGAGGGGATCGGGGCCGGCGAACTCATGCATTGTCTGCCGGGTGCTTCCTGCCGTAGATCCTCGCGCATGCGAGTTGTCGGGAAATGCGAGAAAGCACGTCGTGCTCTCATCGCCGAAGAAATGACGGCCGGCCTATGCGGCCTCCGCCAGTTCCACGCGATTTCTTCCGCTCGCCTTCGCCCGATAGAGCGCCTTATCGGCAGCCTCGAGCACATGCTTGAAATCCGTCGTCGGCTCAAGGGAGCAGGCAATACCGATGCTGACGGTGACGTGGACGGCTTCCTGCTCGAACATCAGGGTTGTGCCCTCGATATCCTTGCGAATTTTCTCCGCGACGGCGGCCGCGGCCCGCGTATCGGTATTGGGCAGCAGCACGACGATCTCCTCGCCGCCATAACGGGCGGCAATGTCGGTCTTGCGCACGGTTTGCCTGATGACATCGGCCAACCGCGCCAGAACGGTGTCGCCGAAGGAATGGCCCCAGCTGTCGTTGATCTTCTTGAAGTGATCGATATCGAGCATGATGATCGAGAAAGGGATACGCCGCATGCCCGCTTCCTTGCTGCATCGATCGCCTTCGCGCTGCAGCACGCGGCGGTTGGGCAACCTTGTGAGGGGATCGAGGCTCGCTTCATTCTCCAGCGCGCGCTGTATGCCGATGCGATATTGCTCCCGCTGCAAGAGGTCCGACAGGAGCATGACGCCGAGGATATTGACGATCGTCACCGGAAGTGTCGCCGAGATCAGAAGGGCGCGCGCAACCGCCCACGGCAAAAGGAAGACAACCACAATGGATGAGCAGGTCGCCAGACCGAACAGGGCCGATCGCCTCCATCCCGTGCCGGTCCATTGCCGCGGCAGCAGACTGAGTACATAGCCCACGACGGCAACGATTACGATGCCGGCAACGCCAATCACGGCGCCCATGCCGCCCACCATGTACCGAAACAGGGCCATCATCGCCGCAGCGACAATGGTTCCCAGAAGCCCCCCATAGATCGGCGTAAGGACAAGGAGGATAGAACGGCCATCCTGAATGACGCCCGGCATCCATTGTATCGGATCGCCCATGGACAAGATGCCAACAAGCCCGAACAACAGCCCGACAGCCACGGATTTCAAAGCACCGCGTTCGACGATCCGAATGACCCAGGAATAGGCATAGACGATGATCGCAACCTGGCCGAGGACACGTATCAGCGAAACCAGATGTGTTTCAATTTCCATTGCTATTCCCAGTCCTCGCAACGACCCGCGACGATTGACCTTGCCTCGGCATAATCAAAGTCTGTTTGGGATACCATGCGAACTCTGCAAAATGGTTTACCAAGCCTCTCATTGACCGGCGGCGTGGCAAAATGTTCGAGCGGGAACCGGGAGTGAAGGTCATCGTCGCAATCAAACTTCTGAAGCAATGCATCTCAATATCGCTACGTCCGGAATCTGTCATCCAGGCCGGATGTAGTCATGCGTCCCTCGGAGATCATGGACCACGAGGAAAGCGAATCGTGAAAGCCGATGGATCGAGATGTCGAAGGCACCGGGCAGACGGTGAGTCATCAAAGCTGCTCATGACCACCCTTCCCAAAGCTCCACTTACGGATCCGAATGATCAGCCCTATCTGGCGCCCCGGACGGAACGATCAAGGGCTCTCCGCCAATTTGGCGCTCCCCGAGACGCGTCGCCTGACCGATACCGACGTCCGCAAACTTCGGCGCTGCACCAATTGACGCATTGCGCTTGCAATAGGCCTGTCCTATGACTGCAGCCTTATCCGCGAATTCGGGTGGGTGGGGACAAGAATGCGGAAGACGATTTCGCGAACATTTCAGTGGAGCGCGCGCATTCTTTGCGCGGTTGCATTGTTGCTTGTCGCCTTCGCCCATCAGCCTGTTGTCGCGACCGCGGACGAGATATCCCCGATCGAGCTTGCCCAGTACCGGCTCCCGGATGGATCGCTCCCCATTCTCTGCATCACCTACAAGGATGCCGACGGCAAGGTGCATGGGAAAGCCTATGCACCCGGATGCGAGGCATGCCGGATCGCGTCCGCCGCAATGCTGCCCACGCCTCCGACCGACATTTGTGAACGCCTCGCCTCCCAGCGCGGAGAGACGGTCATCGCAAGATCGGAGGCGTTCCACCGCCAGCTTTATCCGCCGAACACAGGACCGAGAGCACCACCCCTCCTCGACATCGTTGGCTGAACCGGCGTTGCGACTTTTGTTGCGATGCCTGCCGTCAACGCTGCTGCTCGCGCGACCATCACATCGCGACATCTGAGGATTGGTGTTCCCAGCTGCATCTTGCCGAACGAAGCAGGCCGATTGATCGGTGGCTCAAGGAAAGCAAGCTCACGCCAAACGGCGAACCATCTCGCCACACCCCCTCCTCAGATCGACCGCTTGCGGCAGCCTGCCGATCTTCGGAGGATTTCATGTCTGCCTTTACCGCTGCAGAGCCTGCAGCCGCAGCAACCCATAATGTCTCGCTCTATCGCGCAATCTGGCGCTGGCATTTCTTCGCTGGCCTTCTCGTCATTCCCTTCATGCTCAATCTGGCGATCACCGGTTCGCTCTATCTGTTCAAGGATCAGATTGCCGATACTTTCTATTCGCATCGTTACCTCGTCGCCGAGACCGGCACGATGTTGCAGCCGCAGCAGATCGCCGATGCGGCGCTCGCAGCTTTCCCCGGCACCCGTGTGACCTCCTATCATGAAGCGTCAGCACCGAACCGCTCGGCCTGGATAACCATATCCAAGGGCGGTCAATCGACCATCGTCTACGTCAATCCCTATGACGGCAGCATCCTGGGATCGGTGGGGTCGAAACAGGAGTTCGGCTGGGTGGTCAAGCGCATCCACAGCCTCGAATATTTCGGAAAATGGGCCAATCGCCTGATCGAGATTGTCGCGGGCTTTGCCCTCGTCCTCGTGGTGACCGGCATCTATCTGTGGTGGCCGCGCCAGCAGAGCGGCGGCGTGCTGACAATTCGCGGCAATCCGTCCCGGCGCGTCTTCTGGCGCGACCTGCATGCCGTGACGGGGGCCCTTGCCGGCATCCTCATCTTCTTCCTGGCCTTCAGCGGCATGCCATGGTCCGGTTACTGGGGCGCCAATGTCAATGCCTGGCTGACGGCGAATAATCTCGGAACACCGGCAGCGGTGTGGGACGAGGTGCCGAAATCGACGAAGGTCACACAGGATGTTGTCGATCGCGCCGGCTGGGTGGTCGAGAATGCGCCCGTTCCGCCCTCCGATATCGCCCCAACGCAATCGGCGAGGCCGATCGGCCTGAACAAAGCCGTCCACATCATGCACGGCCTGGGCATGGTTGCGGGCTCCGATCTCGCGATCCCTTCGGATCCGACCGGCGTCTATACCGCAAGTCATTATTTCGGCGACCTCGGCGAGGAGCGAACGGTCCACATCGATCAATATTCCGGCAAACCGCTCGTCGACATTTCCTATGACCAGTATCCGGCGCTCGGCAAGGCGATCGAATGGGGTATCAATGTCCATCAGGGACAGGAATGGGGCCTTTTCAACCAACTTCTGATGCTGGCCACTTGTCTCGCCATCGTTCTTTGCTGCGTGACGGCTGCGACCATGTGGTGGAAGCGAAGGCCATCGGGCCGTCTCGGCGTGCCGCCGATGCCGCCGCAAAAATCGGTCTATATCGGCCTGTGGCTCATCGCCATCATCTTCGGGGTGGCCTTCCCGCTGACGGGAGCCGCCATCGTCGCGATGCTGCTCCTCGACCAGTTCGTAGTTCGTTTCGTGCCGCCGCTCCGGCGTTTCTTTTCCTGACGAGATCGGGCGGAGCCCAAAGGCTTCGCCTGCCCGCTCCTTTTCCGGATCAAGGATATCGATCATGCTGAAACAGATTTCTGCCCTTGCCGCCTTCGGGCTGGCATTCCTGTCTTCTTCCCTCGCTTCTGCCGACGATGTCAAAATCGGCAATCTCACCATTTCAGCGCCCTATGTTCGCGCCATGGTGCCGGGAGCTCCCGTCGGTGGCGGTTATATGACCATCACGAATACCGGCGACACCGACGACCGGCTGGTGGCTGCGAGCTCACCGCGCGCTGCAACGGTCCAGATTCACGAGATGAAGATGGACAAAGACGTCATGATCATGCGCGAGCTCGCCGGCGGCCTGCCGATACCGGCCGGCCAGACCGTGGAACTCAAACCCGGCGGCTATCACCTCATGTTCATGAAGGTTGCCGAGCCCTTCCTTCAGGGCCAGACGGTGAAAGCAACGCTCAAATTCGAAAAGGCCGGCTCTGTCGACGTCGATTTCCCTGTGGGATCGATAGCGGCGAACAGGGAGACGTCCCATGTCAAATAGACTACGTTTCGTCGCAGCTGCCGTCGCCGTTACGCTTGCCGCCGGTGCGGGTGTGATCGGCTACGCAACGTTCCTGGGGGTGCCTGAGGTGCAGGCCACGGGCGGTCCCGGCACAGCCTTCACGCTCACGGACGATCGCGGTGAGCCCATCACCGAAAACGCCCTGTCGGGCCATCCCTCGCTCGTCTATTTCGGCTATACGCATTGCCCCGACGTTTGTCCGACAACGCTTTACGACATGGCGGGCTGGTTCAAGACGCTCGGACCGCAGGCCGATGGGCTGAAAGCCTATTTCTTCACCGTCGACCCGGAGCGCGACACGCCGGAGATCATGCATAGCTACACCGGCAATTTTACCGACCGCATCACCGGGATCACGGGTGATCCCACCGAAATGCAGAAGGCCATTAAGGGCTGGCGCATCTATGCCAAGAAAGTGCCGAGCCCGGATGGTGGATATACCATGGATCATACCGCCTCCGTGTTGCTCGTCGATGCCGGCGGCAAACTCAGAGGCACCATCGCCTATCAGGAAAACAATGATGTCGCGCTGCAGAAGATCCGAAATCTGCTGCAGCAGGATTAATTCCGTGGCGCGTAAGCACCGTTGGGAAATGGAAATTCCGTCCGGCTCTGCCCGCAACGGATATCGGCGATCGAGCGATCGCCATCACACGATCCGCAGACCTTCTGCGGATCATCAACAGGATGAGGAAACCAAATGCCCCCGATCAAGAAATTGCTCCTCGCTGCCGGCGTCATCAGCATCGCCTTTGCCGGCCAAGCCATGGCACACGCCCATCTGAAGTCGGCCGTTCCGGCAGCCGACGGCACAGTCAAGACCGCACCATCCGAACTCGACCTAACCTTCTCGGAAGCCCTCAATCTGAAATTCAGCGGCGTCAAGGTAACCGGCCCCAACAAGGCGAGCGTAAAGACCGGAGAAGGTATGCTGATGAACAGCGGCACTACGCTGATGGTGCCCGTGACCGACAAATTGCCAGCCGGCAAGTACACGGTCGAATGGCATGCGCTCTCCACGGACGGCCACAAGACCAACGGGAGCTACAGTTTCACCATTGCGCCTTGACCGGTCCGAAGGCTGCCCGCAATTGCGCGGACACCATTCGCCCTTCCATTTCCGACTCAAGCCGAGCCGGAAATGCAGCCCTGCAGGAAGATCGCCGCACATTCCGTCGCGCGGGTTCTTATTTCCTCGTCGTCAGGAGCCTGGCGCTGACCCAGCATGACAGCCCGCTGCGGCTCCATGGTCATCATGCCCCTGAGGAAGCCGGCCGCAAGGGGGATATTGGCAATTCTAATCGCTCCCTTATCGTGCTGGCTGCGCAGCCATACCTCGAAAACCACGGTCGAGGCCTTGATCGCCCGTTCGTAGAAGGAGGCCGCGATTTCGGGAAAGCGATCAGCCTCGGCTACGGCCAGACGATTGATCGCGATGGTTTCCGGGTCCAGTGCCAGACGGCCGTAGGCAATCAGGATCTGTTCCAGCCCATGATGCAGATCCGTGTGCCTGAGCAAGCCCTGATCCACCTCGACGTTGAAGCGCGCGATGCGATCCGTAATCACGGCATTGAAGATCTCGCCCTTGCTTTCGAACAGCCGATAGACTGTTTTGGTCGATACTCCCGCATCCTGCGCGATGTCGTTGACGCATGCAGCGGCATAGCCCGCCTCCAGAAAACGCTTGCGCGCAGACGAAAGGACGATCGCCTTGGTGTCGTCATCGCAGCGGACCTGCGGCCGTCCTCGTGGTCGTTTCGTGGTTTTTTGATTTAGGACCATAGATATTTTCCAAAATCCAGTTGACTTGCATTTTATAGCGCTTATTTTGGAAAACAGCAAGTTTCTAAAATGAACTTGGCCGCTACCCCTGCCCGGCAGCGACCGTTGTCAGGAGCAAGTACATGGCTAACAATCTGCATATCGTAACGTCCGATGGCGCTTCCAGCGAGGCGCAGGGGACTGTTGAGGCGAAAGCCAAGGAAGGGATAACAGCCGAGCCCCGTCCAGAGGCACAACAAGACCAGGAGGGCGGCAATGCTGCAGCAAAGCGCAGCAAGACGCCGCGCCGGCTGATGTATGGCGTGGGCGCGATCGCCATTATCGCCGCCGTGGGCTATTACGGGCACGACTATTGGCAGAACGGCCGTTTCGAGGTGTCGACCGACGACGCCTATGTCCAGGCCGACAACAGCTCGATCGCCCCGAAGATCTCAGGCTATCTGGCGGAAGTACTAGTCAAGGACAATGAGACAGTAAAGGCCGGTCAGCCGCTCGCCCGCATCGACGACCGTGACTTCCGGGCCGCACTCGATCAGGCAAGGGCCGATGTGGCCGCGGCTCTGGCGACCATAGAGGCAGAGCAGGCTTCATTGGATATTCAGCAGTCAACGATCGCCGCAGCCCGGGCAACGCTGGATGTGGACAAGGCCAATGAAACCTTCGCAGAGCAGAACAACAAGCGCTATGCCAGCCTCGCCTCCAACGGTTATGCGGCCGTGCAGACCGCGCAGCAGGCCGCATCGCAGATCGCCGCGGCGCAGGCTTCCATCGTCAGGGATACCGCAACGCTGGAAGGTGCCGTCAAACAGGTTGCACTTCTGAAAGCCCAGATCGCACAGGCAACCGCCGCCCTGCAGAAAAGCCAGGCCGTTCAGCATCAGGCCGAGCTGAACCTTTCCTATACGACCATCAAGGCTCCCGTCGACGGCACCGTCGGCAACCGTACGCTGCGCATCGGCCAATATGTCCAGGCGGGAACGCAGCTGATGTCGCTCGTGCCGACCGACCAGGCCTATATCGTCGCCAATTACAAGGAGACGCAGCTGACGAACGTCCATGCCGGCCAACCCGTCGATATCGAAGTCGACATGTTCCCCGGCAAGGTCTTCCATGGTCATGTCGACAGCCTTGCGCCGGCAAGCGGACAGGAATTCGCCTTGCTGCCGCCGGACAATGCGACCGGCAACTTCACCAAGGTCGTCCAGCGAATTCCGGTCAGGATTGCGCTTGACCCGCAGACCACGAATAGCGGTGAACTTCGCCCGGGAATGTCCGTCGAGCCGAGCATCAACACGAAAGCAGACGCCGCACGGCGGAACTGACTGCGGGAGCCCCCACAATGTCCACGATTACAATGGATGGCCGTGCGATACCGGCCGCAGCGGCAGAGCCGCGCGCATCGACAAGAGAGTGGATCGCAGTCCTGGCCGGCATGATCGGCGCGTTCATGGCGATCCTGAATATCCAGATCACCAATGCCTCCCTTCTCGATATCGAAGGGGGCATCGGCACCGGCGTTGATAATGGCGCCTGGATCTCGACCTCTTATCTGATCGGCGAGATCGTCGTCATTCCGCTCACCGCCTATCTCAGCAGCGTCTTCTCGTTTCGCCGTTATATCCTGGTGAACTCGGTGCTGTTTCCGCTGTTGTCGCTCTCCTGCGCCTTTGCCCACGATCTCGGAACGATGATCGTGCTTCGTGGCCTGCAGGGATTTGCCGGCGGCGTGCTGATCCCGATGGCCTTCACCATGGTGCTGACGAAGCTTCCGAAGCCGCAGCAGCCCTTGGGGCTGGCGATCTTCGCACTGTCCGTCACCTTCGCTCCGGCCATCGGCCCGACCATCGGCGGCTACTTGACCGAGAATTATGGCTGGCAGACCATCTTCTTCATCAATGCCGGCCCGAGCGCCATCATGGTGGTGGCGTTGGCGCTGACGCTGGACAAGCAGCCGATGCAGCTGAAATTGCTGCGCGAAGGCGACTGGGCCGGTATCGTCACGATGGCGATCGGCCTCTCCGCCCTGCAAACCGTGCTAGAAGAGGGCAATAAGGACGACTGGTTCTCCTCGCCCTTCATCGTCCGGCTCAGTATCGTCGCGGCCGTGTTCCTGACGCTCTTCATTATCATCGAGCTGAAGGTTTCCAAGCCACTGGTGAAATTGCGGCTGCTGAAGCAAAGGAATTTCGGGCTGGGCGTGCTTGCCAATATTCTCGTCGGCGTCGCACTGTTCGGCACGGTCTATATCCTGCCGCAATATCTCGGCCAAGTGCAGAAATACAATGCCGAGCAGATCGGCAACGTCCTTGCCTGGACGGGCTTGCCGCAGCTGCTGTTGATCCCCCTGGTTCCGCTGATGATGAAGCGGGTGGATGTGCGCTGGCTTGCCTTCTTCGGCATTGCGGTCTTTGCGCTTAGCTGCTTCATGAACGTCACGCTTTCGGCCGATAATGCCGGAGACCAGTTCTTCATTCCGAACATCGTTCGCGCCATCGGCCAGGCCTTCGTCATCACGCCCGTCACCGCGATCACGACAGCAGGAATTGCTCCGGCTGACGCTGCTGCGGCCTCGGGCCTGACGAACATGCTGCGCAACCTCGGCGGCGCCGTGGGTACTGCCTCGCTTGGGACCATCCTGACCAAACGCGAGCAGTTCCACTCCAACATCATCGGCCAATCCGTAACCCTTGCCCGTGAGGAGGTTCGCGAGCGGATCGACCAGATGACCGACTACTTCCTATCGCACGGAGTTTCGGACCATCAGGCAGCCCAGCAGAAGGCGATCATCGCTCTCGGCCAGATCATCAAGAGACAAGCGCTGATCATGGGCTTCAGCGACACCTTCGCCGTCATCGGCGTGGTGCTCGCCATCGCAGCGATCACCATGCTGTTCACCAAGCGCCCGCAGGCCGGCGGCGGCGCAGGTGCCCACTGAATACCGTGCGGGTTCGGACACACGAAGCCGTATGGTTTGAAGCCGGTGAGAGCGGCCGCCTGTGCCATGACAATCATGCGATGCACTTCAACGGCGTCCGGAAACTTCCGGGCGCCGTTGTTCAATTCCCGTCGACCTGCCGAATGGAGACGCAAGGGCAACAGCAAATCGTTATGATCAGCTTTTGCCGGGCGTAAGCCGAAGCGACGCGCAATCTTGCCGAGACGACAGGGAAACGGTGAACTGAAGAAGCAAATCGCGCGGTGCTGGTTCTGCAGGCCCCCAAAGCGGCTACCTATTCATGTCCTCGACGACCCAGCGGAAAAATAACAATATAACGGCAGCAAATAGTAATAGCTGTATCAATTTAGGCAAATCAAGCATATCATAGCTCTCTAATTTAACTGCTGCATCATGCAGACGAGCCACAATATCCTAACATATATTAATTATTCTCTATTTTTACGCAGAATAATTATGATTAATACACATTTAAGCTATTTTTTATACGTCACATATCTATAAAGATATGAAGAAAATTACACTCAATACACATCACGCCGTCAAGTTGAGTGAGTAAAACTGTACTCGCCCTATCCCTTTCACTCTCGACGTGCGACCGATCTCACTTACGGTAGGCTGATGGGTTGATGCCGTAACGTTGCAGACGGGCATAGAGACTTCGGCGCGGCAATTTGAGCGCCTGTGCGACCTCAGAAATATCCCCCTCATATCTCTCGAGCGTGGCCCGCAGAATGTTTGCCTCGAAGTGATCCATCTGATCGGAGAGGCCGAGCTCCACGGAAGGTTGGCTGCGAGCGGAGGCAAGGCCAAGCGCCGCTTGGGTCGCATAATTGCGCAGCTCCCGGACATTGCCCAGCCAGTCGTCGGTTAGAAATCGCGCCTCCATCCCGGCGTCGATGGGGGGACGCGGCACACCGTGCAGGCGGGCGGCCTCGTCGAGGAAGGCGCTGAACAACAGGCCGATATCAGCGCGGCGCTCCCGTAGGGGCGGAATGCGAATCCGGACGGTTTCCAACCGATAGAGTAGATCGGCGCGAACGCGGTTTTCAACCACCGGGCCATGCGGATCGTTCTTCGTCGCAGCGACGATGCGAAGATCGACAGGGGTCGGCTCGCCGGTCGCCGAGGGCAGCTCGCGCTCCTCGACGACCCGCAGAAGCCGGCCCTGTAGCAGGGGCGACATGCTGTCGATCTCGTCGAGAAACAGCGTGCCGCGATCAGCCTCGGCAATGCGCCCGCGCCGGATGCGGTTTCCGAACAGAGTCTCGTCGGCGATCGCATCCGGCAGCGCGGCACAATCGACCGCGATGAAACTGCGGGCGCGCCGCCTGCTCCAGCGGTGGATGAGGCGGGCCACGAGTTCCTTGCCGGTACCCGTTTCGCCTTCGATCAGAACATCCACGTCGGCGTTTGCGACCTGGCGGATCGTTTCACGCAATCGCACCATGACCGCCGTCTGGCCGAGGAGCGGCGACGCATCCTCCGCCTCGGCGGCTGCCTGCCTCAAGCGCCGGTTTTCCAGCACCAGCCGACGCGTCTCCAGCGCCCGGCGCACGGACGCGATTAGATGATCAGTGGCAAAGGGCTTGGCAATGAAATCATAGGCGCCTTGTTTCAGCGCCCCGACCGCCATGGCGATGTCGCCTTGGCCAGTCATCAGGATAACAGGCAAATCAGGATCGCGCGCCAGCACGGCCTCCAGCAGATCGTGCCCATCAATGCGGGGTAGGCGGATATCACTGACGATCACGCCAGGCAATGCGGTTGCAAGGCTTGCCAGGGCCGACTGCCCATCACCATGCGCCTCTACATCGAAGCCCGCTATGACGAAGGAATCGGTAAGCGCTGCATTGAAGGGACCATCGTCCTCGACCAGAAGGATTTTCTGCGACGCTTGTAGGGTCATGCCCGCCTCATAGTCATTACGAATGCCGCGCCGCCGAGCGGCGACGAACCGATAGTCAACGATCCGCCGAGATCGTTCATGATGTCCTGCGCGATCCCGAGCCCGAGACCGAGCCCATTGGGCTTGCCGGTAATGAATGGGCGGAATATTTCCTTGGCCAGTGCGGGATCGATGCCGGGGCCGTTGTCGGCGACGGTCAGCCTCACCACATCCCGCCCCTCGGCATTGACGAGCAGAGCAACATGCGGATCGGCGATCTCCGTAACGGCGTCGATGGCGTTCTGCAGCAGATTGACGATAACCTGCTCCAGCCGCACGCGTTCGGCAAGCACATGCGGCTGCCCTTCCGCCGGCAGATCCAGCCGCACACCCGCTTTGCGAAACCGGTTTCCGACCAGCAGCAAGGCGCCGGCAATGATGGCGTCGAGCGGCTCCGCTCCCGCCGCCAGCCGACCGCGGCGCGAAAACCGCCGCATCTCCTGCGTAATCGTCCCGATACGCGCCGTCACCTCGACCGCGGCATCCAGATTGGCGCCGACACGATCGAGGCGATTGGCCGCGAGATGATGGCGGGCATTCTCGGCGAGGGTGCGGATGGTAGCGACAGGCTGGTTGATTTCGTGCATCAACCCCGCCGTGATCGAACCGACGGAAGCAAGCCGGTTCGCCTGGGCAAGTTCCTCACGGGCATCGCGATAGCGATCTTCGGCCCGCGTCCGTTCGGCCATCTCGCCGCGCAGCTCGGCCGTACGCGCAGCGACAGCCTCCTCGAGCGCCCGCCGATCGGCAGCCGCTCTTGCTGCACGCGTCATGCGCCACCAGATCGCGACCGCGATGACGGCCAGCCCCAGGATGGCGGGCAGTGCCAGAAGCCAGGCCTCCGCCTGCGCTTCCTGCAACGCCGTACGTGTGTCAAGAAGATGTAGGAGGCGCAGACGCGTGCCGGCGACCGGCTGCTCCGCCGCAATCAATATCTGATGACGTGGACCGCGTATGCGACCGGTATCCTCGGCGCGATACTTGCCCGGCCCCAGCGCGGCGTCGCGATATTGCCCACTGGCGACGATGCCGGCCCGATCTTCCGGCGACAGCGGCGCAAGCGTGGTCAGCACCTGTGACGGATCGGACGCGGCAAGGATTATCTGGTGTTCGTCGACGACGAGTGTCACGCCCGGATCGTTCGCCCATATCCGCGATACCGCATCAAACTCGAATTTGACCACGACCACTCCTACCGGAGCGGCGGCATCGCCTACCCTGCGGGCAAGAAACAGACCTGGCCGGCCACTGATCGCTCCAGCACCGTAATATTCCGCCGTGCCGTCTTTCAGCGCCTCGGAAAAATACGGACGGAAGCTGAAGTTCTTGCCGACGAAGCTGTCCTCAGTCCCTGCGTTCGACGCGGAAATGACAAGTCCCTTCTGATCGACGAGGTAGATAATATAGGCGCCGGTTTCCCGCGCCAGGAAACCAAGCTTTTGATCGAGTCGCCGGGCGGCATCCGTTGTGGGGCTCGCGAGCGCCTCGCCAAGATCGCGATATTCGCCGAGCACTATTGGGAGAAGCCGGAACCGCGCCAGCTCGCTGTCGAGCAAACGACTATGCTGGACCGCAAGCCCGCTCGCCTCCGCGTGGAGCCGCCCAAGTGCGTCCTGGCGAGAAAGCGAAAGCGCCGCGCACCAGATACCGACGGCGACGGCCAAGGCGGCCGCTGCCAGAAACACAATTCGCTTGAGGTTCGACCCATTCATCTGTGCAGATTATTGCACGGATTCCAAAAAATCCATGCTGAATCTTGCACACAGCATCATCAAGATCAGCGCGTGGCCCGAAGAAAATCGGGATATATCAATAGGATATCTTTGTACAGTCCGCAAACCTCGTGCCCTGTGTCTTCCACACGTATGAATGCAGGCACTGGGAGAGTGGTCCTCAATAGATAGAAAGGCCGGCCGTGGCCGGGCAACTGGCGTTGCCGATCCCGTCTTGAAGAGACCGGCCGGCAGCGCCCCCGCAGACATACGGCCCCTCCCAGCGAACTTGTCGTTCGCGGCGGTTTATTGCGCGCCTATGACGATCCGAAGCAGGAACGGGAGGAGAGGAACAATGCTGAAAACATTCGAAGATCCCATCGTGACGACAGCAAAGGCTGGAGCAGCCGAACGGCGCAACCGCCTGAAATCGATTATCGGCGGTTCCACCGGCAATCTGGTCGAATGGTTCGACTGGTATGTCTATGCTGCCTTCGCGCTCTATTTCGCACCGCATTTCTTCCCCGCCGGCGACCAGACGGCGCAGCTGTTGAACTCGGCTGCGGTCTTTGCCGTCGGTTTCGTCATGCGGCCGATCGGCGCCTGGATCATGGGGCTCTATGCCGACCGCAAGGGCCGCAAAGCCGGTCTCGCCCTTTCGGTGACGCTGATGTGCGCGGGGTCGCTGATCATCGCGCTGACGCCGGGATATGAAACCATCGGCGTGGTAGCACCGGCACTTCTGGTTCTCGCCCGCTTGATGCAGGGCCTCTCCGTCGGTGGCGAATATGGCGCCTCCGCGACCTACCTTTCTGAAATGGCCGGCCGCCAGCGCCGCGGTTTCTTCTCGTCCTTTCAGTATGTCACGCTGATCTCGGGCCAGCTTCTCGCAATCGCGCTGCTGATCGTGCTGCAGGCGGTAATGACGCCGGAAGAGCTAAATTCCTGGGGATGGCGCATTCCCTTCTTCATGGGAGCGGCACTTGCAGTCGTGGTCTTTTGGCTGCGGCGCGGCCTGGCCGAAACCGAAAGCTTCAAGA
Source organism: Rhizobium sp. 11515TR (assembly GCF_002277895.1). Lineage (NCBI taxonomy): Bacteria > Pseudomonadati > Pseudomonadota > Alphaproteobacteria > Hyphomicrobiales > Rhizobiaceae > Rhizobium > Rhizobium sp. 11515TR. The sequence goes on along the minus strand of NZ_CP022999.1, from coordinate 1,131,720 downwards.
ATGTACGCGCAAGCGATACACAGAAATCCGGCTTCTGGATGCTCATCACCCGGCACCCCAAGGAAACCGCGCTCGTCATGCTGCTGACGGCCGGCGGCACGCTCGCCTTCTACGCCTATTCGATCTACATGCAGAAATTCCTGGTCAACACCTCCGGGTTCAGCCGGGAAACGTCGAGCGAGATAAACGCAATCACGTTATTCATTTTCATGCTGCTGCAGCCGATTGCGGGCGGACTCTCCGACAAGATCGGCCGCAAGCCGCTGATGATCGGTTTCGGTCTCTGCGGTGTGCTGTTTACCTATCCGATCTTCTCGGCGCTCGAAACCACAAGGGATCCATTCATCGCCGGGCTGCTCGTCATGGGCGCACTGGTCATCGTCACCGGCTACACATCGATCAATGCCGTCGTGAAGGCGGAACTGTTTCCTGCCCATATCCGAGCTCTCGGCGTCGCGTTACCCTATGCTCTTGCCAACACACTATTCGGCGGCACAGCCGAGTTCGTGGCGCTGAAATTCAAGAGCAGCGGCTGGGAACAGGGTTTCTATTGGTACGTGACCGCGATGATCGGCATTTCGCTGATCGTCTATCTCTTCATGCGGGATACGGCCCGAGACAGCGCCATCCAAGAAGATTGAGATAGCAGGCGCGACGAAAAGGTTTCTGCCGACATAAGCTCAACCAAACAGGAAGGGCGGGACATCCATGATGTTCCGCCTGAGGCTTCTAGCAGTCCGCGTTATTTTACGCGGAAATGCTTCGCTACCAGAGCCGTTTTCAATCTGACAAACGACTGGGGGCTCGACCTTCATCGGTCGCAACCGTCAATGCACCGGCGTGCGGCTTTTCTTGCGCCCGTTCAGCAGGTGAATGAAAGTGATCCCCTGCTCCAGCAGCAGTTCGGCCGCTTTCAGATCCTTCGGGCCAAGATCGGACGAACAGCCGCGCAGGTTGCATGCCAGAAACAGCGAATTGGTGACGGCGAGCGCATCGCCATCCTCCTCGGCCTCTTCGGCGGTGGCTTGCAGTACATCCGCGACGGCCGCCATAAGATCGGCGCGCTCCTGCAAGTTCATTTCACCCAGACTTTTCGTGATCTCACTCATGATTTCTCCTTGGCGCGCCCGACCGATCACGACATCCGTCGTGATCGGCGCGGCTCGCAACTTAAAAATGATTGAAATGCGGTTGGTAAGTGAAATATGGCAATGAAAGCCGAGACCGGCAAGGCATGGCTTCCATGTTGGAAACGCATGGCATTGCGGTTGGTTCAAAATGCGCGAGATGGCGATCGCAGGATCTAGCCCGAAGCTCCGTCGATGGCTCATTGAATTTCAAAGTCGCGCTATCCGGGCGTGATCCGGATGCAGTCTTCCAAGCCGGAGACGTAAGTCAACTCTTTCCGAAACCGAGCGCCTGGGATCGACCGGTTCAGGCGCAGGAGGTCTTCGTTGCCGCCACTCAGCGCGGACGGCGGATGGCGCGCAGTTTGCCGCTACCGCCACCGCCGGCATAGAACCGGTCCTTGCCGTCGGATTCGAGGCCGGAAACGCCGGTACCCTCCGGCATTTCCAGCCGCTCCAAAACCTCGCCGGTCATCGGATTGACACGGCGGACATCGCTTTCGTCGCCTTCCCAGGTGCCGTGCCATAACTCACCATCTACCCATGTCACGCCCGTGACGATTCGATTGGATTCGATGGTGCGCCGGATGGCGCCCGTTTCGGGATCGATTTCATAGATCTTGCGGCCGCGATGCTGGCCGACCCACAGGCTGCCCTCGCTCCAGGCAAGGCCTGAATCGCCGCCGTGGCCGGGCGCCGGTATCGTGGAGACTATCTTGCCGGTTTCCGGGTCGACCTTATGAATCTGATCCTCGGCGATCTGGTACAGATAACGGCCGTCAAAGGCGGTGCCGGCGTGCGAGGCGACGTCGATCGTGCGCACCTGCTCGCCGCTTTCGGGGTTGAGGGCGTGCAGCTTCTCGCCGGAGGCGAACCAGACGTGCTGACCATCGAAGGTGACGCCGTTTACGCGCGGCGCATTGGCGAAAGGGCCATATTCGCGAATGATTTCCGCTTGTGACTTTTTCATGCTTCCATCCTCCGGTCGGGAGCGGTTGAGTGTCGATAATAAGAAGTCTAGTCGCTCGGCAGCGGTCTCGGGAGTAACAATGTTGTCGGGAAGCCGACGGCGGGCGGCATCATCCAGCGGCAGGCCCGTCCGTTGCCGACGCTTTGCACCATGCCTGCAACCGCAAGCGCGTCGAGCGCACGCTGCACCGTACGCGGGCTTGTCGACAGCGCAACCGACAATGCCGAACTCGACCAGGCCTCGCCATCCGAGAGCAGGGCAAGCACGGAGGCATGCTCGACCTCGACCGGCGGCGCCAGCACGACGACATCACCTGCCAGCCGAGGCGCCAGCACGAAACCTTCCGCCGTCGCTCGGATCTCGGCGAGCGGCTCCAAGGCGGCGCGAAGCCTGCCGACCTCCACACGCAGCCGCGCCCTGTGGGATTCGTCGGCATGGCGGGCGCGGAACGCGCGGGAAAGCAACAGCGCCCGCGGCGCGTCGCCGGGAGCTGCTTCGGCGAGCACGCGCGCAAGGGCAAAAAGCACGGGCCTGCTCGCAAGCGATATGATGTCTCCAGCGCGGCGCACGACGTTGCGGCAGGCGTCCACAACCAAGGCATCGGACGCCAGAAGCATCTCGACCTCATCCAGCGACAGCAATCTCTCGCTCCCCCGCGCGACCAGGCGCGCGGCCGGCTCGTCGAGTATGCGCGCCGCATCCTGTACCTCGACGATGAGTGCTGGGATTCCTGCCTTCTGTGCCGCTTCCGCCGCACGCATCAGAGCGGCACGTGCCGGCTCGATACGCAGGCGGCGGATGGCAATGCCGGCGACCGCCAGCTCATGACTTGCCCTTGCGGCCGGCGGCAGTGGCGATGGGTCGAGCTTGGCCATCAAGCACTCCGCCTCGTCGAGATGACCGATGAGTAGCAGGCGGCGTATCTGGAGATTGCGGGCATGGGCGGTATTGATACGGTCGCCATGTTTTTCGAGAGCGACCCGCGCCGTCTCCAGTGCCTTTTCCGGCCAGCCAAGGTCGCGTGAGACAAGGGCGATCTCCGCCTCGGCCACCACGCAGCGAGCGCGGGCCACGGCCTCGCGGGGACCGAAGGCGCGCGCCGCATTCTTCAGAAGGGTCTTGGCGCGGGAGAGATCGCCGAGCTGCGCCATAGCAATGCCGCGAAGCGCCAGCGCCGGAGCATCGTCGCGCAATGCGACGCGCTTCAGCGCCCCCAGCACATCTCCGGCAGCGAGCGCCTGGGCAGCCGCGACGATCAGCGAGTCCATCGAAATCCCGTCACACTTGTAACTCCCACCCCTTCGCACTCCAGCCGTAAGGTATCGCACATCGGCAGGCAAGACGCAGCGCCGACAGGACAGGTGTCGCTGACAAGAGGAGATCAACCATGACGATGCATGCGACTGGAACACGCAAAGAGTGGCTTTCGGCACGGCTTTCCCTGCTGGAGCAGGAAAAGGAGCTGACGCGGCGCAGCGACGAGATCGCCGCCCGCCGCCAGGAATTGCCTTGGGTGAAGGTGGAAAAGGACTATCGTCTCGAGACCGACCAGGGTGTCGTTCCGCTCTCGGGCCTCTTCAAGGGGCGCTCGCAGCTTCTCGTCTATCATTTCATGTTCGGGCCGGATTACACGGCCGGTTGCCCATCCTGCTCATCGATCGCGGATGGTTTCAACGGCATCGCCGTGCATCTTGAAAACCACGATGTGGCCTTTTCGGCCATTTCCCGCGCCCCGCTCGCAAAGCTGCAGGAATTCAAACGGCGCATGGGCTGGACCTTCGATTGGGCCTCTTCGGCAAACAGCGACTTCAATCATGATTTCAATGTCTGGTTCACGCCGGAGGAGCAGAGCGGCGGCAAAATCGAATATAATTATCGCCGCGAGCCGCCAATGCTCGATGCTCAGGCGGGCAAGTCGATACAGCAATGGGAGCTGCGCGGCAGCGAAGGCCCGGTTGAATTGATGGCGTCAATGACGGGGACGGATATCGCGACTTACACCCGTGAGCGGCCCGGCGTCAGCGCCTTCGCCATGCAGGACGGTGACATCTATCATACGTACTCCTCCTATGCCCGTGGCCTTGATGGTCTCTGGGGCATGTATCAGTGGCTCGACCGCGCCCCACTCGGCCGCAACGAGACCGGCGTATGGTGGAAGCACCACGATCGTTACGGGGCAAACTGATGTTGCGCCTATCCGAAAGCAACGAAGGGGCCGGCGTACATTCCGCCGCCCCGAACCTGCCCGTCACTGCCAGCCGATGGCTGGCACTGGCCGCAGCGCCGAGCTTTGCCTTCATGACAGTGCTGTCAGCCTATGGTGCGGGCGGGGATATGATCTGCTCGGCGCAGGACAGTTCGATGGTCGGCGGAATGGTGCCGATGTATCTACTCATGAGCCTCTTTCACTGCGGCCCCTGGCTGAGGCTGCTTGCAAGACAGGGACCTGACACTCATGGGGCTCAGTCCCGCTCACGCTAGGCCAGGTTCTTGAGATAGAGCGAAAGCAGCTGTGTCTGGGAGGAAATGCCGAGCTTGCGGTAGACATTACGGCGATGAACCTTCACCGTACCCGTCGAAATATTGAGCTTCAGACCGATCGATTCCGATGAGTGCCCCTGCAAGACGAGCTCGACAATGGCAGTCTCGCGGCTTGTCAGATTAAGGTCACGCCAGACGGTTTCGGCTGGCGGGACAGTCTCGTTCTCACCCTTCCGGCGCCGGCGCCTGCCTCCGGCCACCAATTGCGCATCGAAGCGCGAGGCAAGGCCGGACCAGTAATATCTCACCATGTTTGCAACAAGCGGTTCCACCTTCTTCAGCGTCATGAATTCCGCCGGCGGAAAAACACCGGTCTTCTCGCGCCGCATCAATGACAGGACGATGGTGATGTCATCGTCGGCATTGACGAAAAAGCCGATTTCCTCGGCAAGGCCGGTCTGCACATAATAGGTCCGGTAATATTCGCTGGAAAAGAAGCGGTCCGGCGCCAGCTCCCGCATCCTGAGCACGCCTTCGCGGCGCTCATGCGCCGTGTGATAGAAGGGATCCAGCAGATAGGGACCGGCCTGGTAGAGCGTGACGAAGATGACATGCTCCTTGCGGTCGAAGGTACTGTAGAGGTCGATCGGCCGCTCCTTGCCGCGATAGGCGAAGACGACCACGTAATCGAACTGCACCAGCGCCGCCATCATCTGACGGAACGTCTCGCCGAATTCGGCATCTGTCATCGATGATCGGCCGATCGTCGCGTTGAAGGCGGCGAAAAGCCCTTCAAGGTCGGTGCTCATATGACGGATCCCCTCTGCCGCCCTGCGCAATGGAGCGCAGCCCCTATATACACCTTCCACGAAGCGATCCGTACGAAAATACCTCTTTCGGGGTATATACCTCGCAGGAAGCGCAGGCTTACTCTTTCCCTAACGACGGTGGCAATAAGGCAGATCAAGACTGCCGACCAACCGCAGGGAACAGACGTGGCATCCGCTTCAACGAACGATATCGAATTCCGTTCGGTCACGAAGAACTATGGCGCCGTGACCGCCGTAACGGACATCAATCTCAATGTGCCCAAGGGCGCGTTTCTGGCGCTTCTCGGCCCTTCCGGCTGCGGCAAGACGACCTGCCTGCGCATGATCGGCGGCTTCGAGCAGCCGAGCGAAGGCACGGTGCTGATCGATGGGCGCGAGATGAACGGTGTTCCGGCCTACCGGCGCCCGGTCAACATGGTGTTCCAGCACTATGCGCTGTTTCCGCATTTCAACGTCGCGCAGAACGTAGCCTATGGGCTGAAGCAGATGCGTCCGAAGATTGGCGCTGCCGAAATCGACCGGCGCGTTGCCGAAGCGCTCGAGATGGTCCGGCTCGGCGGCTTTGCCAGACGGCGCATCCACGAAATGTCCGGCGGCCAGCAGCAGCGCGTGGCACTTGCGCGCGCCATCGTCAACCGCCCTTCCGTCCTGCTGCTCGACGAGCCGCTGGCCGCACTCGACAAGAAGCTGCGCTCGGCCATGCAGATCGAGCTTCAGACATTGCAGCGCGAACTCGGCATCACTTTCGTTCTCGTTACCCATGACCAGGAAGAAGCGCTGTCGATGGCCGATATCGTCTGTGTCATGAGCGCCGGCCGCATCCGCCAGCTCGGCACGCCTCAGGAGGTCTATGACCGTCCGGCCGATCTCTTCGTCGCCGATTTCGTCGGCAAGACGAACCAGATTGAAGCGACGATGGAAGCCGATGGCGAAACGCTTCGCCTTGGGGACGGCTCTGCCCTTTCGTCTGGCAAGCGGCTCGCACCAGGAGCGGCGATTGCGGCCTTGCGCCCGGAGGCGATCCATCTCAGCCGCGACATGACTGTTTCAGGCATGTCCTTCAAGGGCACGGTGACGCATCGCATCTTCCTGGGCTCGTCAGCCGAATATGCAGTCACCGTCCCCGGCCTCGGCGATTTCCTGATCACCTCGGATCGCCGCAGCATGAACGAAAGCGATCTCGTGGGTCCGGGCGAAGAGGTCTTCCTCGGCTTCGACCCCACCGCCTTACATGTCTTTCCAGCATCGAATGCATAAGCCAAAACAAGGGAACAGCATCATGAGCAAGGATTATAAGGACAATCTCCCCATCTCAGCCGAAGGCTTCATGGAAGAATTCATGCGCCTGAAGCGCGGCTCGATCAGCCGTCGTCACTTTCTGAATATCACCGGCCTCGGCCTTGCAACGGCAGTCCTCTCGCGCGTCCCGGGCGCGCTGTCGACACCCGTTTATGCCGCCGGCGAACTCGGCACGCAGATGTCGATCGCGACCTGGCCGAACTATCACGATCCGGCAACCTTCGAGAACTTCAAGGCAGCCACCGGCGTCGCCGTCGAGGTCAACGTATTCGGCTCGAACGAGGAAATGCTCGCAAAGCTGCAGGCCGGCGCCTCCGGTTGGTCGCTCTTCGTGCCGACCAACTACACGATCTCGACCCATCACAAGCTCGGCCTCATCGAGGAGCTCGACCTTACCAAGATCCCGAACTTCAGCCAGGTGAGCGAGAGCCCACGCTTCACCAAGGAAGGGCAGATTGACGGCAAAACCTACGCCGTACCGAAAAACTGGGGCACGACCGGCTTTTCCGTTAACACCAAAAAGATCAAGACCAAGCTTTCGAGCTGGAAGGATTTCTTCGAGATCGCCCAGACCGAAGCCGACGGCCGCGCCATGGTCCACGACTATCAGCTGACGACCATCGGCAGCGCACTGGTTTCCCTCGGCTACGACTTCAATTCGATCAAGCCGGAAGAGCTCGCCAAGGCCGAGGAACTGCTGATCAAGGTCAAGCCGCATCTCTTTGCCATCAACTCCGACTATCAGCCGTCGATGCGTTCGACCGACGCCTGGCTGACCATGTGCTGGACCAACGACGGCGCGCAGCTCAATCGCGACATGTCCGAGCTTGACTATGTGCTTGGCAAGGACGGCGGCGAGATCTGGACCGATTATTACGCGATCCCGAAGGATGCGCCAAACAAGGCGGCCGGCTATGCCCTGCTCAACTATCTGATGGACCCGAAGAATGCGGTGAAGGAGCACATCGCCAATGGCGCGCCGACCACCGACAGCCGTGTGATCGAGCTCCTGCCGAAGGAAATCACCTCGAACAAGATCGTCTATCCGGATGAAGCCTCGCTGACGCCGCTCGAATTCGGTGCCGCCGTGACGCTCACCGATCCGAGCCGTGCCGAACTGATGGCGCGCTTCAAGTCGGCCTGATCGTTTTTCTTCGACCCGATCCCTTGCGCCATGACGGTGGTAAGGGATCGGCTTCCTTCCCAGCACCGGCGGACAAAGAACCTCTCGATGCCTCTTAACCCTGCCACCAAACGGCGCCTCGTCACCGCTGCCCTTGTCGGGCCGGCAGGCATCTGGCTGTTCGTCTTCCTGGTGCTGCCCTTCATTGCCATCATCGTCTTTGCCTTTGGTGAGCGTGCGCCCGAAGGCGGGTATCAGGCAGCTTTCACCTTCGCGCAATTCGCCAATCTTGGCTCGCGGTCGGCCGCTTTCATCAATACGTTGATCCTTGCGCCGATCGGTGCGGCTGCCTGTCTGCTCGTTGCTTATCCGGTCGCCTATTATCTGGCCGTCAAAGCGAGCCCGCAACGCCGCCTGCTGCTCGTCTCCCTCGTCGTCGTGCCCTTCTGGACGAGCCTGCTCGTGCGCACATACGCCTGGATGTACCTGCTCGGCGCACGCGGCATACCGCATCTGCTGGAATTCTTCGGCATAGAGAACATCAGACTTATCAACACGCCCGGTGCCGTGCTGCTCGGCATCGTCTACGGCTATCTGCCGCTGATGATCATGCCGATCTATGTCAGCCTGGAAAAGCTAGACCGGCGCCTCCTTGAGGCTTCTGCCGATCTTGGCGCCAGGCCCGTCTCGACCTTCTTTGGCATCACGCTGCCACTCTCCTTGCCCGGCGTCATGACCGGCGTTGCCCTGGTGACGATCCTGTTGCTCGGCGAGTATCTGATCCCGCAGCTGCTTGGCGGCGGCAAGGTGTTCTTCATCGGCAATGCGCTTGTCGATCTCTTCCTTCAGTCGCGCAACTGGCCGTTCGGATCGGCGATCGCCGTGACGCTCGTTGCTGTCGTCGTCATCGTGCTGCTGGTTGCCACGCGCATTGCCTGGCGCGTTGCCGGCACCCGTCAGGTGGATCTCGTCTGATGCGCGCGCTCGTCACTTTTGTATATCTATTTCTCTACACGCCGATCGCGCTCGTCGTGCTGTTCTCCTTCAATGCCGGCCGCAATGCCAGCGAGTTCACCGGCTTTTCGACGCAATGGTACGGACGGGCGCTGTCCAACACCTTCCTGATGGAAGCGCTGCGGAACAGCCTCATCATCGCCTTTACCAGCGCGGCACTCGCCGCCATTTTCGGCACGATGGCGGCAATCGGCTTGGAGCGGCTCGGTTCTCGCGCTCGCGCCGTCTTCGACGGGCTCTTTGCCGCCGCGATCGTCGTGCCGGGTGTCGTCATCGGCATTGCGACATTGGTGGCACTCGTCGAGGTCTTCGGTATTATCAACCCAATGATCGCAGTCGTCTGGCCCGGCGATCAGCCTCCGAAATTTGCGCTCGGCTACGGCTCGATCATCGCCGCGCACGGCCTCTTCACCATGGCGCTGGTGACAATGATCGTGAAGGCGCGCATCGCGAGCCTTGGCCGTGATATCGTCGAGGCTTCCAGCGATCTTTATGCCACGCCGCTGACCACGTTCCGGCAAATCGTGTTGCCGCAGATCATGCCGTCGATCCTCGCCGGCTTTCTGCTCGCCTTCACCTTCTCATTCGACGATTTCATCATCGCCTTCTTCGTTGCGGGATCGAACACGACGCTGCCGATCTATGTCTTCGCCTCGATCCGCCGCGGCGTCACGCCGGAGATCAACGCGATCGCGACCATGGTGCTGATCGCGTCGCTCTGCCTCATTCTCATCGCGCGTTTCCTGATGCGCGAAAAGACAACGACAAACTGACCAGGGAAACATCATGATACTCAAGGATCGGGTCGCAATCGTCACCGGAGCCGGCTCCGGCATTGGCCGCGCCGGAGCGCTGATCATGGCGCGCGAAGGCGCGCATGTGATCGTCGCCGATATCGACTTGGCAAATGCCGAGGAGACCGTACGCCAGATTGCCGAGGCTGACGGCAGCGCCGAAAGCCTTGTTATCGATGTCATGGACGACCAAGCGCTTGAGGCCGGTGTCGCAAAGATCGCCGCGCGGCATGGCCGCATCGACATCCTGCACAATCACGCCGGCGCTCAGGTCGCCGGTAATCTGGAAGAGGTCGCGGTTTCCGGTTTCGATAGGTCCTGGAACCTGAATGTCAGGGCGCATTTCATGGCTTCGCGTTTCGTCATGCCGGTCATGAAGAAGGCCGGCAAGGGTGTCATTCTCAACACCTCATCATCATCGGGCGTGCTCTATGACCGCGAGATGATCGCCTATACCACCTCCAAACACGCGGTCATCGCCATGACCCGTCAGATGGCCGGCGACTATGCCCGCTTCGGCATCCGCATCAACGCGCTCTGCCCCGGCTGGGTCGACACGCCGTTCAACGCGCCGTTCATCACGCAGATGGGTGGACGCAGCGCCATTGAAGATTACATCGCCGAGAAAGTGCCGCTCGGACGATGGGCCGATGTGTCGGAAATCGCCGAACCGATCCTGTTCCTGGTTTCCGACCGTTCCTCCTACATGACAGGTCAGATCCTCGTCGTCGATGGCGGCGAAACGGTCGTCTAGGCTTACGGACGAAAACGTCGCACCGATGCGTGAAATCAGTGCATCGCCGACACTCTCAAAGCCAGCTCGGCAGCCCCGCCGTAACGCGCCCAGCGACAGCCGCCTCGACACAATCGGCAAGGCTGCCAAAGCGAATGGGGCGTCCGCTGAGGCCCGGGCCATAATGCGCGTACTTGCCCGAGTTGGTCATGACCGCACGCGTGTCGGGCGGGAAGACCGGCTCCGAGATCGAGCACCAGCAAAGATCGGGTAAAACCTGCACGCCGCTGTCGCGCAGCCGCGCCAGCGTGCCGTCAGCCTCGGCAGCCGCGATGACATCGCGTCCCGCCGTAACAATGACCATCACCCCGGGCAGGCGGCGACGGCCGGCAAAAGCGTGGGCGAGTGCATGACATTCGGCAAGGGAGGCATGCGGGCTGCCGATGGCGACAAGCTCGATGGCTTCCGGTCCCTCGTTCAGTATTTTCCAGGCGACCGCCATGTTGTCGCGTGTGATGGTGAGGCAGTCAGCATTCGGATTGAGAGCATCGGCAGCCTCCGGCGTCACGCCATCGACATGCAGCATGGGAGCAGCAGACGTTGTGCCAAAGGCAGCGCACAGCGCCTTCAGGTCGTCGCGCGATGGGTGCCCGGCTGCCAGACCGCGCAGCAACGGAATGCGATCGGGGGACGCTTTACCGGCGAGATAGCCGACGAGCGGCCAGAAAGCATCGTCGCGACCTTCGGGAAGTTCAACGTCGAGGATACGCGTCGCCTTGCGATTTTCATCCAGATATACGCCCGAAAGCGGCGCACGGCCTGTCAAGGCGATGCAGAGATCGAGGAAATCGGGATGCTTGGCCGTGCGCGCACCAAGCACGCTATTGGCGAAGATGACGGCGTTGGATTCCGCCCAGCCGACGGCCTCGCCGGCGCCCGATGCGCTATCGAGCAGATAGGGAGAGCAGGTGAACGTCGGGCGGCAGCCCATGCGCACATAGGCATCCGCCAGACGTGCCGCCGGGTTGCCAAAGTCCTCCGGCACGCCCTGCGACCGCCAATTGGCGCGATCGACGGAAATGGCGTTCATGGTGGTCGGCACGCGCACGCGTCCGCCAAGCTCCGCCATTTTTTCGGCAAAGGTCAGGTTGGCCGGGCTTGCATAGATACATCCATCGATGTGCGCTTGCGTCACGTCGATAAGGGAAGTGGCACCCTGCTGAGCCGCCATCCCGGTAAGGATGCGCATGGCCTGAGCGACCGCAACGCCTTCGCCTCCCTCCAGCATGGACCTGTCGGCTTCCGTCAGGGAAAGCCCGGAGGTGGCAGGTGGCAAAAGGGGAATGGTCTCGCCATCCGCGACGACGGCAGCGGTTTCGATCCTGACCGTCTTTGCCTGCGCCAGACGGGCAACGATATCCGGCGGAAGGCGCACGACAGGCAGCTGCCGGCCGAACATCTCGGCGGCGACAAGCGCGCCGAGCGTCAACACATCCTCGGTCTCGCAAAAGATCAAGGCAGCGGGCGCGCGGCCTGTCAGCGCGAGATCGAGCAGCACGCCGGAGCCGCTGCAGGAGCCACGGCTCGAAGGCATCATCAGGATTGCGCCAGTGAGACATTCGCCATGCAGAGGATGATGGATATCAATGACCTTGCCGGTGGCAGGATCGACTCCGCCCCAGAAGCTGAGGGCCTCCTGCGTGGCGACGACGCGACCCACTGCGGTGCCATCCATGATACTGCGAGCCGATGCCGTGTCGTTCATATCACCGTAGATCCATATGCGAGAGGATCGTAAGCACCGATGTGGAAATCCACATCGGCATGCTTGTTTGCATTAGAAGCGTTGCGGCGAGAATGGCGTCAGATCGATCGCCGGCGCCTGCCGTGTCAAAAGGTCGGCGACAATACGCGCCGTGCCGGCCGATTGGGTCAAACCGAGATGACCATGGCCGAAGGCATAGACCACGTCCGGCGTCGCCTTGGCGCTGCCGATCGCAGGCAGGCTGTCGGGCAGCGATGGCCGGAAGCCCATCCATTGCACGCCACCTTCCGGCCTGAGACCGGTCAGGAAAGTACGCGCCTTCTGCAGCATGGCTTCGGAACGGCGAAAATTCGGCGGCAAGGCCAATCCGCCCAGCTCCACCGCACCACCGACACGAATGCCGGTCGAAAGTTTGCTGACGACGAAGCCATGGCCGCCGAAGGTGATCTGCGTGCGCAGGTCGAAGGCATCGGCCGGAAGCGTCGTGTTGTAGCCGCGTTCGGTTTCGAGCGGAATGTGCTCGCCGAGCGTCTTGGCGATCCGATGCGAGAAGGCGCCGGCAGCCAGAACGACCTTGCCAGCCTGGCGCAGCTTTCCATCCGCAGCCACCACCTCGACCCCAAGCGGGAGCGCCCGAAGCGACGAAATCTCCGATGTCTCGATGACGCCGCCGCGGCTGCGAAAATGCGCGGCCAGCGCCAGCGTGTAGAGCTTGGGATCGGCGATTGAATACCAGCCGGGCGTGAAGGTACCGAGAATGAAACGTGACGCCAGCCCGGGCTGGATTGCCGCCATCTCGTCGGCTTTCAGATGCTGGAATTCGATGCCGTGATTGCGGCGAGCCTCCCAACCGGGCAGAGAGGCTTGGAATTCCGCCTCGCTCTCATAGACTTGGAGATTGCCCTCCTTGCGCAGCATCGAGAGCGTCTCGGTCGCGGCAAGGAACGGTTCTAGCTCCGCCTTGGACAAGTCCATGAGGCTTGTCTGGGCTGCAATGGAATGGGCAACGCGCGACGGCTGGCAGGCGCGCCAGAATCGGAACATCCAGGGCGCGATCTGCAGCACATAGGCGGGGGGCACGGAGAGCGGTCCAAGCGGATCGAGGAGCCACTTGGGCGCTTTCTTCAAAATGCCAGGGGACGCCAGAGGCAGGATATCCGTGAAGGCGAAGGCGCCGGCGTTACCCGCCGAAGCGCCGGCGGCCGGTCCCTCGCGGTCGAGGACTACAACATGCAAGCCGCGTGACTGAGCTGCAATCGCAGCGGAAAGACCGATCACGCCGGCTCCGATAACGATAACGTCCGGTCTGCTCATCTCTGTATTTCCACAATCTGCGTCGCTCCGCGGGCAAACGCTATTCCAGGTCTCAGGCTGATCATGGGCATCCCTCCTCCTGGTATGGATCAAGCGCGGATATCGATAGGTTAAGCAATTATCGTCAAGCGTTATGGCAAACCGAAATGCGCGACGAAACAGCGAACCTACCTGTCGATTTCTTGTATTCTTTTTGTATTTATAATTTCCATGTTTATGATGCAAGCAAGCATAATAAAGGGAGAACCGAAATTGACCGATGTGACCACCCTGACATCCGCTGCACTGCAAAGCCGCGTCGAATTGATCCTTTCCAAAGCCGGCTTCAATGCACAACAGGGAGCTGCGATCGCACGGACGATCGTCGCGGGCGAACGGGACGCCTGCAAATCGCATGGCATCTATCGCATCGAAGGCGTGCTCCGCACAGTCAAGGCCGGCAAGGTTCGCCCAGACGCAGTGCCCGAACTGGAGCACCTGGCCGGCTCCGCCATCGTTCACGTCGATGCCAAGAGCGGTTTTTCCAATGCTGCCTTCGAGCTCGGCATGCCTGTGCTTGCCGAACGGGCTCGCCGCTTCGGCATTGCCGCACTCGCCATCAACGACTGCACGCATTTCGCGGCGCTCTGGCCGGAGGTGGAAGCCCTGACGGATCGAGGCCTCGCCGCCTTCGCCATGTGCCCGAGCTATTCCACCGTGGCGCCGGCCGGCGGCTCGGCACCGCTCCTGGGAACGAACCCCTTCGCCTTCGGCTGGCCGCGTCCGGAAAGTCCGCCTTACGTCTTCGACTTCGCGACCTCGGTCGCCGCCCGCGGCGAGATCGAGCTGCATCGGCGTGCCGGCAAGCCTCTTCCGGAGGGCTGGGCCATCGATTCCGACGGCCAACCGACCACGGATCCGGAGGCAGCACTCGCCGGCGCGATGCTTCCGTTCGGAGGCCACAAAGGCTCGGCCATCGGCACGATGATCGAGCTTCTGGCCGGCATCATGATCGGCGACTTCACCAGCCGCGAGGCGCTCGATTATCTCGGCTCCACGGCCTTTGCGCCGCGGCACGGCGAACTCATCGTTGCCTTCTCGCCGGAGGCCTTCGCTGCTGGTCGACCTGGAAATCCGCTCGCCCGTGCCGAAGTGCTGTTCGAAGCGATTGTCGGCCAGGGCGCGCGCCTGCCGTCGCAACGCCGCTTCGCCGCCCGCGCTCGCGCGGAAAAGGACGGTATCCCGCTGACCGGAGAGGAAATTCGCCAACTCGATCGCCTAGAGGAACTCGGTCTAGACGCCGTGGCCTGAAAGTGTAAGTGAAGGCTGGCGGAAGATAATGAAAGAGGCCCCGCGGGGCCTCTCGCGCCTTGCACCCGAGCTATCGCAAAGCTTAGGCCTTGTACTTTTCCACCGCGCCCGGAAGCTTGCTCCACTCGGCGTACCAGCTATTGAAAAGCTTGAACTGCGCCTCGACATAGCCGCGCTGGCTATCGTTCAACACGTCGCTTTCGTTGAAGTGCAGCTCATATTCCTTGTCTCCCTTCAGCACCATCATGTGCTTGAAGAAGAGAACCAGGTCCGGACCTTCATCGAAGGATGACAGGACGGCAAGTGCCTGCTCCAGTTCGAGCGCGCGCTGGCGCGCGTCGACGTCGCCCTTGGCTGCCGCCTGGGCAAGGTTGCAAAGATGGATAACTTCCTTGGGCAGGACGTTGCCGATGCCGGTGATACCACCCGTCGCACCGCAATTGACGAAGCCGTGGAAGACCGCCGTGTCGACGCCGATCATCAGCGACACGTCATCGTCGCGGCTGGTAATGTTTTCGGCGGCATAGCGCATGTCGGCCAGGCCGCCGAACTCCTTGAAGCCGACGAGATTGGCGTGCTCGGCGCGCAGCGCGAAGAACAGGTCGGCGCGGGTGGCAAAGCCATAATAGGGGCTGTTGTAGATGACCGCCGGAAGATCCGGCGCTGCCGACAGGACCGCCTTGAAATGCGCCTTCTGGGCAGCGATCACCGAACCACGCGACAGCACGCGCGGGATGACCATCAGACCCTTGGCGCCGACCTTCTGCGCGTGCGCCGCGTGGGCAACGGCCGATGCCGTATTGACGGCGCCGGTGCCGACGACGACTGGTACGCCTGCCTTGGCCAGCCGCTCGACGCCCTCCATGCGCTGCGCATCGGTCAGAAGCGGCCAATCGCCCATCGAGCCGCAATAGACCACAGCCGACATGCCCTGGGCGATCAACTGCTTGCCCTTGCGCACGAGCGCATCGAAATCGGGGCTGCGATCGGCTTTGCACGGGGTCATCAAGGCCGGGATCACCCCGGAGAAAATGCTCGACTTCATCTTTCTATCCTCTTGGGCCGGGAGTGGATCGGCTATCAGCCCAGCAGCATCCGCGGCCGCGCCTCACCGTCTTTGCAGCATTGATACATGTTTGTATTTATTTTGTCGACAAGAAATATGCAAATCAAAGGCTGACGTCGAGACGATCCCCACGCATCAGCAATTTCTGGATTTGGGCCACGATCTGCTCGGCATGTTCGCGCGCGAGGCGCTCGGCAAGTTCCGTGTCCCGCGCCTCGACGGCGGCAATGATTTCATCGTGCTCCTCGACGAAGCGACGCGGCAGACGATCGTTGTAGGATTGGTAATAGAGACGCAGGAGGCGCCGGCCCTCATTCAGCAATCGCGAGAAGAGGCTGGTGAAATAGGGGTTGCGGCCAGCCTCGGCGATCGCAAGATGCAGCGCGGCGTTGGTGGAGATCATGGCGAGCGCATCCTGCGCTTCGACGGCATCGGCGAATTCAGCCTGAAGCGCGCGCACACCTTCGAGATCTTCCGGACGGTGATATTTGGCGGCAAGCTGCGTTGTCACCCGATACATCAGCACCAGTGCGTCGAAATAGCTGTGCATATTGAGAAAATCGATCTGCGAGACCATGGTCGAGCGGTTCGGCAGCGTATCGATCAGCCCCTCGCCTGCCAGCCGCACCAAGGCTTCACGGATCGGCGTGCGCGACATGCCGAAGCGCTCGGAAAGCTGCACCTCGTCGATGGGACTGCCCGGCGGCAGTTCCAGATCCAAAATCTCGTCCCGCAAGATGTCATAGACCACCTTCACGCCGGAGCCGCGCTTGCGCTCGTTTCGGAGGCTTGTTTCATTATCCATGGCTAACTGACCTCTTCTTTCAGCGTGAGAAATAAAGGGGCATACCAGCTAAATCAACGCTGCTTCCCGGCATTCCGGGCCTTTGCCAAAAATCGAGGATTACGCCGAGCGAACGTAAACTTCAGCGATAAAGTCGCTGCTCGCATCACAGACCCGGTTTCGTCCGCCTGCCTTCGCCAGATAGAGGGCACGATCCGCTTCGCGACAAAGCTCGGCAAGCGACCTGCATTCCCGCCTCACCTTCGAAATGCCAATGCTCGTCGTCACCACCACATCAGCACCGAGATCCGGAAATCGGGTTTGCTGAACAGCTTCCCGAATGCGCTCGGCATGGATAAGCGGCTCTCCCGCTTTCAAGGGAAGAAAGACTATGAACTCCTCTCCTCCCTGCCGCGCAAAAATGGCAGACGCCGGCAGGATCGCCTCTATCGTTCGCGATACTGCAACGAGAACTTCATCTCCCGCCGCATGGCCCCAACGGTCATTGAAATGCTTGAAGTGATCGATATCGAGATAAAGAATGGCATCTCCATCCCGAAGCCGTCCGGAAGCGTTCTCGTTGAAGAAGCGGCGATTATAAAGACCGGTCAGGCCATCTCGCTCGGCTGTTTGTCTGAGTTTTATCTGTTGGCGCTCGCTTATGAAAATGACGATCGACAGCGCCAGCACAAACTTGGAAAGGATCATCAGCAGAAAGCCGCTCGCCACATCGAGAAGGACGAAGGAATGGAACGAGAACTCGAAGGCCATTATCAGCGATAGCAGGCTGCAGGCCACTAATATTGCGGCAACGAATTTTCTGATCGGCAGCGGTTCGCGAAAGGAGTCCCTGAATATGACGATCGCCGCGCCGGCAAGCATCACGCAGCCGAGGAAATTGAAGGTCACCGCCCGATATGTATTGTTCAAATGAAATGCCGTGAAAGCTCCGACGAGCAAGGTCAGCAGCGCAGGCAGCAATGCAAGAGTCGGTATCACTTTTCTGTCGGGATCGCTGATCACCACGAAAGATGAGCCGAGCAGCGAATATCCAAGCACGGCGCAAACGAGATTGATAAGGCTGAGAGGCGCATAGAATGCCGTATAGGTTTCGGCATATCCGGCCAATGTTGATGCCGCAGCGAGAATGACGAAACTTGAGGCAAGCAGACCAACGCCGCGGCTTTCATTCGAGCTGTATTTCAAATAACCCAAAGTTACCGCACCAGCGATATAGGATGTCTTTTGGAGAAAGAGCACCGTCGGCATATCTAATTCATTGATCATCGAAAACTACCAAAGCAGCCGGAAAGCATTGCGGCCTCGATACTCCGAACGATCTAAAGATTTTGCCAATGGGGCTGCTAAAGATCTTGAAAATGCAGCATCTGCGATAAGTCTTCGTCGAAAATGGATTAACGCCATGGGCGGGACTGGCATCAAGGTCGCGGCGGTCGGCTGACGCTTCTCCACCATTGCGCTGCATCGAAAACTGCCTAGGGTAAACGCCTCGCCTCCGTCGCAGACGGCCTGCCGAATTCTACCTTGGACGCGCTATGAATTTTATGTCGAACAGAGATTTCCTCGAGTTTCACTCGTTGCCTCCGAGCGTTATCCTAGGGATTATTGACCGGGCGGACCAACTTGCAAAGCATTGGCATGAACGCACCATGCCACAAGTCCTGTTCGGCAAGCGCGTGGGCATCATTGTCGACGACACAGGATGGAGAAACACGACCGCTTTCGATCTCGGCGTGAAGGCGATGGGCGGCATATCTGCTCAACCTCCCATCAACTTCAGCACTCGCGAACCCACAGCCGATCTAGCGGGCTACCTCGATAATTGGTTTGATCTTCTTATCGTCAGGACAAAAGAGCTGGCAACTCTGTATGAACTTGCCGCCGCCGCGGAAGCACCTGTCATCAATGCCAGAACAAGAACCAATCACCCTTGCGAAACGCTTGGGGATCTTGCCTACATCAAGAGGGTAAGAAGAACGCTTGATGGCCTCAAGGTTGTCGGAATTGCGCCAGACGCCAATATATTGAGATCATGGGTCGAGGCATCACGATCGATGCCGATGCAGGTCGTTCAGGTCTATCCAGAGCGCTGGCACCTCACTGACCCGGACCTTCTGAACTCGAATTTTGAAAGCAGCACGGACATTCACCATCTGCTCGATGCGGACGTCATCATTACCGATTCATGGCCAACGGACACAGAGGAAGATGCGTTGGCCGAGTATCGGGTGTCGGCTTCGCTTCTCAACGAAGGAAAGCAGGGCGCTATCTTTTTGCCGTGCCCGCCAGTCACGAGAGGTCAGGAACTGACGGTGGATGCGATGCTGCATCCAGCCTGCCAAAGCCGAGTGGCCAAGGCATTTTTGCTTCACGCGCAGAATGCCTTGATGGAGTGGATGACTTCGTAATTGCCGATGGCGGCATGTCTGGCGATACGATGCAGCTGTGTAACCCAAATCCTGAAAATCGGAACCGCGGACAATGATCTGGTTTGATGCCGCTCTTGAAAAGCATGCTGACGATGATTTTCTGCGGCGTTCCATCGCGGCCGTCCTCGGTATCGATACTGACAGCGTGGACGTAATCCACGACATAGCACAAATCGCGGATATGCCGGCAACATGCCTCGTGACGTCGGGATCTTTCGATGACTATTCGCAGATCATCAGCATCTATCACTCCAATGACCTGCCCCCGCCGCCCCTTCTGGACGCTGCCAGCCAACTAGCACGACTGCTCCAGAGATCGCTCCTGGTTGCCAACGACGAGACAACGAACCCCTATTCTTTCATTCTGATATCCGGCACCGGAGAACCTTCCGTCGTTCTGGTGGATCCGGACGCACTGGACGAGAACGATCGCTATGTCATCACTAGCTATATTTCTGGCACGAGTGGACGATCGCCGGAGGCAGGCAAATAATTTCCATTCTCCTTGTCGGAATCACCCTCGGTTGGCCGTCCTTGGACTATCAACCGCGTCAACCTGGAGGGAATATCGTGGAAAACGCTCAATCAATTTGGCAGACTGCCGCCGTTCTCGTCGCACGCCTCATCTTTGCCGCCGTCTTCGTTATGGCGGTCTCGTTCAAGTTTATGGATATGGGCGCGACCGCGAGCTACATCGCCGCCGCCGGCTTCCCGTTTCCATTATTCCTGGCTTGGTGTGCCGCAATCCTTGAAGTGCTGCTTGCCGTTGCTTTCTTGACCGGTGCTTTGTTCGTCCCGGCGACGCTCGTTGCAGCCGTTTATGTCATCTTCCTTGGTTTCTCATTCCATGGTCCGGCCCGCTGGGCCGGCAACCAAGCTGAATTCGGCTTCTTCGTGGATCACTTTGTTTTTGTAGCCGGACTACTCTTCGCCGCCGTAAATGGGCCGGGCAGCGTGCTTGCCATAAGATGGGCGCCCTGGTCGGACAGGATATGACGTAGCTTCAGCATGATCTGAAGCTTGCCGCACCATTTTCTTTTGAGGGCAGACGGGTAAGTACGCTAGCGCAAACTTGCAGCACTGCGGTTGCATAACGAGGCACTAGCAGCTTAGAACTCTGCTCGACGAACCGATGCTGTGATAGGTGGAGCAGATTTGGAGGCATAAATACGCTTTCCAGATTATCCCACATAATTCGCGAGATGGCGCCACCCCGCGCACTTTGAGGCCTCGTCCCGTTTAGCAAGCCTACCTTTTAGGCGAAGCGAACTATCCACACGATGAGGAGCATGTCGATTAGCAATGCAATCACCAAAAGGAGGCTTATGAGCTTTCGTCGCTCTATCGTCTCCCTGGATTCAATTTTGAAAGCCGCTTTGTAAGCGTTTTCGGTGTCTCGGTCACTCACTGGTCTAATAGAATTTCGAGGGCGCGTCATATTGACGAGGCCGCATGTGACGAAGATGAAAAATAATAGTAGATAAGGGGCCATCTCTAACACAGCCTTCTGCTGTTCAGCCACCTGCAATTTCTCATTAGATAAACAGGTTTCACTATCCATCGCAATTGAAAGCCGCCTGCACAAAGCGAGGCGTTCTGCATTGTCAGAAATTTGCCCCACTTACGTTGCTGCGTACGTTGAGCAGAATGGGTGGCATTGCCGGCGCAACTTCATAACCTGAATTGATGCGCTAGATTGAAAACCGATACGCTGCCGAGCAACAGGGCGGAGGTTCGGAATGAACGACCGACAACCATTTGATCTGAAGGCCTATGTGCACGACAGCGAAACAAAACCATGCTTCATCTGCGGCTTGGTCAGGAATGATCCCTCTTGCTTTCATCACCGCGTTTTTGATGACCGCGAGACGATTATCTTTTTGAGCAAGTACCCAACACTGCCTGGTTACTGCCTTGTCTGCCCGAAAGAGCACCGCGAGGATTTGGCTCAAGATCTGTCGACGGAAGAATATCTCCGATTACAGGAAAAGGTGCACCTGTTGTCTCGCGCTCTGAAAAAGACGTTTGACGCCGAGCGAATTTACGTACTTTCACTCGGCAGCCGACAGGCCAACAGCCACTTACATTTTCATGTCGTCCCCTTGCCTGCAGGTGTGCCGCTCCAGGAGCAGCAATACCATGCTTTGATGGCGGAGCACGGGGTTCTGCGTATAGCTGATGACCAAATGGAGCAAATGGCGCTGCGGATCGCGGAAGCCTACCATTCTGAGCTGACCGCATCATAGTTCGACTTTAGGCTTCCTATGGAACTTGCGGTTCAAAGAGATAATAGCGGTTTCCTGTGACATATCTGCGATGCAGGGTGGGAAATCTTGGCCTTAAAGGATGATCGTCAGATTGGCCCAGCCACCAATTCGGTCAGCGGTGGTATTTTGGGTCCGTCGGCTTCCAAGCCGAAACGATCACCCTTTCTGCTCCACATAATGATGCTGCGGCCCAGAAGCTTCACACGACAGGTTTCACAATAGCTTGAGATTATGGTTAATACTTCGCCTAGCCGAAGCTATATAAGATTTTGCTTCCGCCACACGCCAGCATCCCTGCAATCGGGTTTGAGCGGAGACCGAATACTGAGATATCGAACCAAAGGCCGCTTCGGAGCAGCAGATTGCAGCTCTCATGGCTCCTCTTCCGCGAAAGACCACATGCCGCTTCCAACCGCGGGCAAAGCAGCGGCGCCATGCCCTGGCGCGCACTACTTCGGCAGTGATTGCATGCTCTTCATGGCTTCGAGGTCTTCATGCGAGACGAACTCGCAGGCCAGCAGGGTCTTGCCTGGGAAGGCCGCGGATTCGCGGGCGACCACGGACACCACTCCCATCTCGGCCGCGGGCTGCTCAGCCTTGCGCAAAGCGCGCCCATATGACTTCGTTGCGGTGCCGAGGAGATTGCCAAGCCCATCCGGTGTCAGGTGATAGGTCTTGGCCAGATCGTCCGCCCGCAAGCCCTCGACTAGAATGCCGAAGCTCGTTCCGGCGAAGACGATTTCATTCGTCTTGAAGCCTTGGCGACCGAAGTCCGCAGACATTTTGCAAACGGCAGCCGTCATGAGCGAGGTATCCGCCTTCGCGAACTTTTCAGCCTCATCATACATCTTTGTCGCGCTGGCAGTCGAGTAAGGCGGCTTGCAAAGGGCGGCATCGAAGAAGGAAGCTTTGTCGAAAGCAAACGCACTCGAACCGAGCGTAAGTGAAACAACGACGCCCAGTGAAAGGGATGTTGCTATGTTCAAGAAGACCTCCCCCCAATGACTGACGAGCCGTTCGAACTTGGATCGTGTCGGCCGTGCTGCTGTATCTACCGCTACGATCGCCGCCAGCCAAGCCGCCCCTAGCAACTATCTCCAGATTTTTTAGCGGGCTCACAGATTACATGACGACGGTCGCGGAATGTGCTTCCACCTGCGAAAGCCGCACCTTGATGTAGAGCAGCTCTCTTCAATGTGCTGAAGGGCGCCGGTTTGGCTTAACGACCCAAGACGAGATTTGCCGCGTTCCCGCTCGATACCCGCCCCTGCCCTCGATGGCTTCATTCTCGCAACCGCTTCTCCGTCTGCAGCATCCCTCAAATACGAATGCACCCTCGCTGCCTTGCCGATGAAGGATGCTACTGGGCGCCAGAGAATGGCAATGGAGAGCTTCGGACATTTGAAGCCAACAGCTGGTGTGGAGCAGCGAAGGCCAAACCCATGCAATACTCTGTTACACCACGCTGTGCGGACCATTCGGAGGACGCAGCTTCAGCAGGCAGCCTGAACAACCGCAAATATAAGGAGTACTGTCGACCCGCCGCCGGTTGGCCGCCACTAGCTCCGCTAGCATTTGGTTTGCAGCCGCCCGGATAAAGGCCCCTCCTCCGTGAGACACAACAGCCCGCGCAAACCAGAGCCCTGCGACATTTTCGCAGGCAGCTTGTTACAAATTCGGGATTGAGGGAAGATGCGCCGCGTACGCGCTACCTATCGCGGCTCCGCGAAAGCTAGCCGTCCAACTATAAAAATCTCGTTAACCAAAAACTTGCTGCAGGCTGCACCATCTCATATATGAACGTCGGCTTGGCGTGAGGGCGAACAAGCGGGACAGATTTCTTTGCCATCCCGTCAAAATCACTTCACAATCAGCCCGTAATGGAATTGCACGCAGAGGAACGATTTGATGGAAGAACCTTGGACAACCAATCGCGAGCCGATCGTGGCGACCGAACTCGATGTCAAAAAGGCAGCCGCGATCAACACGCTCTTGCTTCGCCCCATCGCTATCCTACCCGTCAAAGCTGGCGATCCTATCCGTCCTTTTGCGCTTGGCCTCTGGAATGAAATCCGTCCGCTTTTGAAACCTGACGTGCCAGTCATGTCTCTGCGTCGCTCCACCAGCGCGTTTCTGCACTCAAAACGATATTATCATGCCTGCGCCCAGCCGGATTCCATGCGGCACGATCTCGCCGGCAATCCCGTTGAGCCGCTTTCGGCGGAAGACAGGCTTGCCGCACAGCAGCGCCTGATCACACTGCGCCAAACGCAGGCCAAGGCTACGGCCCAACGCGAAGAGCCGCCACCACCGCCAGCTTTGAGCAAAGCAGAACTCATTCGAGCCTCCCTCCTCGGCCGACGCTCCGATCGTGCCGCCCGCTGATGCGCCTGGGCGCATCACCTCATACCCCTCCCTGCCTCCATTGTAACGACCGTAATGGAAACGCTGCACCCTTGGCGTGGTAGTACGGCGATGCGATTGCCGGCAATTCCGGCTGCGTCCGGGTAGTCCGCGGACTACCGATCTATCAAGCTTCATTCACGAAGTGACACTTTTGGACGCGATCATTCCAGAATCCTAGCCGGTCTTCAGCAAAAAGTGGTCCGCGGACCACTCGCCGTTCGCCCATGACCCTCGGGATGCGAATCGCTATCCAGATCGGCCCTACCTAAATCGCCGGAACAGTAAAGCGGCATCGGATCAAATGTCGCGGCACGCTGTTGATGCGTAAAAACGCATCAAAAACTGCCTTTTATCTAAGCATTTGTAAAACGGACACGAATCGGAGCATATTGTAACTGCGTAGTTCAGTAGCATTCTGTCACAATTGCGCAGTTAATTGGGAAAATAACCATGCAGCCGAGTCTCGTGCTACAAGAAGATCAAGAACACCTTCCAACGCTTCTGGCGACAGATGCGCAGGAATTGTCTTATCAGCTCCAGCAACATCAGGCAAAGATCTTCCCGCCTCAGTCACAGAAAACTATGCGGATGTTTTCGCCGGCCGAAGCTGCAGCTTTCATCGGCATCGGTGAGGGCTATCTTCGCCAGATCGCAGCCGAAGGCCATGGACCAGACCCGCTTTCCAATGGACGCCGGCTTTATGCTGCCGAAGATATGGACCGCATCCGCAAGGTACTGGATGAGCGTAACGGGACACCCAAATATGTTCCCTGGCGCAGAGGATCGGAAAAGCTCCAGATCATCTCGGTCATGAATTTCAAGGGCGGTTCAGGCAAGACCACCACTGCCGCCCACCTCGCCCAATATCTGGCGCTGAGGGGCTATCGCGTGCTGGCCATCGATCTCGATCCACAGGCCTCCTTGTCTGCCCTCTTCGGTCATCAGCCGGAACTCGATGTCGGTGAAAATGAAACCCTCTATGGCGCCATCCGCTATGAAGAGCCGCGTCCAATCGCCGATATCGTCCGCTCGACCTATACGCCGAATCTGCATCTGATCCCCGGGAATCTCGAGCTCATGGAGTTCGAGCACGAAACGCCGCGCGCAATGGCGGCAGGTCGCGCGGAGACCATGTTCTTTGCTCGCATTGGTGAGGTCCTGACCGAGATCGAGAGTTTCTACGATGTCGTGGTCATCGATTGCCCACCGCAGCTGGGTTTCCTAACGATGTCTGCGCTCTGCGCCGCGACGTCGATCCTCATCACCGTTCATCCGCAGATGCTCGACGTCATGTCGATGTCGCAGTTCCTGACGATGACGAGCGAGCTCATGTCCGTGGTCGAGAATGCAGGCGGGCGCACCAGCTACGACTGGATGCGCTATCTCGTCACCCGTTTCGAGCCGAACGACGGGCCGCAAAGCCAGATGACAGGCTTCATGCGAGCCATCTTCGGCAATCGCATGCTGCAGAATGCCATGGTCAAGTCCACGGCCGTTGCCGATGCCGGTGTCACCAAACAAACGCTTTATGAGGTCGATCGTGCCCAATTCACCAGGGGTACCTACGACCGCGCTCTGGATTCGCTCAATCTCGTCAACAGCGAGATCGAGATGCATCTCCGCCTGACCTGGGGAAGGAAATAAGTAGATGGCGCGCAAAAACCTTCTTGAAATCTCGGCGCCGAACACAGCGCGCACGGATGCGCCAGCGGCGAAGGACAATCGTCCGATTGCGGGTTTCCTGCCGCAGGCGAGGGGCGGCGGTCCGGTGGGGGGCATTACGAGGACACTCGGAAACATCACAGAGAAAATGGAGCGCGCCAGCGACCTTGAACGGCAGCTGGCGGAAGGACAGACGGTCGTCGATATCGATACCGATGTTATCGACGGATCCTTCGTTACCGATCGCCTCGAAATAGACCCGATTGAGCTCGGCCAATTGGTTGAGCAGATACGCGAGCACGGCCAGCAGGTTCCGATCCTCGTGCGGCCGCATCCAGAGTCCAAGGGGCGTTTCCAGGTCGCCTATGGCCATCGCCGCCTGGCGGCCGCCAAGGAACTCGGCATCAAGGTGCGCGCGGTCGTGCGTCAGCTCACGGATGACCAGCTGGTGGTCAGCCAGGGCCAGGAAAACAGCGCACGCACCAATCTCTCCTATGTCGAGCGAGCATTGTTTGCATTACGCCTCGAGCAGCGTGGTTTCGGCCGCGATATCATCATGGCTGCACTCGGCGTGGACAAGGCGGCGCTTTCCAAGATGCTGATCGTCACGAGACAGGTGCCTCTGCCGCTTATCAGCGCGATCGGGCCTGCCCCCGAAATCGGCCGTAGACGATGGCTGGAGTTGGGAGAGCGTCTTGAGAGCATCGCTTCCGAGCCGATCATTGCCGAGTTGTCCGCGGACAACTATCGGAAGATGTCTAGCGATGAGCGCTTCCAGCACGCCCTCGCTCTGGCGACAGGAAAGCCCGCTTCTGCCAAGAGCACCGCAGCTCCCTCATCCATAACCGGAGTTCCGGTAACCTTTAAGCGAACGCCGGCGCGCGCCACTTTTGTTTTCGACAGCAAGGCTGCACCTGGTTTCGACGAGTTCGTACAGGAGAGACTGCAATCTCTCTTCAACGAGTTTCAGCAAGGAAAGGAAACGTAACCCGCAAAAGAAAAAGGCCCCCAAACGACGTCGTCATGGAAGCCCTTCTCTGATCTTAAGCAAATCGAGAATCGCATTTCCCCGAATCACAGTCAAGAGTCTTTGACGCCGTTTTGGTGAGCTGTCTTCTTTTGCCACAACGTAGGTGAAGGAAAATGGAAGCCGAATATGTGACGACGCCTTTTGGGCGGCGGCCGATGACGCTTGCCATGTTGATGGCTCAAAGACGAGCCGAGCATGGGAAGCCCATCAGGTCCGTCGACAAATGGAAGATTTATCGTGCGCTCTGTGAAGCCAAGCCTCTTCTCGGGGTGACGGATCGTGCGCTTGCAGTTCTCAATGCGCTCTTGAGCTTCTATCCGAAGAATGAACTATCGGATGACGCCAACCTGATCGTGTTTCCCTCGAACGCGCAGCTCTCGCTACGCGCCCATGGGATGGCCGAGCAGACCATTCGTCGCCACTTGGCCGCGTTGATCGCTACCGGGCTTCTGGTACGCAGAGATAGCCCCAACGGCAAGCGTTATGCTCGCCGGAGCAGGGCAGGGGACCTCAATGAGGCCTATGGCTTCTCATTGGCGCCTCTTCTCGCACGCGCCGAAGAGATCGAACATCTCGCAGCCCAGGTAGCGGCAGAGCGGCTCCATATCCAGAGCCTGCGCGAGCGTATCAGCCTCCACAGACGCGATATCGCCAAACTGATCGAAACCGCCCTTACCGAGGCCGTGGAAGGCCCTTGGGAAGCCGTCTACGTCGCTTTCCGTGCGTTGATCGACGGTGTTTCGCGATCTCCGACCGCAATGGAGCTGGACGTTCTTCTGGATAAACTCAGCCGCCTGCACGACCAAATCATCAACCAATTGGAAACACATGTAAAAGCCACGAAACTAAGCGGCAATCCCTATCAAAATGAGCGGCACATACAGAATTCAGACTCCGAATCTCTAGTTGAATCTGAAACCGAAGCCGCACAGCAAGAAGTGCCGGTGGACAAGACCGTATTTCCACGGATAACTGCCGAGACGTCGGAAGCGGCAACATCTCCGGAGACTATCGGACCAACATCCTCAACAATGCGCAGCTTTCACGTTGAAACTCGCAACGAGACTCCAACGGAGCTGAAGTCTTTCCCACTGGATCTCATTCTACGCGCTTGCCCGGACATCATGGCTTACGGACCAGCAGGGACTATCAACAACTGGCGTGATCTGCTTGCAGCTTCAATCATCGTCAAATCAACACTCGATATCAGCCCTGGAGCCTATCAGGAGGCCTGCAGGATCATGGGGACAGAAAATGCTGCCACCGTCATCGCCTGCATCCTCCAACGCGCCCCATACATCAATTCAGCCGGCGGCTATCTTCGCGATCTGACCCGGCGAACGGAGAAAGGAGAGTTTGCGATCGGTCCCATGCTTATGAGCCTTCTGCGGGCGAATACGACCGCGCCAAAGGTGGCCTAGCCGGTTCCAATTTCAATGTGGAAAGATTCCTGTTCCGCCTAGGCCGCGCTACGGAGCGCTGGTTCAACGCAGACCTGATCAAGTCTGCTGAGACGCATCGACCACGGTTTTCGTTGATGCGAAAGATGGCGTACGACCCTCCTATAGGGCTAACGGCAGGAAAGAAAGGGATAGCTTCTGATTGAGGCTTTATCTCAACGAAATCAATCGGCTAGAGATTGTGTAAAAATTCAGCCAGGTCAGCCGAATAAGTCATAGGAGACATTCTCATCGCCCGCCGACCTCAAGTTTTTATGCCGTTTTTACCGGCAAATGTCCATATATTTTCGCGTCGATCCAGCGCTCTGATGTCCACTGGCAAGCTTATCGCGCAGGCATATGGACGGCGACAGGAGAAATTGCCTCTCGGCTCGCTTAAACAGGCGCGGCAAGGATACCGGCCGTCACCCGTCAAATTTCCTGATTTAGCTCTCGGCCACCGTCATGGCTGGTCGCAGATCGGAATCGGCTTGGTAGGCGGTGCCGGATGGTCCTTCTTGTATTGCGCGATGACCGGTTCGAGGGTTTCCTTGGGCCAGAACTTGGGCGTGCCGATCTCCTTCAGGCAGGAGTCGTTCCAATACAATCCGGATTGGGCCGGAGAGCGCCCCGCCGCAACGGCCTTGGCAATCGCCTTGATGTCCGAGGACTCCGGATAGATGTAGAGCGTCGTCGGATTGTCCTTCACCATGGAGATGATCTGGTTGGCATCCGATGCCGCCCAGCTGGTGCAGCCGTCGCTACGGCCGCCGGCATATTCCACCAGCTTTCCGAGCGGAACATATCCGTCCCGGTTGGCATAGGGGCTCTGCGGATCCTTCTTCATGCAGATGCCCGCAACCTTGGCAGCCGCATGTCCGCCGATCGCCCTTTCGCGAGCATTCGCAGTCTCACCTTCGCCATCGAACTGGAGGAACGTGCGAAGATAGGCAGCTTCCTTGGTTTGTGAGAGCTTGTAGTAACCCTTGAAGGTCGTCTTCGTCTCCTCCGTCACATAGGAACCGCCCGTCGTCAGGTTCGAGTCCATCGCATTGCCGAAGTTCTTGGCGCACATGCGGCCGTTGCCGAAATCGGCGACACCCTTGAGATCGCGACCGCTGCCGTGGCCGGATGAAACGACACGGAACGTCTGTGTCGCCTCGCAAACGATGTAGAAGCGGCCTGCGGACTTGCCATCATTTGGAGTGTTTGGACGGGTTGCATCCATGGCGAAATAGCAGGGATTTTTGACCGTGCCTTCGCTCACTTTTCGCATGTAGAGCGCGCGGGCTCTTTGCAGGACCGGTTGGGCAATCTGCCCTTCACCGGTACCGACATAGGCTCCGAGCCAGGCCGGAATGTCCGGCTGCCGGGCCGCGGCCAGCGATTGCGATGTTACGGGAATGACGAGGGCGAGGGAGCAAAGGCTGAGCATCTGGGGGACGCTTCGAAGGGCATATCTCAACCGCACGGAATTAGTTCTCCTATCAAATATTCTGGGTCCGCATGAGCGGTTGCCGTCAAAGGCAATGTTGACAGCCTGCCTGCCCCACAAGCTCGCCTGCCACACGCTTTGATCCAGAACTCATACTTGTGCGCTGCTTTGCTGAACGAGACCCTAACGGATGCGGGAAATCCTGGCTGACAAGGAAAATTGCTCGCCTGTCATTGATCGACTCCATCCGTTTTGCGCCAGCATTCTTCAGCGATCGCGGCGCAAATATGGCGGAGTTCAGGCGAGCACGGCGCCAAGAAAGTCCTGTGCGCTTACGTTGCGTCATCAAGTCGAGATGCGACCTTGCTTCCGCAAGCGCGACAAGGTGGTCGACCACTTACTGTGACGACAGATGCGGGGCCGGAAAATCCAGCACTCGGCTGGTATAGCTTTCAATCAGTGCGCTGAACGGTGTTCCATCCGGCAGCTTCAGCACGGCATGGTGTTCGAGAAGAAACGAAGGGAGAGCGAGAGATCCGTTCCCGGATGGCGGCAGATCGGCGCCCGTTTCCCATCCTTGCGGAAGAGGCGACCAGAGCAGCTTTGCCGACAGGTTCGTGCGGGTGAAATTGAGGGCTTGAACGGCGCGACCGAAAGCGACATCGCTCGTATCGAGCGCCTTGTTCATCTCGGCTGTGAGCTTTGCCGGCACGTACCAATTATCCGCCTCGGACAGAATACGATCCCCGCAAGCCAGGCGAACGCGGCGATAGGCGACAGGTTCGTCAGATCCGACGGCAAGCAGCTTCCGGATTGAAGCGTCCGCCGGCTTATCCTGACCGCGCACGCGCTGTGCAATGATTTTCGAGCCTTCCGGTGCAAGCCTATGCGCAGCACACCAGCGATCGAGCGTCAGCGTGGCGCTGGCATTGCTGAGGAGATCGGCATTCAAGGTCTGCAGGATTGCCAGTGCTTCCAGACGCGAGGTCGGCGTGTCGGGCCACTGAGAGGCAGCCGACATTTCCTGCGCCGTCGCCGTCTGCGCGCCAAGCGCGATGGCGACGGAGCTGCCGAGGGCAATCATGCGGACGAATGACGGGGGCTTTGATGGCATGCGATGAAATCCTCTGCACTGATGATTTTACAGGCCGGAACCTAATGGCTGGGAAATGCGCCGCTGGCATAGATGGCAGGCTTGCCGCTATTGGCAAGACCTGAAAAGGCTGTTGCGGACAAGCGCGGCAACTGGCCGCAAAATCATCCGCTGTCTTCCTCACCGGATAAGGTGCTTACGATCCGATTACATTCAGGCCGGTGAAAGCCAACTGGATGAGACCAGCCGTGGCGACGAAGGCCAGTGCTGAGACGAACAGCGCCGCCAGGATCAGCAATCCATCCCGTGCCATCAGGGCGACCGAGATCGCCACGAGGGCAATGACCGGCATATAGTTGCCGAGCGGGATCGGAAGGACAATGGCGATCGCCAGCAGGAAGATCGGAAAGGACAGCAACCATTGCATGGCGCCGCCCGTGAAAGCGGCTAGACGGCCCGGACGGACGACGGCTTCGACCCTGGTGAGGATCGGCGCGCTGTAGCGTACGATGAGATCAATGACCGCCGGTGAAAGCCGACGCCGGCTGAGGAAGGCCGGTAGCCATATGGTCCGGCGGCCCAGTGCGATCTGCACCGCCACCAGCGCGAGAGCGCTTCCGAAAACGACGCCGAACGGTCCTGGGATCGGAATCAGCGCCGGCAGCGAGAGAAAGAGGATGGTAAAGGCCATGCTTGTGTGCCCGAGGCCGCTGAGCACCTCGCCGATGGAGATGCCGCCCTGCTCATGGGCGAGCCTGGCGAGATGGTGCAGGCGAGTGGATGCCTTGTCATCATGCCCAGTTGCGCCGGCAGCCTGTTCTGTCATCGGATATCACCAGATGAGGTCACCGGAATTTCTTGCTTGCACAAAGCGTCAGGCTTCATCAGCACTTTCGCCCTTTCCCTGGATAAGCCTGATGACGGGCGCGCAGTCCGGATTGCTTTTGTCGAGCAGATCGGCAGGGCTGCTCCACCCCGTCGATAGGCCGATGACGGTGGAAATCGTCCAGAAAGTGTCTTCGGAGGCGCGTTGCGCCAGCGCCGGGACCTCGGACGAGAGACATGCCTGCGATTGCCTGATGATCCCGGCTGGCTGGCTGGCGGCAGCGGCATGCCGCTCGATTTCGGCTTGAAGCGGACCAAGGGCGAAAGTTGCAAAAAGGGCTGCGAGGAGATTGGAGATCATGTCTGTACCTTGTCGGAAATCTGTTTGAAGCGGGGAGGGAAGTGCCCCGAGTGGGGCACCTCGCGGCATCAGGCGCTTTCGGTCTTGTTGCGTGTCTTCAGCAGGCTCCAGCCGACGCCGCTTGCGATGATGGCGAAGGTGATCCCGAGCGAGAGGGCGGCCGGGAATTTTTCCAGACCCAGCATATCGGCGACAAAGATCTTCGAACCAATGAAGACGAGCACGATGGCAAGTGCGGGCTTCAGATACTGGAAGCGGTGGATCATGGCGGCGAGTGCGAAGTAAAGGGCGCGCAGGCCGAGGATCGCGAAGATATTCGACGTGTAGACGATGAAGGGGTCGGTCGTGATGGCGAAGATCGCGGGAACCGAATCCACGGCAAAGATCACGTCAGCGACCTCGATCAGCACGAGTGCCATGAAAAGCGGCGTGATGAACCAGACCATCTTCCCGGTCTGCGGATGCGGCTGCTTGACGAAGAAGCGCTCGCCATGATGATGGTCGGTGACGTTGAAGCGGCTGCGCATGAAGCGCACCAGCGGGTTCTTCGACACATCCGGCTCGGCATCCTTCACGACCAGCATCTTGATGCCGGTGATGATGAGGAAGGCGGCGAAGACGTAGAGAAGCCACGAGAATTCGGCCACGAGCGTCGCGCCGACGCCGATCATGATCGCGCGCAGCACGATGACGCCGAGAATACCCCAGAAGAGCACGCGGTGCTGATAGAGACGCGGGACGGCAAAGAAGGCGAAGATGAGGGCGATGACGAAGACGTTGTCGAGAGCCAGCGTCTTTTCGACGACGAAACCCGTCATGTAGGCAAGGCCGGAATCGGCACCGAGATACCACCATACCCAGCCGCCGAAGGCGAGGCCAAGGGTGATATAGAGCACGGAGAGCTTGATGCTCTCGCCGACGCCGATCTCCTTGTTTTCCTTATGCAGGACGCCAAGATCGAAAGAGAGAATGGCGATGACGAGCGCAAGGAAGCTCATCCACATCCAAAGCGGCTTTCCCAACCACTCCACGAAGAGCAAAGACGTTTCCATGACGGAGAACCTCTGTCGGCGCGATGTCGGAAGAGGTCCGACATCATGAGAGCGCCGACGGCTCTCACCAGAGGGGCCCGGACCAGCGGGTTGGCCAATAGCTGGGAAGCGGACGTTTGCGTTTCAAGAGCTGCACGCACTTTTCAAAGGAGCAGAGGTTTAGCTTGCTCCTTTAAGCTGCGGTCCGGCCAATGTGGATGCTGTGAACGCTTGCTCTCTTCTGCGCGACGAAATCCGTCAGCGCGGATGGAATGTCAACATGGGCGCTGCGCCGTGCAAGAATACGGAACCCTTTGGGAAGACAGGCGGCGATGCGGTCGATAATCGTCTCATAATCGACAATGAGCATCTCCCGACCGGCCATGAGGTCGAAGAGAAGGGGATCGGCGAGCACGCGCTCATTTTCGCAGAACCAGTAAGAGGAAATTGTCAGATCGGGGAGGTAACCGATCTGCGCCGGCAGATTTCTTTGCTCGAACTGGAAATCGCCGGGCAACCCCGCGGCAGCCATCAATTCTCTGGCGAGGGACAGCTGGTGTTCGGATAAATCCAGCCCCCGAAGCTCCAGCTCGGGATTGTGGGCGAGATAGGCAAAGGCAAGGCTGAAGGCGCCGGAGCCGCAGCCGAGATCGCATACCCTTCTATATCTGTGGACGGCGTCTTCGAGGCTGGTAAGCGCCTGCAGGCATTTCAGAGAGTTTCGCATGCCGAATGCACGGGTGAAGGCATCGGCGGAGAGGTTATAGTCGAATATCTCGATCTGGCGCCGGCTTTCGACAGCATTGCGCAAAGCAATACTGTCGTTGCTTGGATGGTACAGGTGGTTACACCTTAGCAGGACCTCGGAAAATTCTTCGAGATTTCGTGTCTGTACGGCCGCGTATGTCATGAAGCCTGTCCTCGCCAAGGGTGTAGTCTTTGGCGTGATTGGAAAGGCTGCATGCGCCGAAAGCAAGCCCTCAAAAATTGCCCTTGACGCTCGATAGGGCAGGGCCGCGCAACGACGACCATCGAACGCCGAAGCCATGTCAGCCTTGTGGTAGCGCGATTGGAAATCCTTCGAAGGTCTTGAGGGTATCGAGGACGATCGCCGTCTTCACGTGCTGAACGGATTCATGCGGCAGCAGCACGTCGTTGACGAAGCGGGAGAGATCGGTAAGCCCGCGGGTGGCGACCTTAAGGTGATAGTCCATTTCGCCTGTCAGCGCATAGGCTTCCAACACCTCCGGCAGTCCGTTGATGAGCTGCGAAAAACGGCGGGCATTGTCTCTGTTATGGGTGGCAAGCGTCACCGAAATGACAACGAGCATATCCAGCCCCAGTCGCTGCCGGTCGAGATTGGCCTGGTAGCTGCGAATATAGCCTTCCGCCTCCAGTCTGGTGCGGCGGCGCGAGCATTGCGACGGCGAAAGGGCAATGCGCTCGCCGAGTTCGTTGTTCGTCAATCTGCCGTCTTTCTGAAGTTCCTCCAGCAGGCGCAGATCCAATTTGTCGAGCTGTTCATCCATTGCGCAAAACTCTCAAAATGCTCACGAAGCCTGTATGAGTTTTGCCTTTTCCTGAGAAAGTTACAAGCTTTCGGGGTAAGCCCACGCCAAGTCTTGCGTAGTTGAACGCGATGGTTTTCGAGGCTTTTGGACCAAGTGAAACGGAAAGGGACTGCGCAGCCACCCCGTTCGCACCATCTCTTTAGATGCCGCGCATACAATCAGCCTCCCTTAGCGTTTGTCCCTTTAGAATTTCCGGTTGCAGAAAGTCGACTCCTTTTTACATGATTGTCATCTGGCTTTTATAAGTGGGAGGCGGGAAGCAACCAAACGCAGGGGGTATAAATGCGTAAATTTCTTCTCGCCATGATGTCTGCGACCGTAATGTCCGGCGCAGCCCATGCAGCGACAGTCTATCCGTTGGACCGGGCAACGGTACTCGCCGGCTCGCCATTCGATTTTAAGGTGGAATTCAGCAAGGTTGTGAAGCCGGAAGACGTGAAAGTCACGGTCAACGGCGAAAGCTACGATGCGGTTTTCGGCAAGGCGGCTGATTTCGTCGCAGAAGAAAAGGGCGCTGAAGACAAGGTTCTTGGGTCCGCCCTGATCCTGCGTGGCGTCAAGCTCGCAAAGCCCGGCCAGTACAAGGTCGAGGTTTTGGCCGGCGACGAGAAGAAGTCCGTCAACTGGGATGTCTATGGCACATCGGCCATGCCGAAGGCCAAGAACATCATCTTCCTGCTCGGCGACGGCCTTTCGGTTGCACACCGCACCGGCGCCCGCCTCATGTCCA
Organism: Rhizobium sp. 11515TR; assembly: GCF_002277895.1. Lineage (NCBI taxonomy): Bacteria > Pseudomonadati > Pseudomonadota > Alphaproteobacteria > Hyphomicrobiales > Rhizobiaceae > Rhizobium > Rhizobium sp. 11515TR. The sequence goes on along the minus strand of NZ_CP022999.1, from coordinate 1,096,830 downwards.
AAGGCATGACCGAAGGCAAGGCCAATGGCCGCCTCGCCATGGACGACATCCCGCCGGTTGCCTTCATCGGCACGTCCTCGACCTCGGCCATCGCAACCGACAGTGCCAACACCATGTCGGCCTACATGACCGGCCACAAGTCGGCGGTAAACGCACTCGGCGTCTATGCCGACCGCACGCCGGCAAGCCTAGACGACCCGAAGGTCGAAACGATCGGTGAAGCACTGCGCCGCACGGGCAAGAAGTCGCTCGGGATCGTCACCACGGCCGAAGTCGAAGATGCGACGCCGGCAGCGCTCGTTTCCCATACGCGCAAGCGTGGCGACAAGGCTGAGATCGTCGGCATGATGTACGACGTCAAGCCGGATGTCCTGCTCGGCGGCGGCTCGGCCTATTTCCTGGCGAAGAGCGTTCCGGGCTCCAAGCGCAAGGACGACAAGGACTATATCGCGCTCTTCAAGGATGCCGGCTATGCCGTTGCCACCGACAAGAGCGAACTGGCCACCGCTGCCGGCTCCAACCAGGACAAGCTGCTCGGTCTCTTCCACACCGGCAACCTCGATGTCGCGCTCGATCGCGAATTCCTCAAGAAGGGCACCGTCGACAAGTTCCCGAACCAGCCCGGTCTGGTCGACATGACCAAGGTCGCGCTCGACAAGCTCGCCAAGAACCCGGACGGTTTCTTCCTCGTGGTTGAAGGTGCCTCCATCGATAAGATGAGCCATCCGCTCGACTGGGATCGTGCACTGGTCGACACGATCGAGTTCGACAAGGCCGTGGCCGTTGCCCACGCATTCCAGGAAAAGAACCCGGATACGCTTATTGTCGTCACCGGCGACCACACGCATGGCGTCTCGATCATCGGCACCGTCGACGATAACAAGCCGGGTACCGAAATGCGCGAAAAGGTCGGCACCTATGCCGCTGCCGGCTTCCCGAACTACGAAGACAAGGATGGCGACGGCTATCCGGATCGCGTCGACGTTTCGCGTCGCCTGTTCATGGCCGCCAATAACGGCCCTGATCACTACGAGACCTTCCGTCCAAAGCTCGATGGTCCTTTTGTTCCGGCTGTTCAAAACGAGAAGAAGGAATATGTTGCCAACGAAGCCTACAAGGACGTGCCCGGCGCCGTCTTCGTGCAGGGCAATATTCCGCGGGACGAGGATAGCGGTGTCCACGCCGTTGACGATGTCGTGCTCCAGGCAGCCGGCCCGGGTGCCGAGGGTTTCCGCGGCTACATGGAACAGAGCGACGTCTATCGCGTGCTGGCCGATACCTTCGCGCTCGGCACCGAAAAGATGTAAGTTGTTACAGATCGTATACCATGGACAGGCGGCTTCGAGGCCGCCTGTCTCTTCATCTTTCATGGGGGTACGCGATGTCCGGGGACAGGATCGCCACCATCAATCGTCGGGGCTTTTTGGCCGCTGCCGCGGTTTTGCCTGTCATGGGCATTGCGGCACGCGCGAATGCCTCAGATGCACTGGGTTTTGACGAGCTCTACAAGAGCTTCGGCCCGCTCGGGCTCGAATTTTCCGACAAGGTGAAGCAGCTGAGCGGCAAGGAAGTTGCCATCAATGGATTTATGGCGCCGCCATTGAAGGCGGAGGCCGCTTTCTTCGTCCTCACGGAAATCCCGATGTCGCTCTGCCCGTTCTGCTCTTCCGATGCCGATTGGCCCGACAATATCATGGTCGTCTATCTCTCTTCCAAGCAGACATTCGTTCAGTGCAACGCGCCGATCGCGGTGCGGGGTGTGCTGGAATTCGGCTCCTGGACCGATCCGGAAACCGGCTTCATCAGCCAGCTGCGTCTCCGCAACGCATCGTTCAGGACTGTTTGAGCACATGCTTGCGCTCGATATCTCCGGTCTTGAAAAGCAGTTCCCCGGCCTGGCCGCGCCGGTTCTCGCCATCGACCGCTTCCATCTGCCGGCGGGCGGCAGGCTTGCGATCACCGGTGCCTCGGGTTCCGGCAAAAGCACATTCGTCAATGCCATTACCGGCTTGGAAGATGTCGGGAATGGCAGGGTATCCTGGAGCGGTACGGAGATCACGCGCCTGTCGTCCGGCCGGCGCGATGCGTTCCGCGCCCGCAATATCGGCCTCGTCATGCAGGACTTTCATCTGTTTCCCGGCTTGTCCGCCTTCGAGAATGTCGTGTTGCCGATCAAGCTGACACGGCGTCTTGCCTCCAACGAACGGGAACGTGCGCTTTATCTGCTGTCTGTCACCGGTATCGCCCGACCGCAACAGAAGGTCGAAACCTTGTCGCGCGGCGAGATGCAGCGCGTTGCCGTTGCCCGCGCATTGCTGTCGCGCCCCGGCGTCATCGTCGCCGACGAGCCGACCGCCAGCCTCGATCGTCAGGCGGGCCATGAGGTTGCGGAACTTCTGCTGCAGCTTTCGGCCGAGGAGGGGACGACGCTTGTCGTCGTCACGCATGACGCCACACTCGCCGAGCGCCTCGGCCGCCGCATCAATCTGGTAAACGGGCGGATCGAGGAAGACAGCCAAGAGGTTGCCGCGCAATGATCACCTTCATCCTTGCCGACCTCAGGCGCTTCTGGAGCGGTGCGCTGGCCGTCGTGGTGCTGATTGCCCTGTCGGTCGCGCTGAGCGTGACGGTGACGCTGCAGGAACGAGCTGTCCGGCTCGGCAGCGCGCGCGCCGCGGAAAAATTCGATCTGCTCGTGGGTGCCGCCGGCAGCGAGACGCAGCTGGCGCTTTCCGCCGTCTTCCTGCAGCCAGCGCCGTTGCCGCTGATGGAGGGTGCTGTTCTGTCCCGCCTTGCCAGTGATCCGCGTGTCGAACTGGCGGCACCGGTCGGCTTCGGCGATTCCGCATATGGGCATCCGATCGTCGGCACGACCACGGGCCTCATTTCGTCCCTCTCGCCCTCGCTCTCGCAGGGCGCGATGTTCGCGCGCCTCGGCGAAGCGGTGGTCGGCTCCGATGTCGCCTTGTCGACCGGCGCGGAAGTCAAGCCGATGCATGGCACGGCCGAGACCGGTGGCGAAACCCATACGGCCATCGCCTACAAGGTCACCGGCCGCATGGCGCCGACGGGAACAGCTTGGGATCGCGCCATCCTGGTGCCGATCCGTGCCGTCTGGCAGTTGCACGGCATACATGGCGCGGACCATCACGACGATGATGGCGACGAAGCCAGTGTGCATGACGCAGCCGAGCCGCATCAGCATCCCGACGGCCGCGAAGAAGGCCATGAGCATGGGCATGTCGATGCCGACGCGCCGCTCGACGAGCAATTCGACGCGCAGACGCCCGGCATTCCGGCCGTTCTCGTCAAGCCGAAGACGATTGCCGATGCCTATCGCTTGCGGCAGGAATACCGCACGGGCACAACGCTCGGCATTTTCCCGGCCGAGGTGCTGACCAGGCTCTATGCGACACTCGGCGATGCCCGCAGCCTGCTTCTGGCGATCGCGCTCGGCACGCAGGCGATCGTGATTGCCGCGATCGTGCTGGTCACTATCATGCATGTCGGCTCGCGACGCCGGCAGATCGGCGCCCTGCGGGCGCTTGGAACACCGGTCCGCTCGATCGTCACGCTCGTCTGGGGCGAGCTCTTCGTCCTGTTCGCCGCCGGCATCCTGCTCGGTATCGCGCTCGGCTACACGGCAGCGCTGGTTATCTCCGTCAAGCTGGCGGCAGCGACCGCCGTGCGCCTGCCCGTCGGTTTCTCTTTCGATGATCTCTGGCTTGTCGGAGGCTTTGCAGGCGTTGCCGCGATCATCTCCATCGTGCCGGCGTTCAGCGCGCTACGCTCCAGCCCGGCTGCCGCACTGCGCGCCTAAGCAAGTCTAATCGTCTGTAAATCGGCGATGCGTCGCTGCGCTTCTGGCCACGTGCTCATAAATCCCCGTCATCAAGTCCAGTGTGCTGGACGCTTCCTCCAAACGGCGGCCCATGTTCGGGACGCCTTGCACAGCTTTTACCAGAAGGGCCGAGCGGACTGCGGCGTATTCGTCTGTGATGTCTCGACCTTTTTCTGTCACCGAATATGTGACCCCCGAACGGCCGCTGCCCCTTCTTTCCACCAGTCCTGCACCGACTAGCTTTCTCAAGCTGTACTGCATGTTCGGGATGTCTTCTCGATTGGACAGGCGCGCAAGATCCTTGATGGATTTAGGCCTATCATGCATGCGAATTATATGGAGCATAGCATTCTCAGGGCCGCTCGCTGCCAGTCCAATGACCGAAGCCAGGCACTCGGTTTGCCAGCGCCCGAAGGCCTCGAACGCGCGCATGAGGGCAAATTCCAATTCGGTCAGGTCCACTTGCAGCGGTGTTTGCGCCAGATGCCAGCTTCGATCCAAGCCGCGTGGATGGCCCTTCTGGTCTTCGGTTTCGGTGCTCATAGGCTTCCTTTGCGGGATATTGCGGTGACGCCAAGATGGCGAGTGTTGACAAGTTTCAAGTTTCAAATAAAATTTCTATCGTAAATTATATCAAAAAATAAAGGGAACGAAAATGTCGGAGAACTCCATGTTCGACGCAGGGCAATTTTTGCTCGGCACCTTCGCCAGCAATTGCTCCAGCGGCATGAGCGTTACCAAAGTGCCGGAACGCTGGGTCAATTCCTGGGACAACAATCTGAAATTGGCCCAGCAGCTGGATGAGGCAGGTATCGATTTCATGTTGCCGATCGCCCGATGGATCGGATATGGCGGCGACACCAATTTTCACGGCAATGTGCTGGAAACGATGACGTGGGCGGCGAGCTTGCTCGCCAGCACGAACAACATCAACGTCTTTGCCACCATTCACACGGCCGCGAACCATCCGGTGGTTGTTGCCAAGCAAATCGCGACGATCGATCAGATCAGCCGAGGACGGATCGGCCTCAACATAGTTGCCGGTTGGAACCAGCCGGAATACGAAGCATTGGGACTTGACCTGCCCGCTGACCATGAAAGCCGCTATGCCTATGCGGAGGAATGGTTCGATATCGTCAAAAGCCTATGGGAGCGAGATCAGGCCTTTGACTATGATGGCCAGTTCTTTCATCTCAGAAATGTACTTGGCGATCCTCGACCCGGGCATCGCGCACCTATCCTCAACGCTGCAGGTTCCGGCCAAGGCCGCTCCTTTGCCGTGCGGAATGCAGACTTTCTGTTTACTCCGGCCATAGATCTGAGCCGTTCGACGACTGAAATCGCGGAGTTGAAACAGCAGGGCAAAGCCGCCGGTCGCAATTTGGGTGTCCTCACCTTTGCCCATGTGGTCTGCCGACCGACGGAGGGAGAAGCGCGAGACTATCTTCAGCATTTCGGAAAGGACAATGCGGATTGGGAGGCGGTAGACAATCTAGTGCGCCTGCAATTCGCGCATGCGCAATCCTTTCCGCATGACCTTCTGGCATTGATCCGGGACCGGATGGCTGCTGGACATGGCGGTTTCCCGCTCATCGGGACGCCCGAACAGGTGGCGGAAGGTATTCTTGCCCTTCACAAGGCCGGCTTCAGCGGAACGACCATTTCATTTGTCGATTACAATGCCGAATTTCCGTATTTCCGTGATCGGGTTCTTCCATTGCTCGAACAGGCCGGTATTCGCAGGCCGGTTTCAATGCCGCATGTGACGATCTAAATCCATCGTGGATATCAGGAGAGAAGGTTGCTGCGGGAGCCTTCCGCCACAAGCCGAGAAGTATTCTCAATGCAAGCGCTGGCCGTCTGCTGGATCGAACAGATGTGTCTTTGCCGGGTCGATCCTCAGTTGGATCGGCTGGCCGGGAGACACCGAAGGACGGTCCCTGATGGCTGCGACGAGGGATTGCGCGCCAGCCTGCAATTGCAGATGCGTGTCCGAGCCCGTCGGCTCGATGATGATGACCTTGGCCTGCACGCCGTCCGTATCGACGGCAATATGTTCCGGCCGGATGCCGAGCTGGACGGATCGGCCGAGATGGCGACGGGCGTTTTCCGGCAGCGGCCAATGCAGATCTTGCGCGTCCTGCAGGCCCAACGTCCCGTTTCGGTCGGTGACGAGGCCATCGATAAAATTCATCGACGGCGATCCGATAAAGCCGGCGACGAAGCTATTGGCAGGCGCATCGTAGATCTCAAGCGGTGAGCCGATCTGTTCGATATGGCCGCCGCGCATGACGACGATGCGGTCGGCCATGGTCATGGCCTCCATCTGGTCGTGCGTCACGTAGACCATGGTGGTGCCAAGCCGCTGGTGCAGTGTCTTGATCTCGGTGCGCATCTGCACGCGCAGCTTGGCGTCGAGATTGGACAGCGGTTCGTCGAAGAGGAAGACGGCGGGGTTGCGCACGATGGCGCGCCCCATTGCCACGCGCTGTCGCTGCCCACCGGACAATTGTCGGGGATAGCGATCGAGGAGCGCGGCAAGGTCGAGGATCGCTGCGGCATCGTTCACCTTTTGCTCGATTTCCTGGCGGCTGCGGCGCGCAAGCTTCAGCGAAAAGGCCATGTTGTCGCGCACGGTCATGTGCGGATAGAGCGCATAGGACTGGAACACCATGGCGATATCCCGCTCATTGGGTTCGAGATCGTTGACAATGCGGTCACCGATTTCGATCTCGCCGTCGCTGATGCCTTCCAGCCCGGCGATCATCCGCAGCAGGGTGGATTTGCCGCAGCCCGAGGGTCCGACAAGCACCACGAATTCTCCATCCTGTGCGGCGACGGAGACGCCGTGCAGCACTTCAAGCGCGCCGTAGCGTTTGATGGCGTTGCGAATGGTCAGTTTCGCCATGGATTTTTCTCCCGAAAATCTAGGCCGGCGCTTCAGCGCCCGCCCATGCCCGCATTGAGGGCGATGCTACTGTAGATGAGCTTCTGCAGGATGATCGCGAGGAAGACTCCTGGAAGCATGGAAAGCGTGGCACCCGCCATCAGATAGTTCCACTGCGTACCTTGCTGCGTCTGGAACAGGGTGAGGCCGACCGGCAGGGTAGCATTGTCGGCACCGGTCATGACGATCAGCGGCCAGAGGAAGTTGTTCCATTGCCCGATGAAGGTGAAGAGCGACAGAAGCCCGATGGCCGGCATCGACAGCGGCACGATGATGCTGACGAGGATGCGCAGGCGGGAAGCGCCGTCGATCCTGGCGGCTTCCTCGAGTTCCATGGGAATGGAGAGGAAGAACTGCCGCATCAGGAATGCGCCGAAGGTGCCGAAGGAGATCGGCAGGATCACGCCGGGGAAGGTGTTGACCAGACCGAGCTTGTTGACGATCAGAAACAGCGGAATGATGAGCATCAGCGGTGGCACCATCAGCGTGCCGATATAACCGAGCAGCAGCGTTTCGCGCGCCCTGAATTTCAGCCGCGCGAAGGCATAGCCGGAAAGGCAGGAGACGATGACGGTGATCGCTGTCACGCAGATCGCGATGATGGCGCTGTTGAGGAAGAAGCGGCCAAAGGGCAGCTGAGTCCAGGCGGCGCCAAAATTACCCCATTCGAAGATATCGGGCAGGATGCGCGGGGGTATCGCTGTCACCGCAGCATTTGAGCGCACCGCATTCGATACCATCCAGAAGAAGGGAAAGAGAAAGGCAATGGCGACGAGCGTGATTGCCAGGTGGTTGACGACATCGAGCACCAGCTTCCGGCGCGCTTTGGCTTTGGATTTAAGCGTCATAATGCACCCATTTGCGCTGGAACCAGAATTGAAGGGCCGTTAGCGCCATGATCAGCGCGAACATCACCCAGGCGATGGCCGAGGCGTAGCCCATCTGGAAGTTCTGAAAACCCCGTTGGTAGATGGCATAGCCGAGCGTCGCGGTCGATGATCCCGGCCCGCCCTTGGTCATGACGAAAATCTGGTCGAAGACCTGCAGCGAGGTGATCGCCGTCATGACGGTGCCGAAGAACAGCGTCGGCGAGATCAGCGGCAGCCGGATTTTCCAGAAGCGGTCCCAGGCCGTTGCACCATCGATGCGGGCTGCTTCAAGGTAGCTTGTCGGCACCATGTCGAGCGCGGCGTTGAAGAGAACGGTATTGTAGCCAACGCCGGCCCAGATCGAGGTGAGGACGACCGCCTGCATGGCAAGCGTGCGATCGTTCAGCACGCCCGACAATGGCAGCGATAGTGAGGCCATCAGGCTGTCGAAAAGCCCGCCGCTGGTGAAGATCAGCATCCAGACCATGGCGACCGCAATCAGCGGGGTAAAGGTCGGGAGAAAGAAGATCACCCGGAACCAGCGCTGCCCCATCTTCAGGCTCGAAATCCACGTTGCCAGCCCGAGCGAGATGATGATGTTCAGTACAAGATATTCGACGGTAAAGAAGAGGGTGTTGCGCAAGACCGTCCAGAATTGCGGGTCGGTCGTAAACAGGCGCACATAGTTGGAAATGCCGACGAAACGCGGCGTACCGAGCAGCTGCCAATTGGTGAAGCTGAGCGCGATCGAGGCAAGGATCGGCAGGACGAGAAACAGGACGATGCCGATCAGGCCCGGCAGCAGGAAGAACAGGGCCGTCCATCCTTCGCCTCTGAACCATCTGCGCGAGCGTGGCCTTGGTCTTGCGATCATGTCTGTATGCTTGCCCAGCATCATGGGCCTCTCCTTTCCGGCGATGGCGCTGCGGTCGAGCGGGTGGGCTCTGCCGCAGGCCGACGAGACGCCCGGTCTATGGCAGCTGGCTCTGAATGTCGCTCAATACGCCTTCGGGTTTCGAGTCTCCCGTCAGCGCGAGCGGCACATATTGCATCACCAGATTCTCGAACTGGTTCCATTTCTCGTTGATGCGGAACGGTGTGGTGTGGGCAAATATATATTGCAGCGTATCGCGGGTGCCGCTGACATTCTTGGCGGCGCCGTCATACCAGGCGGTCTGCTGTGCAAGCCGAGCCGGCAGTGCGCGTCCGGCCGCGCCAAGGATTTCCGCGGCCTTGGGGCCTGTCAGCACCTGCAGCGCCTTGAAGGCGGCATCCTTGTGCTGGCTGGTGGCGGAGATACCCCAGCCTGAGCCGGCCGTAATGAAGCGCGAGGAGCCGCTGCCGCGCGGCAGCGGTGCGATGCCGATCTTGAAATTGACATTGGCCTGCCCGGTAATCAATGACCAGGGACCGTCGATATACATGGCGACATTGCCCGAAGCGAAGCGGCCGCTTGCGGCCGAAGCATCGGCCGCGGAGGCAAAGACCGGCGAGAGTTTGTCCTTGGCTGTGAGATCGGCGTATTTGCCGAACGCATCGACAAAGCCGGCATTGGTGAGGTCGAATTCATTGTCGGCGTTGAAATAATCCGCGCCGAGCGCGACGGGGCCGGCGATGAAATCGAAAGCCTGGGTGCCATAGCCGTATGCTCCGTCCTTGGTCAGCACCTTGGCGTCGGCCTTGAAGTCGTCGAACGTCCAGTCTTTGGCGGGCTCCTTCAAGCCGGCGGCTGCGAACTTGTCGCGATTGTAGAAGACCATCCACGGGCCGACATCGTAGGGCAGCGCATAGAGTTTGCCGTCCTGCGAAAGACCGGACATGATCGATGTTTCGAAGTCAGCCACCTTCACGTCGCTGCCTTTCACATAATCATCAAGCGGCTTCAGGATCGAAGAGAAATTCGGCAGGCGCATCGATTGCATTGAGACGATATCGGCGACCTGACCCGATGCTGCCAGAACCGGCAGGCGCGTCCAGTAGTCCGTCCAGCCCGAAAGCTGCAGCTTGATCTTGATATCGGGATATTGCTTGTTGACGAGATCGGCCAGCTGCTGCCAGAGCTCCGCATCGTTCGGCGCTCCCCACATCTGCCAAGTAAGGGTCACGGCGGCATCCTGCGCTTGCGCGCCGATGCCGGGTAGTGAGCTCGCCGCAAGGGCGGCGGCAAAGATCAATGAACGCTTCATGATTGTTCCTCCTCCTTAATGATTTTCGTTGCAGTGACGTTGATCACTATCCGGACGCTCCCCTCCGGCTTGGTCTTGCGACTCGTTCACGCCGCGATCATGGCCTCCAGGTCGGCGATCAGGCCGATCAGTTCGCTTCGTTGACGCTGCCACGTGTCCGGGCCTTGCTCCGGCTCCAGAATGGCCGTCATCCGCTGGAGAAAGTCAGGCGGCAGCCGTTCGAGTTCGGCCGCCATGGGCAGGTTCCAGCCGTCGCCCGGGAAATAGACCCGGTTGAAGGCAAAGACGGTCTGCAGAATGGCGTTGGCAAGCTTGCCTGTGAGACCGACGAGAAAGACGAGGTCGCGGCGAACAACCTTGCTCTCATAGTGATAATCTCGGGCCCAATAGCGCAGGATTTCCATGTACTGACTGAGCACGGACGCCCTGAGCGCTTCCGGATATTGCGCCAGCTGCTGCCTCCAACCGGTCAGCAAACCCCTGGGATCGGCGATGATCTGCTGGTTGGCAAGATCGGTCGGCAGGTGATAGCCCCAGATCGTCCATTCGAAGCTCTTCGGCACGACCACTCCGGCAAGCCAGGAATCCAGGTCGCGCTGGACGCCGGCATACCGCCGCATCCAGACGCCATCCATGCGGATGCCTTCGGCCCGCCAGTCTCGCAGCGCGACATCGAAACGCCGCCACGCCGCGGTTTGCCGGACCTCCGGTCCGCGATAGGCATCGGCATAGACCCTGAAGTCGAAATCCGATTGAGCATCCGACCGCCCCTTGCCGCGCGATCCGGCGAGTGCGACGGCACCATTGCCGTCTTCTGCCAGATCGGCGATCAGGGGGGTCATCGCGGCTATGAGTTCGGTTTCGCGGCTCACGACGGCACAGGGCGGCTGGGCTTCGCTATCTCCCTTAATCTTTGACTTAATCCTTGAGGATCAGTTCGATGACGGGCGTCACGACGTCAGGCTTGAGCACCGGCAATTCCAGGGTCAAAATGCCTTCTCCGACGGCGACGCCGACATTGGAGTCGACGTCGGCATCCGGGTCGAGCCAATGAAGCTCGCTGGCATCGTGCAGGAACTGTGCATATTTGACCTTGCGCCCCAGTCCTTCGATATGGATGTGGCGGAAGGGCCAGGTCTGTATATGCAGGTAGAGCCGATTGCCCTTCTGGGTGAAGCGGCATCCGTTTGGCGCCTTGTAGGTCGAAGGTCCTGCGCCATAGATCGCACGCCCGTTCAGACGCAGCCATTCGCCATAGGTATCGAGCGCCTTGATGGCGCGGGCGTCGAAGGTGCCGCGGCCGGTCGGGCCGACATTCATCAGCAGATTGCCGCCGAGCGAGACCGTGTCGATCAGGATGTTGATGAGCTGGCCGGCATCTTTCCAGCTGGTCTCGTCGCGATAATAGCCCCAGGAGCCGCTGAAGGTGTGGCAAGCTTCCCATCGTACCGGCAGGCCAGCAACGGTCGGTGCGACTCGCGGCGTATATTGCTCCGGCGTGACGAGTTCGGGCATGTGATCCGCATCGCGCGGCAAGTCGAGGCGGTCGCCGACGATGATATCGGGCTGTAGCTGGCGCACCAGCTTCATCAGGTCGTCGCTCTCCCAATCGGCACGGCCCTTGCCGGGCAGGCCCTTGTAGACCCGCTGGGGATAGCTGAAATCGAACCAGATCACATCGATCTTGCCAAAATTCGTCAAAAGCTCGGTCACCTGATCGCGCATGTATTTGGCGTAACGCTTGACGTCGCGGCCCTCGTTGAGCTTGGCGGCGTCGGGATGGTTTCGCTGCGGGTGATGTCCGTCGATCGGGAAGTCGGGGTGGTGCCAGTCGAGCAGCGAATAATAGAAGCCGACCTTGAGCCCCTCGGCGCGAAGCGCTTCGACATAGGGGCCGATCAGGTCCTTGCCATAGGGGGTGTTGGTAACTTTGTAGTGGGTGACCTTGCTGTCCCACAGGCAGAAGCCTTCATGGTGCTTCGCGGTCAGAACGACATATTTCATGCCGGCTTCGCGAGCGCGGCGTGCCCATTCGCGGGCATCGTAAAGGTCGGGGTCGAAATTGTCGAAATACTTCTGATAGGCCTCGGTGGTGAACTCCTCGCGGTTCTTCAGCCATTCGTGACGTGCGCCGAGGGCGTAAAGTCCGAAGTGGATGAACATGCCGAAGCGGTCGTGTCCAAACCATGCCTTGCCGTCGGCCACATTCTGGCCGCCACTGATCGCTGCGTCGCTCACACTATCCTCCCAAGTGTTAAGGCTTAATCGAACCGGTTCGATTTGATAATTGATCCTCATGCCCGGTATGTCAAGCGCACTGTTGAAATCTCTTTCCGCATATTGCTTCATGGCCCGCAAATGTTAGATTTGTGACAAAGATTCATGGAAGGGAGTTCCTTCGATCGGAAGGCTTGACGCGATAGAAACGGTTCGAAAAATTCATGGCCACCATTCGTGACGTCGCCAAACTCGCTGACGTATCCGTCTCCACGGTGTCGCTGGCCCTGAGCAATCCGGCGCGCGTCAGCCAGAAAACGCTGGAGAAAATCCGTCAGGCAATCGCCGCGGTCGGCTTCGTTGCCGATCCGCTTGCCCAGAGCCTGGCGCGTGGACGCAGCCGCATGATCGGCTTCATCGTCGGCAATGTCGGCAACCCGTTTTTCGGGGATATCCGGCGCGAGCTGGAAAATTATGCGCTCGATCACCAACACTTCGTCGTCGTCACCGATTCCTCAGGCAAAACGGATCGCGAGAGGGCGATGGTCGAGCACCTGATCGGCCTGAAGACCGCAGGCCTCGCACTTGCGCCGTCAGGCCATGATCAGGATTATATCGACTTCATTGCCGGCCTGAACCTGCCGATCGTCTGTTTCGACCAGAAGGTTACGGGCATCGAGCGGGATTTCGTCGGCTCCGACAATTATCTGGCCGGGGCGATGCTGACGGAACATCTCCTGCAGCTCGGCCACAGGCGCATCGCCGTCATTACTGGCCCGAGCCATATGCATACCGCGACGGAGAGATATCGCGGCTTTGCGGATACGATGGCCAATGCCGGCGTGGACATCAACCCGAATTTCGTCGTCGACGGCCAGTTCACGCGCACAGCCGGCTACGAGGCGGCCATGCGTTTGCTGATCCAGCCCGAACGCCCCACTGCGATCCTCGGCACCAATAACGCAGTTGCGCTCTCGGCGCTGCAAGGCATGCAGGAGCTGGGCTTCCGCTGTCCCGACGACATCTCGCTCGCCATGATCGACAATGTGCAATGGAGCTCGGTCATCACGCCGCGCATCACCATGGTGGTCCAGGATACGCTCGCGCTCGGCGGCATCATCGCAAGACGCCTGATGCACCGTATCACCCATCCGCAAGGTGCGGTCGAGCCGCCGCAGGATTTCGTGCTAACGCCGAAATTCGTTCCGGGCAATTCCTGCCGGAGAGTTTAGAGCTCTGTACACCATGCATTGGGGCGCCGAAGGCCTCTTGCGCCTTGACGGCGGACGCTTTCGGGATTGTCTCAGAACTGGTTGCCGGATGCGATATTTCCGACAGAAACGTCTGCCTTGCCGGACATGGATACGATTCTGGGAAATTAGGCCCATAGATTGCCGATCTAGTCTCGCGCAAGGTCTGGTTGCGATAGTCCATGCGGGGCGAATATCGATGAACTGCGCTGTGGGGGCGATCTATGATTTCGACGTATCTCGGCTACGTGTCCGCGACAAGGGACATGGCATCGACGCTTGCGCGCATCGCCAAACAGGCGACGGTCAAAAGTGACCAGCAATATTACGATGCGCATATCGGCAAGATTAAGAATGTCGATGAATTTCTGAGCGACTACAAGCTGTATAGCTATGCGATGAAGGCCTATGGCCTCGAGGACATGACCTACGCCAAGGCCTTCATGAAAAAGGTCCTGACCAGCAACCTGAGCGACACGAGCAGCTTTGCAAACAAGCTGACGGATAGCCGTTACCGGCAATTCGCTGCCGCTTTCAATTTCGGCGGCACGTCAAAAAATCAATCGGCCCAGAGCGATTCACAGAAGAGCGATACGATCGGGCTCTATGAGCAATCCTTCGCCAATGAAACGGCTTTGGCCAAGAAGGAAAGCAAGTTCTACGATAGCTGGATCGATAAGGTGTCGAACGTCGACGACATCGTCAACAGCAGCAGAATGACGGACTATATCCTGCGGGCGCACGGTTTAAACCCGGACAATATTTCGAAGGCGTTCCTGAAGTCGGTTCTGACCAGCGATGTCAACGACCCGAACAGCTTCGTCAACACGGCGAGCAATTTCTCGACGGCATCGCTGCAGCCGACATACAAGCTGATCGCGTCGCAGTTCAGCTTCAATGCCGACGGAACGCTTTCCGGCGCAACCGCGCAGACCGCTGAGCAGAAGGAGGCCATGATCTCGCGGTATGACAGCATGGTCCCGAGCCTGTTGAGCCCGGCTGTGGCCGCCAGCAATGACGATTACTATCGTCAGACGATCACGAAAGTTCAGTCGCTCAGCGACATAACCGGCGACAACAGGCTGTTTTCCTACATAAAGACCGCATTCAACCTGAATCCCAAGCTCACTCCGGTCCAGTTCAACCTCGCTTTTACGAATTCCGATTATGCCGCCGTGACTGGAATGGCGGATATGGTTTCGCACTTTCAGTTTGCATCCGATGGTACGCTGCCCGCCAATCAGCCGGCGCAGACGCCGCAAGCCATCGCCGACATCTCGGCCAAATATTTGAACCAGGCGAAAGATGCCAAACAGAACCTGTTCGACGATGCGGAAAAACACTACAAGAGCGCGGTCGGCGAGATAAAGACGATCGCGGACTTTTTTGCCGCCAACGATACCAAGAACAAGAATCTTCCAACCGTGGAGGACATGGCGCTTCGCGCCTTTGGGATTGGCAAGAATGAGGTCTCCAGAGATCAGTTGCGCAAGATCCTGGAAAGCGATCCCTATGATAGCAAGAGCTATGTCAATTCGCTGAAAGACGACAGATTCGTCGGGCTTGCCAAGGCTTTCAATTTCGACAGTGAGGGCAATCTGCGAGCGCCGGTCGCGGCCTTGTCCCAGACCTCGATCAACAGCCTGATTTCCGCTTATTCGAAGTCGAAGACCTTCGGATTGACCGGCGAGATGCGAGACAAGGCGGTCAAGGATGCGAAGGACGCAGCGACCGAATTCAGCAAGTCGATCGCCAAGATCAAGACGGTCGACGAACTCCTGGCTGACAAGAAGCTGACGGAATTTATCCTCGTTGCGAACAATATCGATCCCAAGTCGGTCGACAAGAATACCTTGAAGAAGGCCTTCACTGCGGATCCCGAGGATGCCAAGGGCTTTCTGAACACGCAGGCAGGCCAGCAGTTCAAGGCGATGGTGAATGCCTTCAATTTCGACGCCAAGGGAAATCTGACCACAGCCAAGATCGAGCCAGGACAGAACAAGGGCGCGCGTCTCGCCACCAACGATCTCTATCTTCATCAGACCCTGGAGACGCAGCAGGGAAGCTCCAACGAAGGCGTCCGTCTCGCTCTCTATTTCCAGCGCAAGGCGCCGCAGGTCAATTCCGTCTACGATATCATGTCGGATCCGGCGCTCTACAATGTAATCAAGACGACTTATTCGCTGCCCGCGTCCATGTCGAACATGGATGTGACCCGCCAGGCGGCGATGCTTGAAAAGCTATTCCCGGTCAAGGACTTGCATGATGCCAGCAAGGTGAGCAACCTGCTCAAGCGCTTCTCGGCCGTCTATGATGCGGCAAATGGCGGGAATACGACCTCCGCCGCATCCGCCATCCTGACGCGCGGATCGGGGATTGGCATGAGCGCGGATCTGATGCTCTCGATTGCCCAGCTCAGATCGCGATAATGTCTTTAGGCGCTCCCTCACCAGAGTTTGGTCGCTTCGCTTGCGAGGCGATCTTCTGACCGTCCGCGGCTGATCTGTCGTGTGTCGTCTCAAGCGGCGTCGAGGGCAGCGGCGAGGTCGGCGATCAGATCGTCGGGATGTTCGATCCCGATAGACAGGCGGATCGTCGACTCCAGCACGCCGATGCGGTGGCGTACATCCATAGGTACGCCGGAATGCGTCGTCGTTGCCGGATGGGAAGCGAGCGATTCCGTGCCGCCGAGGCTGACGGCGAGCTTGAAGATCTGCAGCGCGTTCAGGAATTTGAATGATGCCGGCTGGCCACCCTTGATGTCGAAGGAGAAGGTGGAGCCCGCGCCGCTGCACTGGGCAGCGAAGGTACGGCCCGTTGCCGAGGACGGATCCGTGTAGGGCAGATAGTGGATCTGCTCGACCTTCGGATGGTCCCGCAGGAAATCGGCGACCGCCCGGGCATTGCTGTTTGCCCGCTCCATGCGGATCTGCAGCGTTTCCAGCGACCGGCCGAGCATCCAGCAGGAATGCGGATCGAGCTGAGTGCCGATCGCTCCGCGCAGCGCCTTCACCTGTTTGATGATGGCTCTGGAGCCGAGGGCGGCGCCCGCGATCAGATCGGAATGGCCGCCGACATATTTGGTCAGCGAGTAGAGGGAAATATCCGCGCCATGTTCGATCGGCCGCTGGAAGACAGGGCCGAGCAGGGTATTGTCGCAGGCGATGATCGGCGTGTGTCCCTGCTTCCTGCCGATCGCATCGGCAATGCGGCGGATCATGGCGATATCGACGAGGCTGTTCGTGGGGTTGGCAGGCGTTTCCACGAGAATGACCGAGACACGACCTTTGGCCATGGCCTCCTCGGTAGCTGCTGTCACCGAGTTTTCGTTGACGCCATCGGCGAAGCCGACGGCGGTTACTCCGAGATTGAGGAATGTCTTGGCGACCAACGTTTCCGTGCCGCCATAAAGCGGCTGCGAATGCAGTATCGCATCGCCCGGGCGTGTAAAGGTGAGAAGGGCGGTCGCGATGGCCGACATGCCGGAGGAAAACAGGGCGCCGCTTTCTGCCTTTTCATAAACGGCAAGGCGATCCTCGACGATTTCGCTGTTCGGGTGGTTGAAGCGTGAATAGACGAGACCCACCCCCGTGCCCGCCGGCGGCTCGGTGCGGCCGGAGATGTAATTGAAGAAATCGCGCCCGTCCTCTGCCGATTTGAAGACGAAGGTCGAGGTCAGGAAAACAGGCGGCTTAACCGCGCCCTCGGATAGCTCCGGATCGTAGCCGTAATTCAGCATCTGTGTTTCGGGATGGAGGGGGTGGTTGCCGATATGCGTTTTGGACGGATGCGGCGCAGTCATGACGGTCTCCTCGGCCGATGATGTGAATTTTAGACTCACATTATACATCACTTAGGATGCCGGCTCGCAATTCGTCATCATCTGCGATGCGGTTCGGTACTGGCCCAATATAGGTCGGACTATCCAACTAGCGCATGACTATCCGGAATACGACAGAAAGGTCGCTATATCCGTGAGTGGCGCTCGCCGTGACGCCCTACCACCCCAATTTTCGAGAGCTTCCGGCTTCGCTGTCGCGGTCATGCAGAAATGGGGCGTTTCTTGATCGACCGGTTCTAACCGATGAGCAGGCGGAGGCGAAATGCATGAAGAAAACCAATGAGGTTTACATTTGAAATCGGGCGTTCGAAAATTTGTGTTTCGCGATCTTCAGAAAATCGATGGTTACATCGACCCACCGGATGCGCTTGTCTTCCTGTCTTTGATCGAAAAGCAAAGACAGGAGAAACTTTACGGCGGTCTCGCCGAAATCGGGGTCTATTACGGGCGGTCCTATTTTTTGTTGCGCAAGATCAGTGCACCCGACGACAATGTGCTTGCGATCGACCTTTTCGACATAGAAGCGGATGGTGCGCAATATCAACGCTTCCTTGACAACGGAAGATCACTGGGCATTCCCGTTGATGAGGACCTTGTCATAACAGGCGATAGCACCGGGCTCGATCCGCAGGCCATCATCGATAGGGTTGGGCAGGTTCGTTTTTTCAGTATCGATGGAGGACATTTGCTTCGCCACATCGTTGCCGACAGCCGGTTGGCGAAGAGCGTACTGGCCGATCACGGCATCATCGCCTTCGACGATACGTTCAATCCCGCCTGGCCGGAGGTCACGGTCGGCGTTTCGGATTTTCTGCGCAGAAACAGCGATACCTTTGCCGCCTTCTGCATGACGAAGTATAAGACCTATGTCTGCCGACGCGACTTTCATGAGCTCTATCGAGCCGCGCTTGACCAGGCACGGCATCTTCTGCCGTTCGAGCACGCGGAGATGGATTTTCTCGGCTCGAAAGTCCTCAGGCTGCACAATCCCATCAACCGGAGGGTTGCCTATGAGCTTCTACAGCGGCTGGGCTTGGGAGCGATATCCGAATGGGCCTATCGCTCAGCCTGACCTTGAGCCGGCCCGGCTTGCCGGTTGGCGGAATTAGCGCGATTTCGTTTTTCAAGTAATTCGAGGGGCCCGCCGGAGGCGGACCCCTCATCGGTCCCTGATCAGTAGATTTCGGGCACATACATCTCCGGCGGGACCGGCGTACGGTGATAGTCTGCATTGCGCATACGTTCCGGCAGCACGATTTCCGGCTTCGGTACGCTTTCGTAGGGGATCTGGCCCAGAAGATGGGCGATGCAGTTGAGGCGCGCCTTCTTCTTGTCGACGGCATGGACGACCCACCACGGCGCTTCCGGAATATGGGTGCGCTCCAGCATCTCTTCCTTGGCCTTGGTGTACTCTTCCCAGTGCACGCGGCTTTGCAGGTCCATCGGTGAAAGCTTCCACTGCTTCAGCGGGTCCTGGATGCGCATGTTGAAGCGGAATTCCTGTTCCTCATCGGTGATCGAGAACCAGTATTTCAGGAGAATGATGCCGGAGCGAACCAGCATGCGCTCGAAATCCGGTACGGAGCGGAAGAACTCTTCCAGCTCCTCAGGCGAGCAGAAGCCCATGACGCGTTCGACACCGGCGCGGTTATACCAGCTGCGATCGAACAGCACCATTTCGCCTGCCGTCGGCAGGTGTGCGGCATAGCGCTGGAAATACCACTGGTGCCGCTCGCGTTCGGTCGGAGCGGGGAGTGCGACCACGCGGCAGACGCGCGGGTTGAGGCGCTGGGTGACACGCTTGATGGCGCCGCCCTTGCCGGCGGAATCGCGGCCCTCGAACAGCACGACGACCTTGAGTTTCTTGTATTGCACCCAATCCTGCAGGCGCACGAGCTCATGCTGGAGGCGGAAAAGCTCGCGGAAATAGACCCGCCGGTCAAGCGTCGCCTCGCTCTCGCTGATGAGGCCCTCGGCGACCAGCTCGTCGAGCCGATCCTCTTCGAGCTGCATCTCCAGCTCTTCGTCGAAGCTGTCGACGATCTCATCCTTGATGCGGCTGAACGGGTCCTGGTTCTCTTCGGTCATTGTGTGCCTCCTGCGCTATTTTCATCTTGTCTCCGCAATCCTGGGGCTGCAGAGAGCCGGCACCCGGCTCAAGCATGTGCCGGCCGTGGCTTCGGTATTATTCGGCAGTCCAGCCGCCGTCGACGGAAAGCGTCGTGCCGGTAATCTGCTTGGCGGCATCGCCGCAGAGAAAGACAGCAATGGCAGCCACTTCGTCGACGGTCACGAATTCCTTCGTCGGCTGGGCGGCCAAAAGCACGTCATGCTTGACCTGCTCTTCCGTCATGTTGCGTGCCTTCATGGTCTCGGGGATCTGCTTCTCGACGAGCGGCGTCCAGACATAGCCGGGCGCGATGGAGTTGACGGTCACGCCGTTCTGAGCGGCTTCCAGTGCGATCGTTTTGGTGAGACCGGTAATGCCGTGCTTGGCCGAAACATATGCAGACTTGAAAGGCGAGGCGACGAGGGCATGCGCCGAGGACGTATTGATGATGCGGCCCCATTTGCGCGCCTTCATGCCGGGGATGGCGGCCTTGATGGCGTAGAAGGCGGCAAGCAGGTTGATGCGGATGATCGCTTCCCACTTGTCGTCGGGAAATTCCTCGATCGGAGCGACGAACTGGATGCCGGCGTTGTTGACGAGAATATCGAGGCTACCGAAGGCTTCCTCGGCTTCACGCACCATGGCAGTGACTTCTTCGCCATTCATCATATTGGCGGCGGAGTAGCGGCACTTCACGCCGAAATCGGCTTCGATGCCAGCGCGTTCCTTTTCGATCGCATCGGCATCGCCAAGGCCGTTGATCGTCACGTTCGCGCCCTCGGCGGCAAAGGCACGGGCGATCGCAAGCCCGATGCCGCTCGTCGAACCGGTGACCAGCGCATTCTTCGAAGTCAACGAACCCATGATGCAACTCCTGCAATGTCTATGACATGGTTGAGTAAATGGAAAAGGCTGAGATGAGCGCACACTGCCAGCCTCGTATGTCGCTTTGATAACAGTGCGGTTTCGCCTCTCGCCGCAACCCTTCGACAGCTGACACTTCACTGTCATGCAACCATGCAAGTTTTCGCTCCGGTACCGGCGATTTCCTCCAACGACGGAATATACGATGAAGGTCGAAGACATTCTCAAGCATGCCTATGCGATGCCGCTGACCAACCCCTCCTATCCTCCCGGGCCCTATCGGTTCTTCGATCGCGAATACATCATCATCACCTACCGGACCTCGCGCGAAGCGCTTGAGGCGGTCGTGCCCGCGCCGCTCGAAATCGACGAGCCGCTGGTGAAATACGAATTCATCCGCATGCCGGATTCCACTGGCTTCGGCGATTATACCGAGACCGGGCAGGTCATCCCGGTTACCTATCGCGGGCAGAAGGGCGGCTATGTTCACTCCATGTATCTCGATGACGATGCGCCGATCACCGGTGGCCGCGAGATCTGGGGCTTTCCGAAGAAGCTCGCCAGCCCGAAGATCGTCAACGAGGGCGAGGTCATCGTCGGCACGCTGCATTACGGCAGCGTTCTCTGTGCTACGGGGACGATGGGTTACAAGCACAAGCCGATCGACCAGGGACCGCTTCTATCCGCTCTCTCGGAACCTAACTTCCTGATCAAGATCGTGCCGCATGTCGATGCCACCCCGCGCATCTGCGAGCTTGTGCGCTATTACTTGACCGATATCACCATCAAGGAAGCCTGGACTTCGCCGGCTGCCCTCGATCTTCGGCCGCATGTCATGGCCGACGTCGCACGGCTGCCTGTGCTGGAAGTGGTTTCCGCGGTTCATTTCACCGCCGATCTGACGCTCGGCCTCGGCGAAGTCGTTCACGACTATCTGGCAGAGCGCAGATAACCAAACCTCATTGCTATTTCATGCTGGAGACGGACCGTGCTTGAACGAAACACCAAGGCCGCAGCCCCGACCATCCCGGAAATTGCCACGCAATATGATCGCGTCGCCCTGGTTTTCCAAGGGGGCGGGGCGCTCGGCGCCTATCAGGCCGGCGTCTATCAGGCGCTTGCCGAAGCGGGTTGCGAGCCGACCTGGCTTTCGGGTGTGTCGATCGGCGCGGTCAATGCCGCGATCATCGCCGGCAACGAGCCCAGCCGGCGCCTGCAGCGTTTGGAGCAGTTCTGGCAGATCATTTCCGGCCGCAAGATCTGGGCCTATACGCCCGAAGGTGATTTCTTCCGCGATATCCGTAATCGCACCAGTTCCTGGATGACGATGACCATGGGCCAGCCCGGCTTCTTCAAGCCGCGCTTTCCCAATCCCTGGTTCGAACTGCCGGGCGCAGAGGGCGCCACTAGCTTCTATGACTCGGCAGAGCTCAAGAAGACTCTGGAGATGCTCATCGATTTCGACGTGCTGAATGACGGCAAGAAGCGTTTCAGTGTCGGCGCGGTGAATGTGCGCACCGGCAACTTTGTCTATTTCGACACCGACAACATTCGCATCGGCCCTGAGCACATCATGGCGAGCGGCGCCCTGCCACCCGCCTTGCCGTCCATCCGCATCGAGGGCGAATATTACTGGGACGGCGGCATCGTCTCCAACACGCCGCTGCAATATCTGCTCGATCAGGAAGAAGACCGCAGTTCGCTGGTCTTCCAGGTGGATCTCTTCAGCGCCCGCGGCGTCCTGCCGCGCAGCATGCCGGATGTCCTGTCGCGTCACAAGGACATCATGTATTCGAGCCGCACGCGGCAGAACACCGACAACTTCAAGCGAATTCACGGGCTGAAGATGAAGCTCCTGGGTGCGTTGAAGCGTGTTCCGAAGGATCAGCTGACACCGGAAGAAGAAGAGCTGATTGCGGATTATTCCGATGCCGGCGTCGTCAACATCGTGCATCTGATCTATCAGCACAAGAATTACGAAGGTCACGCCAAGGATTACGAGTTCTCGGGCACATCGATGCGCGAGCATTGGGACATGGGCCTCGAAGATACCAAGCGCACGCTGCGCCATACCGACTGGCTGCTGCCACCCTTCAGCGACGATGCCGTCGCCATTCACGATCTTCACAGGGAAGACCCGGCCTGAGCCGATAGTTGCCCTTCGGCCCGACTTTAGCGATGATCAGGCCGGAGCGAGCTGCGCCTAGCTCCGGCTGATTTCATGGTTCCTGCAAAACCCCTATCTTTTGCAGGACTGGTGTCAGCTCTGCTTGAGCCGGTGCCGATGCGCCGCCTGTTTGGCGCGATTGCCGCACATCGCCATGCTGCACCAGCGTCTGCGGTGACCGCGCGTGTGGTCGACGAAGAGCAAGGTGCATGCGTGGCCTTCGCAGGCTTTCACATCGGAGAAATCCTCGGTGCAGACAAAACGCCCCAGCGCTTCGCCGATCGGCAATAGCAGCGATTCCGGTGACCGCCATTTCCGCATCGGCTGAAAACCGAGCCCTTCTCCGCCGGATGGTCTTGCGACGATCCGACCAAAACCTTCGTCGCGTTCCAGCAGGCGATTCAGTGGCTCCAGATCGCTCAAAGCATCCGATGTGAGCGGTTTTCCCTTGTGGGAGTTTACGAAAGCCCTGAACCATTCGCGCAGGTTTCTTGCCTGATCGGCGACCTTGTCGAGTTCGCCGGGCAGCGCCCGTTCGCGCATGACATCGAGCGTCTCACGAGGCACTAGGCCCGCCTGTTCCAGCCAGCGAAGCAAGCCCTCCCCATCGTCAATCCAGTCGATCGGCACATCCACCGGCGTTGCGACCGAATTGAGGAAATCCAGTCCCAGCGTATCGCCGACGAAGATGGCGGGCGAGTGGTTGTCCATGGACTACTCCCTTTCCGGCCGTCGACAAGAATGTCGGATGGCCATTCGAAAACACGATCGACATATAACCCGTCAAAGGCCTCTTGACAAGTTACGCATGTCGAGCGTAACCCTATTGCCGTCATTTGAATGGTTACGGATTTCGGGCCACAGGGAGAAAGCTGATGTCGTCGCAAAATGCAGATATTGTTCTTGTCCATGGTGCCTGGGCGGATGGGTCGGGTTGGGCAAAAGTGATCGCGCCGCTGGCCGCCACCGGCTTTTCGGTAACTGCCGCTCCATTGCCGTTGACTTCCTTTGACGAGGATGTCGCCGCGCTCGAACGCACCCTGGAGCGGACGACGAGACCGGTGATCCTGGTCGGCCACGCCTATGCCGGCGCGGTTATCTCAGCTGTTCGCGGCGAAAAAGTAACGGCCCTGGTCTATATTGCTGCACTTGCGCCGGATGAGGGCGAGACGGTCGCCGACGTCTTCCATCGCGGCGAGCCGCACGCGCAGGCGCCGAAACTGGCGCCCGACGGCCACGGGCTGATCTACCTTCCGCGTGGCGCATTCGCGGCCGCCTTTGCACAGAATGCCAAGGCCGATGAACTCGCGGTATTGGCTGCCTCGCAACGGCCGATCTCACCGGCATGCATCACCGTCCCCGTCGCCCGCCCGCTCTGGAAGGACCGCCCC
Organism: Rhizobium sp. 11515TR; assembly: GCF_002277895.1. Taxonomy (NCBI): domain Bacteria; kingdom Pseudomonadati; phylum Pseudomonadota; class Alphaproteobacteria; order Hyphomicrobiales; family Rhizobiaceae; genus Rhizobium; species Rhizobium sp. 11515TR. Next base: position 1,073,147 of record NZ_CP022999.1, on the reverse strand, counting down.
ATCTGGTTCCTGATCGCCGAGGAGGACCGAATGATCCGGGTCGACAATCAGCGCTTCATGGCAGCCCGCATGAAGGCGAAGCAGCGCTCCGTCCCGGCCGATCATATGCCGATGGTCACGGCGCCGGGCGCCATTGTCGACATTATCCAAGACGCCGCCGCCACTGTCTGAATCCTCGATTTGTAACTCTATAAGTGTAATTAGAAAGGTTATGAAAGGGCCTTATCATGACTGATATCAGCTATCGCACCGTCAATGTCGAAGGCGTCAAGGTCTTCTACCGCGAGGCCGGCTCTCCAGGGTCGGACAAGCTGCTGCTCCTGCACGGCTTTCCGACTTCCAGCCACATGTTCCGCGATCTCATCCCGCTGCTGGCCGATCGTTATCACATCATCGCGCCGGATCTTCCGGGCTTCGGGCATTCCGATGCGCCGAAAGGCAGCAACACGTTCGACAGCATCGCCGAGACGATCGACCGCTTCACCGAAATCGTCGGTTTCGACCGCTATGCCATCTATGTCTTCGATTATGGCGCTCCGACCGGCTTTCGCCTGGCTGTGAAGCATCCGAAGCGGATCACGGCGATCATCTCGCAAAACGGCAATGCCTATGAGGAGGGTCTGAGTGAGGAGTGGAATCCGATCCAGGCCTACTGGCGCGAAGCCTCCGAGGAAAACCGAAATGCACTGAAGGCGGCGCTCACGCCGGAGGCGACGGCGTGGCAATACACGCATGGCGTTCCGGATGCGAACAAGGTTTCTCCGGACGGTTACACGCTCGACAGCTATTATTTGGCCCGCCCGGGCGCGGAAAACGTACAGCTCGATCTTTTCGGCGACTACAAGAGCAACGTCGCGCTCTATCCGACCTTCCAGAATTACTTCCGGACCCATAAGCCCCGTCTGCTGGCGATTTGGGGCAAGCATGATCCGTTCTTCCTGCCGCCCGGTGCCGAGGCTTACAGCCGGGACATTCCCGAGGCGATCGTCAAGCTTCTCGACACCGGCCACTTTGCCCTTGAAACGCACGCGGCTGAGATCGCAGTCGAAATTCGCGCTTTCCTTGGCTAACGCCAAGTTCTGCCGCGCCGGCGATGGATCGTCGCGGCAGAGTGCCTGCTTACTTTCAATGTTAGGAGGAACATCATGCCCGACACCGTCGCCATCATCACCGGTGCAAGCCAGGGAATTGGGCGGGCGACCGCTATCCGTCTTGCACGAGATTTCGGTGCATTGGTTCTTGTCGCCCGTAATAAGGAAAAACTGGAGGATACGGCCAAGGCCGCCGAGGCGGCTGGCAGCAGAGTGCTTGTCATCGACGCCGATCTTGCCGAACCGGCAGCCACCCAAAGCGTCGTTGATGAGACTTTGTCCGCCTTCGGCCGGATCGATGCGCTTCTGAACATTGCCGGTGCGGTCCCACAGATCGACCTTTTCGACATGACGGATCAGCAATGGGACGATGGCTTGGCTTTGAAGCTGCACGGCGCACGCCGGCTGACGATTGCCGCCTGGCCGGCACTGAAGAAGACGCGCGGTTCGGTGGTGCTGATGTCAGGCAATTCGGCCATCTTTCCCAAGGCAGCTTATGCAGCCGTCGGCACGATCAATGCCGCAATCATCGCCCTGGCAAAAGCCTTTTCCGATCGCGGCATTGCCGATGGCGTTCAGGTCAACAGCGTCCTGATCGGCCCGGTCATGACCGGGAGGCGACGGTCCTATCTCGAACATTGGGCGCCTCTGCACGATATGACCGTCGAAGAAGCGACCGCCAAGTTCCCGCGGGAAGCGGGAATTGCCCGCTATGGCGAGCCGGAAGAGATCGCAGAGCTGATGGCTTTCCTGGTCTCGCCAGGAGCGCGCTGGATGACCGGCTCGGCCCTGCGTATGGACGGCGGCGAGGTGAAGTCGGTTTGACCGACGCCGGGTGCCAGACGTCAGCGAGCCTTGTAGCTGACGGAGATCTTCGCGCTCGCCAGCGCTGTTTGCGCGAGTTGTGCCGTGTCCAGACCGAGGGTGCCGATCGGCAGCGGCTTGTCAAAAGCAAGGTCGAGCGTGAAGAAGCCTGTCGGGTGCGGCAGATCCTGTACGAAACGCAGCAGCGCCTTTTTCGATTCGGCATCGATACGGCTGTCGGGCAGAGCCTGCAGCGCGGTGGCCGTCGTATCACGCAACTGGTTCATGCCTTGGGCGGGATCTTCCGAACCTGTCATCTGCTGCAGAAAGGCAGCCAGTGACGGCACGGCCATGCCCTCGAACAGTCCTATATTATCGAGCCGGAAGCGCAGATGGGTGAGACCGGCCGATCCATTTTGCATCAGAGCCGGCATGCCTGCATTTTTGGGCAAGCTCAGCTCGGCCGAGAGCGAAGCTTTGCCGAGGCGCAGATTGGTGAGCTCCAGCTCCTGAATATCCAGGTAACCATCCTTGGGATCGAAACGGAAGGCGCCGGACATCTCCATCGGCCATTGCTGGACCGTCGTAATGTAATTCGCCATGGCGTTGTCGAGCATCGGCGTGAAACGCACGCCCTCGACCGAGAATCGCCCCCAGGTTGGCAGATGGTCGGGCTTGCTTGCGATGGACTTGAGGAAGTCGGCTAATCCGTCTCCCTTGAACTCGGCGCGTTCGAAGGTCCATCCCACTCTGCTGCCGGATTTGAACAGGCCATTCGTAACCGCGCAGCCATCATGCAGGTCGGAAATGGCAAAGCCGTCGGCATGCTGGATCACCGCACTCCCCTCAATGAGATCGGTACATGGCGTCCCGGCCGCGGCCGCGGCGGCGGTGAGGGGCGTGAGGGAGGCGAGCAATGGGAGCAGGAGGGAGAAGCGCATCTTTCAGAACTACCTGTTTGAGTCGATCGGCAAATAGCAGCCGCGCCATGTTTGCGGCCATGCCGTGCATGTCAAGGCGTGAGATTTCCGTACGCCGCGCGCCGGCAATGTGGGTCGGTAAGACGGCGGTGTTTCCTAAGTGGGAATGCGATTAGCATCGGTCGCGCGGATCAGGTCTGCGGCCTTTTCGGCAAGGCAATAGGTGGCCGCGACCGTGTTGGCCGAAACGATGCTCGGCATGATCGAGGCGTCGACGACGCGCAGGCCCTCGACACCATGCACCCGCATGGAAGCGGGGTCGACGACCGATCGTTCTCCGCGTCCCATGGCGCAGGTGCCGACGGGATGAAACAGCGTGCCGACCCGCTCGCGGATGAAGGCGTCGAGCGCGCCATCGCTTTCGATATCTGGCCCTGGGTCTATCTCGGCGTCCAGATGTGATGTGAACGGAGCCTGCGCCGTGATCTGGCGTGCTAGCCGGATACCCTTGCGCAGCACGTCCATGGTGCTGTTACCGCGGAAGAAATTATAGAGAATCGAGGGCTTCTCGTTGGGATCGGCGCTCTTCAGGGCGACGCGACCGATGCTCCCGGGCCGCAGCTGACAGACATGCATGAGGAAGCCATGGCCGGTGAAGCCCGATGCGGCCTGCGTATTGGCCCGGCCGGTGCAGAAGAAGAGCTGGATATCGGGCCGGTCGCTTTCAGGATCTGTCGAGATGAAGCCCCCGCCTTCGCCTGTGGTCGAGGAGAAGAGGCCGCGTTTGGTAAAAACCCAGTTAAGGACATGGCCGACATTGCGAGGCAAGGCGCGCCAGGAGACGCCGTAGGGCGCGATGGATTTCGCGCGATATTCGATGGTGACGTCGAGATGATCCTGCAGGTTCTCACCGACCCCGGGCAGGTCGGCGATGACAGGAATGCCATGGCGAGCAAGCTCCTTGGCGCTGCCGATGCCCGATAGCATCAGCAGATGCGGCGACACGAAGGAGCCGGAAGATAAGATGATTTCGCGGCCGTCGAGCCTGCCGTTCTCCCCATTTCTTCGAAAGGCAATGCCGGATGCCTTTCGGCCATCGAACACGACGCGCGTTACCTCGGTTTCGCCCATCACGGTGAGGTTCGGCCGATGTCGCACCGGGTCGAGATAGGCGCCTTCTGCAGTGACGCGCTCACCGTTCTTTTGTGTGAACGTATAGAGGCCGACACCATTCTGTCGCGCGCCGTTGAAATCGGCGTTGAGGGGATGGCCAGCCTCTTGCGCGGCCTTCAGAAACACTTCCGCCATCGGATTGACGCTGCGCAGCGGCGCGATGTTCAGCGGTCCGTTCGTGCCGTGATAGGCTGGGTCGATCTGCTTCTCAAGCGGCTTGTTGCCGAAGCGAATGTGCTTTGCGGAGCCAGGCTCGGCCAGGATCTCGAAGCGCTCCAGTTTACGGAAATAGGGCAGCAGGTCGTCATAACCCCAGCCCGGATTGCCGAGGTCGCGCCAATGGTCAAAATCCTCGCGCTGGCCGCGGATGAAGATCTGACCGTTGACATTCGTCGAACCTCCGGTGCCCTTGCCACGCGGCAGAGCGATCGAGCGGCCCTGCAGACCGGGTTCGGGTTCGGTTTCGAACCATGACATGAATTTCGGCCCGCCGAGAAAGGCGAGCGCCGGCGCCATGAAGGTGACCATCGCGAGCGGAATGCGCACAATGGGTTTCCGTGCATTGCGGTCCATGCCCGCCTCGACCAGGCAGACGCGTATGGCTGGATCTTCGCTCAGGCGATTAGCCAGCACGCAACCCGCCGCACCGCCACCGACGATGATATAGTCGAATTCGGGCAAGGTTCAGATATCCTGGGTCTGCGGCAGGATCACCAGATCGCGGATGGTGACATTGGCGGGTCGCGTCAGCATGAAGAGCACGGCATCAGCCACATCTTCCGACCTCAAGCCCTCGCGCGCCGCAACCTTGGCATCGATAGCGGCAGGATCGGTATAGCCCCAGAGCTCGTTCAGCACGACGCCGGGCGCCACGGAGCCAACGCGGATATTGTGCTTCATGGTTTGCCGTCGCAGCCCATGTACGAAAGCCTGAATCGCATGCTTGGATGCCGAATAGATCGGCTCCCAATGGATGGCCTGGTGCCCGGACACCGAGGAGGTGACGACGATCTGGCCGCCGCCCTGGGCAATCATGCCTGGCAGCACGGCGCGAGCCAGCCGGAAGACTGAATTGACGTTGATGGAAATGAGCTCATCCCAGGCGTCGGGATCGCCTTCGGCAACATCGCCCGGAATGTAGAGGCCAGCATTGGGCAGGAGAATATCGATCCGGCCGAAACGCTCTGTCGCTGCATCGACGACCTTCTTGACGGTATCCGGTTCGGTGAGATCCGCCGGCAGCACCAGCGCGTCACCGTCAGCCTTGTCTGCGACCGCCTGCAGCCTTTCGGCGGAACGGCCGACGAGTGCGAGCTTCGCTCCCTCTTCACCAAGCGCCAATGCGATTGCGCGCCCGATACCGGAGCTTGCGCCGGTGACCAGCGCGACCTTGCCTTCAAGCTTCTGTCCCAAGATATCCTCCCCATTGGCGGGGTCTTGGAAACTCTCCGCCAAATGGGAGCCTAGGTAGGCTAGTTCTACCCGTCAATGAAAAATCTTTTCTCACGTAAATTTTGTGGCCAATGCAGCAGGCAGTATCAGCGGATCGGACTTGTCAGGCCGACAGCTTGTATCCGTCTGTTTTCGCCTGTGTGGTTACGCGGCCGCTATAGGGCAGGATGCGGCGCAGAACTTCCTGGGCAAGTGTTTGGGCATTCTGCTGCGCCTTGTCGAGATTGCTCACCGTTTCGGGATCGATCGAATAAAGGGTCTGGCCATAGCCGAAGACTTCCCGATAAGCGGCGCGCTCGATGATCGGCGTGGACATCACATGGACGCGTCGGCTCGACAGCAGCTCCTTTACCGATTGCAGCGCGCGTGTGGTGACCATTGGGTTGACGCGCGTCAAAACCACCGAATACGGGATGCGGATATCAGCCCGATCCTCCAGATACTGCAGCAGCTCGATGACGTTGGTAGCGCCTTCCGCATCCATGGCGGAGCCTTGCACGGGAATGAGCACATAGTTCGAATAGCCGAGTGCCTGCGCCAGCAGCGGGCTGCGGGCGCCGGGCAGGTCTATGAGCAGGAAATCGACCTCGCCGCGAAGCTTGCGCGCATGCTGACCGAGATTGGCCGCTGTCACGTAGGGCATCACGGAAAGCGAAGGAGGTGCCCTTTCGCCCAGCCGCTCGTACCATTTGGAGATCCACAATTGCGGATCCGCATCGAGGACGGCCACCGAAAAGCCCATTCGGGCGAGTTCGCAGGCAATGATGACGACGGCAGTGGTCTTGCCGGCGCCGCCCTTGGTGTTGGCAAAGGTCAAAACGGCCATGAGAGCTCCCTGATGTGATCGTATGGGCAACGCAATGGGTAGGCGTGCAGCTGTCATGGCTTAGCTGAGATCGTTACGCATTTATGGTTAACAAACCATTTGGAACGAGGACGGGGCCGACGCGGGGATGCCGTAATCGCTAAAGCAGTTACAGCAAAAGTGCGAAGCGGTTTTGCGTCTGGAACTGCGTAAAAACAAGAAGATAGGGCGTTAGCGCGATTCGAAGAAAAGCGAAAAGGCTCTAGTGCCGTTTATCGGCCGCCAGGATTTCGCGAGCGATCTGATCCAGCCCAAAGGTTCTGTCGACACCGCCATGGGCGATCGCTTCCTTGGGCATGCCGAAGACGACGGAGCTTTCCTCATCCTGTGCCACCGTGAAGGCGCCGGCATCGTGCATTTCCTTCATACCGCGCGCGCCATCGTCACCCATGCCGGTCATGATGACACCCATCGCGTTTCCCGCTGCCGAGCGTGCGGCCGAGCGGAAGAGCACATCAACGGAGGGCCGATGCCTGGAGACGAGGGGGCCATCCTTGATCGCCACGACATAGCGCGCGCCCTGGCGCTCCAAGAGCATGTGCTTGCCGCCGGGGGCGATCAGCACATGGCCGCGCAGCACCGCATCGCCGTGTTCGGCTTCCTTCACTTCCACCTCGCAAAGGCTGTTCAGGCGCTTGGCGAAGGCGGCGGTGAATTTTTCCGGCATATGCTGCACGATGACCATGCCGGGCGTATTGGCCGGCAGTGCCGTGAGCATTTCGCGAAGCGCCTCGGTGCCGCCCGTGGAGGCTCCAACGCAGACGATCATCTCCGTCGTCTTGGCCATGGCCCGGCCACTCGGCGGCGGCAGAACGGCATCGGCCGTCAGCTTGGCCGTCGGCTCGGCCGCGGTGACAATGCGGCGGCGAGTACTGCCGAGCCGTGCTGCGGCGGCACCCTTGACCGCTTCCCGGATCATCGACGCGGTTTCCGCCAGATGGTCGGCGGCAGCGATTTTGGGTTTGAGGATGATATCGACGGCGCCTGCCTCCAGCGCCTGCATCAGGGTTTCCGAACCTGCCTCGGTGAGCGAAGAGCACATGACGACTGGGATCGGCCGCTGCGCCATCAGCTTGCGCAGGAAGGTAATGCCATCCATGCGCGGCATTTCGACATCGAGGGTGATGACGTCGGGGATTTCTTCCTGGATCTTCTTTGCGGCCATGAAGGGGTCGGAGGCGGCGCCCATGACCTCGATGTCAGGGTCAGCAGACAAGACCTGCGTCATGACCTGCCGGACGCTGGCAGAATCGTCGACGATGAGCACACGGATCTTCCTGGCCATGCGCGTCAGACCTTTCTGAAGACCGTATTGGCGACCTGCTTGACCGGCAGATTGAGGCCGCTGATCGTCTCGGAATGGCCGACATAGAGGAAGCCGCCCGTCACCAGCTTCTCGCAAAGCCTGGAAAGAACCTTCTCCTGTGTCGGCTTGTCGAAATAGATCAGAACGTTGCGGCAGAAGACGATATGAACCTTGTCGCCGATTTCATAGGCGCGGTCCATGAGATTGAGACGGCCGAAGCCGATCCTCGCGCGCAGTTTGGGGTGAATGCGAACTTCGCCGCGCTCCGGGTCGCGCGCTTCCATGACATAGCGCAGACGCCGCGGCCGATCGACGGGCTCGATCATCCCGGCGGGATAGACGCCCCTGCGCGCCGCCCGAAGAACATCGGTCGACAGATCGGTCGCAAGGATGCTGTACTCGGGTGTGCCGTGGGCTTCGCAATAGTCCTCAAGCACCATTGCGATCGTGTAGGGCTCCGCGCCAATGGAGCAGGCCGCACTCCAGATCCTCAGGCGGCTGTGTCCCGCTGCAAGCAGCTCGGGAACGGCGGCACTTTCGAGATGCTCGAAATGCTTCGGTTCCCGGAAGAAGTCCGTCTTGTTGGTCGTGACCGCATCGATCAGATGGATCGCTTCGCGATCGATGCCGCCGCGCTTGAATAGATAGTCGCAATAATCGTCGAGGTCGCCGATTCCGGTTGCCCGCAGCCGACGGCGCAATCGTCCTTCCAGCATCGTGCGCTTGCCCGGCGGCATCTTGATGCCGCTATAGTCGTAGATATAGCGGGCGAGCTGGTCGAAGTTCCGCCGGCTCAGCCCCTGGTCTCCGTAGTCTCTTACATCCTGCAACGCCACTTTACGTCCTACTCAAACAGCAGCCAGTTCGGAGGCTCTCTGGCCCATCCCCACACCCATCAGCGACACCTTGTCGGTCGATGAGAAGAGCTTTGCGAGATCGATGATGACAACGAAACCGCCATCGCGGCGCACGACGCCGGCAATATATTCGGATGGCCAGCGCACTCCGATATCGGGGGCGCTTTCGATTGCCTCATGCTTGAAGGCCGTGACCTCGAAGACGCGATCGGCGACGAGCCCGAGCGTCAGGATCTTCTCTGCGATCGGGATGTCGATCACGAGGATGCGTGTGTGCGGCGTCTTCGTGGTGGGCGACATGCCGAGCCGCATGCGCAGGTCGATGACCGGCACGCCCTGACCCCGCACGTCGCGGAGGCCGAGCAGATAGTCCGGCCCATGCGGAATGCGAAAAGCGTCCTGATGGTCCAGGATTTCCCGGACCACCGTGACAGGCACGGCGAAGCACTCGTCGCCGAGACCGAACGTCACATATTGCGCTTCGGTGCTGGTCGCAGCCATTTATGCGCTCTCCCTGAAGTCGTTGTCATCCGCATCAGGCCCGCCCATGGACATGTCGAGGGTAAAGCCCTTGAGCCGAGCCTGCTGCGCGGCGATGCTGTTGTCGGTGCGTGCGGCCGGCGCTCTGGCAGCCGGTGCCTTGACGACAGGTTTGGCCTTGGATGCCACGGATGTATGATGGACCGGAGCGTGGACAGGAGCCTGGGCCTTGCGGGCATTGGCCTGATCGACCTTGAAAAAGGCGATGGAAGCCTGCAGTTCCTCCGCCTGGGCGGCAAGTTCTTCCGACGTTGCCGACATTTCTTCCGATGCACCGGCATTCTGCTGCGTCACCTTGTCGAGCTGCTGGATCGCCTCGTTGATCTGCGATGCGCCGATATCCTGCTCGCGGCAGGCCGCCGAGATTTCGGCGACCAGTTCGGCGGTCTTGCGGATATCGGGAACGAGACGCGAGAGCATGTCGCCGGCTTCGGTCGCGACCGTGACGGTCTCGCCGGACAGGCTGGAGATCTCGGCGGCCGCTGCCTGGCTGCGTTCCGCCAGCTTGCGCACTTCGGAGGCGACGACGGCAAAGCCGCGGCCGTGCTCGCCGGCGCGTGCGGCCTCGACGGCGGCATTGAGCGCCAGCAGGTCGGTCTGACGAGCGATCTCCTGGACGATGGAGATCTTCTCGGCGATGGTGCGCATGGCGTTGACGGCGCGGTCGACGGCCTGGCCGCTGATCTCGGCATCCTTGGCGGACTGGCGGGCGATCTTTTCCGTCTGGGCAGCGTTATCGGCATTCTGCTTGATGTTGGCGGCCATCTCTTCCATCGAGGCGGAAGCTTCTTCGGCAGAAGAGGCCTGTTCGGTGGCACCTTGAGACAGCTGCTCGGACCCGGCCGAGAGCTGCTGGCTGCCTGACGAGACGTTGTCGGAGGCCGACAGTGCATCGGCAACGACGCCGCGCAGACGTTCGACCATCGACTGGAGCGAAATGCCCAGAGTATCCTTCTCCGACATCGGCTTCGGCTTGACCGTCAGGTCGCCATTGGCGATCTGGTCAGCGATCGTTGCGGTGTTGCGCAGATTGCCTGTCATGACGTTGATGGTGTTGACGAGGTCCTTGATCTCGTCATTGGTCTTGATCTCAATATTCTGATTGAGGTCGCCAATGGCAACGCCTTCCGCGACTGCCTGAATCTTCTTGAGGCCGCGATTGATGCCGAGTGCGATCCAGATGGCAACGACCGTAGAAATCACGAACATGATGCCAAGCGACGTCAGAAGCAGATTTCGCGCAGACGCATATTGGTCGTTGGTCGACAGATCGGTTTGATGCAAGTCATCAAGAATTGCCTTGTTGACGGTCTCGAGCGCATTCTGGAGCAGATCGCTTGCTTTGCGTCCCTCACCCATGGAGAGGGCGCCGGCCTTGCGATTGCTTTCCTCGGTGTTCTCAGTCGCTAGCTTCAGGATCTGATCATCGATCTGCTTCCAGGCGGGATACTGCTTGGAAAACTCGGCAACCTTGTCGGAAATCGCCGGGTCCTGGGCGAGCTTCTGGACGAGCTGCTCGATCGTGACTTGTTTCTCGTGAACGGCGTCAATGTAACCGCCGATCGCCTGCGGATCGGTGTTGAGGATGGCATTCTTTTCATTGCGGATCGCATCCAGCACGGCGCTGGAAAGATCGCCGGAGTTGCGGAGATTGTTGGCCGGTCCTTGAACGATATCGGTGATGGCGGAGTTGAGCGAAGACAGGCTCATGATTGCGAGGACGGACATGCCGGTCGACAAGAGGATCAGGAAGCCGAAGGCGAGGGCCAGTTTGAGTTTGATGGTAAAGCGCATCTCTGAAAAGCTCCTGGAGATGAAGGGTTCGATATTTGAAATGTCAGACGGGGAGCCGTCTTGATGCGCGAAGACCGATACATTCACCCTTCCGCGAACCGGAACCGGTTCTTGAGGCCGGCGGTAGCATTTGCCGGCCTTTGACCGGCGCCTTCCGGCGCCGGTGTTTGTTGACATCAGGCCAAGCGCTCAGGCGCTCTGGCGAAAATCATTGTCATCCGCATCGGGTCCACCCATGGACATGTCGAGGGTAAAGCCCTTGAGCCGAGCCTGCTGCGCGGCGACGCTGTTGTCGGTGCGTGCGGCCGGCGCTCTGGCAGCCGGTGCCTTGACGACAGGTTTGGCCTTGGATGCCACGGATGTATGATGGACCGGAGCGTGGACAGGAGCCTGGGCCTTGCGGGCATTGGCCTGGTCGACCTTGAAAAAGGCGATGGAGGCCTGCAGCTCCTCCGCCTGGGCGGCGAGCTCCTCCGACGTTGCCGACATTTCTTCCGATGCACCGGCATTCTGCTGCGTCACCTTGTCGAGCTGCTGGATCGCCTCGTTGATCTGCGATGCGCCGATATCCTGCTCGCGGCAGGCCGCCGAGATTTCGGCGACCAGTTCGGCGGTCTTGCGGATATCGGGAACGAGACGCGAGAGCATGTCGCCGGCTTCGGTCGCGACCGTGACGGTCTCGCCGGACAGGCTGGAGATCTCGGCGGCCGCTGCCTGGCTGCGCTCGGCCAGCTTGCGCACTTCGGAGGCGACGACGGCAAAGCCGCGGCCATGTTCGCCTGCACGGGCTGCCTCGACGGCGGCGTTGAGGGCGAGCAGGTCGGTCTGGCGGGCGATCTCCTGCACGATGGAGATCTTCTCGGCGATGGTGCGCATGGCGTTGACGGCGCGGTCGACGGCCTGGCCGCTGATCTCGGCATCCTTGGCGGACTGGCGGGCGATCTTTTCCGTTTGGGCAGCGTTATCGGCATTCTGCTTGATGTTGGCGGCCATCTCTTCCATCGAGGCGGAAGCTTCTTCGGCAGAAGAGGCCTGTTCGGTGGCACCTTGAGACAGCTGCTCGGAGCCGGCCGAGAGCTGCTGGCTGCCCGACGAGACATTGTCCGAGGCCGACAGTGCATCGGCAACGACACCACGCAGTCGTTCGATCATCGAATTGACGTGGCCCAGAAGCTCGCCGATCTCGTCCTTGGTGGTGATCACGGCGAATTCAGTCAGATCGCCGTCGGCGACGGTCTGGACGGTCCTGACTGCGCGGCTGATGCCCTTGTTGATCGAAATGATGATCCAGACCGCCGAAAGAAATGCGAGGATCGATGCCGTCGAGGCGATGACGATGAGGATCAAGCGTGCATTCGCATAGTCGTTGGCGGCATCCTGGTCCGCCTGTTTCAGTCTCGCCCGTTCGGAATCGAAGACTTGTGCAAGTACATTGTCGATTTTGGTGCTTGTGTCGCGCGCGTCCGTCGTTGAAATGTTCAGCGCACCGGCAGTATCTCCGGCAAGCATCATCGCACGGATGCGGTCGTCCGCATTGCGCCAATTGGCGGATAGATCCTTGATCTGTGCCCAGAATGCCATGTCCTGAGCAGTGGTATTGGCCAGGATCTTCGCAAGGTCGGTGTCGAACTCCGCACGCGCAGCGTCGCTCTTGACAATATAGTCCTTGGTTTCATTGACCGATGCGGATGACAGCATGTTCTTTTGCTGCCGCAACTGCTGCAGGACGGCAATGTCGAGATTCTGGGCGAGCCGCAAGCGTTCGGCAGGCCCCGTCAACGTATCGGACCAGTTGTCGTTGACCTGGCCGAGGGTTGCGATGCTGTAGACGGCCGTGCCAAGAAGCATGGCGATCACGACTGCAAACGTTAGTAGCAGCTTAAGCTTAATCGTAAAGCGCATCTGATGGCCTCCTTGTCCTGGAAATTCATGCTGTTGCCCTGACCGCAACCGCCCGCTGCGAGGAAAAGATCGCTTGGAGGTTCGGCAGGATGATAAATTCGCCGCCGCGTTTGACGAGGGCGTGGATATAGTCGGCGCGCCAGCGCATGCCGATGACGGGCGGCGGTTCGCTTGCCGCCTGCGGAAGCTGGGTGACTTCATGCACCTTGTCAGTGCGAATGCCGATCAGGGTCGTTTCGCCATCGAGCTCGAGTTCGGTGACGACGATGCGGCTGTCGATGGTGACATTGGCGGCCTCCATGCCGAAGGCGATGCGGATGTCGGCAAGGGGAATGACCTTGCCGCGGAAGTTGATGACGCTACCGACGAAGGGCAGGCTGCCGGGAACGCTGGTTTCGGGTAGAAGATCGAGGATTTCCTGTACGACGACCGCCTCGATGGCGAAGGTCTCGCCATTGAGGCTGAAGGTCAGCACGGAAAGCTCGTCAGCACCCTTCCATATGGCGCAATGGTCCGATTTTACGTCTGCTTCGATCATCCTGCTGCTCGCAATTGCGCCTCCTGATGCTGTCCGGCGGCGATGAGATGGACGACGTCGAGGATCAGGGCGACATTGCCGTCGCCGAGAATGGTCGCGCCGGAGAAGGTGGAGACGTGGTCGTGAAGCTTCGACATCGATTTGATGACGGTCTGGTGGTCGCCGATGATCTGGTCGACGACAAGGCCGACGCGCTCGCTGCCGGTCGAGATCACCACCACCTTCTGGTAGGGATCGGGTTCGGTGCCGGTGCGGAAGAGCTCGCGCAGGCGCAGGAACGGCACGAGATCGTCGCGCAGCGAGATGAAGCTGCGACCGCGCGAGCGCAGATCCTGCTCCACCGAGAGCTCCAGGCATTCTTCAACGGCGGCGAGCGGGATCACGTAGCGCCCGTTGCCGACACGAACCAGAAGGCCGTCGATGATCGCGAGCGTCAGGGGGATGCGCAGAGCGATCTCTGAGCCCTTGCCGAATTCGCTGGTAATATCGATCGCCCCGCGCAGCGTCTCGATCGTCTTCTTGACCACGTCCATGCCGACGCCGCGGCCGGAAAGGTTGGTGACCTTTTCCGCCGTCGAGAATCCCGGCTGGAAGATCAGCTGCAGCAGTTCCTTGTCGCTAAGTTGAGCGCCGGGCTGGATCAGGCCATTGGCTTCCGCCTTGGCGCGCACCCTCTGGCGATCGATACCGCGCCCGTCGTCCCTGATGGAGATGACGACTTCGCTGCCGGTCTGGTGCGCGGAGAGGAAGACGCGTCCCGTCACCGGCTTGCCGGCCGCAATACGATCCTCCGGGCTTTCCAGGCCGTGATCGATCGAGTTTCGGACGAGGTGAACGAGCGGATCGGCGAGCCGATCGATGACCGTCTTGTCGACCTCGGTGCTCTCGCCCTCGGTGACGAGTTCTATATCCTTGCCGGTTTCGCGGGCGAGATCATGGACCAGCCGGCGGAAGCGGCTGAAGAGGCTCGCCACCGGCATCATGCGCAGGACCATCATCGTGTCCCGCAATTCGCCGGCGAGCCGCTCGATTTCTTCCGAGACCGATCGCAGGCCGAGATCGGCGGCGGAATTCGCCATCTGGCTCAGCCGCGATTGGGCGATGACCAATTCCCCGACCCTGTCCATCATCTCATCGAGACGGAGGGCAGGCACGCGAACATTGTCGGCTTGCTTCTGCGATTTGGCATCGACAGGCTGAGCCTTGCCCGCATCGATCGGCGAGGTGACGGTCCTAGACGCCTCATCTTCTGCAAGCTGCTCGATCCCGGCGGCGACGAGCGTAGGAGCCTGCTCCGCTGCTGTCTGAAGTTCTTTCAGCTCCATCGTCATGTCGTCCATGACGAAGATGAAGACGTCTTCGATGTCCGAGCGCGGCTTTTCCGTCGTCAGGTGAACCGTCCAGCCGATGTGGAGATCGCGGGGCTCAAGGTCCGCCAGCAGCGGGATGGTATCGATGTCGGCTTCGACGCGGCATTCGCCGAGCTCGCGCAACTCGTCCAGCAGCCCGAGCGGATTGGTGCCGTTGATCATCGAATTGGCCGGCAGGCTGAATTTCAAATGCCAGGTCTTTGCGCCACCGGCATTTATAGCAGGAGTCGCGACCGGCTGCAGGGTGGCAGGGGCTACCGACGAAGCGTGCGATCCGGCTGCACCGACGGCCTGGCGCAATTTTTCCAGGAGAACGGAACTCATGGTCTCGTAATCGCCGTTCGGGTTTTCCAGCAGCGCCTGCATGTGACCTTGCGCATCGAGAACGGCGCCTACCAGTTCCTTCGTGGCTGGCGCTTCGCCCTTGCGAACCCGATCGAAGGCGGTCTCGCAATGATGGGTGAAGGCGGCCAGCTGATCGAAGCCGAACATTGAGCCCGATCCCTTAAGCGTATGGAGGCCCCGGAAGACCGCATCAATCTGAGCGCGGTCGCTCAGATCGCGCATCAGATCGAGGAGGCCTGCCTCGATCAGCTCCAGCTGTTCGGCGGCCTCCGTCCTGAAAACGGCGATCGGATCGAGTTCGTTCATTTGCCGAGAACCTTGCGCGCGATCTTGATGAGGGTTTCGGGATCGAAGGGTTTCGTCAGCCATCCCGTAGCGCCCGCGGCCTTCGCCTGCTGCTTGAGATCGCCGTCCGACTCCGTGGTCAGGAAGATGACCGGAGTTCCCATATAGGCCGGCAGCTGCCGCAGGCTGCGGATCATAGTCAGGCCGTCCATGTTCGGCATGTTGAGATCGGTGACGATGAGATCGAAATTGCCCGATTTCAGCTTGGTGAGGCCATCGGCGCCATCGACCGCTTCGGTGACGGAATAGCCGGCATTGGTCAGAGCAATGCGCGTGGTCAGCCGAATGCTGGCGGAGTCATCGACGGTGAGAATATTGGCGCTCATGCTGCTTTTCCTTCTAGCCAGAAACTGTCTTCTTGCCGGTCTCCACCAAGGAGGCCAGCACGTTGCAGGACGGTCAGAAAATTGCCGTCCGCTGGTTTGCTCAAAGTAACTGCAACGCCAGCACGAGCGGCTGTTTGCCGCGCGGACAGAAGCAGTTGCGGTAGGGTGAGGTCGATCTCTTCGCCGCTGTCAATATCGATGATCAAGGCATGATTGCGCAAAGCTGCTTCCTGCAGATAGACCTGAACGATGTCTCTGACATTGGTGATCGTCTTGATCGTCAGCGGCCCATGCAGGTGGAGAATTTCAGACTGTTGGCTCATGCCGAACCTCGGGATAACTGAAGTGTGGAAATCTGCGTTGCGGCGTCGTCGCTGTTCTGGGACTCGAAGAGAGCCTTGATATCCGTCCAGCGGCGACAGAAGGCGGCAACGCAGGCCGGATCGAAATGGGTGCCGCTGCTGTTGACGATCTCGCGAAATGCGTCAGCGATCGGCCAAGCGGCCTTGTATGCCCGCTTCGAGCAGAGGGCATCGAAAACATCGGCTATGGCGACGATGCGAGCTTCGATCGGGATGGCGGCAGCCGAAAGACCTTTGGGATAGCCCGCACCGTCCCATCTTTCGTGATGGCTCTCGGCGATCTTGCGCGCGATCTGGATGAGCTCGCTCGAGCTGTCGCTCAGAATCTCCGCACCGAAATCCGCATGCTGCTGCATTTGCCGGCGCTCGTTCGGGCTCAAGGGACCCGGTTTGGAAAGAATAGCGTCCGGCAGGCCGATCTTGCCGACATCGTGCAGCGCGCTCGCCAGAAAGATCATGCGGCAGTGGCCGGCATCCAGGCCGACCTCTTCGGCAATCATGCGCGCGACAATCGCGACGCGGTCCAGATGATCGGCCGTTTCGCCGTGGCGGCAAGCGATCGCCTTGGAAAGACGCCAGATGATCTCTTCCTCGTGCCGCTCGATCCTTCGCATCGCGGCGTCGAAATCGCGCTGCAGCGTCGCGGCCTTGGCGGCCAGCGCCAGCCGCTCCTCTCCGATATTCAAAATGTTGCGGACGCGCAGCGTCAGTTCCATCTCGTCGATCGGCTTGTTCAGGAATTCGGTGGCACCCGCTTTCATGGCAGCCAAACGGATATCGGTCTCCCTGCGAGAGGTGATCATGATGGTCGGCACATGGGCGGTAAGTGCGTTCTTGCGCACATGGCTGATCACTTCGATGCCGTTCATGTCGGGCATCATATAGTCGACGAGAATGAGGTCTGGCGTCCGGTCGTCGAGCCGCTTGAGGGCATCGCTCGGATGAAGGAACGACAATACCTCGCTGCCCTTGATGGCTTCGACCACGCGGCAAAGCGTGGCCACAACGGAAGGACTGTCATCGATTACGAAGACGCGCATAGCTACCCCGCGGAGCGCCCGCGGTACGCCCGCGGATCTACTCAGGATTTTGGCTGGAAGATTGTTGGAGGCCTTTCTCATGAAAGGGCCGCGTCACAATGATTGTGAATCTTGGCTGAGGTAACGAAATCGTTAAATGGCTAACGGTGTGTTAAACTTATGCTCAACCTGTAGCTGATTTCATAATTAACTGCGATTAAGTGATAGGATTGCGTTTTTCTGATATCAAATCTTGTCAGCCGCATCGAAGTCGTAACGGCTGGTGCGTGTCGATGACGGGGATACGCCATACATGGCACGATAACGTGCTGCGAAATATCCCATGTGAGTAAATCCCCAGCGCGTGGCGATCTCGGATATGTTTTCGTCCGCATCGCCGTGAAGCAGATCGTAATGGATTTGCTGCAGCCGGAGGCGCTGCACGTAATTCAGGGGATTCATACCCATGTTCTGCTGGAAGGAAATCTGCAGGCTGCGCACGCTCTGGCCAGCATTTCTGGCAATATCGAGTACCGTGAACTCGTCGCCTAGATGGGTCTGAATCCAGTCCAGCGCCCGCTTCAGATTGCGTGGTCGCGCGCTCTGGATCACGGTCTTCTGTATGGATTGCGGCCATGATTGCATAAAGGCGGTAATCAACGCCTCCTTGAAAAGGGAGGCACCCAATGGCGAGCCGGCGAAGGGATGCTCATCCGCCTCGAGCAGCAAGGCCGCCATGCGGTGAACCGTTCTTATTCCGGTTTCGTCAATGTCGGCCAGCATAGTGAAGCGTCGAAAAAACAACTCAGGATCGTCTTTTCCGATATCGATCAGTGGCAGGCAATGAATGCGGGGTATGGCAAGCGCAACCTTGCGGGCATTCGCGGACGCCCTGATTTTCGTCGAGCCGGGAGACAGCAGCATGAATGCGGCTCCCGTGGCGGCCGTGAATTCCTGGTCCTCCGTTTCAACCTGAAATTCGCCGTTTTCGACGAAGTGCAGCTCTATCCGGTCGGTAGGATCAAACAGATAGAGGATTTCGTAACCCGTTTTCGAAAAAATCTTCCAAGCCGCCATCTTTCGGATTGTGGCCAGTGTGACATCGATATGGAAGTTTGGATTGCCCAGCCTTCGTTCGATGACGACCGATATATCCGCGCTTTTCAATCTCTCCTGTAACTCGGCAGGTTCGCAGGATGACCAGGCGTATTTCTCGGTAGCTATCTTCATCTTGTCTTCAATCAGCGTGAGCAGGCCCGCTTGCGCGCGGAATTGCAAGCAGAGGCCGCCGGTGGCCTGCACAATGGCGAGGCGTGCTGATTGCCAGTTATAAGACGTGGGTCTTGCCCAGGGCTTTCCCGGCGGCGCAAGGGTGACGGTCGCAAGCAGGCGGCCCGTTTCGTCACCGCGTTAACTCCATGTTTTTTTGTTCGCTTTAGTTTGCCGAGGATAATCTTGGGCGGGGTCCTAACAGTATGGCGTATGCAGCGACAAGCCGGCAATTTATCCCATCGACGGATAGCTTCGTCGATCGCTTGGAGAGCGCCCGATTGCAGATCGAACAGCGCTTCCTGGATGGTGGCGCAGTGCTCATCACGGTCACGGAAGCGCTTGCCAAGCTCGTCAGCCTGCTGGAGCATATCGGCAATTCGCTGAAGGAGGAGAATGCGACCGAAGCCACGGCGCGGCTGCTTCAGACGGTGGATCTTTTGAACAAGCTGCCGCCTGCCGAAGCGCGGCGTCAGGAGAGCGTCGCCGCCATCGGGCAGACTGGACAGCGGCTTGCCGAACACGTCCTCTCGATGGAGGAAACTCTGCGCTATCTCAGGACCTTTGCCGCAACGGCGAAGATCGCAGGCGCGCGCATTCCCGACTTTTCGAGCTTCGCCAGCGAGATCGTCGAGCGCATCGAATTCGCCGCCAAGGAAGTTAAGGCGCTATCCTTGCAGATCCGCTCGCTGGAAGGGCAGATCGAATCCGCCACGGCAAATGAGGACGGTTCGCTGGGGCAGCATCTGAACGGCATCCCGTCCATCGTCCAGCGCCTCATATCGAACGCCGAGGAAATCCAGCTTCAGCGCCGAAATCTTTCCGAATTGGCGGACAGCGTCGCCGGCTTGGCGCGCAAGATCCAGAACAAGGTTGCCCATACGCTGTCGGCCATGCAGATCGGCGACATCACAAGGCAAAGGGTCGAGCACTGCCAGACGGCACATGCGATCGCGGAGGCCTATCTCGCCTCGGAGGTTCCGGCCGGCCTTTCCGCCATCGATCGCCAGCGCCTGTCGCAACTGGCCATGACACTGATCTTCGAGCTGCTTGGCGAAACGACCAAGGGTTTCGACCGCGAGACCGCCAAGATTGTCGACAACATCCGCAGTTTCAGTGACGATATCGGCACTTTGCTCGATCTCTATCGGACAATGATGTCGCAGAGCGGGCAGGATGGCAAAAGCCCGATCAATTCACTGCGCGGCGATCTTGCCGCGGCGCGGATCGTTGTCGATCGCATCGACATCGCCGCAGCCGGCGCCAATCGGCTTAGCGAAAAGACCTCCGAAATGGTCAAGGAACTGACCACGAGCATCCTGACCATCCAGCTCGTGCGGCGCGACATTCAATACATGGCCCTCAATACCAATCTGCGTTGCGGCAAGCTCGGTGAGGAAGGACGGGCGATCAATGTGGTTGCCGGCGAGTTGCGCTCGTTCGCATCGCTGCTCGATGAAGATGCCGAGAAGATCCTCGTCGGCCTCGGCAAGCTCGAAACACAGGCAACCGGCCTCAAGGATTGGCGACAGGCCGGCGAAGAGGAAAGTTCTTCCGGGCTCGGCACGCATATAGACGCGGCGCTCGCCCATATCGGCGAAGCCGGCGCGGCGATGGATCTCAATGTGCAGGAACTGCGCCGTTGCGGCGAGGCCATGACCTCGCAAGTGACCGATGTGATCAAGGGTTTGGACTTCCGCGCCGGGATCGGCGAGACCTTGGCGTCCTGCACGAAGGAGGCCGATCATATGCGGAGCGCATTTGTCGATACGACCGGGCTCGAGGCTCCGGCGGCGACGATTTCCGAACGCATCTTCAATATCTATACCATGGCAGCCGAACGCGAGATTCATGCTGCCATTTTCGGTGCGGTGAACTCCGCCGAAAGCACACCGGCGCCGGCCAGTGACGAGGATCTTTTTGCGGATGCTCTCTTCTAATCTCCTGGCAGCTTAGTGCGGCGGGCAAATATCCCATCGCCTTGCAAGCTGGCTTCAGCCTTTCATGACACGGCCCACGAAAGGCTGACCCTGCCTTGACGCTGCCTTGACAATTCCAATGCAGATGGTTCGGCGAAACCATATTCGCCGGGCCTTTGCATGAATCGAAAGACATCGATCGTCGTGACGCCAGAGGGCGTCATATCCAGTATTTCTCCTTCCACGATGGTCGTGCCGGCAGCTGCCAGATCGCAGAGATCTCAGTACGCCCTGCTCTGGAGAATATTGACCTTCAGCTGCGGGTGCGCTGGAAGCGCGCTGTTCTTTTCTGGTGCCGCTTTGCCGCCAACCCGCTTCTGACCATCCGGTGGTGGCGCTTTACTGCTGCATTTGCGGCTGCGCGCGAATTGCCGCTGCCCCATGACGAGCTGCTGCAGAAACCGCTGTCGAAATTTCTGGTCCACGGAATGCCCAACGCCCGGCGGCTCTCCCTTCTCATCGAGCATTTTTCCATTGCGGAAGTTATTTTCTCCAGGGACAGCATGACGCGGCTCTGGCGCGGCGAATGGCTGGAAATGGGCCTTGTTCAAGGCAGGAGCGAAGCATACGCATGCTGCATCGCACTCGCCACCGCAGCGGTGGCCGGCATGAGGGCGCTTTCGCGATCAAACTCCTGCGCGTGAGCGATCAGGCACTTCTCTGCACGGCAAGATTCACCTTCGTCAATCAAGGGATGGAGGGGCGCTATACATTCGTCGTCGGCAGCATGCAGGGGCCGCGCAATGCCAAGCAGCGTATCGTCGAGGTGACCCGCGATCTTGCGGGCCTGCGCCCGAAAGAGGCAATCCTCATCGTGCTGCAGGGCCTTGCGGCGGAAGGCGGGATGCAGCACTTCCTGGCCGTCTCGCAGGCAAGGCATCCGATCCAGTATCGCCGGCGCGCCCGGCAATCGATGTTGCTATCGAACATCGATGCTTTCTGGCTCGAGCGCTCTACCGAACCGGAAGGGGTCTACGGCTTCAGGGTTCCCTATTCGACGATCCTCGAAACTGACAGGCGCAGCCAGAGCAAGTCGTGGTTCTACAATATCGGCGAACTCTTCCATTGATCGTCAGCCGGCCTTTTCCGGCGGCGATGACTTTGGTCAACAAAGCCGGCATTGCCCCTGCTGTCCGGAACCGTGCGCTTCTTCCGGCATGCTGCCCGTCAAATGGATTGCGACCATGGCGCCGCCCTCGGGCCGATTTGCGAATTCAAGATGTCCGCCGTGGGCAACCGCGATTGCCTGCACCACGGATAGTCCCAGTCCGGTGCCGCCGGTCGCCCGCGAACGCGAGGGATCGCCGCGCCAGAAAGGGTTGACGGCGACGGCATCCATATCCTGCGGAAATCCGGGACCGCGATCGAGAACGCGAATGACGATGCTATCGTCCGCCAGCTGCTCGGTTTCGCATCGCAGCCATCCGCCTTCGGCAGCGTAGCGGCACGCATTTTCGAGCAGCGCCAGCACGGCTTGGCGAATGCGGGGGGAGTCGGCCGAGATCCAGGCGGGTTTCAGCCCGGTTTCGACCTGCAGCTTGCTGGCTTCCAGCATGGGTTTTGCCGAGGCGATGACAGTCGCGACCAGCAGGGATGCGTCGATGCGCTGACGGTCCATCACGAGTTTCTGACCGATGGCGAGCGACAGGGTGCGCAGATCCTCGACAACCCGTCCCAGGCCTTCGACCTGCAGGAGGAGGTCGGAAATGATTTTCCGATCCATCGGAAACACGCCGTCGAGCATGCTCTGCAGGGATCCCTGCAGGATGGTCAACGGCGTGCGCAGCTCATGTGCAACCGCCATGTTGTTGAAGCGCAATCTTTCTTCCATCGTCTCCAGGCTGGTCGCAAGGGCGTTGAAGGTTTCAACGAGGCTCGCGACTTCGCGCGTGCTGCGATAGGAGGCTGCGACGCGGACGGAGAAGTCGCCGGACTTCAGGCCCTCGGCGGCGGAAGTGAGATCTTCGAGCGGGCGCGCAAGCCGCCGTGCCAGGAAGACGCCGATTACGGCGCAGAGCAGAGCCGACAAGAGTCCGAAAACGAGTACGGAAAGCTGCACCTTGAGATCCGTCGGCTCCGTCAGCGAATTAAGATGTTCGACGAGCAGCTTAAGCGAATCCCCGTCGGGAATCTTGTTTTCGCTCAGCATCTTGTAGGCTGTCGCGGCTCGCGGCGGCAGAGCATCGCTGATACCCTGCTCCAGATAGGTCGCATACCAGTCGACTCCCAGATAGGTCAGGCCGACACTGAGCAGCAGCATGATCGTGGTGACGACGGCCGTGAGCGTTGCAAGCGGTGCGCTCGGAAATCTCGGTTTCTTCATCTCGGGTCCGAAAAGCGATAGCCGATGCCGCGTACGGCAGGAAAGAAACCGATCAGTCCCATTTCCTCCAGTTTGCGCCTGAGGTTGGAGATGTGCGTATCGACCGTGCGCACCAGGGCATCGCTTTCCGGCAGGCAGGCATCGAGGATATCGGCGCGCGCGAAAGCCTGGGTCGGATGGCGGATCATGTAGGCGAGGATTCGGAATTCGCTCAGCGTCAACGGCACTGCAACACGGCCTTCGTCCCTGTTGATGAAGACGGTATAGCTGCCGAAATCGACCTCCAGCGCGCCGAAGCGCTTGATGGCTTCCGCGCGCTCGCCCTGCGTCCGGCGCAGGACCGCTCTGACGCGAGCGACGACTTCCTGCGGGTTGAACGGTTTGACGACATAGTCGTCGGCACCGAGGCGCAACCCGCTCAGTCGGTCGATGTCATCAGCGACGGCTGTGACCATGATGACCGGCGTCGAGCCGGCCTGGCGCAGGCGGCCGAGCACGCCGAAGCCATCCAGTTTCGGCAAACGAACATCCAGAAGCACGAGGTCGGGCTTCAAGAGCGCATGATGCTGCAGCGCGGTTTCACCGTCGCCGGCGCGAACCGTGCGAAAGCCGTCCCGGGTCAGATAGCCCTCGAGTATCTGTGCGATTGCCGATTCATCCTCCACGATGAGAACGAGACTGTTATCCACCCCTAGCGCCCTGTGTTTCTTCTGTTTTTCCGTTCGGCTTTGCCGCCCGAGTTCTACTATTGCGAACAAAGCCGGCTTCCGCAATTTCCAAACAGCTTTCCGATCGCCTGATGGCCGATTCTGAACAGGGCCTTGATGCGATCTTCGCCATTTCTTGACAATCGGGATTCAGCTTGGCGCCGTTCCGTCTCTGGAGATATGGCATGTGGAAATTTGCATCGAATTCCTGGAGCTCCGATTCCGGCCAAGCGCGGCTGCGCCGGCGGCAGGAGCACGCAAAGGCAGATGGCGAGTTGGCAGCCATCGGTATGCTGATCGTCTGGAGCAGTTTCGTCTTCGTGGTCTTTCCGAAACTCGATCTGGCCGTTGCGCGCTTATTTGCCCACGGACATATCTTCTGGCTCGCGGAAAACCCCTGGCTGAAGGCGGTGAGGGATATTGCCCGTCTAAGTCAGCCTTATATCCTCGGCACCATGGCTGTCATCATCGTCCTGCATGTTTTTCTGCCGCGGCGACTGCGGTTCTGCTCCCCTCACAAGCCGCTTTTCGTGCTCCTGAGCTTTGCCGCCGGGCCGCTATTGGTGGTGCAGACGCTGAAAGCAGCGATTGGACGCGTGCGCCCTCGTCAGCTGATCGAGTTTGGGGGCACAGCTGATTTTACCCCGGTGTGGCAGTTTTCGGCGGCGTGCAGCCGCAATTGTTCCTTCCCTTCCGGCGAAGCAGCCGCGGCTGCCGCGGCGCTGTCGCTATTGATATTCGTGCCTGTGGGGCGCAGATGGATTGCTGCGGTGATCCTGGTACCATGCTCGCTGTTCGTGGCGTTCAACCGCGTGATCTTTGGTGCTCATTTCCTGTCGGATGTCATGCTCGGATGGCTTTTGACCATGTTTGCCATGGCCATGGTCTGGCGCTGGATCGAAGCGAATTCGCGGATGATCGATCGCCATGTCACGCGCCTGATGTTCAGATGACCCTATCGCCAGGGTGTCGCCGCAATGCGACAGTCCCAGGCAAACCCATGTTACAAACCTTAACACAACGTTTCTTCACCTTTCCTTCGATCAGCGTTTACCTATTTAGCGTTGGCCATGCCATCGGACGCGATTGAGGCCGCTAAGGCGGATGATAAATGGACCTGGTCAGGGTGAGAGTGATGGGATGGGGTTGGTAGATTGGGCGTTGCGGGGAATGCTCGACACGGATGGCCGACGCTGGATGCGCTCCCGCAGAGACCATTACGAGCCATGGGTCGTGCTTGCCGTTGAGAGTTTTGAGCGGGAAATGCTGGCCTTCTACAGGCGTTCGCAGTTTACGGTAGTCAAGAAAGCCGCATGAAGGGTAATTCGTACCGGGTATGGTTGCGCTTCTCCCGCAGCCTGCCTGACGGATTTCCTGCGCCGCCGCATCAAGCGCAAGGATCTCGAGAAGGATTTCAATGCCGCGCTGGAAAGGGCGCACGAGCTTGCCAAGGGCAAGGAGGCCGATTACCTGCCTGGTTGGCGCGGTCCTGTGCCCGAGTGATCGCCCAGCTTTGCGAGCATCACGTTGACAGTCGTTCGGCAAGCGCCTATTGGAATGGCAGCCGGCGGTGCCGGCCGTAAGCGTTTGACGTCAAGCAACGCACTCAACGATCCTCGTCGGTCGGAGTGCGTTTTTTTATGCCTTCGCCCATCGAGGAAAAGCCTGGAGATCAACATGGCTTTTCAATCGACACCCGATCCGGCGCGCGGCCGGCTGCTGCTGCTGAGCGCCATTCTCTTCATTTCCTATCTTTGCATCGGCATCTCGTTTCCGATCGTGCCGCTTTATGTGAGCGAGCAGCTCCGGCTCGGCAATGTCTGGGCCGGGCTCGGCGTCGGCATCGCCTTTCTGGCAACCATACTCACGCGCGGCTATGCCGGGGGACTCTCGGATCATTGCGGCGCCAAGGTCGCTGTGACGCGGGGGCTTGCATTCTATGTCGTCGGCGCTTTGACGGCTTTGGGTGCCGGCGTTCTCACCCAGATGCCGTTAGCGTCCTTTCTGCTCCTCCTTCTGGGACGCTTGGCTTTGGGGCTGGGCGAAAGTCTGGTTGCCGTGGGCATCATCGCCTGGGGCATCGGCGTCGTCGGCCCGGCGCGTTCGGGCAGGGTTCTGGCGCTGGTCGGCGCCGCCATCTATGGAGCGCTCGCTGCCGGCGGGCCGATCGGTCTGACATTGTTCAGCCGGCTCGGCTTTGCCGGGACAATGGCGATCAGCGCTGTCCTGCCACTCCTGGGCCTGGTGGCAATCTGGCGGGTTCCCGCCATTGCGCCTCATCCCGGTGCGCCGCGCCCGCCATTCTGGACCGTCGTCGGCAGGGTCTGGCTGCATGGGGCGGTCGTGTGTTTTCAGGGCATAGGCTTCGCCGCGATCGGTGCCTTCTTCACGCTGTATTTCCTCGACCGGGGCTGGAGCTATGCCGGGCTGGGTCTGACCGCCTTCGGCGTCGGCTTCGTTCTGGTACGCGTGCTCTTCGGCCATCTGCCTGATCGTATCGGTGGCTTGCCGGTCGCGCTCGGGTCACTGGCCGTAGAAGCGGTAGGCCAATTGCTGATCTGGAGTGCCGCCGATCCCACGCTCGCCCTGGCGGGTGCCTTTCTGACCGGTCTCGGATGCTCACTGATCTATCCTTCCATGGGCCGCGAGGTCGTCCGGCGGGTGGAACCGCATCTGCGCGGTACCGCGCTTGGAGGCTTCTCGGCCTTTCAGGACCTCGCCTACGGGCTGACCGGGCCATTTGCCGGCCTTTTGGCCGACCGGGCCGGCTATGGCAGCGTCTTTCTGGCAGG
The DNA here is from genome assembly GCF_002277895.1 of Rhizobium sp. 11515TR. NCBI lineage: Bacteria > Pseudomonadati > Pseudomonadota > Alphaproteobacteria > Hyphomicrobiales > Rhizobiaceae > Rhizobium > Rhizobium sp. 11515TR. The sequence goes on along the minus strand of NZ_CP022999.1, from coordinate 1,047,068 downwards.
CACCGTCGCCGCGATCGCCGGCCTGTTGATCGCACTCTCGCTCCGCAGGATACGCACTGTTGCGTTCAGCTGATTGATATGGCGGTCCCTGCGTTCGGCCGGGACCGCCAGAAGCGCTTGGCAATATGACCAGCGACATCCTTGGCACAGCTACAGGGCAGCGAAAACCACGCCGCCGACAAGACGTTGCGGCCTGCGCTGAAAGTAAAGCGGGGGCCAATCCGAGCGTGTTGGCGAGCTTAGAGAGCTTGCGGCGCATCCTTCCGCAGGTTTTTGAGAGCCCAGGACGCGATGGCCTTGTCGGCCAACCGCTCCGTGACCTCGAATTCGCTGATCATCAGGCTGGGCAGAAGCGAAGCGCTGCGTGCCTGTGCGGCAAAATTCCTTTCGTAGTGCGCCGGCTCCAGCACATATGTGGCGAAGGCGGCAACCTTCCGCCCTCCGAAATCCGTCCGTTCGAGGAAACTCATGACAGGCGGCGTGATGGTATTCCACCACACCGGGCCGCCGACGAGGATCAGATCGTATTTCGAAAGATTGGGAAGGCCGTCGAGCAAGGGAGGAAGCTCGCCCGTTTCCAGCTCGTATTTGGACTGCTCGGCAGCACGCTGCATGTCGAGAGGATAGGGGTTGCGCATCTGGATTTCGAAGAGCTCGGCCCCCAGGAGCGCGCGAAGCTTTTCGGCAACCGCGCCGGTATGGCCGGTATAGGAATAATAGACGACCAGAACCCGTCGCCCGTCTGCGGCGAAGCTCCATCTGGGTGCGGCGGCCGCGGCCACCATCGATGTCAACACGGTGCGGCGGGAAATGTGCATGGGTTTGCCTTCCGATTTCAATGAGGCTTTTGGGTGCGGAACATGACCGGACAATTTCGACGGCGGAAAATCATTGCTGCCGCGCCGATGAAGCGCCCATCGATGCCGCGGCCCTCCGGGCCGGCAGCATAGGTCCGCCGGAAGTCTGCATTGCCTCGTCGAGGCGCTGCTCGAGAACTAGGGGATCGGTTTCGCCCTCGTCGGCGAATTTCATGAGCTCGCGGGCGGCGATGATCGCCGTTCGATCGGCAAACTCCAGGTCGTGCCGGGCGCAGAAGATTTCGAGAACGCGGCGAAGCGTTGCGATCTGTGATAATTCCATGGCCAATTCGATGTCCTCCTATCAGCGTCGATAGTCTCGACCGGGCAAGTGATCTTCGAGCAGGAGGTTAAGACGGTCATGTCGCAGCTTTGTGCCGGAGATGTAAAAGCCTGTCGCCGGCGATGGCGGCGCCGTCCTTCCACTTTGGAACAGGCCGGCGCGGCAGTGATTGTTGGACGGCTGCCGCAAGCGGCCTATTTTGCAGAGCATACGGCAGGATTTGCCCTTGATCGAAGCCGGGCGATGTCGCCGTCGCATTCCGTCGAGACAGGGCATATCGGCGGTGCGAGAGCTGCGACAGCTTGTTACAAATTTGCCTGTCCGCGGCACATCCATGTGACAACAACCTTATAGTTTGTCAGCTGCAGGGGACCTCTTCGCGCAAAATATCAATTGGATTTCGAGGACAGTTTCGATGAAATCCGTATCCTCTCGATGCGGCTTGCACCGGCTGCCGCTAGGTTTTCAAGTGGGAGCGCCGCTTGCGGCGCAACCCTCCGGTCTATGTGAAACTTTGATACACTTTTTTCGATGCGGCTCGGAGCGGCCTTCTGTAGAATGACTTGAGATCGTGGAAACCGTCATGCAAAAAGCTGCGCACATCGCCGTCGTCGATGATCATTCGGACATAAGGGACCTTGTCGGCCAGTATCTCGAGCAGCAGGGCTACAAGGTCAGCGTTGCCGATAGCGGGCTTGCCCTGAGACGGATTATCGAACGCGGTGCCGTGGATCTAATCGTTCTCGATGTCATGATGCCGGGCGAAGATGGTCTCTCCGTCTGCCGTCATCTCAGGGCGACGACGGATACCCCCATCATCTTCCTGACCGCCATGAGCGAGGATACCGACCGCATCATCGGCCTCGAACTGGGGGCTGACGATTATCTGGTGAAGCCATTCAATCCGCGCGAATTGCTGGCACGCATCCGGGCTGTCCTGCGTCGGGCCAATGGCGTGCCGCAGCAGCAGCGGGAAACGCTGAAAAAGGCCAGGGTGGTCCGCGTCGGTCAGTGGCGCGTCAATATGGGGCGGCAGGAGCTTTCGGGCGACGATGGTGTCGGCATCCCGCTCAGCACCGCCGAATTCCGACTTCTGAAGGTCTTCCTCGAACGTCCGGGCATGGTGCTCAGCCGCGAGCAGCTTCTCGATCTGACGGTTGGCAGGACCGCCGACATCTTCGACAGAAGCATCGACAACCAGGTGAGCCGCCTGCGCAAGAAGATCGAGCCGGATCCGAAGAACCCTTCGGTCATCAAGACGCATTGGGGCGGCGGCTACAGCCTCTCGGCTGATGTGGGGTTCGAATGATCTACTGGTGGAGGAGGAGCCTTGCTGCCCAGTTCATCGGCTTTACCCTGCTTGCCCTTGTCGTCTCGCAGTGCCTGACATTTTCGATTTCCTGGGACGAGCGCACCAAGGCGCTGCATGCCGCGATGAAGAGCGAATTCTTCAGCCGCTGCGCCTCCGTCACGCGCTTGATGGAATCCATGCCCAAGCCGTTGCGTGAACAGGCGCTGCTCGCAAGTGAGACCAGCTATTCCCGTTTCTGGCTTTCGCAGATGGAGCCGACGGATGCCAGCGCATGGCGCTCGCGTGCGGCAAACGAACTTGCGCGGCCGATCGAGAATTTTATCGACCTTGGGGCGAAGTGGGGTATGCGCTCGAACTCCGATGTCGATCATCTGATGTCGAAGGGGATAATGACGGCGAACGCCGCCGAGGGCTGGGCTACCCCGCCGCCTGTTCTCTGGAGCCTGCCGCAGCCGGCAAAATTCGTTTATTTCGGGGATCGCAATGGATACGGCCTTGTTGTCAGGCTCAATGACGGCATGTGGCTGAATACGGCGTTCTATAAGAATGTCGGCGACCGCTGGTGGGATATGAAATCGCTCACCTCCCTTGCGACCACCGCGCTCATCCTGTCGCTCATCGGAGTATTCATCGCCAGCCGCATCGCACGCCCGCTGAGACGGCTTGCCGTTTCGGCGGAAGCCTTGGGGCGCGGCGAAAATCTTCCGCCGCTGCCCGAAGAAGGACCTGATGACATCAGGCGCACGGCCGAGGCGTTCAACAGGATGCAGGAACGCCTGCATCGCTTCGTCGACGATCGCACCCGGATGCTGGCCGCAATCGGCCATGATCTCAGGACGCCGCTGACTTCGCTTCGGTTGCGGGCGGAATTCGTCAAGGACGCCGATATCCAGCAGAAGATGCTATCGACCATCGACGAACTTCAGAGCATGACGGAAGCCGCCATTTCCTTCGCACGCGGCGAATCCACGGCCGAGGAAACGCGAGCCATCGAACTGGAGGCACTGGTCGGCAGCATCTGCGACGACCTTGCCGATCTCGGCCTGCCGGTGGAATATCTCGAAGGGCCGAAGACGACCTATCGCTGCCGGCCCGATGGCTTGCGCCGCGCCGTCCGCAATCTTGCGGAAAATGCGGCGCGCTACGGCGGCTATGCCAGGGTCCATATTCACCATTCCGTCAGCACCATCGATATCGTTGTCGAAGACAATGGCCCGGGCATACCTGAGGATATGAAGGAAAAGGTATTCGCGCCCTTCTTCCGTCTGGAAGCTTCGAGAAACAGGGGCACGGGCGGCGTCGGACTCGGCCTGTCTATTGCAAGGGCAGTGGCCCGGCAGCATGGCGGCGATATCCTGCTTCAGCCCAACAATCCCGGTCTGAAGGCTATCATTTCCTTGCCCCAGGAAGGGCAGGTCAAGACACCCTCGTCGCGGGTGAGCAGGAGAAGAAAGCGGGCGCAAGCTCTCAAGCTTGCCGGGCAGGAACACTAGATGCTTGATCCCGGCTTATGGCAGGGCAATCGCATGGACTGAAGTCGTCGCGGCGTCCCTTCTCCCCGCTGGGGAGAAGGAATTTCTAGTGCTCATCCGCCCCATATGCGATAGCCCGGAGGCTTAATGGGGACACAATGCCGGAAGTCACGAGTAGCGGCACGGCAACGGTCAACGGGCAACCAGGAGCTACCGCATCTGCAATATGATCGGGCTGCTGCTTGCCGGATCCGTATGCTCGCGCAAGGCCTTCACATCGTTTGCTGCAACAGCTCCGCCATGATTCCCCCAGGACGAGCGCACGAATGTCAGGACATCGGCAATCTGCTGGTCCGAAAGCTGCTGACGGAACGGCGGCATGCGATAGGCATCCGGGATTCCATTTGCAACGATGCGGCTGGAGCCGTTCAGCGTTACATTGATCTGCGACGCGTTTTCCTTCGCAAGCGAAGCGGCAGAGCCGGCGAGCGGCGGTATCCATTGCTGCTTTCCGCGTCCGTCGACGCCGTGACAGAAGCTGCATTTGGCGACGAATGTCTGGGCACCCGGGATATTCTCGCGGTTGGAAAGCGATACGTTCTGGGCAGTACCTTCGTCATATTGCCAGGGGGTGCCGTCGCGAGCGGGATCGCCGGGCAGGGATTTCAGGTAATGGCTTATCGCCTTCAGGTCGTCATCACTCATGAACTGCGTCGAATTGTTGAAGGCATCCGCCATCGAGCCGAAGACCACGGCATGACCGTTCCTGCCGGTCTTTAGGAAGGCATAGATATCATCCTCGCTCCAGCGGCCAAGGCCGGTATTGGGGTCGGCACGCAGGCTCGGCCCATACCAGCCGTCGAGAAGGGCGCCGGAAAGATAGAGCGGACTGCTCTCATCCAGCGCCTTTTCCGCCATGGTGATGGCGCGCGGCGTATGGCAGCTGCCGCAGTGTCCCGGCCCCTGCACAAGATAGGCGCCCCGGTTCCACTGGTCGTCGCCGGCCGTTTTCGGCTGATAGGTGCCGCCTTCGGTGAAAACGGCGTTCCAGAGCGCCAGAGGCCAGCGCATGTTCATCGGCCATTTGATGCCGGAGGGTCTGTCTACCTGCTGGACCGGCGCGACCCTATTCATGAAATAGGCATAGAGCGCACGAATATCGTCGTCGCTCATCTTCACATAGGAAGGATAGGGCATGGCCGGATAGAGGCGATGCCCGTCGCGGGCAACACCCTGGCGGACGGCACGGTCGAAATCGGCGAGCGTATAGTTGCCGATGCCGGTTTCCTTGTCCGGGGTGATGTTGGTCGTGAAGATGGAGCCGAGCGGCGTCCCCATTTCCAGCCCGCCGGCGAAGGGAGCGCTCTTCGGCGTGCTGTGGCACGCAACGCAGTCGCCGAGGCGCGCAACATATTCGCCGTGCTGCAGCAGATCCTCCGAGGGCGCCTGTGTCGCGGCGACATTGTCGAAGGGAGATGCCGGCGTGCGGGTCACGAACCATGCGACGCCGCCGGTTACAAGCACGATGATCAGGAGAAGAACCAGAAGAAGTTTCTTCAAGGAGGTGCCCTCATGTCTTTGCTTCGGGATTTCGTATTCTATCAGGCGGAAGCCAACCAAGCCGGCTCTCGGACCAGAAATGAGCCGAGAGCCGGATATGTGCCTGGCGCAGCGAGTGCTGCGCCTCAGCTTTCAAAGGTGTAGTTGGAGAGAGGCATGCTGCGTATCCGCTTGCCAGTCAGCGTGGAAACCGCATTGGCGACCGCCGGAGGGACGGCTGGCAGGCCCGGCTCGCCGATGCCGCCCATTTCCGCCCCGCTTTCGACGATGCGGACATGAACGCGCGCCATGCGATCCGGCGGCAGGATCGGATAGAGGTCGTAGTTGCGCGCCACCGGCTCGCCATTCTTGTAAACGGCCTCCTCCATCAGAACCTGTGACATTCCGAGCGCGGTCGCCGAATTGATCTGTGCTTCGATGATCGCCGGATTGACGATGCTGCCGGGGTCGATCGCTTCCCAGACGTCATGAACAACGACTTGGCCGTTGCGGATCGATACTTCGGCGATGGCAGCCGTGTGGCTGCCGAAAGGCGAAGCCATCGCCACGCCGCGCGCGCGCCGCGAACCGTCGTCTGCCGTGAAAGGCCCCCGTTTCCAGCCACCTGAGAGGTCGCCGGCCGCTTTCAGGAGATTGCTCAGCCGCTCGTTCTTCTGCAGCAGCTTGAGGCGCAGCTCATAGGGGTCCTGCCCACCCTTGTCCGCCAACTCGTCGAGGAAGGTCTCGTAGAAGAAGTCGTTCATGGAATTGCCGACGGAGCGCCAATAGGCGAGCGTCGTCGGGTTTTTGACGTAGATCTGCGCGATGCGGTAGTTCGGGATTGCATAGGATTTGCCGGCGAGGCCTTCCAGGGCCGTCGGATCCAGCGAATCCTCCTTGTGACCGTAAACGCCTTCCGTCGGCCCCTCGCAAGCGCTGATGGCTTCGAGCGCCACTGGCATGCCGTTAGCATCGAGTGCACCGCGGAAGCGCACTGCCGCCATTGGGCGCATCGGATCGCGCAGAAACTCTTCCTCGCGGCTCCAGATGAGCTTGACCGGCCGCCCTACTTCCTTTGCAAGCTGGATGGCCTGCGGATAGGGATTAGCCGACGGGTACAGGAAATGCCGGCCGAAGAAGCCGCCAAGAATGGGGCTGTGAATTATCACCTTCGATGGATCGAGCCCCGTCAGCTTGGCGATGTCAGCCTGGAATTGCTCGGGTGCCTGGTTAGGCATCCAGAGTTCGAGACTGCCGTCCGGATTGAAGCGGGCCAGGGTCGATGGCGGCTCCAGCTGCGCATGATGCAGATACTGGCTCCTGTAGGTGGCGGAAACGACGGTCTTGGCGCCGTCGAACGCTTTGGCGATATCGCCGACATTCTCCGCTTCCTTGCCATTGCCGGGTTCGTTGGCGAGCTTGTCATTGAAAGCTGTGGTCGAAAAATCGGCGGGCATATAGCGGAGCGCAGGATTGGCGTCCGAGCCGGGCTCACGCCAATCGACCTGGGCGGCCTCGGCTGCCCGCTTGGCATTCCACCAGCGTTCGGCGACGACGGCAACAGCGCCGGGCAGGCTATGGACGGAATGAACGCCCGGCATTGCCTTGAGCTGATCTTCGTTGCGAATCTTGCCTATGGTCAGGCCGAGGCGCGGTGCGTGCTGGACGGCGGCATGCAACATGCCGTCAATCTTGCAATCGATCGCGTAGATTGCCTTGCCCGTTGACTTGTCATGCATATCGAGCCGTTCGACCGGCTTGCCGATCCAGCGGAATTTGCTTGGGTCCCGAAGCGCCACGCTCTCAGGGGCAGGAACCGGCAGATCCAGTGCTTCACTCGCAACATCGCCATAGGCAAGGCTGCGCCCTGACGCGGCATGGATGACCCGGCCGGGTTCCGTCGTCAGTTCAGTGATCGGCGCATTCAGGCGCTTTGCGGCGGCTTGCAGGATCATGTTGCGGGCGAGCGCGCCGAGCCGGCGCATGGTCTCATAGCTGGTGCGCACCGACATGCTGCCGCCGGTAATGCGCATCTTGCCGTGCACGACCAGATAGTCGCTGCCCGTCGGCGCATTTTCGACGACGAAGGTTTTCGGATCCGCATCGAGTTCCTCGCCGACGATCTGGGCCATCGCAGTGAAGACGCCTTGCCCGCCTTCGACGAAGGGGCTCATGAAGCGGATGGTGCTGTCCGGGCGGATTTCGAGAAAGGCCGGGACGCGTGTGCCTGGAGGCATTGGGCTTGCCGCCTGCTGGGCTCGCGCGCGGCCAACCGGAACGCCAAAGCCGAGGACGAAAGCGCCTGCTGCTGCACCCGCAGATGTCAGGAGAAAATGCCGGCGTGAGATGTTGACCGGCGATCCTGTGGGAAACTCATCTTCAGGAACGAGGTTGCGGCTGGTCTCGGTCACAGCGTTTCTCCTTCTTTCGACGAGAGATCTTTGACTGCCGCCTTGATCGCGTTGTAGGTGCCGCATCGACAGAGATTGATCATCGCCGCGGCGATCTCGTCATCGGAGGGGTTTGGCGTTTGTTTGAGGAGCGCAGTCGCCGCCATGACCTGCCCCGATTGACAGTAGCCGCATTGCGGAACCTGATGCTTGACCCAGGCGGCGACCACACGCTTTCCAACCGGATCCGTTTCGATCGCCTCGATCGTCGTGATCTGGCGGCCGGCGACGCTGTCGAGCGGCGTGACGCACGAGCGCACCACTTCGCCGTCGACGAGGACCGAACAGGCGCCGCATTGTGCCAGCCCGCAACCATATTTGGTGCCGGTCATGCCCAGCTCATCGCGGATGATCCAGAGGAGCGGCGTATCTCCCTCCGAATCGACTTGGTAGGACTGGCTATTGATTTGAAGATTCATGAGGCGCCTCCTGAGGCTTTCGATCGCGAACCTTCATTGCAAGTGCTGTTCGATGATCTGGATGCTCAACGAACGGATGACACGTAGCTCAGGCCCACAACTCGGACTATAACACTGAACCGACCGCATCAAAAAGATTAGTGTGTGAAACGCGATAGACGTTAGGAACCAGATTCATAAATCTGGTTTCCAGGCTCATTTCGCTTGCACGAAGGGAGGCGGCCGGATCGAAGAGGCGATCGATGCGTCCCTCGCACTAACTCCTAATATGCTGATTCTAACGCGTAATCGCGCAGCTATGGTCCTGCACGTCCTCGCCGCCCATGCCGGGCGCTGCGACATCCGTCAGGACGATAAAGCCGGGTCCATCGGCGAAATCGGCGCCGACAACCACGAGATTGTGATCGCCCATTTCCTTCGCCGGATCCTTCAATGTCTTGGCAAGCGCCAGGAAAGGATTGAAGTCGCCCAATGTCTCTCCCTTGACCCGGAGCGCCGTGAACTTGTGGCCGGCGATGGTATCAGGAAGAGGTGCCCAGTCGGCCCCGATCTTGTCGGCATCGGCCTTGAGGACCGCCCGTGCATCCGCGCTGAGGCAATCGACGTGGATATGCAGCTGGTTCTGCGAGCGCGCCTGCTGCGCGTTGACGGCTAGGCTGAGGCCGTCGCGCGGGAGGGCATGCGGCAAACGGACATCGACATCGGCCCGCTCGGCCCAGGCATCGGCAAAGAAGTTATGCGTCGCAGGATCGAGGAGTGCCGCGCTCTCCATGCCCGTGATCTTGTCGGTCGGAATCAGCAGGACTTGCGCAACGCCCCGCAGATCCTTCAGCATCGCGTAGTGCTCGGCCGTATTCACCGAGAGGCAGGGTGCAGTTTGTATGACGCACTTGTCATGAACGATCTTCCAGAGCACGTCGGAGTCGGCGAAGGCCGGCGCGAAAAGAAGGGGGAGGAAGGATGCGGCAAGAGCCGTGACGCGACACGAGAATGTCATGGCGGGAAATTTCCTAGGTTCAAACGGTTTGGCATTGTCCGAAATTCCGGAGGGCTTAGCACAGGCCTATTAGGCTGATGTGACGGCTTGACGGCGGCAAGTGTCAAACGTGGGCAGGCGCGTGCCGTAGAGATTGCGCAACATCAGCTTCGCTTCATCTTGGGCTAAGGCCGCTTTCAGTTTGGTTGCCTAAATGGCAGGAGCCGGGGAAAACCATGCCTCGCCCCAGAGAGGATAAGGTCGCTTGCAGTGACCTTCCAAACATCGGCTGCGAGGCGTTCGCAACGCTCGATCGCTGCAACTTTGCGGCAGACAAACAACGATCAGGAGCTTGAAATGGGTATCGGAAAGCTGATTGAAGAAGTTGCAGGTGCCGTGGCTGCCGACGAGGCCGTCGAGGCTGTCGACCCGAATGCCGGTTTCCTGACGAAGGCCGCCGCCGCCGTCGCCGGCTTTGAAGGCGTCAACAAGCTGACGGACGTGCTGAAGGAAAAAGAACAGGAGCCGGCTGCCGACAATAGCGGTGACCAGAACGGCTGACAGGAAGCTGCGAGCATGCCTGCCGAAAAGATTTTGAAAGCCGGGCATGTCCCGGCTTTTATGCCAGGCCCATCAATCTCCTGCTCGTCTTCAGGCATCGGCCTCGACGGAGATAAAGGGGCGAAAGAATCCAGTCGGCTGCAGGATCGAACTGGCGATATTTGCAATGATCGGGCCTGACGCCTCGCTCTTTGCCAGAGCCTCCTTCCAGGCCGGATCAGCCACGAAGGCCGCCCATTTTCGCTGGCGCTCCTCTAGCGATTGCCATTCGAGGAAATAGATGAGGTCATTGCCGGAAGGTCCGATCATCGTCGTCCAGAAACCGAGGGGGCGGATGCCGAGCCGGTTCCAGATCGCCAGCGTCGCCGTTTGGAAGCGCTCCTGGAGCGCTGGCAGCTTGCCGGGCAAGCAAGTATAGATGCGCATTTCATGGATCATGAAAAATCCTCCTTGAGTGAATTCAGAGCAGGCCGAGCCTGCCCCTGAGAGCCTGATTTAAAAGTAGTTGAGCGATAACAGCGGGTTGTGATTCCTTTTGGCGCTGAATCAAGATGGGTTTTTGATGACGTGCACTACTATTGCTCGATTTGAGCATAACTGAAGCGGGCTTCATGTTTCAAGTGATTTGACGGACCGGGAACGGGCATTGATCGATCCCCCGATCCCACCGGCAGTAGTGCGCGATCGAGGACAGTAGCAGAGGCTCTTTCGGTCCCACCTCCTACCCCATCTTCTATCTCGATCGCTTCAAAGCTAGATTCGCCCGAATGTCGGGGCTTGACGAAAACAAGCCAGGCATTAATTTAAACGGAGGCGCCTCCGTTTATTCGTGGTGTCCTCTGCTTCCTTGTTCAGATGAGAGCCGACCGTGACAGCACAATCCCATCGGCCCCGTCTTCCTGAAAGAAACCTATAGCAACCGGTAGACCGACGAAGAGTTTCTACTAGATTTCGTAGGTCTCATCTTCGTGACGATGGCAGGAGCTTATCATGACACGAACCATCCATATCGCGCTCGACATCAACGGGCAGCGCCACGAGCTCGATATCGAGCCGCGTGTGACGCTGCTCGATGCGCTGCGTGAGCATCTTTCCCTTACCGGCACCAAGAAGGGCTGCGATCAGGGACAGTGCGGCGCCTGCACCTGCCATGTCGACGGTAAGCGCGTGCTATCCTGTCTGACGCTCGCCGCGCAGGCCGAAGGCCGCGAGATCACGACGATCGAGGGGCTGACCGGCGAGACCGGTGATCTGCATCCGGTGCAGGCAGCGTTCATCGAGCATGATGCCTTCCAGTGCGGTTATTGCACGCCGGGCCAGATCATGTCGGCGGTTGCCTGCATTCGCGAAGGGCATGCCGGATCGGATGCGGAGATCCGCGAATATATGTCCGGCAATCTCTGTCGGTGCGGGGCCTATAACAGCATCGTTGCGGCGGTGCGCCAGGCAGCGGAGGTGGCATGATGCGAAACTTCTCCTATCTGCGCGCCACATCGACCGCGGAGGCGGCCCAGGCGGCGCAACAGGCCGGCGCCATGCTGCTTGCCGGCGGAACGACGCTGCTCGATCTCGCCAAATGCGGTGTCGGCGAGCCCGATACCGTTATAGACATTACTCATCTCTCCGGCATGAGCGGCATCACCGTTACCAGCGATGGTGCAACGATCGGCGCGCTTGCCAGGATGAGCGACGTCGCCGATCACAAGGATATCCGCGTGGCTTTCCCGGCCGTTTCAGAATCCTTGTCTCTGGCCGCCTCGGCGCAGCTGCGCAATATGGCGACGATCGGCGGCAACCTCCTGCAACGGACGCGCTGTTCCTATTTCCGCGATCCCGGTGCTTTTCCCGCCTGCAATAAGCGCAATCCCGGCTCCGGCTGTTCAGCGATCGGCGGCGTCACGCGCAATCACGCCGTGCTCGGAACCAGCGAGGCCTGCATCGCCTCCTATCCCGGTGATTTGGCGATTGCTCTCCTCGCATTCGACGCCGTAGTCGAGACGGATAGCCGCAAGATTGGCATCGACGATTTCTTCCTCGTTCCCGGCGACACGCCAAACATCGAAACCGTCCTGCAGCGCGGCGAGATCATCACCGCCATCACCATTCCTGCGTCCGCCGCCTCCCGGAACTCCACCTACCTCAAGGTCCGTGATCGGCAGTCCTATGAATTTGCTGCCGCGAGTGCCGCGGTCGGCCTGGAGCTTGAGGCCGATGGAAGGACCGTCCGCGATATTCGCGTGGCAATTGGCGGAGTTGCCACCAAGCCCTGGCGGGCGCGCAATGTGGAGCAAGCACTGATCGGCAACGCTCTCGTTCCGGAGGCTGTGGAAAAGGCTAGCAGGCTCGCCATGGAGGGTGCCGTCGATCATGGCGGCAACCATTACAAGATCGAACTCGCGCCGCGCGTCATCGCCCGTGCCATTTTGAAGATGGGAGGTCTCGCATGACCATGATGGAACCCCGCAAACATGGCGACGCTTCCGACGGTACGGTCGGCGGTCGTCAATCGCGCTTCGAAGGCAGTATGAAGGTGACGGGTGCGGCGACTTACGCGCTGGAATATCCGGTCGAAAATCTAGCTTATGCCGTGCTCATCCAAAGTACGATTCCGGCTGGCCGCGTTGTCGAGATCGATGCTTCGGCAGCACTTGCGATGCCGGGCGTGCTGCTGGTGCTGACGCCGGAAGATGATCTCGGTCTCAAGCTTTCGGCTGATTGGGGCGGCAACAAGCCCGCCGACGGACCGTACTATCCGCTGCCGCGTGACGTGGGTTTCAACGGACAGTCGATTGCCGCTGTCGTTGCGGAAAGCCGCGAACTGGCGACGGAGGCCGCCAGGCTGGTGCGCGTCACCTATGAAGAGAGCGAGCACGTCGCCGACCTAAATGACCCGAATGCCGGCGAGGGCAAACTCATGGAGCCGCTCTCCTCGAGCTGGGGCGATGCCGAGGCCGCACTTGCCTCTTCCCCGGTGCAAATCGAGGCTGAATATTCGACGCCGCGCGAGTATCACGTCGCGATGGAGCCGCATGGTCTGACGGCGAAATGGGATGGCGACCAGCTGACGATCTGGGAGCCGAGCCAATGGTCCCATGGCATGGCACGCATGTATTCGGAATGGTTCGACATGCCCTATGACAATGTCCGGATCATCTCGCCCTTCATCGGTGGCGGTTTCGGATCGAAGGGGGTGCCGCTTGCCTATGGCGCGGTCGCCGTTGCGGCGGCACGAAAGTTAGGCCGGCCGGTGAAACTCGCGGTCACCCGCCCGCAGAATTTCACCAGCTATGGCGGGCGCGCCGCGACCAGACAGAAGATCGCGCTTGGCGCGACGGAGGACGGTATCCTGCAGGCCATCGTCCATCGTGGCGCCAGCGAAACCTCGGTCGATGCCGACTGGCCAGAGCAGACGGGGGCGGCAACGTCGATCCTCTATAAGGTCGAGAATTTCTCCTCGCAGCATCGCGTCGTCCCGGTCAATAGCGTGACGCCGGGCGCCTTGCGGGGACCGGGCAAGAATCCAAGTGCCTACGGCATCGAATGCGCGATCGAGGAGCTTGCCTACAAGCTCGGCATGGATCCGCTCGAGATAAGGCTGAAGAACTATGCCGATCACGACTATCAGTCCGGCAAGCCGTGGTCGACTCGCCGGCTGCGTGAAGCGCTGACTGAAGGTGCGGAAGCCTTCGGCTGGTCGCGGCGCAGCCACGCGCCGCGCTCGATGCGCGACGGCAAGACGCTGATCGGCTGGGGCATCGGCTGCGGCACTTTCCCGGTCATCCGCGCACCGAGTGAAGCGATGATCCGTATCCTTGCCAATGGCCGCGTCGAGGTCGTCAGCGGTGCCATCGACATGGGGCAAGGCACCTATACGATCCTTGCCCAGAGCGCCGCTGAGGTCTTTGGTATTCCGGTTGATCAGGTGGAGGTCTATCTCGGCGATTCACGCCTGCCGGGTTCGGCGATCGCCGGCGGCTCGATGCTGGCAGGCTCGATCATGGGAGCCGTCCATAAGGCGGCGGTCGCAGCCCGTGACGAGCTCATCGGCCTTGCCCTCAGCGATGCCAATTCGCCCTTCCGTGATACGGGTGCGAATACGCTGAATTTTGCCGAGGGGCGCATCGTGGCGCCACGCGGCGAGACGCCATCGCTGACGCTGGCGGAACTGATGTCCGCGCTGAAACGTGAGGAGATCGAAGTCCGGCGCAATACCCTGCCTGACGGTGCGAACGCGCAGGAGCAGCTTCAGGCCTGGACCACCATGGCTAGAGTTCAAGGGCCGACCATGGGCGATTATTCTATGCACAGCTGGTGCGCCCACTTCGCCGAAGTGCGGGTCGATGAGGACTTCGGCACGGTGCGCGTCTCGCGCATGGTTTCCGCCTTCGATTGCGGCCGGCTCTACAATCCGAGGCTGGTCGAAAGCCAGTGGCGGGGCGGCATCATCATGGGCATCGGCCAGGCACTTCTCGAAGAGGGGCTAGTCGATCAGCGTAACGGACGCACCGTCAACAACAATGTCGGCGACTATCTCGTGCCGACGAATTCCGACATCCCGGATATCCAGGTGATCTCCGTCGGCGTTCCGGACCATAATGCCTCGGCTCTCGGAGGCAAGGGCGTCGGGGAAGTCGGTATCGTCGGTGTCGCGCCTGCCATCGCCAACGCCGTGTTCCATGCCACCGGCAAGCGTGTCCGCGACCTGCCGATCACGCTCGAAAAGCTGCTCTAACGACAGGGACGCTCGGGCCGCGTTGCGTAAATGCGTGCGGCTCAAATGCCTCCTATCTCAACTCCGGTGCGGGGGTGTCTTTCAACAGATTTCCTCTCACCGGAGCGTTGCCGCTTCGGCAATCAAAAGTCCGAAAATCGGCGCTTCTTCAGAACGCTCCCTTTTGCCATAGTTCATCGAAAGCGCTCTTGAGAGCGCTGCGAGGCGACGTCATGGCTTACGTAATCACCGAACCCTGCATCGATACGAAGGATGGCGCCTGCACCGTCGCCTGTCCGGTCGATTGCATCTACGAGGGCGGGCGGATGTTCTACATTCACCCGGACGAGTGCATCAATTGCGGCCTCTGTCTTTCCGTTTGTCCTGTCGATGCCATCCTGTGGGACGAGGAAATGCCGGCGGAGCGGCTGTTCCTGCGCGACGTCAACCGCGATTTCTTCGCCGACGGCGTGACCGGCTGGGGCGCACCCGGCGGCTGGGACAAGAGCCGGACCACCAGCCTGGACCATCCCTTCGTGACGGCTTATGATGGAGCGCCCGAAAATCGCTTGTGATGCAAAGCATGTCTCGATTGGGTCTCGCCGCTGCCCTTTGGGCAGTGGTTGTTGCTTCTCGCGATATCAGGAAATGCCGGGCCAGCTCGCATAATAGGTGCGCGTCGCTTTCGACAATGCGTTGACGAGAGGCCGTTGCCGCTCAAGTCTCGGCAGATCGGCTCTTGCCTGCGCCAGGAGTTCTGTAAGGGCAGCGTCGAAGTCGACGCCTGTCAGTTCGCCCTCGCGCATCACCTCGCGGCCAGCCACGACAAGTCCGCTGGCATATCGCGCGCTCATGCGCGTCAACAGGACCTCCGCCTCATCGACATCATCGAACAGCGCATCGGCGATTAGAGCTTTATAATCGATGATCGCATAGTCCTCCGCACCCTTGGCATTGATGACCTGCCTCCCAACCCGGATTGCTGCGTCGAAGACATTCTCGGCCGTCAACCGTCGTGTCAGGCTACGTCCGCCATGCAGCAGATAAAGGAGACGCATTTCCCGCCAGAGATCCTGATCGTCATCCAGGCCGGTACCGTCGAGGCCTATGGCGAAGGCGGGACCGCCGAATTCGATCATGGATGCGATCGGAGCGATGCCCGAGCGGAGGCGTAGATTGGCGGTGGGATTGCTGACGATCTGCACGCCGCGCTCGGCAAGCACTTCAAGTTCGTTGGGACGCAGCTGGACGCCATGGGCGATGGCGAGCCGCGGCGACAGGAAGCCTATTTTGTCGAGATAATTGACGACGCCCTCCGGAAAGCGGCGGTCCAGCCATAGGCGCTGGCGCGGACTTTCGAGCAGGTGCATGTGGATGCGTCGATCATGGCGCTCCGAGGCCTCGGCGATGGCCTCCAGTAGCGCATTGGAGCACCATTGCGGCCCGATCGGCCCATACTGCACATCGACCAGGGGGCTGGTGTTGGCCGCAGCGACCGCCTCGACGGCTGCAAGTTGGGTGGAGATCGAAACGTAGGCCGGAATGGTCGGCTCCAACACCTCCCAGTCACTTGCCGGCAGAAGGGATTTGAGCCGTTGCGGCCCGCCATCATAGGCCCAGGCATCATGGTCGAGCAGCGGGCAGGAAAGCGCAAGTCGAATGCCGATATCGCCTGCGGCCCGCATGACGGCGCTTGCCTCGTCAACCAGACGATCGACATGGAGCGAGTTATGGCAGTGCATCGTCGCGCCGACGCCGGTTTTGGCCAGCCGGCCGAAGGCGACAAGCGCCTCGAGATAGGGATCCGTTCGCGGCCGCAGCCTCAAGCCCGGTATCCATACCTCAAGCGCGTCGTCGACCGCGCCGAAATCAAGGGTGCGGATGCCGTAGCCATGGTCATGGGCGTTGACGGGCGAGGGCAGGATGAGGTCGCCGGGTTGCGCAGTCGTAGCATCGAACTGCAATGGCAGGTCTGTCAGTCGGTCGAAGCACGTGGCCGGGCCATAGCCAGGACATTTGAGCAGGCGGATCTTTTTCATGCTTTTCTCATCTGCTGACGATGGCTCTCAAATCCTCGCCGAACCTGCGCAGCTCGGTATTAAGCAGCTCGATGACTGCTTGGCTGGCATGGGTTAGATGCCGATCGCGCGGCACGAAAATAGCGATATCGACAGTGCTGAGCTTGAAGTCCCGAATCGGGATGGCAACGATTTCGCCCGTCTGGATTTCGGGCCAGAGTCCAACCGGGGTAAAAAAACCAATGCCGTCACCCGACATGATCAATGGTTTGAGAAGGATCGGATTGTTGGATGCGACCAAGGTTCGCCCTACGCGATTGAGCCCCGCAAGTTCGACTGCTATCGCCGAACTGACGACTTCGCTGTCGAGCGCCAGAAGCAGCTTATATTGGGCGCATTCTGGCAGCGTCACCGATTTCGCCCGCGCCAATGGATGCGATGAAGCGACCATGGCCATGAAGGCTGTGCGGATCGAGCCCACAAGCTTCAGGTCATGTGGGGTCGCAAGGTCAAAGCTGATGCCGATATCAATGTCGCCAGCCGCGATGAAATGAAAAATATTGTTGTAGGCTCCCGCTCGGACGCGAAAATCGACCGCAGGATGCAGCCTATGAAACCTCTTAATGAAATCAGGAAGAAACGTAACGAGGAGGCTGTCGAGGGCGGCGATGTGGACGCGGCCCGTATTCTTTCCCTGAAGGTCACCGAGATTGGACTTCATTACCTCGAAGTCCTGCAGCGTCTCCTTGGCATGGCGCAGCACGATTTCGCCGGCAGACGTTAGGCGCAAACCGTCGGAAAAGCGCTCGAACAACGGTGTTCCAAGCTCGTCTTCCAATTTCTTGATCTGGCGGCTGACGGCGGAGGTTGCCACATGCAGCTCTTCGGACGCCTTGCGGATCGATCCGGAGCGTGCGACCTCGGCGAAATACTTCAGGATGCTGGCATGCATGAAAAGCCCTCGGCAATCTCGAAGCTATAGCATGCCTATCTGCCGCGCCAAACGGGCGCCCGCTTCTCGCGGAAAGCCACCACACCCTCCAGGGCATCCTCGCTTTTCAGCGCCTTGATGAGGGCCGGCGTCCGCAACGCCTGTGCTTCGGCCGGGCTCAAATGCGCGGTGCGATTGACCGTTTGCTTGATCGCCCGCAGCGATAGCGGCGCACAGGCGACGATGTCCGAGACCCAGCGATCGACAGCCGCATCCAGCCCTGCGGCCGATACGACTTCGTTGACGACGCCATAGCTTGCCATCTCATTCGCACTGAACTGCCGCCCCGTCAGCATAACGGCCATGGCGCGGTTGAACGGGATCTTGCGCTGCAGGAGCACCATGCCGCCATCGAGCGGCATGCGGCCGACGCGTGCTTCCGGCAGGCCGAAGCGGGCCGTTTCCACCGCAATGATGATATCGCAACCAAGCACCATCTCGAAGCCGCCGCCAAGCGCATAGCCGTTGACGCGGGCAATCACGGGCACGTCGAGCGAGCGGCGGAAGGCGAGGCCGCCAAAGCCGTTCTCCCGCCCGACGGTCCAATAATCGACGCCGGAACTACCGCTGCCGCCTTTGAGGTCGGCGCCGGCGCAAAAAGCCTTTTCGCCGGAACCGGTCAGGACGACGCAACTGATATCGTCGCGCCTCTCGATCTCCGTCCAGATCGCCTCAAGTTCGGCTTCTGTCTCGGCATCGACGGCGTTCATCCGGTCGGGCCGATCCAGCGTGACGCGGGCGACGCGGTCCGCTACGGTGAAGGAAACGCTCATGCCGCGTCTCCCTGCACCTCGGAAAGCGAGGCGAGAATCTCGTCATTGTGCTGACCGAGCTGCGGCGGCGCGATCCGAACAGTCACCTGAGCAGCCGACATGTCGATCGGCGAGCCGATCAGCCGGATCGGACCGGCGGCGGTCTCGCCCGCCTCGAGGATCATCTTGTTGATGATCGTCTGCTCGTCCTTCAGCGCCTCGGGGAGCGAACGGACCGGCGCGCAGAGAATGTCGACGCCTTCCAGCCGCGCGATCCAATGCGCGGTGCTGTTTTTGGCGAAGTTGTCGCGGAAGATCGCCTGCAATTCCGGCCGCCGCGCCATCTGGGCGTCGAAATCCTTGTAGTGCGGATATTGTGAGAGGTCCTCGATCTCAAGCGCTTCGCAGATATCGCGCAAGGGGTTCGGCTTGAAGGCGCCGACCATGACGATCGCGCTGTCTGTCGTCTCGAAAACACCCGTCAGCGGGAAGGCGCCCCAGTTCAGATCCTTCTGGCGCATCAGATGCGTCGTGCCTTCCTGCATCTGCATGGCGATCATGGAGTTGTAGAGGCTGACGGCGACCTGTTGGCCTTCGCCGGTCTTGTCGCGTTGCAGAAGCGCAAGGAGAATGCCTTGGACGAGATGCATGCCGGCCGAGTAATCGGCAAGCGGTGTGGCATAGATTGAGGTGGGGTGGCTGTTGTCGGACTTGCGGCGCATGACGCCGGAGACGGCTTGCGCCAGCACGTCCTGCCCGCCCTTGTGCTGGTAGGGGCCGGTCAGCCCAAAGCCGGTGCCGACGGCGTAGATCAGCCGCGGATTGATCTTCTTCAAGTCTTCATAGCCGAAGCCCATGCGTTCCATCACGCCTGGCCGGAAGTTGTTGACGACTACGTCAGCCGTTTCGAGCAGTGCCTGGACGGTCTTGCGGGCGCCGGCATCCTTCAGATCGAGCGCCAGGCTCTTCTTGTTGCGGTTCAAAGAGCAGAAGACCGGGTTGTTGAGCCCGTCCGGATCGGAGCCCAGCGACCAACGCGAGAGATCGCCGATCTTCACCTTCTCGATCTTGATGACTTCGGCGCCGTAGTCGGCCAAAACCTGCGTGCAGGAAGGGCCGAGCATGACCTGCGTGAAATCGATCACGCGGATTCCGTCGAGTGGCAAAGTCGTCATTCTGCAGCCTCCAAATATGTTGCGTTCTCCGAGGGAATGTCGCCTGGATCGGCTCCCTGAGCCCGCATCTGCTTCTGAATTGCCCGGATATCGGCCTTGCGAACGGTCGTTCCGGCATTGAGGGCAACCGTTGCTGCGACACCCGCCGCTTCGCCCATCGCCATGCAGGGCGGGATCTCGCGGCTGGATTTCTGTGCCTGCGGCGTTGCCGAATAGTGCCGGCCGGCAACGATCAGCTGATCGACCTCCCTGGGCAGCATGGCGCGGTACGGCGTGTAGTAATCGCGGCCGCGGCAGACCGTGTCGGCAAAATGGCGGCGGGTCATGACGTCGTCCTTCGTCACGACATAATCTCCCTGCAACAGCCGCGTCTGGCGCACGCCGGTCTGCGGCGCGAAATCGACGATGTAGGCATTCTCGAAGCCGGGCATTTTTTCCCGCGCGAAATCGAGCAGCTTTGCGATCCGCGAGCGGCCTTCCATCTCCGCCTTGGTCAGGTCGTCGACCTTCAGACCGCTCAGTGTCGGCATATGCGGGCAGTTCAGCCAGACGACGCCTGGCAGCGGCGTCTTCAGCCACCAGAAGGACCAGCAGCCGCCGATTAGCCGCTTGGCTTCGTGATCGAGCGCCTTGAAGACTTCCGGCTCCTGCTGTTCGAAACGCTCCGCCGCTTCGGTATCGACGCCACCCCAGCGCGAGACCGTCGTCAGGATGAAGTTGGATTCGACATGGGAAGCACCCGCGCTTGCAGCGACATCGAGATCGCCCGTCGTGTCGATGACGACATCGCCGAGGATCGCCTGCATGCCTTCCTTGGTCTGGCAGATGACGCCCTTGATAGCGCCACCCTCGACGATCGCCGAGGAGAACCAGCTATGTGTCCTGAGCTTGATCTTCGCTTCGGCGATCATGTCATAGGCGGCGCGCTTGAAAGCGTCGGGATCGAAGGCGGCCGAAAAACAGATCGGATGCGGCATCGACTGGGTGTGGAAATCGAAGAGGCCCCAGCGCGCCCAGCGCTGCCAGGCCTCCGGCGTATCGCGGAATTCGATAAGGCGATCGCGATCGGTCGGGGTCACGCAGAGTCCCCAGCGCTTCATACGCTCGATCATCTCCATGCAGATACCGCGCACGGTGATTTCGAGCTCGTTGATCATGTCGTCGAGCACGAGCACCATCCCACCGGCGGCAAGTCCGCCGACATAGGGATAGCGTTCGAGAAGCGTGACGCTGGCGCCGTTGCGTGCGGCCGAGACGGCTGCGGCAATGCCTGCCGGGCCACCGCCGACGACAACCACATCGGAGCGATCGACGACACGGATATCCCGTGCAGGCTGGTGAATGACCTGTTCCATTGGTGTTCCCTCGATGTTTTCTAAGCTTTAGTGCTGGCCGGCCGGCTTCCAGCGGATCATCTTCGCCTCGGCGATCGAGACGATGAAGAAGAGGATCACGGCCAGCAGCGCGGCAATGACGACCGTTGCGTAAAGCAGCGGCGAGCGGAAATTGTAGGTCGCCTCGATGATGAGCGCGCCGAGCCCGAAGCTGGAGCCGATCCATTCCGCGACGATCGCGCCCATGACACTGCTTGTTGCGGCGATCTTCAGCGCGGCGAACAGGAATGGCAGCGAGCTTGGCAGACGGACCTTCCAGAGGATCTCCGAATTGCTGGCCGAAAGCACCCGCATCAGGTCGAGCATTGCGGGGCTGGCGGAGCGAAGTCCCTGCACCATGTTGACCAGCGTCGGGAAAAAGCAGATGAGGCCGGCAATGATGATTTTCGGGGCGACGCCATTGCCGAAGATCAGGACCAGGATCGGCGCAAGCGCGATGATCGGGATCGCCTTGACGAAGACGGCAATCGGATAGAAGGCCTTCTCGGCCGTCGCGCTATGGACGAACCAGATCGCCAGCAGTATGGCGACGAGATTGCCGAAGACGAAACCGAGAACGGCCTCGAGCACGGTCGGCAGGAAGTTTCGCATCAGTGTCGCGGCATTGTCGCGAAAGGCGTAGAGCACATCGAGTGGGCTCGGCGCCATGAAGGTCGGGATCTTGAAGATCCAGATGACCGCCTGCCAGAGCACGATGCAGCCGAGTGCCGCAAGGATCGCCGGCATGTGCGAGGAGAGAACGCCGACGGTGGCGTCGAGAATGGCGACCTTGCGCGGCGTCTTGGCAATACGGCCGAAGTCGGAGTGCACGGCGTTGCTCATATGCATTCCTCCAGCAGCGCGCGCAGATGCGCGGTCACCTTGATGAAGTCGACCGTGTCGCGCATCGCAAGGGCGCGGGGATAGGGAAGATCGACCTTCATGAATTCTTTCACCCGGCCGGGGTGGGCCTGCAGCATCAGCACGTGCTGACCGAGGAAGACCGCCTCCGGAATGGAATGGGTGACGAAAACGATGGTCGTGCCCGTTTCGCGCCAGATGCGGAGCAGTTCCTCATTGAGCTTGTCGCGGGTGATTTCATCCAGAGCGCCGAAGGGTTCGTCCATCAGCAGGATGCGTGGCTTTGTTATCAGGGCACGGGCGATGGCGACGCGTTGGCGCATGCCGCCGGACAATTCGTGCGGCAGGGCATTTTCGCGACCCTTGAGGCCGACGAGAGCGAGCAGTTCCATGGGATCGGCGTAGGAGCTTTTGTCGTGCCTGCCGACTTCCAGCGGCAGGCGGACATTGTCGATGACGCTCCGCCACGGCAAAAGCGTTGCCTCCTGGAAGACGAAGGCAAAATCGCGATCCCGGCGCGCCTCTCGTGGCGGTCGGCCAAAAACCGAAACCGAACCATCGCTGATGTGAACGAGATCGGCAATACAGCGCAGCAAGGTCGACTTGCCGCATCCGGACGGCCCGAGCATGGTGACGAACGACCCCTCCGGAATATCGAAGGAGACATTGGAGAGAGCGGTGAACTCGTTGCCCTTGTCGCCGAAGCGAATGTCGAGATCGCGAATGGAAACGGCAAGCCTTGCCGTTTCGACGACCGGCAGCGGCTGCTGCTTGATGGTGGCGGCGCTCATCATGGCATTCATCCGATCTGCTTGCGGATATCGGTCGTCGCGTCGAGAATCGCCATGGTGGCGACGTCGTCGACGGTTGGTATTGCTCCCGTAAACTGCTTGAGATCGGCGTAAGCCTTGATCTGCGCTGCCCAATTGTCCTTGTTCATCGCGCCCCAGCCGGTCTGCTTGGTGCTATCGCCGAAGGAGAAATCGATGACCGGGTGGACGGCTTCAAGCTCGCTGGCCTTGTCGAGATTGGGGTATGCCTCGACCAGCATGTCGACGGCTTCTTCCGGATGGCCGCGGACGTAGCCCCAACCTTTGGCGGCAGCCTTGGTGAAGCGCACCAGCACGTCGGAATGTTTGTCGAGCTGTTCGTCGGTCGTATAATAGACGTTGGCATAGAGCTGCAGGCCGGCATCCCAGAGCATCATGTCGACACGCTCGTCGCCGAGCACCTTCAGCGCATTGGTGTTCGTGACCCACCCGGTGACGGCGTCGGCCTGGCCGGTCATCAGCTGGTTCATGTCGGAACCCATGTTGACCATCTTCACCTTGTCTTCCGGAATACCGTTTTTGGCCAGCAGCGCGCGCAGCAGGATGAAGGCGGTCGGCTGGGTAGCGATCGTCTTGCCGATCATGTCCTTCGGCTCGCGAATCGGCGCCTTTTTCAGCGAGAAATATGTAAAGGGATGCTTGCGGTATCCCGCCAGAAATGCCTTGACCGGCATGCCGGCCGAGCGGGCGAGCATGACGGACGGGCTGGAGGAAATCTGCCCGATGGTGGATTGGCCTGCTGCAACGCCGGCGACTCCATCGACATTCGGGCCGCCGGGGACGATGGTGAGATTGATGCCCTGCTCGGTGAAGAAGCCCTTCTTCTGTGCTGCGACTTCGCCGATGAGTCCGTTGGAAGCAAGCCAGCCGAGCTGCATGCGCACTTCGGCAACATCGGCGGCCTTGCCCGCACGGATGCCGACGAAGGTCTGGGTCGCAGCGAGACCTCCGACCAAGGCGGCATTGGACAGGAAACGGCGACGATTCATCATGAATTGAGACATGCTGATAGTTCCCCTGTTGATTGGACGATCGGACTTTTCGTCTCGTTATCCACCAATGGCAGGAATGATGGGGGAATTCAGCGTTCTAATAAAGAACAATTATGCGTACTATCGATTGCCGAAAAGGCAACGGTTAAGAGGGCGTAACTCATGCCTTGGCTGCCGTGTTCGTCGCGAGAGCGCGGCCGCCGACGATCGGCGAACTTTGCGAGATCGGCGGCGAATAATGATGCATCAATGCTGTATGGGATATTCGAGCTGCAGCGCGACGATATCGGATGTTCGCGTGCCATACCGCGCGGTAATCTCGAACAGCGCCTGATCCAGCGCCTGCGCGGACGGGCGCGCGGGAACCGTCACGACCGAGGCATCGGTATGGGTCGAAAGGTCCGGCACGAGCACGAGGCTGTTGCGCGAACGGATGGATTGGGCCGGCTCCGCAATGACAGCCTTCGAACGATAGGTTCTCGACCACGCATCCGCCGTAAGCGCCAACGCGATTTCATCGAAACCGTCCTCTACGGACAGGCGGATGGTCTCGTGGTTCCAGAAGGCAAGGGTGTTGCCGGCAAAGCGCCAGAGGCGGCTCGTTGTCATGTGAAACGGTGCGGAATCATGCGCGCTGCTCCAATCGATGACACCCAGCCGGGCGGCAGCCGAGCGCGCCTTCCGCGCGCCAGCAATGGCCTCCACCAGCGTCAGGGAAGCGGGGATCGATGCCGTGACGCCGGTGGTGCTCATGACATTGCCGTCGGCGATGTAACGCCGGTTATGAACCCACTCTGTCCGCGGAAAGGTACGGCGGATCTTGTCGAAGGCGTACCAATGGGTGGTGGCGCGCTTGCCGTCGAACACACCGGCCCTTGCCGCAAGCCAAGCGCCCTCACAGATCGAAACGACCATCGCACCCTTCGATGATTGCTCGCGAATCCAGGCAATGACGTTGCGGCTGCTGTCATCATGCATGGCGGGGACGATGACGATGTCGGCGCCTTCCGGATGTACACGGTCAAAGTCCGGCATTGTCGCGTCCGGCTTGATTTTCAACGCCGGCATGAGGTTCACGATGCCGGCCTGGGTCGAGACGATCATGACGTCGGCGACACCGGCACTGCGCAGGACGCCGTAGGGGATGACGAGATCGGTCGTCTCCGTGCCTCGGTTGTCGGCGGCGATCGCGATGAGGGGCCGTGTCCGTCCGGCTTTGAATGTTGGGAGCCGGATGGCATTTTCTGCCGCTGTTGCAGGTCTCTCGAAAGGGAAAATCGCAATGCAAAATGCGAACAGGGTGAGAAGCAAGGTTTTGAGGGGATGGCGATCCATGGCACGTGTCCGGATTTTTGATGTCATGCCCTCGGAAATATTTGGTTCGCAGGCTGGCGAAAATGACAAAGATATCGCATTTTCCGTCAATGCAGGATTCTGGACATTCCCCGCGGCGCATCGCCGTTATCGGCTATGACGGCGTTCAGGCGCTCGATATCGTCGGACCGATGGAGGTCTTCGCGATGGCCAATCTCCATCTGCCTGAGCGCGCGCGGCCTTATAAAGTTCTGCCCGCGTCCCCAGCGGGCGGGGCCATAAAGAGCAGCTCTGCCGGTGGGCTGGTCTTCGGCGAGACCGCGAGCCTGGAGCAACTGCCTGCCGATCTCGATACGATCATCCTCGCGGGCGGCAGCGAGGATGGGCTTCGGCAGGTCATATTTCAAACGGATCTGCTTGCCTGGCTGCATTTGCGGGCAGGGCCTACCCGGCGCATGGCCAGTGTCTGCACCGGAGCCTTCATTCTCGCGGCCGGCGGTTTCCTCGATGGCAGACGAGCGACCACGCATTGGAATTCCTGTTCCCTTTTGAAGGAGTTGCGGCCTCAGATCGAGGTCGAGCCCGATGCCATCTTTGTGGCGGAGCCGCCTGTCTTCACCTCGGCCGGCATTACGGCTGGCATCGATCTATGTCTGGCGCTGGTCGAGGCCGATTGTGGTCCGAAGACCGCTCTTGCCGTTGCGCGACAGATGGTATTGTTCATGCGCCGGCCGGGCGGTCAGTCCCAGTTCAGCACGGGCCTCGCCCTTCAGGCGAACGCCACGCCGCGCTTGCGGCAGCTCTTGAGCGAGATCGTCGATGATCCGACAGGAGATCTATCGGGACCTGCTCTTGCCAGCCGGGTCGGCATGACGGAGCGCACCTTTTCGCGCAGTTTCCGAAAGGAAACCGGAACAACGCCGGCGCAATTCGTTGAAGCCGCTCGGCTGGAACGGGCAAAGGCGCTTCTCGAAAGCTCTGACTGGCCGCTGGCCCGCATTGCCGAGCGTTCGGGTTTTTCAAGCCTCGACACTCTGCATAGGGCCTTTCTCAAGCATCTTGCCATAACACCCGGCTTTTATCGGGCGCGTTTTGGCCCGGCCGCCTGACGGCAAGGTCGGCCTCGTCACTCACATGTCGACTCATGCCGTGCTGGAAAAAACTTCTCTTCTTTCGTCGATAGAGAATATCGATTGGGAGCTAAGCTCGCGCATCAGCCGCCATATTCGATGATCTCAAGTCCGGCG
This sequence comes from Rhizobium sp. 11515TR, assembly GCF_002277895.1. NCBI lineage: Bacteria > Pseudomonadati > Pseudomonadota > Alphaproteobacteria > Hyphomicrobiales > Rhizobiaceae > Rhizobium > Rhizobium sp. 11515TR. The sequence continues at coordinate 1,020,935 of NZ_CP022999.1, read as the reverse complement.
TTGTAATCCGTGGCATAGATCAGACCATTGGCGTCGACAAAGACGTCGGCGGACTGGATGACCTTCGGACGGCCGGGACGGCGGTCCGTCATGACAGTTGGTCCCGTGGGCACGAGAGCGCCCGTTTCGACCGGACGATAGGGGTCGGAAATATCGAAGGCGCGAATGCCGGCATTCTGCCAAGTCGCAAAGATCAGCGTCTCGGAGACAAAAGAGCCGGGCCGGTTTTCGTGCAGATTGTGCGGTCCGAAATGACCGCCCTTCTTCGTATAGTCGATTTCGGCCGGGATCGGGAAAGTCGAGATGCTGATCGGATTTTCGGGCACGCGGATGTCGAAGACCCAGGTATGTTTCCGACCGTCTTCCTCATTGTCCAACACGGCTTCATCCGCCACGACAAGAAGATCGCGGCCGGGAAGCGGCAGCGGCGAATGCGTGCCACCGCCATAGGGCGGGCACCAGTTATGGTGTTTGATGAGCCGGGGGGCGGAATGATCCTTGATATCGAGGAGCGTCAATCCGCCATCCCGCCAGCAGGCATAGGCGGTGTCGCCATGGACAAGCGCATGGTGCAGGGCATAGCGCTTGCCGTCGCCCCAATTCGGTGTCTCGCCCGCCACCCTATTCATGCCGGGAAGCCACCATTGGCCGACAAGTTCGGGCCGGGTTGGATCGGCCATGTCGATGGTCACGAAGATATAGTCGGTAAAACCGTCGAGCAGCGCCGAGGCATAGGCATAGCGGCCGCCGACATACCACAGCCGATGAAGGCCGACACCTTCGACATCCAGTTGGCCGATCTTGCGCGGCCGGTCGGGAACGGAAACATCGAACACGCTCATGCCCGCGGTCCACGCGCGCTCACGCTTTCTGGCGGCGACCGTCTCGCCAACGGACTGCGTGTAATACGCCTTCTCGTCCGTGAAGGTTTCCACATCGGCAAAGAGGTCGAGCGCGTTGATGACCAGCAGCAGGTCCTCATGCGTCTGCAGATGGATGTTCCAGGTGTTGGCTGGCGCCGGCACGTAATTGACTGTCCGCGGCTTTTTCGGATCGCGCACGTCAACGATCGAGAAGCCCTGCGACCAGGGATGGGCGACATAGGCGTAGCCTCGATGAACCATCAATTGCAGCCCATCGCCACGACCACCGATATCGCTATGGCCGATCAGCGTCATGTTGCGGGCAAAGTCGGGTTTGGGCAGGTCGGTCGATGCCATGGGACGTCTCACGGTCAGGGGAACGAAAAGGGCCGCCCGTAGGGGCGGCGCCTATGAAAGCAATTGATAGGGCTCAGTTCTTAGCTGCCGGAATCCAGCTGGCTGTTGCAGCATCGCTTTTCAAGAAGGCCGGAAATTTCTGCTGCAGTTCTTCGATCGTGCCGATCTTGTTGTTGATGAGATCGTCACGCGTAATGAGCGTTGGCTGCAGAAGAACGGAGTAGCCCGGAGGCTGGCCGGCAATGGCGAGCGAAACGGCGCGGACGGAAACCTCCCCGACGACCGCAGCGTTCGTGGCAGCCGTCGCGACCCAGGCGCTGTCCGGCTCGACCATCAGTTGGATATCGGCGGTCGAGGTGTCGACGCCATAGATCTTCACCTGACCGGAAAGGCCGAGCTCGTCGATGGCGAGCTTCACGCCTTTGGCGAATTCATCCCATGGCGTGAAGATCACCGAAATATCCGGATTGGCGCGCAGCACCGCCTTGGTCTGGTCGGCGACGGAGGCGGGAACGGTGTCGTTGACGACACCCCAGACGGCCTTTTCCTTCAGATTATGCTTGGCAATGAAATCTTTCCACACCGCATAGCGGCGGTCGAGCGGCGCGAAACCGGCAACGTAGACGGCACCGCCGGTGAAGCCATCACCCTTATCCTTCACGGCCTGGTCGAGCACGAGCTTGGCCATATCCTTGTCGCTCTGTTCGATCTGCGGAATTTGCGGATTGTCGAGGTTGACGTCATAAGCGACGACCTTGATGCCCTTGTCGAGCGCCTTCTGCGCGATATCCTTCAGGACTTCGGGACGGCCATTGTTGATGATGATGCCATCGACACCGAGATTGATCGCCTGCTCGACGAGATTGCGCTGCGTGTCATTGTCATTGCGGGCTTGCGAGACGGTGAGGTTGACGCCAAGCGCATCGGCCTGCCGTTTGACGCCAGCCTCGAAGGCCTGCAGCCAGTCGCCGCTGCCAAGGAAGCTGATGACGGCAATATTGATGGTTCTTTTATCGAAAGGAGCGGGCGCGCCGCTGAGTCCCGCCGCGGAAGCCGTGGTCATGAAAAGCGAGCCGGCGACAACGGCCGAAGCGATGATTTTGAATAATCTGATCATTGAAAATCCATTGAGTTTTGAGTGGGGACGGATGGCGGGATCATGCTCTGCCGCGGCTGATCCCATAGGTAAGTGCGAGCGCACCGACGAGAACGGCGCCCTTGATGAAATCCTGCGTGTAATAGGGCGCGTTCAGCATCGTCAGCCCGTTCAGGAGCACGCCGACGAAGACGGCACCGATCGTCGTGCCGAGAACGTTGGGACGGCGCAGTCCCAGCACGGCAAAACCAATGAGCGAGGCTGCGACGGAATCCATCAGCAGCGAGGCGCCGGAGGAAACGTCTCCTCGACCGACGCGGGCGGCAACGATGATGCCGCCCAGCGAGGCGAGAACGCCCGAGAGCACATAGGCAAAGGTTTTCAGACGGGCGACATTAGCGCCCGCAAGCCGCGTCGCGGCTTCATTGCCGCCGGTTGCGTAAAGAAGGCGACCGAGACGCGTACGCTCGGTCAGCACGAAGAGCACGAGCGCCACGACGAGCATGAGAATGACGGGGAAGGGGACTGTGCCGAACAGGCTTGAACGTCCTATCGTCAAAAAGGCGGGATCGACCTTGCCGATCGCCTTCGTCCCATCGGGAAGGATCAGACCGACAGAGATCGAGCGCCCGGCTGTCGGGATCAGCTGCAATCCCGTGAGCAGGAACATGGTGGAGAGGGTCGCGAGCAGGTCCGGCACCTTCAGCCGAACGATCAGCAGAGCATTGACGAGCCCGACGATCGCGCCAAAGGCGAGCACGAGCGGCACGGTCTCATAGGCGTCGAGGTTCCATACGATCATCGCATAGCTGGCGGCCATGACGCTGGAGGCGGCAACTGCGCCGACGGATAGATCGAAACCGCCGATCGCAAGCGTCACCGTGACGCCGGCACCGATGATGGCGACCACCGAAACCGCCTGCAGGATGCTCATCAGATTGTTGATGTTGATAAAGGCCGGCTGGGCGAAGCTGAAGATGATGACAAGGGCAATGAGGAGAAGAAATACCGCTCCCCGCCGCACGAATTCCTGCGGCGAAATCGTATTGCTTGCTGGCCTGATCTGTTCGGGGATTTCTGCGGTGCCTTCACTCATCAGGCATATTCCTTGCTCTGTCGGTCGCCTGCGGCCGCGTCAGCGATGTCTTTGAGACCATGATGTTCCATCAACAGCACTCGATCGGCGACTTCGAGCGCTTCTTCCGGATCGGATGTCGCGATCAGGGTGGCGCGGTCGGTGTGGGCACGTATGGCAGCGATAATGTCCTGGCGCGCCCCGACATCGACCCCCTGGAAAGGCTCATCGAGAAGCATGAGCCGGCTTGGCTCCGCCTCCCAGCGGGCGAGCACGACCTTTTGCTGATTACCGCCGGAAAGCGACCAGACGGATGCCTCGGGACTGGGGGCCTTGATGCCGAGGCGCCAAATGGCCCTTTCTCCTTCGCGGCTCTCCCGCCCGGAAAACAGGAAGCCCGACGGATACCAATGTTTCAGATGCGGCAGGCTGATCGTTGCCGCAATACTCTCTCCGAGCCAGTCCGATGGCATGAGAGAAGAGCGATGCCGGTCGGCGGCAGCCATGACGACGCCGCGCGCGATCGCATCCGCGGGCGAGCGGGGCTGAAATGCAATGCCGTCCAGAAGTGCCGTGCCAGAAGCAAAGCGCTCAAGGCCGAAAAGCGTAGACAGAAGTCGGCTCTTGCCGGCGCCGAGAACGCCGGTAATGGCGACAACCTCGCCGGCATGGAGGCTGAGATCGATCGGCGGACGGTCGGCAAGCAGCCGGACAGCCCGAAGTTCCAGTATGGTCCGGTCGAATTGTTCACGGCGATGTGGGCGAGCCGCTTTCATGGAGCGGCCGATCATGGTTTCTATGGCTGCATCGAAGTCGATCGGCCGTGAGAAAGCACCGACATTGCGGCCGCCCCGCAGGACGACCACCCGGTCGGCGAGCGCATCGAGATCGGCGGTGCGATGCGAGATATAGAGAATGCCAAGGCCGCGCGCTTTCAGGCGGCGGACGATGTCATAGAGCCGGGCCGTCTCGCGCGCGGAGAGGCTTGCCGTCGGCTCGTCGAAGATCAGCAGCTGTGCCTTGTTGGAAAGGGCGCGGGCGATGGCGACCATCTGCCGGTCGGCTGTGCCCAGATCGCCAAAATCACGGTCGAGTGGCAAGTCGAAGCCGGCTTCCGATAGGATCGCTTCCGCCTTCCGCCGCACGGAACGTTTCGACAGAAAGAAGGGCTGGCGTCCGTCAACATATTGGTTGAACAGCAGGGCATCCGCGACCGAAAGACCGGCGACGCCGACGACGTCGGTCGATTGATGCACGGTAACAATGCCCCGCATCGTTGCTTCGGCCGGGCTTCCAGGGCGATAATCTGCGCCATTCCATAGGATGATGCCTGAATCGGCGCGGTGAATGCCCGACAGGATTTTGACCAGCGTCGACTTGCCGGCACCGTTCGCTCCCATCAGCGCGACGACCTCGCCCCGATCGACGGTCAGAGACGCTGCCGACAGGGCCTGTGTCGAGCCAAAAGCAAGCGAAAGATTTTGGGCATCCAGCAAGGTCATGGGCAAGGGTTCACCGATTGTCAGCGGTACTCGTAAGCCACTGGCATTCAATTAAAAGGACAAGCCTTGCTTTGTTTATTTAATCTATAGAATAAATTTTTTCCCGCGCTTCGGTTCGCCTCCATTCGGGTCTCTACAGGTGGGCGGCGAGACCGAGCAAGCCTTGCCCGGGCCCGTCACCGGGGAGTTTAATTTGTCTGAAATTTCGAGAGAGCCGAAAAACCCTTCCTTTAAGCTACTAATTTTATAGACAATATAAAGCCATTGAATATCAGCAATTTCCGCGATGGCGAGGTGTTCATCTTGCGCCTGCGGAAACAGTCGCCAGGGGTTTTCATGGATACAGTGCTCTATCTCGCTTCTCTCGCAACGCGGCCAAGCCTTGCAGCAACCAAGCGCATCTGGTCGATCCTTCAGCATTTCCTGGCGGGCCTGATGGTCCTACTTTCTTTTCTTGTGCTGCTGCACGCTCTCTGCGGAAGCTAAGGCCCCAGCTTTGATCAAGGATTGGCGAGACGAAGCAAAGAAAGGCCCGGCGCGCCGCATCTGAACGCCGGGCCTCATGCGGTTACTTGATGGTGTTCAGATCGACGCCCTTGGTTTCGCGAACAAAGATGAGGCCGATGACAAGGGTCATCGCAGCGATCGCGATCGGATACCACAAGCCATAATAGATATCGCCCTTGGCGGCGCTCATGGCGAAGACCGTTGCCGGCAGCAGGCCGCCAAACCAGCCGTTGCCGATGTGATAGGGCAACGACATGCCGGTATAGCGGATGCGGGTCGGGAACATCTCAACCAGGATTGCGGCGATCGGGCCATAGACCATCGTCACGTAGATGACGAGGATAGTCAGGATGAGGATGGTCAGCGGCCAATTGATGGCCGAAGGATCGGCAACCATCTTGAAGGCACCCCCATTGGCGATGGTGTAGACCGGCATCTCGGTCGCGCCGCCAGCCTGATCCGCCGTCAGAAGCTTCGCCTTGACGAGATCCGCGACCGGAGTGACCGTCTTGTCGCCCGCCCGCACGGTTGCCGCATTGAGCCCGAGTTCCGGGTTTGCGGCGATGAAGGCATCCAGCTTGGCATCCGGCACCTTGACAGGATCGCGCGCCAGCGGGAAACCGGCCTTTTGCAGGGCAAGGTTCATGTCATGGGTGAATGCCGCGCTCTTGGCCGCTGCACCGGCACCTGCCGCTGCCGCATCGTAGGAGGTTATGGTCGCGTCGCCGATCTTGACGGTTGCCGGCTGTCCGGCTGGGCCTTCGGCGATCATGTAGGGCACGGACGACTTCGACAGGAAGGACGTGGCGATATCACATGAATTGTTGAACTGGTTGGTGAGGCCAACCGGATTGAACTGAAAAGTGCAATCGCCAGGAGCAGCCGTCACCGTCGCCCGAATGGTTTGCTCCGCTTGGGCAAGCGCCGGATTTGCGGCATTGGTCAATGCTTTGAAGAGCGGGAAATAGGTGAGGATCGCCAGCGCAAGGCCCGCCATGATGATCGGCTTGCGGCCGATCTTGTCGGACAACCAGCCGAAGAACACGAAGAAGCCGCTGCCGATCAGAAGCGCGATCGCGATCATGATGTTGACCGATTGGCCGTCGACCTTCAGCACGTTCTGCAGGAAGAACAGCGAGTAGAACTGGCCGGCATACCAGACGACCGCCTGGCCGGCGGTGAGGCCGAGCAGCGCGATCAAGGCGATCTTGGCATTCTTCCACTGGCCGAAGGCTTCGGAGAGCGGTGCCTTGGAGCCCTTGCCCTCTTCCTTCATCTTCTTGAAGGCCGGCGATTCACTGAGCGATAGCCGGATCCAGACGGAGATGGCGAGCAGAAGGCAGGAGAGAAGGAAGGGAATACGCCAGCCCCAGGCTGCGAAAGCCTCCTTGCCGAGCGCATTCTGCACGATCAGGATGACGATCAGCGACAGGAACAGGCCGAGTGTTGCCGTTGTCTGGATCCACGACGTGTAGTAGCCGCGTTTGTTGTCGGGCGCATGCTCGGCGACGTAGGTGGCGGCGCCGCCATATTCGCCGCCAAGCGCAAGGCCCTGCAGCAGGCGAAGGATGATCAGGATGACAGGCGCGGCGATGCCCCAGCTCGCCGATCCGGGAAGGACGCCGACCAGGAAGGTCGAAAGACCCATGATCAGGATCGTGACGAGGAAGGTGTACTTACGTCCGACAAGATCGCCGATGCGCCCGAAGACGAGGGCGCCGAACGGCCGGACGAGGAAGCCTGCGGCAAAGGCGAGCAGCGCGAAGATATTGCGGGTTGCTTCCGGATAGTCGCTGAAGAAGGCCGTGCCGATGAAGGCGGCCAGAGAACCGTAAAGATAGAAATCGTACCATTCGAACACGGTTCCGAGGGAGGAGGCGAAGATGACCTTCTTCTCCTCCCTGGTCATGCCTCGACTCGTCGTCTCGGCCACGGACGTGGATGCCATGAATCAATCCTCCCAATTGCACCAGGGACATGGTCAAAAGACCCGTGTCATGTCCCCCATAATGACATTACGCAGGACTTTCCTGCCGATGGGCGCGGAAAGTCGCGCCAGTGGATGCTCTCCTGATTTCCTCCCCCAGGAGATCACGCACCTGATGCATATGTGAGTGTTGGCCAAAAATTGAAAATTGCAATGGCTGCAACCGCTGTTGCTCATGGAAATCTGTGTGTAAGTATCAAGAAATATGAATATGTCATTGCCCGGCGTAACGGTCGGGGCTTGTCGCCGGCAAAAGCGCTGTCGGGCGTGACGAAATGTGAGGCACCCGACATGGTTCGCAGATGTGAGTCCAGGCCTTTTCGCGCTGATTTCAGGCCGGCTGCAGCTGCAAGCGCCGCATTGGCGGAAAGGCGAGCGCGATAGCGGCAGCCCCAGCCCCACCATGGAGGAGCCGATGAAGAGCCAGGAATAATTGGCGAAGGTATCGAAGACCCAGCCGCCGATCAAAGGTCCGGCTGCCATGCCGATGCTCGAGAGCATCGATGCTGCGCCAAAGACGGTGCCGATGACGCGCGGTCCGAAATATTCGCGCGCGAGCACGGCATAAAGCGGCATGACGCCGCCATAGGCACTTCCGAAGATGACCGCCAGTGCATAGAACTCGCCGAGCTCGCTGACCAGCAGATAGGTAGCAAGCGCCGCGGCCTGTACCAAGAGGCCGGCAACCAGCACCGGCTTGACGCCGAGGCGATCGGCCAGCGTCCCGTAAAGAAGACGGCCGCCAAGACCCGCAAGGCCCTCGACACTGTAGATGCTGACCGCTGCCATCGGCCCCACGCCGCAGATGGTAGCGTAGCTGACCATGTGGAAGATCGGTCCGGAATGGGCTGCACAGCAGGCAAAGAAGGTCGCGCCGAGCACGAGGAACTGCGGCGAGCGGAAGATCCGGCCAAGGGGTAGGATCTGCTCTTCCCTCTGCCCGCCTAGGCCGGTGACTTCGGCAAGAACAGGTGCCCGCCGCACTAGCAGTGCCGCCGGTATCAGCAGAATCCAGGCCATGATGCCGATGATGAGCATGGCGAAACGCCAATCGTAAGCGGAAATCAGATAGCGGGCGAAAGGTGATACCGTCATCGGTGCAACGCCCATACCGGCTGAGACCAGCGATACCGCAAGACCTCTGCCCTCGTTGAACCAGGCGGTCGTCGCAGCGATCATCGGTGCGAAGAAGGCGCTGGCGGCAAGGCCGACGAGAATGCCGTAGGTTAACTGGAATTGCAGAAGCGAGCCCGCCCGACTTGCCAGGACAAGCGCCAGCCCAAGCAGCAACGCGCCGATCACCACCACGATGCGGATGCCGAAACGATCGCTTGCGGCACCCCAAGCAAAGGCGCCGAGGCCCATGGTCAGGAAATTCAGCGTCATGGCGGCGGCGATACCCGCATGCGACCAGCCCGTATCGGCGGCGATCGGCACCTGAAAGATCGCCAGGGAAAACATCGCGCCGAGCGCAACACAGGTCATCAGCGCGCCAGCACCGACAATCACCCAACGATAGGACGAACTCATTTTGCAGCTCCCTTCATCCGGCTCCGCGCGAAAGATCGGATAATATCCTTTCGCGTCATATCTGGAATAAAGACGATTGCGCCGGGTCGATTTCGACAGTGCCGCCGGAAAAATTTTTACAGCATTGCAAACGATGCTTATGAAAGCTTGCCGCCGAGATTGCAGGAGGCAATGGGGATGTCGATCCATGAATCTCGCGTCGCTGCCAGCATCCGGAATTTAATCCTGAGCTCATATAGGGCTGCTAAGACAGCCGCCTCGATGCTGGAAGACCCTGCTTCGCGGCTGTAAGGCTGGCGGCGCATGCAGCTGCAAATGACATACAGGCTCAAAGCAATACCGAACCAGATCTTCATGTCATGGAACGGATCATTCAATGGCTCATATCGTCATCATCAATCCGCGTTTCGAAACCTCCTACTGGGGCATGGAGCACGCTCTGCCGCTGTTCGACGTGAAGGCCAACCTTCCGGTGGCCTGCCTGCCTTTGCTGGCGGCGCTGACGCCGGCCGAGCATACCGTCACTCTGATGGACGAGAATATCGAGCCGATAGACTACGCCCTTTGCGAGAAGGCCGATATCGTTGCGCTGACGGGCATGATCGTCCAGCGCTTCCGAATGACCGAAATCCTGACCGAACTCAAACGGCGCAACTGTTTCACCGTCGTCGGCGGACCTTGGGTTACGGTCAAGGAGGATTATTTCGGCAATCTCGTCGATGTCTCCTTCATCGGCGAGGCGGAAGAGACCTGGCCGAAATTCCTGGCTGAATGGCAGGAGGGTCATTATGCGCGACGCTACGAACAGGCCGACAAGACGGATATGAGCAAGGTGCCCGTGCCGCGCTTCGATCTCCTGAAGATGGATGAATATGCTGTCGGCAGCATCCAGTTTTCGCGCGGCTGTCCCTTCACCTGCGATTTCTGCGATATCATCGTCGTTTTCGGCCGCAAGCCGCGCATTAAGACCAGTACGCAGGTCATCGCCGAGATGGAGGCCCTGCTCGCTTCCGGGATGGATACGGCCTTCATCGTCGACGACAATCTGATCGGCAACAAGAAGGCGATCAAGGAAGTGCTGCGGGATGTCGTCGCCTGGCAGGAGCGCCATCATTACCCGATGACGTTCCTGACGGAGGCGTCGATCGATCTGGCTGACGATGCCGAACTGATGCAGCTGATGGTCGATGCCAATATTCGTGTCGTCTTCATCGGTATCGAAACCCCGAACGAAGAGGCGCTGCGCGAAACCAAGAAGCTGCAGAACCTGCGCAAGGGCGGGACGATGTTGGAGAAAATCCACACGATCCAGCAGACCGGCATGGAAGTCTGGTGCGGCATGATCCTTGGCTTCGACAGCGACGATGCAACCATCTTCGATGCGCAGCGGGTTTTCATCAAGGATGCGCGCATCGTCAACGCCATGATCGGCATGCTGGCGGCAATTCCGAAGACGCCGCTCTATACGCGCCTCGCCAAGGAAGGCCGCCTCGATCACGACGATCCGCCCGCCTACGGCACCAATGTCATCCCGCTCAATCTCTCGCGCGAAACCCTGCGGGACGGATATCTTTCCGTTCTGAGCGATCTGCACGAGCCGGCCGCCTATTTCGATCGGCTGGATGCGCTTTACATCGATGCGGGTATCGAACCGGAAAGTACCCGCTTACGCCACCTGCGCCGCCATCCGCTGCGCCTGCTGGTACTCAACGCGACATGGGCGTTCGAGGCGGTCGGGATTTTCCTCAGATTGATGCGCCGGGTTAAGGAAGCCGATTTGCGCGCCGCTTACCGTGCGCGGCTTTTCAATCTCCTGCGGCATCGGCGCTCTCCCGTCGTCCTGCAAATCTATGCCATCAAATGCGCCATGCATTATCACGCCCATATCATGGTGCAGCAGATGCGCAGCGGCGGCGGCATCGTCAATTCGTTTTAGCGAGCTCTGTAAGTTCTGCTAGTCGTTGGGCCTGCCTTGCGGCGGCAGTCTCATGTTTCGTTCGCAGCCGATTCGACCCCGTCGTCACTGTTGCTTCGATGCAACATATTGTGCCGGATGTCTGCAATTCGAAATTGTGGGGTTGCCGATTGGCGGATCTCGCGTATGATACGTCCATCCGCAAATCGAACAGGGAGGCGTGACATGCATAATCTACATATGTTTACATACGTCTCCGGCGGAATGATGTCGACGGCCTTGGTGTGTGCTACGCCAACGGCACGACGACTCTATAATTAAAGCTAAAAAAAGCTTTATCTACGGCCGTTTAGGCGTTTTCCCATTAAACCTATATGACTTGCCGAGGGAATGACTTGGTGCGTCTTTGACGCATCCGCTCCTGAAGCCGGTCAAGCTTCAAGAGGACCTGGTCGCGTGATTGCGCCAGGAATAACGATGGCTCATTCACAATTTATAGTTGCTGAGAGTTTGACGGCGACGATCGATGAACTTTACCAGAAATTCGGTGCCTGGAGGACTGCACGAGCCCTGCTGTTTGTCGCCTGGAAACGGCGGCAGATCTATGAGGATGTATCCGGATTATCGAATTATCAGCTTCGTGATATCGGCCTTCCCGAGCGTGAGGAAGGGTTGGATTATCGCAGCTTGCTGGCGTTGCATGTGAGCCGCCTTAAATGAGGTGGGCTTGATGCAGATGAACACTTTACTGCTCGTCCTTCTCGATCTCCGTTGGTTCGAGAATGGCGGGACGGCTGCGAAATTGCGGCGGACGGGAAACCATTTGTGTGGTGTGTTCACCGCTCCGTTCGCTGTAGCTTACCTATCGGCCGCCGCACGGCGGATATCGCAGGGGGAGGCGATGCCTTCCCCTGCGACCTAACTGGCGTCGAAAGCCGAACTGGCCGAGATCTTCGCATGCCGGCAGCATATCGGTCCGAATTCTCCAATACATAATAGAGTGTAGCCCGGAGAGGGTCGCAATCTTCCCGCAATCCGCTTATGCAATGCAGTCGTTCCATTTTGGGGATGGTTCATTGCGGATCTTGTTACTAGAAGACGAGCCGGAAATGGCAGCGGCGCTGAGCGCTGCGTTGCAGGCTCGCGATGCCATCGTCGATCATGTATCGATGCTGGCCGATGCCGAAGAGGCTGCGATAAATCTCCCTTACGATGCCATTCTCCTCGACCGGCAGGTTCCGGATGGCGACGGCTTGTCGATCATTCCGAAGCTGAGGGCTGTCGGCGTCAATACGCCCGTTATCGTGTTGACTGCACGCGGCGATCTCGACGATCGTATTGGCGGTCTTGATACCGGCGCCGACGATTATCTCGTCAAGCCTTTTGCCATAGAGGAGCTGCTGGCACGACTGCGGGCCATTCTGAGACGCCCCGGCGAGTTGCGGACCGAGGTGGTGAATTTCGGCAGGCTGTCCTATGACTTCGGCTGCCATGACATACTGATCGAAGGCCAACGGCTCGAATTGCCACGCCGGGAAGTTCTGGTCTTCGAGGCGCTTGCGCGCCGACTTGGCCGCACGGTGCCGCGTCATGCGCTCGAAGAGGCCGTCTACGGGTTCAGCGAAGATATCCAGTCGAATACGCTGGATGCGCATATCTCCCGTCTTCGCCGCAAGCTTGCCTCCGTGGAGTCCGGTCTGGAGATCCATCCCGTTCGCGGTATCGGTTATCTGATGAGACAGCAATGATGATCGCAAGCCAACCTTCCCTGCGATGGCGTCTCGTATCGCGCCTGTCATTCCTGCAGGCGATTTTCCTGTCGCTGCTTGCGGTGCTCATCGTCGCCGCTCTGTGGGCGACCGGCAGTTTCATCTCGCTTCAGCCGGAAGACGAGACCATCGATGCCATCTCCCAGTCCCTCGGGCGCGATCAGAATGGCGCCCTTGTGCTAAAGGAGACACCGGCGCTTACGGCACGGCGCGGAGATTTGCCGGGTCTCTGGTTCGCCGTGCGTGATCGCAGCGGCGCTGTGATCCAAGACGGAAGCGTGCCGCCGGCCTATGCAGCGTTCGGCGCTGCGCTCGACGGCATCGGACAGGCCCGTTTCGGCAGCAACCTCGGCGGCAGTGCCGTGCCTGCCGCCCGGCTGCAATGGGTGTCGTCTCCGGCCGGCGAGGTCCAGGTTCTGACGGGAATGGACGGTTCCGTGTCGACGGTCCGCATCCTTGGTACGGTCGGCATCGTCTTCTTCAGCGCCCTTCTGCCGCTGTTGATCGTTACGGCGATCGCAACGATGATAGCAGCACCGCTCGTGGTTCGCCGCGCTTTTTCCTCGCTGGATTCCGCCGTTGCCCGCGCCGGGCAGATCGATATCAATCGCCAGGGTACGCGACTGCCGGTCGACGATGTCCCGCGCGAGATCCTGCCACTTGTCGAAGCCGTCAATGATGCGCTGAGGCGGCTGGACGAAGGCTATGAGCGGCAGAAGCGTCTTTTCTCCCATCTTGCCCATGAGTGGCGTACCCCGGTCGCGATCCTGCAGGCACGTCTCGATGGCCTGCCGGCAGGCCCTTTGAAAGAGCGGCTCTTCGAGGATACGGTTCGCCTTGCGACCCTTGCCGAGCAATTTCTCGATCTTCAGCGCCTCAATCATCGTTTCGAACCGGCTTTGGTCGATCTCGTGGAGGTTGCCGAGCACGTCGTTTCGGAGCTGGCACCGCTTGCGATCGCCGCCAATTACGAGCCCTGTCTCGTGAGGGAGGAGGAGGTGGTGGAGGTTCTCGGTGATCGCATGGCCATCGAGCGGGCCGTCGCCAATCTCGTGCAGAATGCGATCCAGCATGGCGACCGCCATGGCAGGATCGCCGTCCATGTCGGCCGTGCCACCGGCATCACCGTAAGCGACGAAGGAAGCGGTATTCCGCAGGACGAGCGGGACCGCATCTTCGAGCCGTTTCATCGCCTCCCCGGGCGCGGCAAAGGGTTCGGTCTTGGACTCAACCTCGTTCAGGAAATTGCCAGGCTCCACGGTGGACAGGTTTGCGTTGTCGACGGACCGACCGGAGGTGCGACTTTCAGATTGAGCTTCCCGATCGCCGGGTAGGTCGTCGCGGGTTCCCCGATGCAATGTTCCCGCAATCGGCTCCCCTTAGGAAAAGCCTGCCGCGCAGGCGAATCTTTCAAGCCCTACTGGCGGGAACACATGTCAAACACGTCTCTATTTCTGCGAACTCTCTTGACCAACCCGCGCATGGTCGGTGCCATAGCGCCGTCCGGCACGATGCTGGCCAATCTGATTACAAGCGAAGTCGATCCTTCCGCGGGTCCGGTTTTGGAACTCGGCCCCGGAACGGGCGTGTTCACGCATGCCCTGCTTTCGCGCGGCATATGCGAGAGGGATATTACGCTGATTGAGTCTGCCCATGGCTTTGCCAGCCTGCTTCGACAGCGGTTTCCCGATGCTCGTGTCGTCTGCGCCGATGCCGCGCGGCTTGGCACTCACAACCTGCCGGAAGGCGTGCGGTTCGGCTGCGCGATCAGCGGATTGCCGCTGCTCAACATGTCGCCGAAGACAGTGATTGCCATTCTGACTGCGGTCTCGGCAAGGCTGCATGAGGGCGGGGCGCTCTATCAGTTCACCTATGGTGTCCGCTGTCCGGTGCCGCGTCGTTTGCTCGATCGGTTCGGCTTCAAGGCAACGCTGCACGGCCGGGTGTTGCGCAACTTCCCGCCCGCCAGGGTCTATAAGATCGTCCGGCGCAGGCCGCTTCATTATCCGGCTGTGGTCGTATGAACGGTACCTCCCATCTGTTGGATATGCTGCCCGATCTGGCGGCATGGGGATTGCTTGGTCTTGCGCTATGTTCGGCGATCGAGAAGCTCGTCCCAGTCATACCATCCGCCGGCATGCTCTTGATGCTGGGTATGTTGGGTGTCGTCCATCTTGCGGCTCTACCCATCGTGATTGCCATTACCGCCGGTGGTTCAACGGCAGGCTCGTTGTTTTGGTATGGAATGGGCCGATGGCTGGGGCCGGTGCGTGGCGACATTTTCGTCCTGAAGGTGACCAGGTATCTGGATATTAAAGAAGAACGGTTTCTGCGTCTGAAGCGCAGTTATCGTGGCAATCTGATACGTGTCACGTTCCTCGGCCAGCTTGTGCCTGTTGTCAGGGCCTATATGGCATTTCCGGCAGGCGTGCTCGCCATGCCGCTGCCAGGCTTCGCCATCGCAACGTTCTGCGGCGCATTGATGTGGAATACGCCGTTTCTGGTATCGGGCTACTTGCTGCGGAGGCAGATATTTGCACCAGATACAGCAGCGCCTGCCGCTATTGCAGCAATCGCTTTGGTTAATTTTCTGGTGCTTGCTCTGTTCCGACTTCGCCGGCCAAGCCGCAGCGCGGCTTAGCCGGTCATCTCGTCGCTTGCCGTCGTCTATACGGTCAGAACGGCATATATGACGCCGCCATTCTCGCCGCGTGTAAGGGAAACATCGGCGATCGGGTGTTTGACCTTGTCGATGATCGACTGGACATCCTCGTCCGTTCGCCAGATCAGCGGCCAATTCATGAAGGTCTCCATATAACCTTCGACACCGATATCCTTGGCGAAGTTTGCAAGCAGGAACTTGCCGCCGGGCTTCAGCATCTGCAGGCAGCGTTCCGTCAGACGCACAGCTACGCTTTCGGCCAGATAGTCGTAAAGGCCTGCTGCATAGATGAAGTCGAACGTACCAAGCTTCTGCGCGCGCCCCAGAATGGTGCGGACGGAGCCGTTGATCGCTTCGATGCAGCTGTCATGGAAGGCCGAGCTCACCGCCCCGACGCTGACCGGATCCTGATCAAGTGCGACCCAGCGTTTGAGCCTGCCGCTCTGCAGAGCCTTAGACAGCTCCGCTTCGCGAAGATGGCCGGCCGCGATCGCCAGGATCTCGGCGCCATCCGTCGCCTCCGCCACCGCATCGACATGCGCTGCCAGGATCTCGCGCCTTTCGCGCACGGCGACGGCGGATGCTGCCTGCCGGGTGAAATCGTAAACTTCTGCGCCCAGCGCCGAAGCTTCCGCCACCTGTGCAGCAACGGCTGGATGTTCGTAAATGAAATCCAGCAGATAGGCATCCCCGCTATAGCCGCGCGGCTTTTCGAAGGACCATCGCGTCAAAGGGTCCTGCAGCAGGAAGGACGACACGGGATGACCCTGCGCAACCGAGGCCAAATGGGCCCATGTCAGGGGTGTCGTCTTGCTTTTCAGCGCCTGCAAACGCTCGGTCAAGGCCTTCATCGTGCCTGGAACGGGTGCGTTTGCTTCGAAGGCCTGCTGCGTAAGGGAGAGAATGAGGGCGAGTTCGGCCTCGCCCTCCTTAATTTGGTCGGTTGTAAGGTTGTTACCGGACGATCTCGTATGTTCCGAGATGGACTGGGAGGTAACGAGGCTGAAGCCATCAAGAGCGGTTTGAAATTGTTTCAATTTTAAATCATTCCGTGAACACTACGCAAACCATATCTCATATAAAAATTGAGCGCTATGGTTTTGTTAATGTCGCTGCGGCAACGCTGTCGTTATCAAACGGATCAAATTAGCCGCCGTGGTGAAGCGAGCGATTTGTGCATTCGAGCGACGCAAAGGTAACGCGGTGGACATGAAGTCTCGGCTAACTCGGGTGATGATGAGCATGCGTCGATTGTCGGGAAGCAGCGATCTTGGTCAGAGCGAGGCCCGCATGACTAACCGCCCCGATGAGCTGCGTGCGCTCTACAAAGCCTATAGCAACGATGCGCGGCGTGCCTTGGCTCGCAGCGGTCTGTGGCTTGCCGTGCCTGTTTATGTCCTCTTCCTGATCACGGATCTGGTCTTCATTCCCGACGTTTCGCACGTGACGATCCCTGCGCGGTTTCTGATCGGGGGCTTTTCGCTTCTGACCCTGGAAATGCAGTTTTCGCGGCAACGTCGTGCCGGCGAGCTTGAGGCGACATGTGCTGCGGCTGTCGTTCTTGGATATGTCGTGTGGCTGCTGCCGGCATTGCAGACGGCCAATGCCGAGGCATTCTCCTATTATGCCGCCTTCGGCGCCATCTTCATGATGGGCGTTAACCTTTTCTTCAGCCTCGAATTCGGTTTGGCACTGCTCTCGTCGGGGCTGATCTTCGCCTTTTTCCTGCTGTCGCTGACGGAATTTCACTACAGCGCCGCCTATTGTCTGGCCTTCACCACCTTCTATCTCTGTTGCTTCGTATTCACCTCCTATGTGAACTGGAAACTGAACAAGGAGCGTTTCAACGTCTTTCTCAATGCCAGAGAAGCGGAGTTGCAGCAGCGCCAGGCGACAGAACGCGGCGAAGCTCTTCTGCGGCTCTCCATCACCGATTCCCTGACCGGGATGGAGAACAGAAGAGCTGCCGATATAAGGCTGAAACAGTTTTGGGATCGCTGGCGCGAGAAGGGCGCAGCATTCGCCATCCTGCTGGTCGATGTCGACTTCTTTAAGAAGTACAATGATTATTACGGCCATCAGGAGGGTGATCACTGTCTTGTGACGGTTGCCAATGCGCTGTCGAACATCGTCGCTCCACTCGGGGCAACGGTCGGACGTTACGGCGGCGAGGAATTCATCGTTATCCTCGATCTGGAGAGCAGCTCGGATGCGCTGGCTCTGGCGGATGCCATTTGTCAGGGGATCGAAGCTCTCGATATCGTCCATGCACAGCGCCTGGACGGCTTCCGGCATGTCACGGTGAGCGTTGGAGCGACCATTACGAGAGACGTCGCCGGCGCGAAGCTGGAGAATGTGATCAACGAGGCCGACCGTGCGCTGTATTCGGCAAAGGCGAGCGGCCGCAATTGCGCACGGATATTCGATCCGAACGAGCTGCCCGGCGGTGATGCGAGCGAGAATATCGCAGCCATTCTGAAGATCGCCATCCAGCAGAACCTCGTCTCGCTGGTTTATCAGCCGATCCAATATCTCCAGACCGGAGAAATCGGTGCCTATGAAGCTCTGATGCGTCTGCAGTTGCTCGATGGGTCGAATGCTTCTCCGGCCGTCTTTATCCCGATAGCGGAGCGCACCGGGGCCATCATGGAGCTCGGCTATTGGGCGATCAGAAGGGCCTGCTGTGATTTGCTTACCCGCGACATTGTCGACACGGTCAGCATCAACGTCTCCCCGATCCAGCTGCGGGCTCCGGGTTTCGCCGCGCAGGTGGCCGCTATTCTGGCGGAAACGGGCGTTTCGGGTCACAGGGTGGCGTTCGAGATCACCGAGGGCGTCGACATGGAGATACGCCCCGATGTGCTCGACAGCATTCAGGATCTGAAGAAGCTCGGCATCAAATTCTGGCTGGATGATTTCGGCACAGGTTTTGCCGGGTTGTCCTGGCTTCGTCTGATGGAATTCGAAACCGTCAAGATCGACAAATCCTTCCTGCATGATGCGGCAAGCAACGACGGCGCGAAGATCCTTCTCGAGGATATCATCGGTCTGGTGCGCAATCGCGGCCATCGCATCCTGGTCGAGGGCGTGGAGGACGAGGAGCAACTCAATCTCGTCAAATCCTTTGGCATCGATGCCGTTCAGGGATACCATATCGGCCGTCCGGCACTTGCGCTCAAGCATCCGATCACGATGATGCATACAGGCCGCCGCCGTCTGCAGGCATCGGCCTGAAGCACAGGCCGTCTCCAGGTCGAGGGTGATGAGAATGGCAAACGTCGATCTGTCCGAGATCTACCGAGGCTATATTGCCTGTCTCAACGGACAAGATTGGCCAAATCTGCGTAAATTCGTCCACGAAGACGTGTGCTATAATGGCGCCCATGTCGGGCTATCAGGCTATCGGCAAATGCTCGAAGATGATTTTCGCGCCATTCCCGATCTTCATTTCGATATCACTTTACTGATCTGCGAACCGCCACGCGTCGCGAGCCGCCTGCAATTTGATTGCAGGCCGACGGGCATGCTGTTCGGTATGGCGGTGAATGGCAGAAGGGTACAGTTTGCCGAGAATGTCTTCTATGAGTTTCTGGACAGGCGAATCCGGAACGTCTGGTCTGTCATCGACAAGGCGGCAATCGCGGCCCAGCTCTAGGACTTTTTCCCAAGGCGCAACGCTATGAAGCCTGCTACGAATGCCGCGAGGCCGCTTGCAATAATCGGGCCGGAATAACTGCCGGTATGGTCAAAAATAAAGCCTGCTGCAGTTGGCCCGATCAAGGCCGCTACGCCCACGGCCGAATAGAGATATCCGATAACTGCACCAATCTGGCGCGTGCCGAACAGATCGGCGGCGACCGCCGGATAAAGGCCGACACACCCGCCATAGCTCATGCCGAATATCAATGCGAACAAGATCAGCTGGATCATACCTGATGCCGACGCCCATATGGCAAAGGAGGCGGCGACGGCAAGGGTGAGCGATGCCAGCAGTTGCCGGCGGCCGAAACGATCTCCCAAGCCTGCCAGAAAGAAGCGGCCGATGACGCTGCCGACACCGATAACGCTAACGAGGGTGGTTCCGTCCTGAATCGAAAGACCCATGTCGCGGGCGGCGGCGACGATATGAACGTAGGGGATGAAGGTGCACAAAGAGGACAGGAGCAGCACAATATAGAAAAGCCAGAACCGTTCGTCGCGCCATATAGCGGGGAGCTTGGGGTTGCCGGCGTGCGCCGGGGACGAGATCGTACCGTCCCGGCGCTTGCGGACAAGCAGTGCCGCCGGCACGCCAAAAACGGCGGCGATGCAGGCAAGCGCCAGGAAACACCCTCGCCAGCCGATGAAGGGAAGAGCCTGGCCGATGGCGAAGGGCAGGATCAAGGTGCCAAGGCCAATCCCCGCCGTCGCGATGCCCGACGCCTGGCTTCGTTTGTGGATGAACCAGGATTGCACCGCTCCGATCGCGGGAACATATGACAGGCCGATCCCAAACCCGACGCCGAAGCCATACCAGATGTAAAGTGCCGTCAGGGATCCGGCACGACTGCCGCCGATGTAGCCAATGATCATTGCTGCCAGTCCCAGAAGAACCAGGCTGCGCGGTGACCATCTGTCGGCGAGAGGCCCGGCAATCGCGCCGAGCGAGTAGAAGAGAAATGCGGAAATGGAGAAGACGAGGGCGATCTCTCCGCGCGACGCATCGAATTCCGCAGCAAGCCCCGGCAAAGTGGCGGAGAAGGAGTAGGCGGCTCCGAACGTCACGGTCGTCAGCACATGGGTGGCGGCGACGACCTTCCATCCCTCACGCGTATCGGCTTCTTCATGGTTACGCGAAAGGGTAAGGTCGGACATCGGTGCGCTCGGTCAAATCATGTTGCCGGCCAATATGGCCCAGGAGGCAGCATAGGAAAAATGAATAGCGTTGATGTCTTTTATCGATTCTCCTGATTCATCTCATGGCTGATGGTCGGTTTATTCGGGAATTGCCGGCGAGGAAGAGGCCAGATCGGTTTCGATGAAAATGCAGGATCTGTCGGCGGTCTGCAGCATCGTGTCGGCGACGCTTCCGTAGGAAAGGCTGCCGCTGGCTCTTTTGCTTACGCCGAGCACGATCAGATTATACCCGCCGCTGCGTGCATGCCGCAGGATCGAGAGCTCCGGCGAGGGGCCTTGCTGCACGACCCTTTCGATCTGCACGCCATAATAATCTGCAATTGCACCGACCTTGTTCAAAATATCCCGATGGTCGCTGCCGCGGTCGCTGATGCGTGGAATAGCGCTGGCGTTGCGCGGCTCGACGATTAACAACAGTGCGCAATGGGCGTTTGCCGCCTTTGCGATCGCGAGCCCGAATTCGGCAGCGCGGATGGAACGCTCCGTGCCGCTGACGGGCAGGAGGATCCGCAGATCCCCCGGATTCTTTGGAAGCGAGCCGCGTGCCGTTATGATCGCCGAAATTCCTTGAAACGCCGATGCCATGACCTGCAGCGACGGGCCAAAGCGACCATCGTCTCCCATGGAGGGTTCGATGCCCGCAAGGAGAAGATCGTGGCCTGTATCGGAGACGTCTTCGAGTACAGTTTCGAGTTTGTCGCTCTTTTCTCGAACTGTCACATGGATATCGCCTTGGCCAGCCAAATTCTGCTCCGGTGGCGCAGACGCAAGCAGGTCGGTGGCGTATTGGCGCAGATCTTCCGCGATTGTCTTGGCTTGCGACGCTGGACGCAAGTCTCCCGATCCATCGGGCGCGTCCAGAGTTTCATCGGCTTCGCGCGCATCCATCACCGTGACGGGCATCCTGCGCGTCACCGCGAAGAAAGCGGCTATCCAGGTTGCCAGGCGGCTGCTTTGCGAACCGTCGACGGCCAGCAGGATGCGTTCAAAATTTCCGAGGAAGCTCTCGCTTTCGAATTGTTCGCGCTCCAGACGATTGCGCTCCTCCTCACGCAGCGGCAGGCGGGCAAGCGCCCAGCGAAGCGTTGGCGGCATCGCCATCGTAGTGATGACGGCCATGGCGACAATGATGGAGAAGAGTTTCTCGTCCAATACGCCGACGGACAGGCCTATGGTCGCGACGATGACTTCCGTCGATCCCCTGGCGTTCATTCCGCAGCCGAGCGCCAGGGCTTCGGATGCCGAATAGCCGCCGAACCTGGCGGCGGCAAAAGCGCCGCCGAACTTGCCGATGCTCGCTATGACCACGACGGCAGCCGTCAGCAGCAGGATGGAGGGATCGGCAAGCACGGTGAGATCGGTCTGCAGGCCGGTCAGCCCGAAGAAGACGGGCATGAACAGAGCCGTCGTCAAGGCGCGAAGCTGCACATCGATCTGACGTGTGAGAATGGGCGATTCACCGACCAGAATGCCGGCAACGAAGGCGCCGAGCACGGTATGGACGCCGATGAGGTTGGTGATGACCGCCATCCCGCCCATGATTGCGATGATGGCGCTGAGCACGGGCAGATCGCTGCGGAAATTGTCGTTGGTCCAGCGGATGATCTCGAACACGATCCGCCGTCCCACAGTGAAGCTGACGGCCATGAAGGCCAGGGTGCCGATCACGCTGGTTGCCAGTGTCATGAGATCGACGGTCCCTTTTTCCGCAAGACCAAAGGTTATGGCGATGATGACCCATCCAACCGTATCGTCGATAATGGCGGAAGCGACGATCAGCTGACCGATGTTCCGGCGCATGAAGTCCATCTCGCGAACCACGGAGGCGACGATCTTCACGGAGGAGATGGAAAGCGCGGTACCAAGAAAAAGTGATGTGACCAGCCGCTTTTCGGGATCGGGAAGAAAGGCGTCCGGGATGAGCTCCCCGAGTGCAAAGCCGGCCGCAAAGGGAATGACGATGCCCGTCAGCGAAACGCCTGCCGCCGATTTGCGCAGGCGTTTCGCAAGACCGAGATCGGTCTCCATGCCTGCGAGCAGCAAAAGAAAGAGAATGCCGAGCTGACCGATCGCATCGGTCATGCTCTTCTGTGCTTCATCTGAAGGAAAAAGGTTTGCCTGTGCATGCGGGAAGATCAGGCCGAAGAGGGAGGGGCCGAGAATGATGCCGGCGATAATCTGGCCCATGATGGACGGCTGGCCGATGCGCACCATCAATTCGCCGAGCAATCTGCCCGATACGACAAGCAGAATGATCTGGACCAGAAACAGCCCTTCCGAAGGGTGGCTCGCCTTCTGCCCTTCGGCGGCGAAGGCGGATTGCGCAATCGGCAGCAATAGGGTGATGGCAATGAGAGTGATAAGGGCGCTTGACGGAAATGCTTTTAAGACATTCTGGCGTGACGGCATGGACTGATCCCACTGAGCAGCAGGAAAACGCTCCAAAGCCTTTGCCGTTCCAGATTTTATCGTTGGTTGCAGCCTTCAATGACCTGGTGTCGGGTTTCGCCCGTGAGCATGGTCCGCCGCGCATGTAGCGCCGGACCCCCGCCTGTTCGCAACGATTAGACCCGTTCTAGCGCGATGGCGATGCCCTGGCCGACGCCGATGCACATGGTCGACAGCGAATAACGGCCGGCGGTTTCCTTCAGCTCCAGAGCTGCAGTGCCGGTGATGCGGGCACCGGACATGCCAAGCGGATGTCCAAGCGCGATGGCGCCGCCATTACGGTTGACGCGGGCATCGTCATCGGCAATGCCGAGTTCACGCAACACGGCAAGCCCCTGCGAAGCGAAGGCTTCGTTCAATTCGATGACGTCGAACTGTTCCTGGCGCATGTCGAGGCGAGCCATCAGCTTGCGCGAGGCGGGAACTGGACCGATCCCCATGATGCGCGGGGGAACACCGGCGGCTGCACCGCTGAGAATGCGGGCAATCGGCGTCAGGCCATATTTCCGGGCAGCCGCTTCTGAAGCAATGATGAGCGCGGCAGCGCCATCGTTGACGCCGGAGGCGTTGCCGGCCGTCACCGTGCCGCCTTCCTTCTTGAAGGGCGTGCCGAGCTTGGCAAGCGCTTCTATGGTGGTTGCGCGCGGATGCTCGTCCTTGCCGACGACGACCGGATCGCCCTTGCGCTGCGGGATCGTCACCGGCGTGATCTCCTTGGCAAGCCGGCCGTTCTCCTGCGCTGCCGCAGCCTTTGCCTGCGAGCGAACGGCAAAGGTGTCCTGATCCTCGCGGCTGACCTTATAGTCTTCGGCGACATTCTCGCCGGTTTCCGGCATGGAATCCACACCATACTGCTTCTTCATGACAGGGTTGATGAAGCGCCAGCCGATGGTGGTGTCGTAGATCTCCGCATTGCGTGAAAAGGCGCTTTCGGCCTTGGGAACGACGAAGGGTGCGCGCGACATGCTTTCGACGCCGCCGGCGATCATGATGTCGGCCTCGCCGGCGCGGATGGCGCGGGCGGCAGCAATAACGGCATCCATGCCCGAACCGCAAAGCCGGTTGATCGTCGTGCCGGGCACTGAAATCGGCAGGCCGGCCAGCAGGCTTGCCATGCGCGCGACGTTGCGATTGTCCTCGCCCGCCTGGTTGGCGCAGCCGAAAATCACGTCGTCGACAGCTTCCCAGTCGACTGAGCTGTTGCGCTCGATCAGCGCCTTCAGCGGCACGGCGCCGAGATCGTCAGCACGAACCGAGGAGAGCGATCCGCCGAAGCGGCCGATCGGCGTGCGGATATAGTCACAGATGAAGGCTTCCGTCATGATCTTCTCCCTATGGCATGGCGCGCAAAAACGAGCAGCGGATTGCGACAACGACATGCGAAATATTATAAGCTTAAAGCATCGAGCGCGAATCTGAAAGATCGCAACGAGCTTTAGAGCGTCGGCACGATCAGGTCGGCAACCGGGCCGTCTGTATGGAGCGGCGCGCCGGTCATCGCCTGCAGCTCGTCCATCGTCATGGCGGCGAGCTTTTCACGGACGACGAAGCCTTCCTTGGCAATGTCGATGACCGCATGGCTCGTATAGATGCGGGTAATGCAGCCGACGCCGGTCAGCGGGAAGGTGCAGGCCTCCACCAGTTTCGGCTTACCGTCCTTGGTCACATGTTCGGTGATGACGAAAACCTGCTTGGCGCCATGGACCAGATCCATGGCCCCACCGACAGCGGGCACACCCTTCGAGCCGACGCGCCAGTTGGCGAGGTCGCCATTTTGCGCCACCTGATAGGCACCCAGGATCGCGACATCCAGATGGCCGCCGCGGACCATGGCGAAACTATCCGCGTGATGGAAGAAGGAGGCACCAGGCTTCAGCGTGACGGCCTTCTTGCCGGCGTTGATCAGATCCCAATCTTCCTCGCCTTCCGCCGGCGGCTCGCCGAAATTCAGGATGCCGTTTTCAGTGTGGAAGATCGCCTGACGGCCCGGAGGCTGGTAGCGGGCGACCATTTCCGGAAAACCGATGCCGAGGTTAACATAGGCGCCATCTTCGATATCCTGGGCCGCGCGCCAGGCGATCTGCGCGTTGGAGAGCTTGATGTCTTCGCGTGTGTCGATGGTCATACGTAGGCCACTCCGGCTCGAATGAGATTTTCTTCCTGCTGCGGATCGGCGACCTGAACGACGCCGTTGACGAAGATGCCGGGGGTAACGATGTGTTCGGGATCGAGCTCGCCGGCGGCAACGATTTTCGAGACCTGCGCGATCGTCTTGGTGGCGGCCATGCACATCAGCGGATTAAAATTGCGGCCAGCCTTGTTGTAGATGAGATTGCCCTGCACATCGCCGACTTCAGCTTTGACGATGGCGAAATCGGCCTTGAGCCAGCGCTCCTGAACATAGTGGCGGCCGTCGAATTCTGCGATGACCTTGCCGTTGGCAAGCTCGGTGCCATAGGCGGTCGGGGTGTAGAAAGCCGGAATGCCGGCGCCGCCGGCGCGGATACGTTCGGCAAGAGTGCCCTGAGGCACCAGCTCCAGCTCGATTTCGCCCGCCAGATAACGGTCCGTGAAGGCGCGCGGATCGGATGAACGCGGGAAGGAGCAGATCATCTTTCTGACCATGCCCGCGTCGATCATCGCTGCGATGCCGATACGCCCGTTGCCGGCATTGTTATTGATGACGGTCAGGTTCTTCGGGCCTTTGTCGATCAACGCATGAATGAGCTCGATCGGCGCGCCGGAGCCGCCAAAGCCGCCGATCATGACGGTCGCGCCATCGCCGATGTCCGAGACGGCAGCCGCCGCGCTCGCGATTGTCTTATCCATGCGGAAACTCCCACTTGCCATGCGGGCGGACCAAGGCGCCCCGTCCTCTTTCTTTCGAATAAATCAGCACGGGCTGGACGGCAATCAATTTGTGCGTTATTTGACTTTTGTTCATATATCGCACAAAGGCGTGAAGTTTGGAGGGGCTATGCGCGAAACGGATTTCGTCAGCGGCTTTGCCAGGGGATTGAAAGTCATCGAAGCTTTCGGCGAGACGCGGCAGCGCCTGACGATCGCCGAGGCATCGAAGCTGACCGGGCTCGATCGTGCCACGGTGCGCCGTTCACTGCTGACGCTCTCCGAACTTGGCTATGCTGTTTATGACGGCAAATTCTTCACGCTGACGCCGAAGATACTCAGGCTCGGTCACGCCTATCTGGCTGCGACGCCGCTGCCGATCATCATCCAGCCGCATCTCGATCAGCTTGCCGAGCGCGCCGGGCAGAATGCGTCCGCCTCGGTGCTCGACGGCACGGAGGTCGTCTATATCGCGCGTGCCTCGCAGCGTCGGGTGATGTCGATCAACCTGACGCCCGGCAGCCGCCTTCCGGCTTTCTGCGCCTCGATGGGCCGTGTGCTGCTCGCGGCCCTGCCGGAAAGCGAGGCGCGCTCCGTGCTTGGGCGAACTGATCTCAAGGCGAACACGCCGAATACCAAGACCGATCCCGAAGAGTTGATGGCCGAGTTCCGCCGGGTGAGGGAGCAGGGCTATGCCGTTATCGATCAGGAGCTGGAAATCGGCCTTTGCTCGATTGCCGTGCCGGTCGAAAACGATCGCGGCCAGACCGTGGCGGCGATCAATATCGGTGCTCCGGCTGCCTATGTTGCGGCTTCCGACATGGCCGAGCAGTTTCTGCCACTGCTGAAAGAGACGCAAAAGGCGCTGCGGCTGGTGCTGCCGTAGCTTTTGTATTTTCGGGGTCATCCTCGTCCTTCGAGGCTCCGCCTCCGGCTGTGCACCTCTGGATGAGGATGGAGCATGCTCGATGCTCGATATGCTTTGAAGCCTCTTTTTGGTGAGGCGAGAAGATTAGCCCTCATGCTGAGGAGGTCCTCAGGGCCGTCTCGAAGCACGAGGGCGGGTGGCTGCCCGCGATCCAGATTGCCAGCTCACATTCCCAGCCTCTCGCGCTCCTCGATGCGCCAGGCGCGCGGCGTCTGACCGGTCTGTTTCATGAAGAAGCGCGAGAAATAGGCGGGATCGGCAAAGCCGAGCCGATAGCTGATTTCCTGGACGGTGGCGAAGGTGAAGACCAGTTCGCGCTTGGCCTCATCCAGCAGCTTGCGTGTGATCAGCTCGTGCGCACCGTGCCCGGTTTTGCTGCGAACAATGCGGCTGAGATGGGCTGGCGAGATGCCGAGGCTCTCGGCGTAGAAGGCGGCCGGCTTGTGGGAGCGGAAGTGACGCTGGATCAGGCCCTGCAGCATCTCCATGCGGCGCTCGCTTTCGTCGCCCGGATTGGATTCCTCATCAGCCTTTTGGGCGATGCGGGCTGTCAGCAGCAAGGCCGAAGTCAGATAGGCATCCAGCAGATCGTTGCGGCCGTTGCGCTGGTTCGCAAATTCCTCCCCCAGGCGTCTCAACGTGCTGGCGACATGAGCGGCATCTTCGTCGCGGACGTCGAGCAAAGTCAGATGCGGCTCGGCAAGCCATGCGCCCAACCGGCTGCGATTACCGGGCGAGGCTTTCAGATGCGAGATCAGCACCGTGATGACGAAGCCGTCTATATCGCGCGAAAAGCGGAAGCCGTGATTGAGGCGAGGCGGCACCGTAATGACGGCGGGCGGCGTTATGGCATGGGGAGTTCCGTCAAAGATGGCATCGCCGGATCCGGCATCTATGTACAAGATCTGGAAAAAGCTCTCATGCCGGTGCGGGCGGATTTCCCAGTGATGGAGGCTGCTACGGGACGGAATTGTCTCGCAATGCAGCCAAAAATCCGGCTTTCGGCCGGTATTTTCGCCATAGAGCTCATAGATCGGCACGCTCTTTGTCATGGCACTCCTCCCTCGCCATGCTCGATTTGTGCAATTTCATGACCGAAATGTCCATTGCGGACTTGCCTCGCGCCGAAGAGACTTGAAGCAAGAAATACGCATGGGAGGAGACGATGCGCACTCAAGTCGCCATTATCGGTTCGGGGCCGTCCGGGCTGCTGCTCGGTCAGCTGCTAACGGAAGCCGGCATCGACAATGTCATTCTCGATCGGGTCGGCAAGGATTATATTCTCGGCCGCGTGCGCGCCGGCGTTCTGGAGGAAGGCACCGTCCGCCTGCTGGATCAGGCGAAGTCCGCCACGCGCCTGCATGCCGAGGGCTTACCGCATGATGGCTTCTCGCTCGCCTTCGACGGCCGCGATCATCGCATCGACCTTCATGGTCTCACCGGCGGCAAACGGGTCGTCATCTATGGTCAGACGGAGATGACCCGTGACCTGATGGCTCGCCGCGAGGAAAGCGGCGCTCCAACCATCTACAGCGCCGCCAATGTCCAGCCGCACGGCTTCGATGGCGATACGCCCTACCTGACCTACGAGAAGGACGGAATTTCGCATCGCATCGATTGCGATTTCATTGCCGGCTGCGACGGCTTCCATGGCGTCAGCCGCAAATCGGTTCCGGAAAAGGCGATCCGCAATTTCGAGAAGGTCTATCCCTTCGGCTGGCTTGGCGTGCTGGCGGAGGTGGTGCCCGTCAATCATGAGCTGATCTATGCCAATCATCCGCGCGGATTTGCGCTATGCTCCATGCGGTCGATGACGCGCAGCCGCTACTACATTCAGTGTCCGCTCGACGAGAAGGTCGAGGGCTGGAGCGACGACCGCTTCTGGGATGAACTGCGCCGCCGGCTGCCGGCCCATCATGCCGAGGCGCTGGTGACGGCGCCGTCCTTCGAGAAATCGATCGCGCCGCTTCGCTCCTTCGTGGCTGAACCGATGCGTTTCGGTCGTCTCTTCTTGGTCGGTGATGCCGCCCATATCGTGCCACCGACCGGTGCCAAGGGGCTCAATCTGGCGGCGAGCGATGTGCATTATCTGTTTTCGGGGCTTGCCGAGCATTATCAGGACTGCTCGAATGCAGGGCTGGACGCCTATTCCGCGCGTGCGCTTGCTCGGGTCTGGAAAGCGGTGCGCTTCTCCTGGTGGATGACGACGATGATGCATCGCTTTCCCGATACAAATGATTTCGACCAGAAGATCCAGGAAGCCGAGCTCGATTATCTCACCCATTCGCGCGCTGCATCGACCGCGCTTGCCGAGAACTATGTCGGTCTACCGTTCTGAGCGAGCTTTTAGAGCTTCTTGGCGACCTCGCTAGCCGCCTCGCGGATCGTCTGCATCAGGATCGACAAGGGAAGGGTTGGGATGGCGTCGGTGCGCATGGTCAGTCCCACCGGCCCCTTCGTCTCGCTGGTGTCGATCGGCAGCAGCGCCAAAAGCCCGTCCTCGACATCGCCAGCAACGACGCCGGCTGAGATGATCCAGATGGCGTCGCTCGATCGCACGAAGGTGCGGCCGAAGGAGTCTGAGACGGTCTCGATCTGGTTGGGCAATCCGCCGGCGCCGTTGGCGATCAGGAAACTTTCGACGAAAGGGCGGATGATCGAGCCGCGCGTTGGCATCAGAACTGTGTAGCGATTGAGGTCGGAAAACAGCGACTGCTGGGCGGAAAGCAGCGGATGGCCGGCCCGGACGGCGAAGACGACCTGTTCGGAGTAGAGATGCTCGAAGGAAAAGCCGGTCATCTTGTCGGGGCTTGCCAATCGACCGACGACCAGATCGAGATCGCCGACGCGCAATTGCTCCAGAAGGACGGCGTTTTCGCCTGTCACGATCTTGATGCGGCTCCAGGTCTCCTCCTTGAGAAACAATTCCATTGCCCGCGGCATGATCCGCGTCGAAACCGTCGGCAGCGCGCCGACGCGGATCGGCGGTGCTTCGCCGGAGCGCTCCTGCGAGACGGAATCGAGGCCTTGACGCAGTGCTGTCAGCGCTGCGCCGGCATGGCGGAGAAAGACTTCGCCGTAGCGGGTAATGCGGATCCCCCGCCCGTCGCGCTCGAAGACGGCGACGCCGAGCGCCTCTTCCAGCTCGCGGATCGTCTTCGTCACCGCTGGCTGGCTGACATTCAGCAGCCCCGCCGCCTTGATCACGCTTTTCTGGCGCGCAACCTCGACAAAAGTCTGCAGATGGCGGAACTTGATGCGTGCGTCGAGCATGCTCACTCATAACCATGGAGTTATCGTAGAACAAAGAAATATCATTTTACCTAACCAGATTATACATCCAATCTCGCGGTCGAGGAGATTTCCAGTGCAGTTTGCCCGCATCAACGACGTCACGATCCATTATCAGATCATTGGCGGCCCCGCCGACAAGCCGGTTCTTGTCTTTGCCAATTCGCTTGGCACCGATTTCCGGATCTGGCGGGATGTGATCGTGCGGCTCGCCGGCGATTTCGCCATCGTGCTTTACGACAAGCGCGGCCATGGTCTCTCCGATCTCGGTCAGATGCCTTATTCCATCGAAGATCACGCCACCGACCTTGCCGGCCTGCTCGATTTCCTCTCGGTCAAGAATGCCATTATCTGCGGCCTGTCGGTCGGCGGGCTGATCGCGCAGTCGCTCTATCAGCGGCGGCCGGATCTGGTGCGGGCGTTAATCCTCTGTGACACCGCGCACAAGATCGGCACGGCCGAGAGCTGGAATGCCCGCATCGCCAAGGTCGAGGCTGATGGTATCGAATCCATCGTCGATTCCATCATGGAGCGCTGGTTCACGTCCGCCTTCCGCCGGCCGGAAAATCTCGCCTATGCCGGCTATTGCAACATGCTGATCCGCCAGCCGGTTGCGGGCTACGCGGCTACCTGCGAGGCGCTTCGCGATGCCGATCTGACCGAGGCGGCCGCCAAGATCTCCGTGCCCACCATCTGCATCGTCGGTGATCAGGACGGTTCGACGCCGCCCGAGCTGGTGCTGTCGACGGCAAAGCTCATTCCGAATGCACGCTATGAAGTGATCAAGGACGCCGGCCATATCCCCTGCGTCGAGCAACCCGAGGCGTTGACCGAAGTCATCCGTGCCTTCATCGACGTCGTCCTGCGTGGAGAACAAGCCTGATGAATGATCCCACCGCGCCGTCTGAGCGCTATCTTCAGGGCATGGCGACACGCCGCGCTGTGCTCGGCGACGGCCATGTCGATCG
This sequence comes from Rhizobium sp. 11515TR, assembly GCF_002277895.1. Taxonomy (NCBI): domain Bacteria; kingdom Pseudomonadati; phylum Pseudomonadota; class Alphaproteobacteria; order Hyphomicrobiales; family Rhizobiaceae; genus Rhizobium; species Rhizobium sp. 11515TR. Next base: position 990,294 of record NZ_CP022999.1, on the reverse strand, counting down.
CGCCCAGCAGGCCGTGACCGACTTCGACCAGCCTTTCCAGGAGCTGATCACCGAGGCAGCCTGGGGGCATGTCTGGTCGCGCCCGACGCTCAGCCGGCGCGAGCGCTCCATCGTGACGATCGCGCTGCTGGCAGCCCTTGGTCAGGATGACGAGGTGGCCATGCATGTGCGCGCCACGCGCAACACCGGCGCGACGCGCGACGATATCTGCGAGGCGCTTCTGCATGTGGCGATCTATGCCGGCGTGCCGGCCGCCAATCACGCGATCAAGATCGCCAAGCAGGTTTTCGAACAGATGGACGCCGAACAGGCGGCATGAAGCGAGGCAGACATGTCCGATAGAAGCAACAGCAAGCCCGAAACGGGCGCCTTTTTCGCGAGAGACCGCGCCTGGCATCCGCCGGCCTTTGCGCCGGGATACAAGACGTCCGTGCTGCGCTCGCCGCAGCGCGCGTTGCTCTCGCTCGACGGCACGATTTCCGAGATCACTGGGCCGGTCTTCGGCCACTCGATACTGAATGAGCTCGACAACGACCTGATCCATAATTTCGCCAAGCCGGGCGAGAGCGCGATCGGCGAGCGGATCATCGTGCACGGCCGCGTGCTAGACGAGCGCGGTCGGCCGGTGCCCGGCGTCCTTGTCGAATTCTGGCAGGCCAATGCCGGCGGTCGTTACCGCCACAAGAAGGAAACCTATCTCGCCGCCATCGATCCGAATTTCGGCGGCTGCGGCCGCGCCATCACCGATGATGAAGGACGCTATGCCTTCCGCACCATCCGCCCCGGCGCCTATCCCTGGCCGAACGGCGTCAACGATTGGCGCCCCGCGCATATCCACTTCTCCGTCTTCGGTCATGGCTTTGCGCAGCGGCTGATCACGCAGATGTACTTTGAGGGCGATCCGATGATTTGGAAATGTCCGATCGTCGGCACGATCCCCGACAAACAAGCGATCGAGCAGCTGATTGCGCCACTCGACTGGGGCAACACGATCCCGATGGATGCCCGCGCCTATAAATTCGATATCGTGCTGCGCGGTCGCCGGTCGACCCTGTTCGAAAACCGGCTGGAGGGCAATTGATGGTACAGGATCTCGGCTATCTCAAGGAAACGCCGTCGCAGACGGCAGGGCCTTACGTCCATATCGGCCTGACGCCGAATTACAGCGAGATCGGCGGTGTCTACGAAACCGACCTCGGCTCCGTCATGGTCAGCGACAAGACGCTCGGCGAGCGTATCACCGTGACGGGCAGGGTTCTCGATGGCGCGGGAGCGCCGGTCAAGGATGCTGTTCTCGAAATCTGGCAGGCCGATAGCGCCGGGCTTTACAACAGCCCCTCGGAGCTGCGTGGCACGGCCGATCCGAACTTTACCGGCTGGGGCCGCTGCCCGACCAATTCCACCGATGGCGTTTTCCGCTTCGAAACCATCAAGCCGGGCCGCGTTCCCTTCAAGGACGGCCGCAAGATGGCGCCGCATATCACCGTCTGGATCGTGGCACGCGGCATCAACATCGGCCTGCACACGCGCATGTATTTTTCGGAGGAAGCTGCCGCCAACGCGGAAGATCCATTGCTTGCCCGCATCGAACACAAGGAACGCTTGGCAACGCTGATTGCTCACAAGGAAGGCTCCGTCTACACCTTTGATGTCCATTTGCAGGGCGACAAAGAGACGGTTTTCCTCGATATATAGGTCATGAGCGTTTCTCCTTTCGATCACCTCTTTCTGTCCGGTCTCCTCGGTGACGAGGAGATTGCGGGCTATTTTTCAGCCAAGGCTGACATCCGCGCTATGCTTTCTTTCGAAACGGCGCTAGCCAAAGTCGAGGCGCAGCATGGCTTGATCCCGCAAGCGGTGGCTGGGCGGATCGCGGAGGTCTGCACGACTTTCGAGCCCGATCTGCAGAGCCTAAAGACGGCAACGGCATCTGATGGCGTCGTCGTGCCGGATCTTGTTCGGCAACTGCGCAAGGCGGTCGGAGAGGTCGCCGGCAAACACGTCCATTTCGGCGCTACCAGCCAGGATGTCATCGACACCAGCCTGATGCTGCGGCTGAAGGCGGCGGCATTTATTCTGAGCAGCCGTCTCTTTGCGGTATCCTCCGCGCTCAAAAAACTGAATGAGCGTTTCGGATCGAACCGGCTGATGGGTCGTACCCGGATGCAGGCGGCGATCCCAATCACAGTGTCCGATCGGCTGCGGGCGTGGCAGCATCCGCTTGATCAGTATCGCGATCGGTTGACGCAGGAGACTTTCCCCCTGCAGTTCGGCGGTGCGGCCGGTACGCTTGAAAAGTTCGGGCCGCAAGCGGTCGAAATCAGGAGCTCGCTGGCACAGGCGCTCGGCCTGACGGACGAGCCGCAGTGGCAGAGCCAAAGGGGGCGCATTGCCGAACTTGCCGGGCTCTTGTCCATGATCTCGGGCAGCCTCGGCAAGATCGGCCAGGATGTCGCACTTCTGACGCAGGCGGGCGACGAGATCGAGCTTGCCGGCGGCGGCGGTTCATCGGCGATGCCGCACAAACAAAACCCGGTCGCTGCCGAAACGCTGGTCACGTTTGCCCGCTTCAATGCGGTGCAGCTTTCGGGCATTCACCAGTCGCTGGTACACGAGCAGGAGCGCTCTGGCGCCGCCTGGACATTGGAATGGCTGCTATTGCCCCCTATGGTGGTGGCAACGGCAGCTTCGTTGCGCCACGCGTTGCAACTGGTCGGTTCGATCAAGCGCTTGGGAACGACAGCCGAGCAGGATATTCGTCGCCATTCATAACTGAATTGGTATGGAAGCAAGGTTTTATTTCATTTTACATCACCATTTCCCATGAGAAATTGGTGATGATCAGAATTTGAATGATCAAGGGCAGCTCAAAAAAACGGCTGCCGGGAGGAGAGAAAATGAAACGGTTTGTCTTGGCCGCTATCGCGGCCGTTGCTCTTGGCGGTGCTGCCTATGCCGATACTATTAAGATCGGCGTCATCGGTCCGTTTTCCGGCCCGTTCGCGCTGCAGGGCAAGAATTTCAAGGCCGGTATCGACGCCTATATGGCCGTCAACGGCAAGAAGGTCGGCAATGATGAGGTGGAGGTGATCTACCGCGACTTGCCGGCAGCTGATCCCGCCCAATCGAAGTCGCTCGCCCAGGAGCTCGTCGTCAAGGAGAAGGTTCAGTATCTCGCCGGCTTCTACTTTACCCCGGATGCGATGGCCGTAACACCGATCCTCAAGCAGGCCAATGTGCCCATGGTGATTTTCAATGCCGCGACGTCGGCGATCGTCACAAAGAGCCCGCTCGTCGTGCGCACGTCCTTTACCACCTGGCAGACCTCGACTCCGATCGCCAAGGTCGCCTTTGATGCCGGCGTGAAGAAGGTCATCTCCGTCGTCAGCGACTACGGTCCGGGCGTCGATGCCGAAAACGCCTTCAAGGCTGGCTTCGAAAAGCAGGGTGGCGAAGTGGTGCAGGCGATCCGTATGCCGCTCTCGACCAATGACTTCAGCCCGATCATGCAGCGCGTCAAGGATTCCGGTGCGCAGGGCGTCTTCGCCTTCCTGCCCTCCGGCCCGACCACGCTCGGCTTCGTCAAGGCCTATAATGAGAATGGCCTGAAGTCCGCCGGCATCAAGCTCTTTGCGCCGGGCGACCTGACGCAGGAGTCCGATCTGCCGGCGCTTGGCGATGCCGCGCTCGGCATGCAGACGACCTTTCATTACGCGATTTCGCATGACTCGCCCGAAAACAAAGCTTTCGTCGCCGCTGCCGACAAGGCGATCGGCAATCCGGCCGAACTGACCTTCCCGGCCGTGGGCGCCTTCGACGGCATGCATGTCATTTACAAGATGATCGAGGCGACCGGCGGCAAGCAGGATGCGCAGAAGGCCGTCGATGCCGTGAAGGGCCTGTCCTGGGTCAGCCCGCGCGGCCCCGTCACCATCGATCCGGAAAGCCGGCATATCACGCAGAACATCTATCTGCGCGAGGTCGCCAAGGGCGATGACGGCAAGTACTACAACAAGGAAATCCAGACCTTCGAGAAGCAGGGCGATCCCGGCCTTGCCGCCGTGAAGTAAGGCGCTTCCGAACCTGACGTGGCTGAGCGGAAGTGCCCGTTCAGCCACCTGATGAAAGCGGTCGCGCAACAACAACCGGACCAGCGATATCAATGCAAACCGTGCTCAGCATAGCAGTCGATGCCCTCGCTTACGGCATGGTGCTGTTCGTCATTTCCATCGGTCTCTCCGTCACCATGGGTTTGATGCGCGTCGTCAATCTGGCCCACGGCGCCTTTGCCATGACCGGCGGCTATATTGCCTCCTATGCCGCGAGGGATCTGGGGCTCGGCTATGGAGCGGCCGTATTGCTGGCGGTCGTCGGCACGGTCATCATCTCCATCCCGATCGAACGGCTGCTCTATCGGCGCATCTATGGTGCGCCTGAGTTGACGCAGGTGCTGATGACGATCGGCATCACCTTCTGCATCATCGGCATCGCCAATTATGTTTTCGGTCCGACTTTGAAGACCATCCCCTTGCCGGGCAGCCTGCAGGGCTCCGTCGATCTTGGCTTCCGCACCATCGGTACCCATCGTATCTTCGCGATCACCTGCGGCCTCATCGTCGCCCTGGCCTTGTGGTACACGATCGAGAAAACCTCCTTCGGTGTGAAGCTGCGCGCTTCCGTCGATAATGCCGCGATGGCGGCCGCTCTCGGCGTCAGGACGGAAATCGTCTATGCGGTCAGCTTCGCCATTGCCGTTGGGCTTGCTGCCTTCGGCGGTGTGGTGGGTGCGGAACTCCTGCCGGTCGAGCCTTATTATGCCCTGCGCTACATGGTGACGTTTCTCGTCGTCGTCTCGGTCGGCGGTGCCGGCTCCATCTCCGGCGCGCTGCTCGCCTGCCTCATCCTCGGCTGCATCGATACAACAGGCCGTTACCTCATGCCGGAATATGGGGAATTCTTCTTCTATCTGGCCGTCATTGCCATCGTCTGCGTCTTCCCGCGCGGCTTTGCCGGGAGAATGAAGTAACTTGGCGCTGACGTTTGAAAGAGAGGCCGCACCAATCGTGACCAGACATCGCACATTTGGGCAAGACCTGATCGCAGTCGCGGTCATCGTCGTCACAGCCGCCGCCGGCTACCTGTTGTTTCCGGATAATCTCGCTCTTCTCACGCGGCTGATCGCGATCGCGCTTCTCGTGCTGTCGCTCGATCTCATCACTGGCTATTGCGGCGTAGCGACGCTCGGCCACGCAGCTTTGTTCGGCGCCGGTGCCTACGCGGCCGGCATCGCATCCGCCCATTACGGCATCAACGATCCCTTGCTGATGACGCTTGCCGGAATCGTCGCCGGAGCCGTCGCGGGGCTTATCTGTGGCGTCGTCATCCTGAGAGCGCATGGATTGCCGCAGCTCGTGCTGTCGATCGCGCTGGTCTATCTGTTCCATGAGTTCGCCAACAAGGCATCGAGCTGGACAGGTGGCAGCGACGGTTTGTCGGGCATTTCAGCCGATCCGCTGTTCGGTGTTTTCGAGTTCGATCTTTACGGGCATACGGCCTACTTCTATGGCGTGGCGCTGCTGCTGATCGTGCTTGTGCTGCTGCGTTTCCTCGTGCGTTCGCCCTTCGGCATGCTGTGCCGCGGTATCCGCCAGGATCCGTTGCGCATCCGCGCCATGGGTGCATCGCCGAAAGTGGCGCTCATCAAGATGTATATGATTTCCGGCGCCGTTGCCGGTATCGGCGGCGCGCTGAACGCGATCTCGACGCAGGTCGTCGGCCTTGACAGCCTGTCTTTCACGCAATCAGCCGAGGCGCTGGTCATGCTCGTGCTCGGCGGCACCGGCTCGCTGTTCGGCGCCCTTGTCGGCACGCTGATCTTCATGCTCTTCGAGGATTATGTCTCCGCTGCCAACCCCTTCCATTGGCTGACGATCGTCGGCGCGCTTCTCATCCTCGTTGTTCTCTTCGCGCCCAAGGGCATCTACGGCACGGTCGCCGCTTATATGGCTCGCCGGCGGGAGGCGCAGGCATGAGCGCTATTTTCGAAGTCAGCAATCTGAAGAAGGCGTTCGGGGGTCTGACGGTGACCAACAATGTCAGCTTGTCGATGGCGCCGGGAGATCGCGTTGCTCTCATTGGCCCGAACGGCGCGGGTAAGACCAGCTTCGTCAATCTCGTTACTGGCAATCTGCAGGCGGATTCCGGCGAGGTCCGCATCGGCGGTCAGAACGTCAATAAGGTCGATGCTATCGGCCGGGTGAGGCGCGGGCTGGTGCGTTCGTTCCAGGTGACCAGGCTGTTTCAGGATATGACGCCGGCCGAGCATGTCGGCATGGCGGTGCTGCAGCGGATCGGCCGTTCCAGCCGCATGTTCGGCAATTTTCTCACTATGCACGATGTCATGACCGAAACGGAGGAACTGCTCGGCACACTCGGGCTTGCGTCCCTCGCGCATCGCAAAGTCAGCGAAATCGCCTATGGCCAGCAGCGCCTCTTGGAAATCGCCATCGCCATGGCCTTGAAGCCGAAGGTGCTTCTGCTCGACGAGCCTGCAGCCGGCGTGCCGCAGAGCGATACGGGCCGCATCGAGCAGGCGTTGGCCGATCTGCCCGCCGATCTCGCCGTGCTGATGATCGAGCATGACATGGACCTCGTTTTCCGTTTTGCCAAGCGCGTCGTGGTGCTCGCGGCCGGCACGATCATATTTGACGGATCGCCGAAAGACGTGACGCAGGATGCGCGCGTCCGCGAAGCCTATCTGGGGAGCTACGCCAATGCCGGCCACGCCGCTTGAAGTCGAAAATCTGTCGGCCGGCTATGGTCCGACACGGGTGCTGGAAGGCGTTTCCTTTTCCGTGCCGGCCGGCGGACGGCTCGCCGTGCTCGGCCGCAACGGCATGGGCAAGAGCACGCTGCTGGCCACCCTTGCTGGGCAGACCCGACGCTATGATGGCCGGATCCGGCTGGGCTCGTCCGACATCGCCGGCCTGCCGAGCGCCAGACGGGCCCATCACGGCCTCGGCTACGTGCCGCAGACGCGCGACGTCTTTCCGACGTTGACGGTGGAGGAAAATCTCTCGGTTGGGCTGAAGGGACGGTCGAAGAGCGCTTTGCAGGAGGCCTATGACATGTTTCCGCGCCTGAAGGAACGCCGCAGAAATTTGGGCAACCAGCTTTCCGGCGGCGAGCAGCAGATGCTGTCGACGGCCCGCACGATTCTCGGCCGTCCTTCCGTTCTGCTTCTCGACGAGCCGCTGGAGGGGCTTGCCCCCGTCATCTGCGAGGAGCTGATGGCCGCCTTCGCCAAGCTTGCCAAATCGGGCGATATGACGATCCTGCTGGTGGAACAACGCATTCAGAGCGCGCTGGATTTTGCCAGCGATGTCATCATTCTGGAGCGCGGCCGACTGGCCTGGAAGGGAACGCCCGAGGCGCTGGCTGCGGATCATGGTGCGGTCGAGCGTCTGCTCGGCGTCGGCGGTCTGCACTAGCGCCGGTTTTGGCAGCCGCTTCGCGCTCGCATTTCATGACGATTCATCGTTTCAGGAACGGTTGCGCCGCCGACCTAACGGGTCTGGATGATCGCGACTGGACTGTCGCTTCCCTCCTGCCAGTCCTACATATCGGTGCCGAATGCGCCCGCATTCCGCAATTTATGTTGACGACAAAACGTTGACGATTTATCGATATATTATCATCGTTGTTGGCGTCGTTCTGCTGGAGGCGGGTTTGTCGGAGAATATTTCGGGTCGTTGGGATTTCTGGATCGATCGCGGTGGTACGTTTACCGACGTGGTCGGGCGCGATCCGTCTGGCGCTCTTCACGCTCGCAAGGTCCTCTCGGAAAATCCCGAAGCTTACCGCGATGCAGCCGTTCATGGCATCCGTCTTCATCTCGGGCTCGGCAAGGGCGAGCCGGTTCCCGAAGGTGCGATCGGCGAGGTCCGCATGGGCACGACGGTCGCCACCAATGCGCTGCTCGAGCGCAAGGGCGAGCGCCTTGCTCTGGTGACGACGAAAGGTTTCCGCGATGCGCTGCGCATTGGCTATCAGGAGCGCAAGAAGATCTTCGCGACCGAGATCGTCAAGCCGGAAGCGCTTTACGAAGATGTTATCGAGATCGAGGAGCGGGTGCTTGCCGACGGCACCGTCGAACTGGCTCTGGATGAAAAAGCTGCGGAGGCTGCGCTGCGCGATCTCCTGGCTAGGGGTTACCGATCTGTCGCCATCGTCTTCATGCATGCCTATAAATTTCCGGCGCATGAGGCTGCGGTCGCGAGGATCGCCAGATCCATTGGCTTCGAGCAGGTTTCGGTCAGTCATGAGGTCTCACCGCTGATCAAGCTCGTCGGCCGCGGCGATACGGCTGTCATCGACGCCTATCTGTCGCCGGTGCTCGGCCGCTACATCCGCCAGGTCTGCGATGAGCTCGATGTCGAGCGCACCGGCGCGCGCGTCATGTTCATGATGTCGTCAGGCGGATTGACGGCCGCCGACATGTTCCAGGGCAAGGACGCGATCCTTTCGGGTCCGGCTGGCGGCGTGGTCGGCCTTGCGAAAACCGGCGAGCAGGCGGGTTTTGCCAATGTCATTGGCTTCGACATGGGCGGCACCTCGACGGATGTGGCGCATTTCGATGGCGAATATGAGCGCGCCTTCGAGACGGAGGTGGCGGGCGTCCGCGTCCGTGCGCCGATGATGCTGATCCACACTGTCGCGGCCGGCGGCGGTTCGATCCTGCATTTCGATGGTGATCGCTTCCGCGTCGGCCCAGATTCTGCCGGCGCCTTTCCGGGGCCGGCCTGCTATCGCAATGGCGGTCCGCTGGCGGTCACCGATGCCAATGTCATGGCCGGCAAGCTGCTGCCGGAATTCTTCCCCTCCATTTTTGGACCCAACCAGGATCAGCCGCTCGATGTCGAGACGGTGCGGACCAAGTTCGCATCCCTCGCAGCCGAAATTGGCGATGGGCGAAGCCCGGAGGACGTTGCCGACGGCTTTATCCGCATCGCGGTTGCCAATATGGTCGAGGCGATCAAGAAAATCTCCGTGCAGCGCGGCTATGACGTGACGCGCTATGCGCTCAACTGCTTCGGCGGCGCCGGTGGCCAGCATGCCTGTCTGGTGGCCGATGCGCTCGGCATGAAGAGCATCCTTCTGCATCCGATGTCCGGCCTTCTCTCCGCCTATGGCATGGGCCTTGCCGATATCCGCGCAACGCGCCAGAAGGCACTCGGCGTTTCCCTCGATGATGCCGCACCAGCCGCCATCGCAGCGCTTGGCAGCGAACTGCGTGGCGAATGCGTGCCCGAATTGGAAGCCCAAGGTGTCGCAACGGCCGAGATCAAGACGGTCCAGCGCGCCCATATCCGCTATGCTGGCACCGATACGCTGCTGGCGGTCGAAACGACTTTCCCCGAGATCGACAAGCCCTCGCGGCTGCGCAGCCAATTCGAGACGCTGCACAAGCGCCGCTTCGGCTTCGTTGCCGAAGACAAGCCTCTGGTCGTGGAGGCCGTCGAAATTGAAACGATCGGCGGCGCTGCCGCCGATATCACAGTCGAGCTGGAGACGAGAGCCGAAGGTGAAGCCGAGGCTGTGAGGCGCACCTCCTTCTACTCCAACGGAGCAGATCACGATGCGGCCGTCGTCCTGCGTCAGGCGATCAAGCCCGGCCAGACCGTGACCGGTCCGGCCATCATCATCGAGCCGAACCAGACGATCGTCATCGAGGACGGCTGGCAGGCGCAGCTGACCGCGAGGGATCATATCGTCCTCACGCGCATCAAGGCGCTGCCCGAGCGCAATGCCATCGGCACCAAGGCCGATCCGGTGATGTTGGAGATTTTCAACAATCTTTTCATGTCGATCGCCGAGCAGATGGGCATGACGCTGCAAAACACGGCCTATTCGGTCAATATCAAGGAGCGGCTGGATTTCTCCTGCGCCGTCTTCGATGCGGAAGGCAATCTGGTCGCCAACGCGCCGCATATGCCGGTTCATCTGGGCTCGATGGATGCGTCGGTCGCAACCGCGATCCGCGAAAACGCCGTCATCCATCCGGGCGACGTCTTCCTCATCAATGCGCCCTATAATGGCGGCACGCATCTGCCTGACCTCACGGTCTGTACCCCGGTCTTTGACGATGCGGGTCAGAAGATCCGCTTCTGGGTCGCCAGCCGCGGCCATCACGCCGATATCGGCGGCATTTCGCCGGGATCGATGTCGCCACTTGCCACCCATATCGAGGAGGAAGGCGTCTATATCGACAATTTCAAGCTGCTCGATCGCGGCCGCTTCTGTGAAGCGGAGCTTACCAAGCTTTTGACGGGCGCCCGCTATCCGGTGCGCACGCTGGCGCAGAATATCAACGATCTCAAGGCCCAGGTCGCCGCCAATGAAAAGGGTGTCGCCGAGCTGAAGAAGATGATCACGCTCTTCGGCGAAGATGTCGTCGACGCCTATATGGGTCATGTTCAGGATAATGCAGCGGAAAGCGTGCGTCGGGTCCTCGATCGTCTGTCGGGCGGCGAATTCAGCTACGAAATGGATCAGGGCTGCAAGATCGTCGTCAAGATCTCGATCGACAAGGACAAGCGCGAGGCGACGGTCGATTTCACCGGCACGTCCGCGCAGCGCCCGGACAATTTCAATGCGCCGCAGCCCGTCACACGCGCCGCCGTCCTCTATGTCTTCCGTGTGCTCGTCGAGGCCGACATTCCGATGAATGCCGGCTGCCTCCGGCCGATCCGCATCATCATCCCCGAAGGCACGATGCTGACGCCGAAATATCCGGCGGCCGTTGTCGCCGGCAATGTCGAGGTGAGCCAGGCCGTGACTAACTGCCTGTTCGGCGCGGTCGAGGCGCTTGCCGCAGCTCAGGGTACGATGAACAACCTGACCTTCGGCAACGATGTCTATCAGTACTACGAGACGATCTGCTCCGGTGCGCCGGCAGGACCGGGCTTCAATGGCGCTGACGCTGTTCACACGCATATGACCAACTCGCGTCTCACCGATCCCGAAATCCTCGAGACGCGCTTCCCGGTGGTGCTGGAGGATTTCCACATTCGTCCGAACTCCGGCGGCCGCGGCAAATGGAGCGCCGGCAACGGCACGCAGCGTACTATCCGCACGCGCGAAAAGCTGGAATTCGCCATCCTGTCGGGCCACAGGCGCGTGGCGCCCTTCGGCATCAAGGGCGGCGAAGCCGGACAGACCGGCCGCAATTATGTCCGTCGCAACGATGGCAAGATCGAGGAACTGATCGGCTCGGCCCATACCATCCTCGAAGCTGGCGAAGCCTTTACGGTCGTCACTCCCACTGGCGGTGGCTACGGAAAACGGGACGAATAGCAATGTGATGCTGGGTCGAGCGGCCTTGATCGCTCGGCCCGTCGAATCTGCTGGGCCTTGATCCGGTTCGAAGGAGTTTTCAGGTGACGTCCGAGGAAAAGAGTAAGCGACGCGAATTGATCGTATCGTCGGCCCATCTTGCAGGCGGCAGCTCGCCGGCTCTGTCGGAGCTGGAATACGGGTCGATCCTCTTTTCCCATGCCTTCAATCGATGGCTGGTGCGCTGCATGGCAGCGGCCGGCGTGCCTGGCCTTTCGCCGATTGAGATCTTGATCATCCATTCGGTGCGGCATCGCGATCGGCCGAAAACGCTCGCCGATCTCTGCCTCGTCCTCGATATCGAAGATACGCATGTCGCCAATTATGCCATCAAGAAGCTCGAGGCGGCTGGCCTCGTCAAGAGCGGCAAGGCCGGCAAGGAAAAGACCATCCGGGTCACCGATAAGGGACTGGACGCGCTGAAGCGCTATACCGAAATTCGCGAGCGGCTATTGGTTGAGGCAACGAAAGTATCGGGTCTCTCGCAAGACGATCTCTCCGATATCGCTTCGCATCTGAGGGCATTGTCTGGTTATTACGAACAGGCGGCACGTTCGGCCGCCACGCTCTAGGATAGAAGCGCGCAAGTCTCGGCCAAATCTTCTCAGTCTCTCGCAAAGGTTCGCATTTCGTTGCGGTCTAATATAGATTAGCCCATCAGAACCACACGCAAATTCCCGTCTCTTATCTATTCTGCCATTTCATACCTATATTAGGTCTGTGCGATCCGTTGGCGGCAATCCGCCCAACGATCTGTGTCGGCTGACCGATGAGATCCAGTTTTTACCACTGCACGACTTTTAGAAATTGCTGGCTTCGCACGATAGCAAAAGTGTGCTTTTTTTGACCGAAAGGGGAATGGTGTAAAAACTTCCATGAACAACGATAGTTTTGAGCTGAAATTTTGGGGCGTGCGGGGGAGCATCCCTGTATCGGGACCGGAATTTGAGCGGTACGGCGGTAACACGTCGTGCATTGAGTTACGGCATGACGGCAGGCATATCTTATTCGACGCCGGAACGGGTTTGCGTGAAGCGGCCGCGTCTCTTGCCAAGGAGGAGGTCCGCAACATCGATCTCTTCTTTACCCACTCCCACTACGATCACATCATCGGTTTGCCTTTCTTCAACGCGATATACGATCCGCGCGTCAGCGTCGATCTCTGGTCGGGCCATCTGGCGGGCAAGACGACGACGCGGCAGCTGATCGGCCAGTTCATGCGGCCGCCATGGTTCCCCGTCGAACCCGATATCTGTCGCGCGGCGATGAATTTCCGTGATTTCGCCGCCGGCGATACGTTGAAGCCGCATCCGGGCATCGTCATCCATACCACGAGGCTGAATCATCCCGGCGGCTGTATCGGCTATCGCATCGAATGGGCGGGCCGGGTGATCGCCATGGTCTATGATACCGAGCATGTGGCAGGCAAACTCGATGAGGCGGCGCTTGAGCTAATGGCGGATGCAGATCTTGCCATCTACGATGCGACCTATCTCGAAACGGAGATGCAGAAATATCTGGGTTTTGGCCATTCCACATGGCAGGAGGGCATCAAGCTCGCCAAGAAGGCTGGCGCCAAGCGGCTTGCCATGTTCCATCATGCGCCCGGCCGCACGGATCGCGAACTGGATGACATGCAGCGCGACGCGCAGAAGAGCTTCCCCGAGGCGTTCTTCGCCTTTGACGGGCAATCGCTGCAGCTCTGAGAGGCCGTTGGCGGCGAACATCCATTGTTAGATCAGGCGACAGCTTGTAGGCTGGACCGATGCCCTGGAGGTTGCAAGCATGGCCGTCAAACGGATGGATAATGTCGGAATCGTCGTCGAAGACCTGGCAGGGGCGATTGATTTCTTTCGCGAACTTGGCCTTGAGCTCGAAGGGCAGGCGACGATTGAGGGAGAGTGGGCGGGGCGTATCACCGGGCTCGGCGATCAGCGCGTCGAAATTGCCATGATGCGCACGCCGGACGGCCACAGCCGACTCGAGCTCTCCCGTTTCCTTGCGCCGCCTGTCATCGCGGATCATCGCAACGCCCCGGTCAACGCTTTGGGCTATCTCCGCGTCATGTTTGCCGTGGACGACATCGACGACACCCTTGAAAGGCTCCGCATGCGCGGCGCGCAGCTCGTCGGCGAGGTGGTCCAGTATGGCAACACATATCGCCTCTGCTATATCCGCGGGCCTGAAGGGCTCCTCATCGGGCTTGCCCAGGAACTTAGCTGAGCGCAACACGGCGGCTAGGGTATGAAATGGTCGACCGGCCGCCATTCGATGGCGGCATGGTCGACCGTTTCCTCGAACAATGTCTCGACGAAATCCCAGGCGAGATCGTCATGGACGAGGTGGTGCGTCATCACCCCGATCGGTTCGTCATGGCCGTCGAAACGGATCCGGAGTTCTTCAACGAGACGTGCGATTACTTCGGCATGCGGTAAACCGCCACGTACACCGTGCCATCTCATGATATCGATATGCGTGTTGATCAGGCCGATAGGGGCCTGCTTTGCCAATCCAAAAACGGAGACGGCGCGATAGCCGAAGGGGGCGAGATGCAGCAGCAGCGCATCGTCGATCCGGTTCCACGGCGGCACCAGCAGCGGTACGAACTGCTTGCCATAAAGAGCTTCGAGCTTGTCAAAGCCGCGATGCAGCTCGTCGAGCACGATTGCCTGTGGCCGATGCAGACCGAGTTCCTGCTTCTTGGTCTCGTCAGGAGCATAGTTTTGATGCGTCCAGCCATGCACCGTGGCAGTGATGCGGCTTTCCCGCGCCAGACGTTCGGCGAGTGCCTCGCCCGTCGGCCCCGGAATGATCGCAAGAGCCATCGGCACGTCGAAACGATTGGCAAGCGATAGAAGCCGGTCGAGGGCAGGGGTCGGCTCGATGGCGTCATCGTCGCGGAACCAGAGTTTTACCTTTCGTCCGGCCTCGCTCCATCGCCGCAGCTCGTCACGCAGGGGCTGCCAATCGGCTCTATCGCTCATAATAGGTGTCTCCCAGATGGTTTCGAAGAATGGTTTCCAATCGCTGCGATGCGGCGGTCAAGGAACGCTCTTGATGCACGAAGTCATAGGCTGCGTCCGCCATGGTCTGCCGCGAGTTCTGATCGTTCAAAAGTCGAGCGATGGCATTGGCATAGGCCTCGATATCGCCCTCTGGTGTTAGAAGTCCTGTCTTATCCGCCATCACCACCTCCGGCACGCCGGCCGTTGCCTGCGCGACGACGGGCAGGCCCGCCGCCTGCGCCTCCAGATAGGCGAGGCCATAGGCTTCGTTGCAGCCGGGCCAGACATAGAGGCCGGCGGTCGCCAGTTCTTGCGCGATCTCTGCGGTGGAACGCTCTCCGCGCCAGATGATGCGGCTTTCGCCGAATGTGGAAAACAACGACCTTGCCTCGGCCCGCATCGGCCCGTCGCCAATGATAGTCAAGGTCCAATCCTGATCGCGGATAAGATCAAGCGCACCCGCCAGCATGGCGTAGCTGTCAAACTTGTCGCCCTTGCGCAGCATTGCCACGGTAATCAGCCGTCGCGGATCGGAGGACAAGCGGGCGAAGGGTGCGGTATCGATGAAGGGCAGGAAGCGCTCGTAGCGGCCATCGGGGATCGCATCGAGCAAACCGATCCGGTCCCGCTCGGTAAAGCACAGATTGACGGCGGCAAGCCTTACCGCATCGGCGATAAGGCGCTGGTTCTCGCTCCAGCCGGTCTCGTCATGACGGCGGGAGTAGGAGGCCTCGGCCGTCACATAGGGGATGTTAAGCGTCCTGGCGATGGGTGGACCGATGAGATCGGGCGTTTTGTAATAGGGATGATAGGTAAACCACAGATCGGGCGCTGCCTCGCTCTGCCAGCGCTCGATCAGACGGCCTGCTTCGGCTTGCGCCTGCCGGGCGATTTCCATGCGTGGGCCGGCTTCCGGGGTGGGCGTGAAACTGCGCAATTCAGAAGCGACTTCGACCTCATGCCCCGCCATCTTCAATGCTGCGGTGATCTGGCGGGCCATCAGCCGGTCGCCGGACGGGACCGAATGGGCAGGTGACTTCAAGGGAGCGTAAAAGGCAATCTTCATGATGTCGTCACACGGTTGACGATTAAGTGATGGCAGGAACCCGAATCGTGAAAAGATTGCCCGAATTCCGACCGGTTGCGTGACAATAAGGTCCCTGCTTCAAAAAGCCGCATCCTCGACAGTATGCGGCGTTGCGGCTACTGCATAATTCCTTAAATCGGAATCGATTTGAGGATAAAATTATGCAGCAGGTTAAGTGCTACAGCGATCTTTGCGCGTCATATATGACGCGCGGCGCTGTAGATGAATAGGCGATAGCCGTTTTCGGATCTGTTGTGAACGGGCAATATACATTGGGTTTGATGACCATCGAGGCAAGAAAGCCAATCATAACCGATCGCCTCGTGCGAAAGCTCCGTCTCGGCTCCGGTCTGATCGTTTTTGCTTTCGTCATCATGCATCTGGCCAACCATTCCCTCGGCCTGATCTCGCTCGGCATGGCCGAACATGCGCAGCGTTGGTTCATGGCGGTTTGGCGCAATCCGGTCGGAACCGTGCTGCTCTATGGGGCGCTGATCCTGCATATCCTGCTCGTGCTGCGAATGCTCTACAAGCGCAGGACGCTTGTCATGCCGGCGGGCGAGGCTTTTCAGATCGTCACCGGTCTGCTGGTTCCCCTACTGCTGATCGACCATATCGTTGCGACACGCGTTGTCCACGAGGTCTACGGCTATCACGACACCTATAAGGCGGTCGTGCGCAGCCTGTGGGTGACGTCACCATTCAACGGTATGCGCCAGTCGCTCGTCCTTCTGATCGTCTGGGTTCATGGGTGTATAGGCGTTCATTTCTGGCTGCGCTACCGCCCGTGGTACACGGCGATCGCGCCCGTCATGCTATCGCTTGCCATCGTTTTGCCGGTTCTGGCGTTACTCGGCTTTGCCGCAATGGGCAAGACGGTGGCGCATGAGGTCGCCCAGGAGGACGAGCGCGGCTATCCGGGCGGCTACTATAGCGATGTGCGAAGCTTCGGCGAGACTGGCTCGGCGCCCGGCGGTAAGATAGCCGAAGACTTGTGGCCGTACCGCGCCGGATTCTATGGCGCCTTCAGCCTGTCGATCGCCACTCTTTTCGCCTTCCGGGCGCATCGCAGGCTGCGAGAACGGCAATATCAGATCGCCATTCGTTATGCGGGCGGGGAAGTCGTGCACGCGCCGCGTGGCTTCAGCGTGCTCGAGGCAAGCCGTCTCGGCGGTATCCCTCATTATTCGGTCTGCGGCGGCAAGGGGCAATGTTCCACCTGCCGCGTACAAATCATCGAGGGGGCGGAAAATCTGCCGCCGCCCGAGCCGTTGGAGCAGAAGACCTTAAACCGTATCGGCGCCACGCCGGATGTCAGACTTGCCTGTCAGCTGCGTCCGGCCGGAAACGTCAGCGTTGTGCCGCTGCTGACGCCGATGGTCGAGGCGACGATCCCGGTCTATACCCAAGCGGCAAGTCCTGGCCGCGAGCGGGAGATCGTCGTCTTCTTCTGCGATCTGCGCCATTTCACGTCGTTGACGGAATCGAGGCTGCCCTTCGACATCGTTTTCCTCCTCAATCGCTATTTCGCCATCGTCGGCCGGATCGTTGAGGAAAATGGTGGCCGGATGGATAAGTTCATCGGTGATGGGGCCATGGCTCTCTTCGGCCTTCGCACGACCCCGAAAGAGGCCAATCGCCAGGCATTGAAGGCGGCGGCCGCGATCATCCGCGAGATCGACAAGCTCAGTGCGGAGCTCGCTGATGAACTGGCGGCCCCGCTCGAAATCGCCATCGGCATCCATACCGGCCTCGCTGTGGTAGGCTCGATGGGGTACGGCACCGTCAAGAACGTGACGGCGATTGGCGATACGGTCAATGTCGCCAGCCGCCTTGAAAGCGTTGCCAAGGAGTTCAACACCGCGCTCGTCTTTTCAGAACCGGTGGCGCAGCTTTCGGAAGCAGATATTGCCGGCACCGAAAGCCGCGAGATCGCCGTCAGAGGCCGGGGTGAGCCCTTGCGGGTCTATATCGTCTCGAAGGAGGCGAGCGCCCACTTTGCCTGATTTTCCGAGACCTGAGGCGCCGATCTCCGCCGTTTGCAATCGAATAGCGCTGGTGTAGGGATGGCGCTCATGTTCGACCGCAGGATTCTCACAAGAAAATACTGGAAGCGAGCCTTTCGCCGCAAACGCGATGCAATCGCTACGCGCCTCTTCGACACGAGGCTGGGCCGGGATATCCTGGTCAGTGCGATTGGGCCCCGCGTCAAGATGATGACGGTCGATTGCGGGGATCATGTCCTCAGTTTCTCGCCGGCCGACTACATCGGCCGCAAGGTTTTTCGCAAAGGGCATTTCGAGCGCGACCATGTCGACCGCCTGCTGAGCGTATTGCGCGAGCGCGGCTTGCTGCGCAAGGGATCGGCGCTCCTGGAACTCGGTGGCAATATCGGCACGCAGACCTGCTATTTTGCCTTGAGCGGGGCCTATGACCGCATCGTCAGCGTCGAGCCGGACCCGCGCAATTTTCGCCTGCTGGAGGCCAACATCGCCGACAATGGCCTGCAGAAGATGGTGGCGGCGGTCAATTGCGCCGCCGGCGATCGCGAGGGGCAACTCGATTTCTATCTCAACCACAAGAATCATGGCAAGAGCAGCGCATTGCGGCAGAGCGCGGCCGACGAGAAGATCTCGGTGCCTGTCCTGCCGATCGGCGATATTCTCCTGCAGGCGGGCGTCGATTCCGCCGATATCGGGCTGATCTGGATGGACATCGAGGGTTATGAGCCGGTTGCCTGCCGTTCGATGAGCGCGCTGATGGCCCGCAAAGTGCCGCTTTATATGGAATTCACGCCGGCATTTTACGGCAAGGATCAGACCAAAGACTTCATCGCCGATCTCGCCGGATACTATAGCGAATGTCTCGCCTTCTTCGAAGACGGCGAGCAGGTCATGAAGGTGCTCGAACTGCCGGTCGAAGGCGAACAGTTCGACATTCTGTTTCTGCGGTGAGCCTATTTGCGCCGATAGATGAAATAGCGGCCGTCCTTGACGGTCGACGGAAGGGGCAGCGCCTCGAGATCTGGATGATCGAGAGGAAGGCCGCTGACCGCAAGACCGCCCGATGCCAGCACGCCAGCCATGATCTCGGGCAGCCAGGTCAATGTTATCGCATCCTTGTCTTCGTAGCCGGTGCCGATATCGGCATGGGCGAGCGAGGCATTGGAGCCGATGAAGGTTTTCGCCGTGTCCCTGATTTCGCCGAGTACAAGATCGTCGGCCGGCGGCATCGAAGGGCCGTAGGCATTGACCGTCCGGTCAAAGGTAATGATGCGGCGATCGGGAAAAAGTTCGCGCAGATGATCGAAGGTGCGGCCATTGCCAAGACCGAGCTCCAGCACCGGGCCACCAAGCATTTTCACCTCGTTGGCAACGGTATTGAGGATATCGCGCTGCGCGCTGAGGCGGCGAATGAAACTATCGAGGCGGCTCATCGTATTTGAAGTATCCTTGGCGTCTTGTGCCTCTCCCGCAGTGGGCGTAGCACGGCAAGCATTGCGGCGTCGACTACCCGCTAGATTTTCGGCGCATTTGCTGTAGGGATAGATTGTCGCGGCGCTCAGTGAAGGGGGACATCATGGCCGAGCCATCCAATGATGATTTCTTCCATAAGCTTGCGGGTTTCACGCGTTTCGAAGGCGTGACGGACAGCGCCAATTACCAGCCCCTACCGGATGATTGGCTGATTGCGATCGCCGATATCGTCAGCTCCACGAAGGCGATTGCCGCCGGACATTACAAATCGGTCAATATGGCAGGCGCCAGCGTGATTTCCGC
This sequence comes from Rhizobium sp. 11515TR, assembly GCF_002277895.1. Taxonomy (NCBI): domain Bacteria; kingdom Pseudomonadati; phylum Pseudomonadota; class Alphaproteobacteria; order Hyphomicrobiales; family Rhizobiaceae; genus Rhizobium; species Rhizobium sp. 11515TR. Next base: position 971,029 of record NZ_CP022999.1, on the reverse strand, counting down.
CGTACTCAACGCTTTGGACCGAGGCGACTATCCCTTCGCCTTCGGCGGGGATGGAGCATTGGTCGCCGTCCCACCTTCCGGCGCGGAACGGGCCAGACAGGCGCTTGCGGCGGTACGGGGCTGGGTGATGGAGGAGCTGCAGCTCGATCTGCGCACGGCTTTGGTGCCGATGGGCGCCATTCGCGGCGAGGGGTTCGACGTTCGGGTCGCCCGCTTCAGCCCGAGCGATTATGTTTCCTATGCCATGTTTTCCGGCGGTGGCACGAGTTGGGCGGAGCGGCAGATGAAGGCGGGCCGCTTCATCGTCGAGCCGATGCCGGCCAAGGTGGAACCCGATCTGACGGGTCTTTCCTGCCGTTGGAATCCAATCAAGGCGCAGAACGGCGAAATCGTCTCGATTATCGCCATTCCGGGCGACGCTGGAAGCGGTCCGAAATTCCAGCAACTGGTTGCCGATATCATTGCCATATCTGCGGAGCAGAGCCGCGACAGCCATCCCGTCCCGGTCGAAGGTCCGACGCCGGCATTGAGCTTCGGTGGCGCCGATATCGAGGCGCGGGCTTTGGTCGCGCCGGCCAACCGCCGGTGGCGCAAGCTTGTTATCGATGCCCAGATCGTCCTTGTATGGGTTCTCGATAAGTTCGGGGTGAGGACCGCAACTTTCGATGCCAAGATCTACCGGCGTGATCTCGCGGCGAATTCCGATTTTCGCAAGTTCGACGATGGTCTGAAAATGACGATCGATGTCGACGCCGTGCATCTTGAGCGTATCGAGGCGCGCTTGCGTCAGGCCGAGGCGGAGGGTGTCTGCCGTTTTGGTCTGCATCGCCAGGATAGCGCGTTGATGACCTGTTTCGTGCCGACCCCGCTGATGCGCGACCACATGCATTTCATCGACGGGGCGAGCGGGGGTTATGCGATGGCAGCCATGGCGCTGCGGGAAAAGAGGCCGCCCGAGCTTGCCGCGGGCGTGTGATCTTCGATTGCCACGCGCAGCTGGCCATGGAGTTTCAGTCGCGATTTTTATCGACCCATTTCGGGTTAGCCCATTGTTTCAGCTGAATATGCGCCTTATCTGAAAGAGAACAAAACGGGAGTCGCCGATTGCGACGGCTGTCGTTTTGCTACATTTCTGGTGCGGGGGCGTGAGAGATGCAGTCGATTTTTCTGGTGCCCGCGCGATCCAGGGGTAGCATGGGAACGCGCTGGTGCCGTTGAATGATTGTTTCATCCAGCCTTGAACGATAGGCCGGACATTCCGGAAGTGGGCGTCGGCGAAGAAGCCGATGCTTCATGGTCGGCGAGACATCGGGCATTGCAAGATAGGCCGCGGGGACAATGACTATCCATTCGAGTGTTTCTGATCTTCTTCTTGATAAAGTAGCGGAATGGCTGACGCAGGCGGCGCTCACGGGCGAAAACCTGGAGACCATCGTTCGCGGCTTCTGCGAACGCATGGCTGCGACGGGGATGCCGCTCAAGCGCGTGCATTTGACCTTTTCCATGCTTCATCCGCTCTATGATGCGCTCGGCTTTACCTGGCGGCGCGCCGGCGGTTTGATGATCGAGGGCTACCGGCATGGGAACGAGAAGCCGGAACGCTTCGTGCAGAGCCCCTACTATTACCTCCTGTCCAACAATCTTCAGCACCTGCGTCGCCGGATCGATGTCGACGGCGCGGTCGAATTTCCGATTTTTGAGGATCTGCGCAAGGAGAAGGTCACCGACTATATGGCCTTCGTGCAGACTTTCGGCGCGGGCTCTGTGCAGGGGATGATGGGTTCCTGGTCGACCGACAGCATCGGCGGTTTCAGCGAAGAGATGATCGGCGCGCTGATGCGCATGCAGAATCATCTGGCCATGGCCGCCAAGATGGCGGTCCTCGGCAAGCTCGCCAACAATATGTTGACCACCTATCTCGGCGGCGATGCGGGAAAGCGCGTGTTGAACGGCCAGATTCGCCGCGGCGACGGCGAGACGATCCGCGCGGCCCTCGTCATGGGCGACATGCGGCAATCCACAGTTTATGCCGAAAAGGAAGGGCGCCAGGCCTATATTGATACGCTCAATGAGTTCTTCGACGCGATCGCAGCGCCGTTCAATCGCAATGGCGGCGAAATCCTGAGCTTCCTTGGCGACGGATTTCTCGCCGTCTACCCATGCGGACGACACAAGGACCCGTCAAAGGTGGCTTGCGAAGCCGCACTTTCGGCTGTTTTCGAGGCGCAACGCCGTGTCAAGGCACTCAACAGCGATCGCCAGTCGCGCAATTTGAGCGAAGTGCGCTATGGGATCGGCCTGCATGTCGGCAATGTCATGTTCGGCAATGTCGGCTTGAGGGACCGGTTGACGTTCTCCGCCTTCGGTGCGGCGGTCAACGAGGTCGAGCGCCTACAGTCGCTGACCAAGAAATATGCAACCGAAGTCGTCGCAAGCCAGGCTTTCTCAAGCTACACCGATTGCGAATGGGGGACGTTGGGAGAGGAAAAGCTGCGCGGTGTGCGCCAGCGCTTCACCGTCGTCTCCCCGAAAGCCGCGACGCCAGCCAATGGCGCACTCGAGATCTTTCAGGAGACGGCACCAGACAGCCTCTCGGAGGCCGAACAGGTCATTCTCTTGCATAGGGACGCCAAGAAGTTCGAGAGCCGTGTTCAAGTCGAAAACCTGACTCCGTGACTGCGCATGCCTCGCGCTTCAGCATAAGCCGATATATCACTGGAAAGGCGACAGTTTTTTTACAGTCTCCGCATTGCTTTGACCAGCTAGACACCCGTTATGGCCTACGTTAGTGTGCCGTCTAAGGCCACAAAGGTCATGTGAGCGGGAAGTAATATGTATGGCGTCAGGGACTGATCTACTGCGTATCGAGAACCTCGACGTCTCGTTTTCCCTTTACGGAGATAGTCTGCGCGTCGTCAAGAATGCCGGCTTGAGAGTGCTTCCGGGTAAGGTTACGGCGCTCGTCGGCGAATCTGGCTCCGGCAAGTCGATCATCAGCCAATCGATCATGGGCATCCTCCCAACTGCCGCGAAGGCGACCGGCCGGATTCTGTTTACCGATCCGCTCAACGGTCAGACAACCGATATTCTCCAGCTGCCGCGCGACGGCGCCGCGATCCGCGGGCTGCGCGGCGCGCGCATGGCAAAGATCTTCCAGGAGCCGATGACCTCACTGTCGCCGCTGCATACGGTCGGCAATCAGATTAGTGAAGCGCTTCGCATTCACAGCGCCGGCACCAGCAGAGCCGAGCAGCGCGAAAAGACGGAAGAGATGCTGAACCTCGTCGGCTTTCAGGACCCGGTTCGCACTTTCGACATGTATCCCTTCGAGCTTTCCGGAGGCATGCGCCAGCGTGCGATGATCGCCATGGCGCTGATCTGCAATCCGGCGCTGCTGATCGCCGATGAGCCGACGACGGCTTTGGATGTCACCATCCAGGCGCAGATTCTTGGCCTGCTGCGCAATCTCCAGCAGACGTTCAACATGGCTATGCTGCTGATCACCCATGATCTCGGCGTCGTTGCGAACATGGCCGACGAGGTCGTGGTCATCTATCACGGCGAGATCATGGAAGCAGGTCCGGTCGATACGATCTTTCGTCAGCCTCAGCATCGTTATCTGAAGGCGCTGATGTCGGCGGTGCCGCATTTCGACATGAAGCCGGGAGAGCGATTGAAATCCTTGCGGGATGTCCCGGTCAATCTCGGTACCTTCTCCAGCAAGAAGAAGCTTATCGGCAGCGGTGTGCCGGCTGCGGGCACGGCGCCCGATGTCCTGCTCAGCGTACGCAATCTGACCAAGACCTACACCTCGAAGGCCGGCGGGCTGTTCGGGCGGAGGGATGGCATGAAGTTCCGTGCGGTCGATGATGTCAGTTTCGATATTCGCCGCGGCGAATGTCTCGGCCTGGTCGGGGAAAGCGGTTGCGGCAAGACGACCGTCAGCAAGATCCTGATGCGGGGTGTCACCGCCGATAGCGGTTCCGTCACCTTCGATGATGGCAGCGGCAAGATCGATGTGCTGGCCGTCAAGGGCGATGAATTGATGGATCTACGCACGAAGATCCAAATGGTTTTCCAAGACCCGGTCTCTTCGCTTTCCCCGCGCATGACCATCCGCAACATCCTGAGCGAGCCCCTGGAAATCCATGAGCGGGGCGATAGCGAGGAGCGCAAGGAGAAGGTCAAGGCCCTGATGCAGGCGATCGGGCTCGACAAGCACTATTTGAGCCGCTATCCGCACAGCTTCTCCGGCGGCCAGCGCCAGCGCATCGGAATTGCGCGCGCTCTGGCGCTAGGCCCGAAGCTTCTGATCCTCGACGAGCCCGTCTCGGCTCTCGACGTGTCCGTCCAGGCGCAGATCCTCAACCTCCTCAAGGACCTGCAGAAAGAACTCGGCCTGACCTATCTGTTCATTTCGCACAATCTCGCGGTGGTCGACTATATGGCCGATCGGATTGCCGTCATGGCGCGTGGACGCATCGTCGAAATCGCGCCGCGCGAGATCATCCTGCGCGATCCCGTTCATCCCTACACGCGCTCGCTGCTTGCGGCGGTGCCATTCCCCGATCTGGACCGGCCGCTGGATTTCTCCGCCCTGGGCAGCGAAGGCGCCGCAGCCAAGCAGAAATGGGGGCCGCAATTCTCCGAGGGAGCGGACGGAGATCTTGCCTATGCCGATTTGGGCGGAGGACATTTCGTGCGCGCCCGCCGGGGTCTCGGTGCCCAGGAGCTGCGCAAATGATCAATCGGCGCACCTTTCTCGGCCTTTTGGCCTCTACCGTTCTGCCTCAGCCCGTTCTCGCAGCCGACGTGGACAACGAGCCGGAATATTTCGCCGATTGGCTGAGGGCGGGTCAGATGCCGCACCTTGCCAAGCGCTTGCCGAAATTCCCCCGCATTGTCAATGTCGCGGCCATGGGCCGTACGCCGGGTCAATATGGCGGCTCCGTACGCACCATTGTCGGCAGCCAGAACGATATCCGCTTCATGACGATATATGGCTATGCCCGTCTCGTCGGCTATGACCGTACCCTGTCGTTGCAACCTGATATTCTGGAGTCCTTCACCTCCGTCAACGACATGGTTTTCACTTTCAAGCTGCGCGAAGGACATAAATGGTCGGATGGGCATCCTTTCACGGCCTATGATTTCCGCTATTGGTGGGAAGACGTCATCCTCAACAAGGAACTGACACCGGGCGGCGGCGCCTTGGAGTTGCGCCCGCACGGCAGCCTGCCGCGCTTCGAACTGCTCGACGAACTGACGGTGCGTTATTCCTGGGATGATCCTAATCCCGATTTCCTGCCGATCCTTGCGGCGCCACAGCCGCTCGTCATTGCCGGCCCTGCGCATTATCTGAAGCAGTTCCACAAGAAGTATCAGGACAGCATTCGCCTTTCCTCGCTGATGAAGGAAAACCGCGCCAAGAAATGGCAGGATCTTCATATCAAGATGGCCCGTTCCTACCGGCCTGAAAATCCCAACCTGCCGGTACTCGATCCCTGGCGCAACACGACCGCCCCACCGGCCGAGCAGTTCGTCTTCGAGCGCAACCCCTATTTCCATCGCGTCGACGAAAACGGCCGGCAGTTGCCCTACATAGACCAGATGATCCTGAACATCAGCTCTTCCGCGATCATCGCCGCCAAGACCGGCGCGGGAGAAAGCGATCTGCAGGCAAACGGCATAGATTTCAACGACTATACCTTCCTCAAGGAAGCGGAGACGCTGCACCCGATCAAGGTCAATCTCTGGAAAGCGGCGCGTGGGTCGCGGGTCGCATTGTTTCCCAATCTGAACAGCGCCGATGCCGTATGGCGAGACGTTTTGCGCGATGTCCGGGTGCGGCGAGCCATGTCGCTGGCGATCAATCGCCATGAGATCAACATGGCCGTCTTCTATGGCCTCGGCACCGAAAGCGCCAATACGGTCCTGCCAGACAGCCCTCTCTTCAAGCCCGAATATGCGGCGGCCTGGATTGCGTACGATCCCGATCAGGCCAATGTATTGCTGGATGCCGCCGGTCTTGCCAAACGCGATGAAGACGGCGTTCGCCTGTTGCCGGACGGGCGGCGCATGGAGATCACGGTCGAAACACCGGGCGAGAGCCCGCTGGATGCGGACGTCCTGGAACTCGTCACCGATCACTGGCGCAAGGTCGGCATTGCGCTGTTTACGCGTGTATCGCAACGCGACATTTTTCGCAGCCGCGCCATGGGCGGGCGTATCCTGATGTCCTTGTGGTACGGCCTGGACAATGGCGTGGCGACAGCGGACATGAACCCGGCGGAACTGGCGCCGACAACCGACGACCAGATGCAGTGGCCGCTCTGGGGCATGTACTATCTTTCGCGTGAGACACAGGGTGTTGCACCCGATGTTCCGGAGGCGGCCAAACTCGTCAAGCTGCTTCACGAATGGGAGGCGGCCGCCTCTTCCTTCGAGCGCGCCGAGATCTGGCACGAAATGCTGTCGATCTATACGGACCAGGTTTTCTCCATCGGCCTCATCAACGCCACGCTGCAGCCGATCGTGCATTCGGCGCGCATGCAGAACGTGCCGGAGAAGGCGCTTTACGGTTTCGACCCAACCTGTTTTCTCGGTGTCTACATGCCGGATACCTTCTGGATGAAGGAGGATCGCCGGAATGCTTAGATATATCCTTTGGCGCATCGCGGTGATGATCCCGACCCTGATCGTCATTTCGATGCTGGTGTTCACGATTATCCAGCTTCCGCCTGGCGATTTCTTCGAAAGCCAGATCGCCGAGCTGCGCGCCCAGGGCGAGACGGCGAACCTTCAGGAGATCGAGAATCTTCGTCACGAATACGGCCTCGATCAGCCTATGCCGCTTCAATATGTCCATTGGGTTGCCGGAATGCTGCACGGCGATTTCGGCTATTCCTTCGAATATCAGCTGCCGGTTTCGGATGTCGTCGGCGACCGCTTGTGGCTGACCATTCTCGTATCGATGACGACGATTCTGGTGACCTGGCTAATCGCCTTCCCGATCGGCATCTATTCCGCCACCCATCAATATAGTTGGGGCGATTACGGCCTGACCTTCCTCGGCCTGCTCGGCATTGCCATCCCGAATTTCATGCTGGCGCTGATCCTGATGTATTTCGCCAATGTGTGGTTCGGCGTGTCGATCGGCCATCTGATGGATCAGCAGTATCTCTCGCAGCCGATGAGCTGGGAAAAGGCGCGCTCGATCCTGTCGCATCTGTGGATTCCGGTCATCATCGTCGGCACGGCAGGAACGGCGGGCATGATCCGCCGCCTTCGTGCCAATTTGCTTGACGAGATGCAGAAGCAATATGTCATCACCGCACGGGCCAAGGGGTTGCACCCCCTAAAGGCGCTGGTGAAATATCCGCTGCGCATGGCGCTGAACTTTTTCGTCGCCGATATCGGCTCCATCCTGCCGTCGATCATTTCGGGCGCTGAGATCACCGCCATCGTGCTGTCGCTGGAGACGACCGGCCCGATGTTGATCCGGGCCCTGCAAAGCCAGGACATGTATCTTGCCGGTTCATTTCTGATGTTTCTCGCCTTCCTCAATGTTATCGGCGTGCTGATCTCGGATATCGCACTCGGCTTTCTCGATCCCCGCATCCGCTTGCAAGGCAGGAGTACAAAGTGAGCGTATCCCTGCCAAAACCCGGTGCTCCCCTGGAGCATTACGTCTCGAACGCGGATTTCGATCCGGATCAGTTCGAAGCCATGTCCGCCGGCCAGCAGCGCTATTACATGGCTTCGCAGAAGAAGCTGATGTGGTGGAAGTTCAGAAAGCACAAGCTTGCGCTCGCCTCCGGCATCTTCCTGCTGCTCGCCTATGGCATGATCCTGATTGCGGAATTCCTGGCGCCCTACGGTCTGCACAGCCGAAATGTCGATTACATTCATTCGCCGCCGCAGATGGTTCATTTCTTCGCCAAGGGCGAGTTCGTCGGACCGTTCGTCTACGGCCGGAAAATGACGCTCGATATCGATACGCTGCGCCGGGTCTATACCGACAATCGTTCGGACGTGCAGCCGATCCGTTTCTTCTGCCGCGGCGATTCCTATCGCTTCTGGGGCTTGGTGGATTCGAACCTTCATCTGGTCTGCCCTTCCGTCGGCGGGCAAATGTATCTGCTTGGAACCGATCGCCTGGGCCGGGACGTGCTGTCGCGCATTATTTACGGCGCGCGCATATCCCTGACGATCGGGCTGATCGGCATAGCGATCAGCTTCGTGCTCGGCGTCGTCATCGGCGGTCTGGCGGGCTATCATGGCGGTCTTTTCGATCTCCTCGTTCAGCGCGTGATTGAGGTGCTGCAATCGCTGCCGAGCCTGCCATTGTGGATGGCGCTGGCGGCGATCATGCCCGTGAGCTGGAGTCCGATCATCGTCTATTTCGGCATTACCATCATTCTCGGCATTCTCGACTGGACCGGCCTTGCACGCGCCGTGCGCTCGAAGCTTCTGTCCCTGCGGGAGGAGGACTACGTGCTCGCCGCGCAATTGATGGGCGCAAGCACGCGCCGCATCATCGGCCGCCATCTCGTTCCCGGCTTCATGTCGCATCTCATCGCCACGGCGACGATCTCTGTTCCCAGCATGATTCTCGGCGAAACCGCCCTCAGCTTCCTCGGATTGGGGCTTCGCCCGCCAATCACGAGCTGGGGCATTTTGCTGACCGAGGCAAGAAGCGTCAGCGTCATCGCCTTCTATCCATGGCTCCTTTTCCCTATGATCCCGGTGATTTTGGTCATTCTGGCGTTCAACTTTTTAGGAGACGGCTTGCGCGATGCCGCCGATCCCTACAAATAGCAGGATGAACGGCGAAGACAGGATTGCAATTCGAGAAGCGGCCCGCGGATGTCGTTTGCCGATATACCGCGTATAACTTTCACCCCCAGAGGTTTTTGCCTATGAAGCGGCGCTTAGAAGATGCTCGAATCCTCATGTATAGCCATGACACATTCGGTCTCGGCCATCTGAGGCGGTGCAGAACGATTGCCCATGCGCTGGTCGAGGACTATCGCGGTTTGAACGTGCTGATCATTTCCGGTGCGACGATCGCGGGGGCATTCGATTATCGTGCTCGTGTCGATTTCGTCAAAGTGCCGAGCGTCATCAAGCTGCGCGACGGCGAATATACGTCTATGGCGAGCCATGTCGCGCTGCAGGAAACGCTGAAGATGCGGCAATCGATCATTCGCCACACGGCCGAAACCTTCCAGCCCGACGTTTTCATTGTCGACAAGGAGCCGATGGGGCTGAAAGGCGAAGTCGAGGAGACGCTGACCTATCTCAAGGCGCGCGGCACGACGCTCGTACTCGGCATGCGTGACGTCATGGATGCGCCGCATCTCCTGGAAGCCGAATGGAAGAAAAACAACGTCCTGCAGAAGATCGATCAGTTCTACGATCGCGTCTGGGTCTATGGCCCGCCGGACTTTCACGATCCGCTCGTCGGCCTCGATGTCCCCTCCGGTGTGCGCCGGAAGATGGAGTTCGTCGGCTTCCTGCAGCGCAGCGTTTCCACCCTGGGCACGAAGTCGGAACATGTGCCTGGCGAGGATTATATCCTGGTGACAACAGGCGGCGGCGGCGACGGCGCCGATCTCGTCAGCGATGTCATTGCCGCTTTCGAGGAGGATCGCTCTCTCACACATAAGACGTTGATCGTGCTCGGTCCCTACATGCCCGCCAAGGAGCGCGGCCAGCTTTTGGAACGCGCCAGCAAGATCGACTGTCTGCAGGTCATCGAGTTCGACAACAAGATGGAAGAGCTGATCGCCGGCGCCAAGGCCGTTGTCGCCATGGGCGGCTATAATACCTATTGCGAGATCCTGTCCTTCGACAAGCCGGCGCTGATCATTCCGCGCACGCGGCCGCGCGAGGAGCAGCTCATCCGCGCGCAGCGGGCAAGCGAACTGGGCCTCGTCGACATGCTGCTGCCGGAAGAATCGGCCGATCCGAAGCAGCTTGCCGCTGCGCTGAAGCGCCTGCCGAACAGAGCGCCACCTTCGGCGAGCAACAGCAATATGCGCCTGGAAGGGCTCGTGCATATTTCGCGCACCGTCGGCGAATGGTTCGATGACCGCGAGCGCTATACGCCGCTATCGATCGTTGCCGAGTAGATCACCGGAACCTGTCGATGCCGAAGAAAATACTGGTGGTCCTGAAAGGCTATCCCCGCCTGTCGGAAACCTTCATCGCGCAGGAGCTGCTCGGCCTGGAGAAGGCCGGCTTCGACCTGACGCTGATTTCCATGCGCAAGCCTACGGACAAGAAGCGCCATCCCGTCCATGACGAGATCAAGGCGCGTGTCGTCTATCTGCCCGAATATCTGCACAACGAACCGTTGAGGGTGCTTCGCGCCTTCTTTGCTGGTATCGGCAAGCCCGGGTTCAAGCCGCTCCTGAAGCAGTTCTGGACCGATCTCAAGCGGGATATCACTCCGAACCGCGTGCGGCGCTTCGGTCAGGCCTTGGTGCTGGCGCATGAATGGCCTGATGGCGGCGAATGGCTGCATGCACATTTCATCCATACGCCGGCCTCGGTAACATCCTATGCCAGCATCATGACCGGTGTTCCGTGGACGTGTTCGGCCCATGCCAAGGATATCTGGACGTCACCGGACTGGGAGCTTTCGGAAAAGCTCGGCCGCGCCCGCTGGACCGTGACCTGCACGCGCACCGGTTTCGAGCACATGCGCGATCTGGTCGGAGCGGACGACAAGGTCCATCTGAGCTATCACGGTCTGGATCTGGATCGCTTCGGCTCCTTCACCGGCGAACATTCCAGCCGCGATGGCAAGGACGCTTCCGATCCCGCTTTTATCCTCAGCGTTGGACGTGCGGTGGAGAAGAAGGGATACGATGTGCTGTTGAAGGCGCTGGCATTGCTTCCCGGCGATCTCAACTGGTGCTTTACCCACATTGGCGGCGGCGATGGCCTGACGAAACTCAAGACATTGGCCGATACGCTTGGCATCGCCGACCGCATCGCCTGGAAGGGTGCGCTGGCACAGGAAGACGTGCTTGCCCATTATCGCCAGGCCGATATCTTCGCGCTCGCCTGCCGGGTGGCCGCCGATGGTGATCGCGACGGACTGCCGAATGTGCTCGTCGAGGCCTCGAGTCAGCGCCTTGTCTGCATCTCCACCGATGTCTCCGGCGTTCCCGAACTCCTCGAAGATGGTGCGAACGGCCTTGTCGTTCCTACGGAGAATCCGCAGGCACTCGCCGTGGCGCTGGAATCCGCCATTCGCAACCCGGCGCTGCGCCACAGGCTGGGCGAAGCGGCCGAAAGGCGGGTGCGCGAGCATTTTGACTATCACGCCAGCATCCGGCAACTGACGGGGCTGTTCGAGGAGCAATGGCAGAGAGAAGATCAATGGCGGAAATCCGCATGACAACCTCGCATGGCTCCCAGTTGCGGGTCTTTTTTTACGTTCAGCATCTGCTTGGCATCGGCCATCTGGCGCGGGCGAGCCGCATCGCCAGTGCGCTGGCGAAAGACGGCTGCCAAGTGACGGTGGTTACCGGCGGCCTGCCGGTAAACGGCTTCCCGGGGGCGGACGTCACCTCCGTTACATTGCCGGCCGTGGTTGCGAGCAGCGCCGGCTTCTCCGGTCTTGCCGATCAGTCTGGCAATGCCGCCGGCGAGGAATTCCTGTCTCGGCGCCGCGATTTGCTGCTGGAGGCGTTCCGGCAGGCGGCGCCCGATGTCGTCATCATCGAGGCCTTTCCCTTCGGTCGCAGGCAGATGCGTTTCGAGCTTATGCCGCTGCTCAATGCCATTTCTGAAGCCGATCCGAAGCCGAGGCTCTATACCTCGGTGCGGGACATTCTGCAGCAGCAGAAGAAACCGGGGCGCGACGAAGAGACGGTCGGCCTGCTTCGCGATCATTTCGATGGTGTGCTCGTCCATGGCGATCCGCATTTCGTCCGGCTGGAAGAGACCTTTCCCCTGACTGAGGCGATCGCCGACAAGATTGTCTACACGGGTCTTGTCGCACCCGCTTTGCCGCCGGAACCGGTCGAAATCTTCGACATCGTCGTTTCAGCCGGCGGTGGCGCTGTCGGACGCGACCTCATCCGCGCCTCGCTGGAAGCGGCAAGCCGCGTGGCAAGCGATCTCCGTTGGCTGTTGATCGCCGGGCCGAACCTGCCGGAGCGGGATTATGCAGAGCTCGCCAGCGACGCGCCCGGTAATGTCGAGCTGGTTCGCTTCCGCAAGGATTTTCCCTCTCTTCTGCGCGGCGCCGAGCTTTCGATTTCGCAGGCCGGCTATAATACGGTCGGCGATCTTCTCGTGGCCGGCTGCCGCGCCATTCTGGTTCCTTTCACCGCCGGCGGCGAGACGGAGCAATCCGTCCGAGCCGAGCGGCTGGAGAGATTGGGATTGGCATTGGCCTTGCCGGAAGCGGGATTGACGACGGACATACTGGTCGAGGCCGTGAGCACGGCGCTGTCCCGGCCCAAGCCAGGCAACCCGGATATCGATCTTGGCGGCGCCGCCAGAACTTCCGCCATTCTGCGTGGGGTCGGATAGCGACGCGCGCGGCTGATATCGGAGACATCCTGTCGTTTTATCCTCCTGGATTCCCGCAATCTTGTGATATAAATCGAAAATTCGATGAATCGGGAGGAGCGTGGACGAAAGACCGGGCCGAGTCCCCTTTCACATATGGGGCCACGTATCCGTAACGAAACCTTCCCGCATCTCTGCAACATCGGTGCCGGCATCGCGCTGGCGCTGGGCGTTGAATTTGAAAGCCTGCAGTAAGCAATGGAAAAAAGCCTAGCGCGCTACATTTGGTCGAATACCCGGCTGGAGCAGGTCTGGATACTGCTCGTCGTCGCGGCCTCGATGATCCCGTACTTCCTGTCCTTCGACTTGCCGAAGCAGATCGTCAACGGACCTATCCAGGGCAAGGGTTTCGAGCATCCTGGCGATACGCAGACCTTCATGCACATCGCTTTCGACATGCCGCTCATCGGCCATGTCGAGATTTTTCAGGGCGTGCAGCTGACGCGCATGTGGATGCTCGTTGCGCTGAGCATGGTGTTTTTGGCGCTTGTCGTGCTCAATGGCCTTTTCAAACTCTATATCAATACCTACAAGGGACGTCTGGGCGAGCGCATGCTCCGCCGCATCCGCTTCGAGCTGATCGACCGGGTCTTGCGGTTTCCGCCGTCGCATTTCAAGCGGGTCAAGCCCGCCGAAATCGCCACCATGATCAAGGACGAAGTGGAGCCGATGGGCGGCTTTACGGGCGATGCCTTCGTGCAGCCCGCCCTTCTCGGCGGCCAGGCGGTAACGGCGCTCGTCTTCATCATCATGCAGAATTTCTGGCTCGGTATGATTGCCGCGGCCATCGTCGCCGTGCAGGCCATCGTCATTCCCCGCATGCGCAAGCGGCTCCTGGAGCTCGGGCGCCAGCGGCAGCTGACGGCGCGTGAGCTTTCCGGCCGCGTCGGCGAGATCGTCGATGGCATCGGCACCATCCATGCCAACGATACCACGAACCTGGAGCGCGCCGACATTGCGCACCGGCTCGGATTGATCTTCTCGATCCGTTACGATCTTTACCAGTGGAAGTTCCTGGTCAAATTCATCAATAACTTCCTCGCTCAGGTGACGCCGTTCCTGTTCTACCTCATCGGCGGCTTCCTGGCCTTGCAGGGCCGGCTGGACATCGGTCAGCTCGTCGCCGTCATCAATGCTTATAAGGACCTGCCCGGGCCGCTGAAAGAGCTGATCGACTGGGACCAGTCGCGTCAGGACGTCCAGGTAAAATACAATCAGGTAGTCGAACAGTTCAGCGTCGACCATCTGATCGATCCGAAAATCCAGGCGGTTTCGCCCGCGCCCGCCGCCCGCATCACCCATTCTCTCGTCGCGACCAATCTGACCATCGTCGACGACAGCGGTGCGCGCGTGCTGGACCACGTTTCGGTTGAAATTCATCCGGGCGAAAGGGTGGCGATCGTCGGCGACAGCGGTGCGGGCGGCGAATATCTTGCAGAGGCGTTCGGACGCCTGATCTGGCCGGATAGCGGCCGCATCTCGATCGACGGCCACGATATTCTGGAACTGCCGGAATCGCTCATCGGGCGACGCATCGCCTATGCCTCGTCCGAAACGTTCTTCTTTCACGGCACTTTGCGCAGCAATCTCCTCTATGGGCTCAAGCATGCGCCGCTCGTTGCCCCTGTCTACAGCGAGGATGAGGCGGCAAAGGTCAAATGGAGCATGACCGAGGCACGGCGTGCGGCCAATCCGGAATTCGATCTCAATAGCGACTGGGTGGACTATGCCGCCGCCGGGGCGACGGGGCCGGATGATATCTACTCTGCCATCCGTCCGGTTCTCGATGCCGTCGCCATGTCGCAGGATATTTTCGACATGGCCTTGCGCTCGAATGTCGATGCCACGGCACATCAGGATCTGACGTCGCGCATCGTCGAGCTGCGACAGGCATTGCGGTCGCGGCTTGAGGAGGAAAAACTCGCGGATCTGGTGGTTCCCTTCGAGTTCGATGCTTATAATCCGCAAGCGACCGTTGGTGAAAATCTGCTTTTCGGTACGCTGAAGCGGCCGCAGATGACCAACCGCAAACTGGCGGCTCATCCCTATTTCCAGCAGATATTCGCCGAGACGGGTCTGGTATCCGATTTGTATGATATGGGCCTGGAGATCGCCGAAAACGCAGTCGAACTCTTCACGGACCTGCCGCCGGACCATCCGTTCTTCCAGCAGCTGACCTTCATGACGGCGGAAGACATCCCGACCTATGAGGCGCTGCTGCAGAAGCTCAACGGCAAGGGCTATGAGGCGGCGACCGATGATGAGCGTGCGGCCATCATCCGGCTGAGCTTCTCCTATATCGAACCCCGTCACCGCTTCGGCCTTCTGACGCAGGTACTGATGGAGAAGATCGTGCAGGCGCGCGCGAAGTTCTACGAGAATATTCCGGCCGATCTCGCCAAGGTCATCGAGCGCTACGATCCGGAGCGCTTCACTGCGTCTGCCACCTTGATGGATAATGTGCTGTTCGGTCGCATCGCGCATCAGCAGGCGAACGCGCCGGAGCGCATCCACCAGATCATGTATGATGTGTTCGGGCGTCTTGGCATGCATGATGGCGTTCTGTCGATCGGGCTGGATTTCGACGTAGGCTCGGGCGGCAAGCGCCTGACCAACGTGCAGCGCCAGAAGCTCAATCTTGGTCGCGCCCTTTTGAAACGAGCCGATTACATCATCTGCAATCGCCCGCTGCCGGCGCTCGACCATCGCGTCCAGGATCAGATCGCGAGAGCCATTCTGGGCGAACTCCATAGCGGCGATTATGCACCGGCGATCATCTGGGTTCTCTCCAACCCCAGTTTTGCCGAATTGTTCGACCGTGTCATGGTTTTCGATCACGGCAGCCTCGTCGAAAACGGCTCTACCACCGATCTTTTAGAGAAAAACGGTATGTTCAAAGAACTGTTATCGTAATATCCTATCTCGACAGTGGCGTCTGGGGCCGAACACTGGGGGTACCGAAGCTCATGCTTCTGAAGGACGAAGTTGAAATGCTGAAGCGGGTGCCGATTTTTTCGCGCATTGCACCCGCAAAATTGAAACTCTTGGCGTTTACGTCCGATCGGGTCAGCTACAATGCTGGCCAAACCCTGTTTCATCAGGGCGATCAAGGTGATGCGGCCTATGTTGTTCTTTCAGGAACTGCTGATATTCTCGTCGATAGCCCAGCCGGCGAGATCAAGGTTGCCGAAGTCGACCTCAATTCCATCGTCGGCGAAATTGCCATCCTCTGCGATGTCTCCCGTACAGCCACGGTGAAAGCGACTTCCAGGCTGGAAGCCTTGAAGATCAGCAAGGAGCATTTCCTGAAGCTACTCAGCGATTTCCCGGAGATGGCCGTCGAGATCATGCGCGTGCTCGCAGATCGCCTCAACCACACGACTTCGGAACTGACCGCCGTCCGAAGCCGCCTCAACCAGCCGCAATCGATGTCCACCCATTGAGATTGAGGGGGCAGGGGCTCGTGCATTTGGGAAGCGGGCGCCCCATTTCAATATGGCGAACTCAATTCCGAAATATGCGCGGCCTGAATATGAACGCCGATTTCTTCTCAGCGACATTCCAGATCTTTCCGGTCTAGCATCTCGGCTGATCGAAGATCTTTATCTCGATGGCACCCGGCTACGCCTGCGCAAGATCATCAGCGAAGATGGAGACGAGCAATACAAGCTCTGCAAGAAGTACCCCGGCCCGAGCGCCAATCCGCTCGCAATCGTCAATATCTACCTGACATCGCAGGAATATGATCTTCTTTCAGCGCTGAACGGCAAAGGTATTCGGAAGAGGCGGTACAATATCGCCTCGTCCCCGCTTTGCCTCGATGTTTTCGAGGGTCAGCTTGCCGGCCTGGTTCTATGCGAGATCGAGGCGGAGTCCGTCGCGTCGCTCGAAGCGCATACATTGCCTCACTGGATTGGACGGGACGTTTCAGACGATCCGTTTTTCACCGGCGGCAATCTTGCTTCTATCGATGCTGCACAACTGTCGGCGAGACTGGCATCGCTGGGATCTTGCGCTTAGTCGTCAACGATCTCGCCGGCAATGAAGAAGTCCCACGGTGGGCAGCGCGTTCTTACCGTGAAGAATATTGACATATATGCTACCAACTCCGCAATTGAGGTGGAATGGAAGGATAGTTCCGATGGCGTCGGGTAGCGTTCATGTGAAGGTCAGCGGTGCGCTGCGAGATCACATTCAGCGGCAGATCGGCGATAATGGTCTTTATCATAACGCCAGCGAATATATTCGCGCCCTGATCCGTCGCGACCTTCAAACCCGTAATCAGGCGTGGGGTGCGCTCCAAAAGAGCTTGCGCCGGCCATGCGCGCGGATGACAGCGAGTTTATCGCAGTTTCCGCCGAAGATGTCATTCGCCGCAATACGCGTCGCTGATCATGGTGGTGTATCGCTTTTATCCGCGCGCGGATGCAGCGCAGGACAAGACTTGGCGGGGTACAGGAGAGAAGCAGGCGGTGACGTATATCACCGGCTTGCATACCCGTTTGCAGCGGCTATGCGAGGAAAGGGTGATATGGCGCAAGCTTCCGCAGCGTCTTGCAGTTCCCGCCGACGTGAAACACGAGGCGTATTTCAGCCGCTGCGAGCATCATTATGTCTTTTTCCGGGAGCTCGGTAATGGCGATCTCGGCGTGATGAGCATCTTGCATGAGTGCATGGACCTTCCCGTACGCCTTGCCGAGGATCTGGCGGCGCTTTCCGGGAGAGCGGGATCTTTCAAGGCGTAGGGTCGGTGTGGCCAATTTGCCTTTGAAGTCTCAGATCAATCCTCGCCGGGCGAGGTTGCGCATCAGATGCGAGGCGCCGAAGGTCCAGGGAGGGCATTCGGTCGACAGCAGCACGCGGTTCTTCAGCGATCCCAGCTTGTCGTTGGAGATGGTGACGATGTCGCCGACCTTGTGGGTGAAGCCTTGGCCGGGCGTGTCGCGATCCTCGACTGGGGCAAATAGCGTTCCCATGAACAGCACGAAGCCGTCGGGATACTGATGGTGACGGCCTATGGTCTGGGAGACGAGATCGAGCGGATCGCGGCTGATTTCCTTCATCGATGAGCGGCCGTGCAGCACATAACCGTCCTCACCTTCGACTTTGAGGTCGAGATCGGCGTTGCGGACGTCATCAAGATTATAGGTCTCGTCGAACAGGCGGATGAACGGCCCGATCGAGCAGGAAGCGTTGTTGTCCTTGGCCTTGCCGAGGAGCAGGGCGGAGCGGCCTTCCACGTCGCGCAGGTTGACGTCGTTGCCGAGGGTGGCGCCCTTCACACGGCCCTGGCTATCGACTGCCAGCACGATTTCCGGCTCGGGATTGTTCCACTTGGAGATCGGATGCAGTCCGACATCCGCACCTTGCCCAACCGACGACATGACCTGCGATTTGGAAAAGACTTCCGCGTCCGGTCCAATGCCGACTTCGAGATATTGCGACCAGACGCCTTCCTCGATCAGCGCTGCCTTGACCTTGGCCGCTTCCGGTGAACCGGCCTTCAAGTTGCGCAGGCTGTCGCCGATCAGCGCCGTCACTTTGCCGCGGATCGCTTCGGCAAGGTCCGGATTGCCGGCAGCGCGCTCCTCGATGACGCGCTCCAGCATCGAGCGGGCAAAGGTGACGCCACAGGCCTTGATCGCCTGCAAGTCGATGGGGGCGAGAAGGTGGATGGCCGCGTGGTCGGCCTTGGCGGTAAGCAGATCGCTGAGTTTGGCGATGGCTTCGCCTTTCTGCGTGCGAATGAAAGCCACCGGATCATCTTTTTCCAGAAGGTCGCGCATGGTCGGAGTTTCCTTCGAGGTGATGTCATAGAGCGTGCCATCGCGAAGGGTGACGAGAGCAGGGCCTTGCACATCCGGGCGCCAGATGCGGCCGACGAATGTTCCGGTGGTGAATGTGTTCGAGCTGGCCATGTCGTTCGTCTCCTCCAAACTGCGTGTGTTTTCTAACCCAGGCGAAGGTGCTTTGCCATGGGTTATCGAGGCAATATTCGCCCGCATTTTGGATTTTCATCTTTTCCTGGAAGCTAAAAATGTAAGGCCCCGCGGCGCCACCGCGAGGCCCTTTGGGCCGCAAGCCGGGAGAGAGGGCTTTACGCGGCCTGAACCTTGCGATTGCCGCGCGCCCATTCCGGCAGCCAGTCGCCGTGGGCTGCCAACAGCTCATCGACCAGCGACCAGATCTGATCGAGATCGAGTTCTGCTGCCGTATGCGGGTCCATCATCGCGGCATGGTAGATGTGCTCGCGGTTCTCGGTCATCAGAGCCTTTACGGTCAGTTCCTGCACGTTGATGTTGGTGCGGATCAAGGCCGTCAGCTGCGGCGGCAGATCGCCGACATAGGTCGGCTGAATGCCGGAGGCATCGACCAGGCAGGCGACTTCGGCCGCGCAATTATAGGGCAGCGAGGTGATGCAGCCATTGTTGCGGACGTTGCCGTAGATGACGGAGGGTTCGCCGGTCCAGACGGAATTAATGATCGAGGAGGCATATTCCTTCGACTGCTTGACCTCGATCTTTTCCGCCGTGCGATATTCCTCGGCCTGGTTCTTCCAGCGCGCCACCTGCTCGATGCAGCGCTTCGGATATTCGTCGAGCGGAATGCCGAACTTCTCGATCAGGTCCTCGCGGCCTTCCTTGATGAAGTAGGGTGTATATTCGGCGAAATGCTCGGAGCTTTCCGTGACGAAATAGCCGAGGCGGGTCAGCATCTCATAGCGCACCTTGTTAGGGCAGCGCGGGTTCCAGCCGGGCTTCGGGGCGCGTCCTTCGCGATAGGCGCGAACGAGATCCGGATAGAGGTTGCGGTAGGAACCATCCGGCTGGCGATGCTCGAATTCGAGATAGAAGGCCATGTGGTTGATGCCGGCCGAGCGGTAGCGGATCTCGTTGTAGGGAATGTCGAGATCATGCGACAGTTCCATCGCCGTGCCCTGCACCGAATGGCAAAGACCGACCTGCTTGATCGTCGGGTACTTCTCCCCGATCGCCCAGGTATTGATCGCCATCGGGTTCACATATTGCAGCATGATCGCGTTCGGGCAGACGGCGAGCATGTCCTCGCAAATCTTCCAGAGATGCGGAACCGTGCGCAGGCCGCGCATGATGCCGCCGACGCCGAGCGTGTCGGCGATCGTCTGGCGCAGGCCATATTTCTTCGGCACTTCGAAATCGGTGACGGTGCAGGGCTCGTAGCCACCGATCTGGAAAGCGACGACGACGAAATGCGCGCCGTCGAGCGCCTTGCGCTGATCGGTAAAAGTTTCGACCGTCGCGGAAGTGCCCAGCGTCGAGGCCAGCTTGCGGGCAACGATGGCGCTTTCGTCCAGCCGCTGCGGATTGATGTCCATTAGCGCGATCCTGGCGCCGGCAAGGGCGGGCCGCTGCAAGACGTCGCCGATGATATTCTTCATGAAGACGGTCGAGCCGGCGCCGATGAAGGTGATCTTGGGAGTGCCTGTCATTTCAAAATCTCCTGGGATGCTACGAAGCTACTTCGAACGCCGCTCTGACAAGGCGTTCTGTGTAAGCGGTCTTGGGATGGGACAGAACCTCTTCGACCGGCCCTTGCTCCATGATCTTGCCATGCTGCATGACGATGACGCGATGGCAAAGGGCGCGGACGACCTTGAGGTCGTGAGAAATGAAAAGATAGCTCAGACCTTTCTCGTCCTGCAGCTTTCGCAGGAGGTCGATGATCTGGGCCTGAACGGAAAGATCGAGTGCGGAGGTCGGCTCGTCGAGAAGGATGAATTCCGGCTCGAGCGCGATGGCGCGAGCAATGGCGATACGCTGGCGTTGGCCGCCGGAAAACTCGTGCGGAAAGCGCGAGAGAATGTTGGACGGCATGCCGGCGCTGACGAGCGCCTCCTTGACGCGCTCCAGGCGCTCCGCCTTGTTGGAACCGAGATTATTGACAATCAGCCCCTCGCAAATGATCTGGCCGATGGTCATGCGCGGATTGAGCGACGAGAAAGGATCCTGAAAGACGATCTGCATGCGCGAGCGCAACGGCCGCATCTCGGCGCGAGACCGGCCATGGATCGGCTGCCCGTCGAAGAAAATTTCGCCGCCATCGGTATCCATCAGCCGCAGCAGCGCCTGGCCGAAAGTGGTCTTGCCCGAGCCGGATTCACCGACAAGGCCCAGCGTCTCGTGGCGGCGCAGTTCGATATTGAGGCTGTCGACGGCGACGAGTTCGCGCATGTCGGGTTTGAAGAAGCTGCCGTGACGCAGCATGAACGCCACCTTGACGGACTTGCCTTCGAGAATCGTGTCGCAGTTCGGCGGCAGCGGCTTTGCCTGTCCACGTGGCTCCGAGGTCAGCAGATGCTGCGTATAGGGATGCTGCGGATTGGCGAAGAGTGCTTCGGTCGTATTGTGCTCGCGCATTTCGCCATGCTGCATCACATAGACATAGTCGGAGAACTGGCGCACGACCGTCAGGTCGTGGGTGATCAGGATCACGGCCATGCCCAGCTGCTTTTGCAGGTTGCGGATGAGGTTCAGGATCTGCGCCTGCACGGTGACGTCGAGCGCCGTGGTCGGTTCGTCGGCAATCAGTACGTCCGGGTCATTGGCGAGCGCCATGGCGATCATCACGCGCTGACGCTGGCCACCGGAGAGCTGGTGCGGATATTGCTTCAGCCGCGCTTCCGGATCGGGAATCTGAACCTGCTTCAGGAGGTCGAGCGCCCGCTTTTCCGCGTCGCGGCGGCTGACCTTGCGATGAACCCTTATGGCTTCGACGATCTGGCTGCCGATCGTGTAGATCGGGTTGAGCGAGCTCATCGGCTCCTGGAAGATCATTGAGATACGATCACCGCGCAGCTGCCGGCGCGCGCGTTCGGAGAATTTCAGCACGTTCTTGCCGTCGTAGTGAACAGCGGACCTGTTAGAGACGACAGCGCGCTTGGTCAGGAGGCCCATCACCGTGCGGGCGGTCACCGATTTTCCCGATCCGGATTCACCGACGATGGCGATGGTTTCGCCGCGATAAAGCTGGAAGGTGATGTCCTTGACGGCATCGACCATGCCGTCTTCCACCTTGAACTTGACGGCAATATTGCGGGCGTCGATGACAGGCGCGGCCGTCTTGTTCGCGGCATCGAGCCGCTTGTCGGGAGCGAAGGAATTGACGAGTGCAAGAGCCATATCCGTTCTCCTCTCAATAAGGATCGATCGCGTCGCGCAGGCCGTCGCCAAGGGCGTTGAAGGCGAAGACGGTGACGAGAACGAAGGCGACGGGAGTAAGGATCCAGGGATAGGAGCCGATGACCGAATAGGTCGACGTATCCTGCAGCATCAGACCCCAGGAGATCAGCGGCGGTTTGACGGCAAAGCCAAGGAAGCCGAGGAAGGATTCCAACAGCACGACGCTCGGGATCGCGAGCGTCACGGTCACGATCACGTGGCTCATGACGTTCGGGAAAATATGCTGCAGGATGATGCGCCGGTCGGTCGCGCCGACCGCCATGGCCGCCCGTACATAATCGATCCGCGCGAGAGCCAGCGTCTTGCCGCGCACCTCGCGCGACATCTGCGCCCAGCCGAGCGCCGACATGACGACGATGACGAAGGCGAGGAAGACGTTGGTCGGAGCCGTCACGGGAATCAGTGAGGTCAGTGCTAGGTAGAGCGGCAGTTGCGGGAAAGCCAATACCACTTCGACGAAACGCTGAATCCAGGCATCGAGCGTGCCGCCGAAATAACCCGATATCATGCCGACCGCAGTGCCGACGACGGTGACGATGGCAACCACCGTCAGGGCGATCATCAGGGAGATGCGCGAACCGTAGATGGCGCGAGACAGCACATCCCGGCCGAATTTGTCCGTGCCGAGGAAATGGACGGGACCGCCATCGGTGGCGCCGAAGAGATGCCGGTTACCGGGGATCAGGCCAAAGAGATGATAGGGGTCACCTTTGACGAAGAGACCAAGCAGGCGAGGGTGATCGTAATCCGGTCCGACGATCGGTTGGAACGTGACCGGATCGAGGTCGCTGGTCTCGGCGAGTGCGTAGACCCGGGGCTGGAGGACGAAATTACCATCCTTGTCGTGAAAGCTGATGACCTGCGGCGGCGCGAAGCCGGTGTCGGTCGCCTTGGGATCGAGCGGTGCGATGAATTCGGCGAAGATCGCCATCAGCAGGAGTAGGACGACGAGGGTAAGGCCGCCCATGCCGGTCCAGGAACGCTTCAGGCGACGCCAGACCAGCGCGAGGTAGCTCTCGTTGCCGCTCTTCTGTTTGATCTTCTCTTCGGGTGGCGGCGGGGAGTTGCTGAAGGCTAGCATCAGTGGATCCCTCCTTGTTGACGCACACGTGGATCGAGCAGGGCAAGCAACATGTCGGCGATGATGTTGCCGACGATGAGGGTTGCCGAAAGCACCATCATGAAGGTTGCGGTCACGTAGACGTCGCCGACCGCCATCGAGCCGACGATCGCCGGCCCGACCGTCGGCAGCGTGAAGATGATCGCGGTCTCGATTTCGCCGGTCAGCATATAGGGCAGAACCACGCCCTGATACATGATCAGAGGATGCAGCGCATTCGGTACGGCATGGCGCATGACGACAGCGCTGCCTGAAAGCCCCTTGGCGCGCGCCGTCTCGACATATTGGGCATTCAGCGTATCGAGCAGGTTGCCGCGCATGATGCGCATATTGTAGGCGAGGCCGCCGAAGGTGGCGATCGCGACGACCGGCCAGACATGCTTGACGAGATCGACGAATTTGGCCCAGGACCAGGGCGCGCCGCCATATTGCGGCGAGAAGAAGCTGCCGATCTCCGAGACGTTGAGCTGGAAGACGAGGAGATAGACGATGATCAGCGCCATCAGGAAGCGCGGCACCGTCATGCCGAGAAAGGAGATGCCGGCAAGCAGATTGTCGATCCAGCTATATTGCCGCGTCGCCGCCCATATGCCGAAGCCGATGCCGAGAACGGACGCCAGGATGTGGCATACGAGTGCCAAGGCCAGCGTTCGCGGCAGGCGCTCGCCGACGACATCGGCCACCGGCTTGTTGTAGACCATGCTGTAGCCGAAATCACCCTTGGTGACGATGCCACCGATCCAGTTGAAATACTGGACGATCATCGGCTTGTCCAAGCCATGTTCCTTGCGATAGGCCTGCGCCTGGGCATCCGCCTGTTCGAAGGACGCACCGCCCTGGTTCATCAGTTGCGAGCGGATGTAATCGGCATAATCGCCTGGCGGCGCCTGGATGATGGCAAACGTCACCACGCTCAGGATCAGGAGCACGGGAATGGCGGAGGCTATGCGAACGAGCAGGAATCGTAACATGGGACGGTTCGCTTCTCTTGATGCTGTCGACTGTCCCATTCTCCAGGAACGACATCGCCAGCGCTTCATTTAACCCGGCGATAGCTGATCGCTGGATGTTTCAGGTCCCATGGCAACCGGCATCATACCGGCTGCCATGGGGTTGGTTGGAACCTTATTTGATCGGGCCGGCGCTGCCTGGGGCACCCGGCAATTCCTCTGGGAACAGCTCGTATTTGCCCTGTTTGTCTGCCGCTACCCAGAGCCGCTCGCGGATGATCGAATCTTCTGCCCAGTTGAACAGGAAGATCGGCGTGCCCGGAGGAACGTTGGAGAAGCGCTTGTTGATGATGAGAGCGCCTGGATATTCGGTCAGGCCAATATTGTAGAGATGCCCGGTCGAGATCTTCTGGAACTGCTTCATCAAGGCCACGCGCTCGTCGTTATCCTTCGACGTGATGAACTTGTTGACGACATCGACCATGTCTTTTTCGAAGGGCATCAGGTCCAGCTGACCGCTTTCCGGGGCGCGGTGGTTCCAGCTGGTACGCGGGCCGACCGGTGCAAGCTGTTCGGTATTCTGCACGACCGAGGCAAGCTCCGTGCTGTTGCGGCGGACCATCCAGTCGAAGCGGCCGCTGTAGTTGGCATCGTCGCGCTTGGGACCAACGAGCGAGTTTATGATCACCCGAAGCCCGAGCTTTTCCATCTGGCTGACGACGCCTTCGGCGAGGCTCTTGTCGGTAGTGTAGTCGCTGTTGACGAGAAGGGTGATCTCGACATCCTTGCCGCCATTGACGCCGGCCGGGAAGTTGACGATGCCGTCGCCATCCGTGTCCTTCAGGCCGGCTTTTGTAAGCTCGGCCTTCGCCGCTGCGAGATCGAACGGGTAGTAAACCGTGGAATTGCGATCATAGAAGCTGCTGCCGGAGGATAGGCCGCCCGGATAGATCGCCGTGAACGGTCCCTTGACAAGCGACTCCCCGAGCGCTTTGCGATCGAGCGCCATGGTGACGGCCTTACGGAAATCCTCGTTGCGATTCAACTCGCGCACCGCCTGGGCACGCTCGTCCGGACTGCCCCAGCCATTTGCGGAGAAATTCATCTGCAGATTATAGCCGATGAGGCGGGGACCGAAGGCGAGACGGGCCGGAGCATCTGGTTGTGCGGCGCGCTTCAGAGAGGCGACGAAGTTTTCCGGCTGCTCGAGGTTCGACAGGTCGCCGGAGCCGGCAACTGCCTGTACGTCGCGGTCTGCCCAAGTCGAGAGCTTGTAATGCAGCTCGTTGAGGTAAGGCAGCTGATTGCCCTTTTCGTCGACCTTCCAATAATAGGGATTGCGGCGCATGACGATGATATCGTCGGAACGGTATTCGACCGGGACCCAGGCACCCATGACCGGCATGTTCATATATTCCGGCGGGAAGGCATTCTTGAACTGGTCGTAGGTGTTCTTGGAATATTTCGGGTGCTGCGGCTTCAAAAGATGCGACGGGCCTGGGCAGAAATTGGGATAGGCCATCGTGTAAAGATATTGCTTCGGGAAGGCGTCCTTGAAGGTCCATTCGATTGTGTAATCGTCAATCTTCTTGAGGGTCGTTCCTTCGCCGAAAGCTTCCGGAGATGCACCGCCGCCAAGCGGCGAGACATTCGGATCGATGACCTCGTCATCCCAGTAGAACATGATGTCATCGGCGTTGAAGGGCACGCCGTCGGACCATTTTGCACCTTCGATCAGGTGCATGGTGAGCTTATGGCCGTCCGGCGACCATTCCCAGCTCTTGGCAAGGTTCGGCAGCGGTTCGGTGTCCTTCGCTTCCACCTGGAAGAGGGGAGCCGTGCGCGTCAGGCACTCCGAAAGGCCGATGTCGATGCCGCCCCAGCCCTGCGTCTGGCCGGCGCCGTAGTTCCAGCCTTCCGGCCGGCCGCCGATGACATGGCGCAGCGTGTCGCCATAGACACCGATGCCGTCGGGCATGTTGCCGGTTTTGAACACGAGCGGCTCTTTCGGCAGGCGATCCTTGACGGGCGGCAGTTTGCCGGTCTTGACGAACTTCTCCGTCATCCAGGCAGGCTCGTGGTATTCCGGCAGCGCCTTGAATTCCAGAATGGAATTGCGCTCGACATATTTGATCTTTCCTTCCGCCGGGAAGACCGGTGGAACGGGCGGCACAGTCGGGTCGGCTGCATGGGCGCTGATCGCGATTGCGGATGTGGCAATCGTCAACGCAGCCAGAAGGCCGATCGGTCGAAAATGTCTCATCTTTTCTCTCTCCCTAAATCGCGAGCGTTCCGTTCGAGACCTCGCGTTCCTCCTTTGAAACGAAAGATGGCTGGTTGAAGCGGGACATCCCCTTAAGATCCCGCCTCAACCTCCACCTTCCGGCCTGCCTGCTCGTCAGCCAGCCTGTTTCAAGGCTGCTTTCTCCGCGCGCAACTCCTCGATCGAGCGAACGTTGCGGCTCGCCGCGCCTTTCCAGTCGCGTGTCTTGACCTTGCCGCGCGACAGGCGCTCCTTCGCCTCGTCCACGGCATGCGCATATTGCGGCAGCCAGCGCGCTTCCGCGACGACCATTTCGTCGACCATCTGCCAGACCTCCTCCGGCGTGGCGACGGCGCCGACCAGAGGGTCGTGCAATACGGCGAGTTTCAAGAGATCGATATCGCCGCTGATGGCGGCATGGACCGACATGCGCTGAACGTTAATCGAGGAAATGCAGGTGGCAGCGCACGCCTCAGGCAAGGTGATGCCCGCCACCATGTTGATGCCGAAGCGATCGACGAAGCCGGGCGACTCGATGATGGCATCATTAGGCAAATTGGTGATGACGCCATTGTTCTTGACGTTGAAATGACCGCGATAGACGCGGTTGGTTTCCAGCGCTTCGAGAATATGGCTGGCATGCTCGTTGGAGCGGCGGGCCGGGTCGATCGGCTGCGAGGCGCTGTCGAGGATCTGCGGGAATTCCGTCTCGAACCAGTTGCGCGTCTCGGTGGAGTGGCGCAGATAGCCGCCGGTCTCGCCGTGGATCCAATCCGACATGTCGATCCACCGGTTGATCTCGTCGGGACGCTTGCGGTACCAGGGCAGGTATTCCGACAGGTGACCGTTGCTCTCGGTCGAATAGACGCCGAAACGCTTCAACACGTCGATGCGTAGCTTTTCCTGCTGCGAATAGACAGGATGCGCCTCGAAGGCGGCGATCAGCTCATCCTTGCCGATCTTGCGGCCGTTGAGGCGGAGATCGACGAACCAGGTCTGGTGGTTGATGCCCGAGCAGATATAGTCGAGTTCGCTCTTGTCCTTGGCGCCAAGCACTTCAGCGATCTGTTCGGCGCCGTGCTGGACGCCGTGGCAAAGGCCGATCGTGTCGACCTTGCCGTATTCGATGGCCGCCCAGGTGTTCATCGCCATCGGGTTGGCATAGTTCAGGAATTTGGCGCCGCTCTCGGCGACCTCGCGGATATCCTTGCAGAAATCCAGAATGACCGGGATATTGCGCTGGCCGTAAAGAATGCCGCCGGCGCAGATCGTATCGCCGACGCACTGGTCGATGCCGTATTTCAGCGGAATGCGGATGTCTTCGGCGTAAGCCTCCAATCCACCGACCCGCACGCAGCTGATGACATAGCGTGCGCCTTCCAGCGCCTTGCGGCGATCCGTGGTCGCCGTGACACGCGTCGGCAGCTTGTTGGATTCAACGATCCGGTCGAGGATCGCCTTGATCATCGTCAGATTGTGCTCACTCACATCGGTCAGCGCGAATTCGACGTCGCGGAATTCCGGCACGCAGAGAATGTCGGTGAACAGCTTTTTCGTGAAGCCGACGCTGCCGGCGCCGATAATAGCGATTTTGAAACTCATGATCCTCACCTTCAAGTCGATCGAACAAGCAGCGGCAGGGGAAATCGACGGCATTTTCCTCCAGTGCCGAATCGGCTGCGGAATAGGCCGAAATCGAGATTTTTCCTCCGATCGCCGTTCCTCGCCGGCGTGCATGCGCTGTTTTCTGGCGGGATTATGCCTATAATCGGCGAGGCGAACAGAGAACTATTATGCTTTTGAGGGTAATTTTGTGCTGCAAGAATTGATCGATAACGGACAGGTCATGCGGACGGTTTCCCTGCCGCGTGGACGCCACCGATTGCATGCCATGCCGACCAGTGCCGGATATGAAGTCCGCGAAGACGAACCCTATGATTGGGATGGACGACGACGCGGCCTCACACCATTCACCGTGCTGCAGCACACGATCAGCGGCACAGGTCGGCTGCGCTATGAGAGCCGTAACTATCGCGTCAATGCCGGCGATACGCTGCTCGTTCTCGTGCCGCATAACCACCGCTATTGGCTGGAGAAGGGGGAGCGCTGGGAATATTTCTGGATCTCCATGAACGGCGAGGAAGCGCTGCGTATCCATCGCCTGATACTCGCTGCCGCCGGCCCCGTCCTGAAGCTGCAGCAAGCGACGATCGATCATCTTGCCGATTGCAGCCTTCGGCTCGTGAAGGGTGCAACGACACCGGCTTCGGCTTCTGCCATCGCCTATGAGGCCGCCATGGCGCTCTATGACGATGTTTTCGGCTCGCATGCCTTTGCCGCCGACCGCTCCGTCATGCAGGCCGTCATCGACTACATCAATGCCAATCTCGACAAGCCGCTGCCGGTCGAAGAGCTTGCGAAGGTGGGCGGCCTCAGCCGCGCGCATTTTTCGCGCGTCTTCGCCGAGAGCGAAGGCGTGCCGCCGGCGGAATTCGTGCTGCAACAGCGCATGCAGCGCGCGGCGAAGCTGCTGACGAAGGCTGCCTTCATACCGGTCAAGGAAGTCGCGATCATGTCGGGCTTCGACGATGCCAATTATTTCTCCAAGGTATTTCGCCGCATCTACGGCATCAATCCAACCGAGTTCCGTACCACCGGCATGTATGCCGCGGTGCGCAGTCCGGTCGAGGAGACGAAGAACGGGCGGAGCCGATAGATCCGTGATAGGTCGGCTCCTTGCTATCGCTTGCTTGTCTTGAAAATGGAAATCCGCCAACCGGTCGCATTGCGCAACGGTGGCGAGCCTGTATAGATATCGCCCCGCGGCGTCCCGCCTGCCTCGCCGCGCGCCTGACTTCCCAGCAACATCTGTTCGTCATCCGATGCGACGGGCTTAATCGATAGGATTGAATATGCGTTCTGTTGTCGCCTTCAATGAATCCTGGACGTTTCATGAAGGGTTCTCGCCCGGGGATGCCGCCCGCCCGCAGGATGGACAGCAGGTCACTCTGCCGCATACGGCCGTCGAACTGCCCTTCAATTATTTCGACGAGAAATCCTATCAGCGAGCCTTCACCTATCAGAAAATCGTCAATTGGGATGAGAGCTTCGCAGGCCGTGAGGTATCGCTGATCTTCGATGCGGCCATGGCCGATGCCGTCGTCTATCTTAACGGCGAGGAGATTGTTGCTCATAAGGATGGCTACACGCCGTTCGAGGCGCGCCTGACTGGCCGCCTGCATAAGGGTGAGAACCTGATCACGGTCAAGATCGATGGCAGCGAGAACCCGGAGATCCCGCCTTTCGGCGGCCGGATCGATTACCTGACCTATGCCGGCATCTATCGTGATGTCTGGTTGAAGCTGACCGATCCGGTCTCGGTTGCCAACATCAAGGTCGAAACCGCAGATGTCCTTTCCGACCGCAAATCCGCGACGGTGCGCTGCGACATCTCCAATCCTCAAAATCTCGCTTTCAAGGGTACGGTGACGGTTACTTTGCGCTCTGCCGATGGCGCAGCCATCGCTTCCGGTCAGGCTGACACATCGGGTGAAAGCGTGAAGCTCAGCTTTGCCGCGCTTTCCGGTCTTTCGCTCTGGGAACTCGACAATCCCGTTCTTTATTCGGCCGAAGTGGAGCTTGTGAGCGAGCATGGAGCGGACCGTCACGCCGCGACTTTCGGCTTCCGCGCGGCGAGCTTCACAGCGGAAGGCTTTCTGTTGAATGGCAGGAAGCTGAAGCTGCGCGGTCTCAACCGCCATCAGGCCTTCCCCTATGTCGGCTATGCGATGGGCCGTTCCGCACAGGAGCGTGATGCTGAAATCATGAAGCGCACGCTGAAATGCAATATCGTGCGCACCTCGCACTATCCGCAATCGAAGTGGTTCCTCGACCATTGCGACCGCATCGGCCTGCTGGTCTTCGAGGAAATCCCCGGCTGGCAGCATATCGGCGATAAGGAATGGCAGCAGGAATCGATCCGCAACGTGCGTCGAATGATCGAACGCGACTGGAACCATCCCTCGATCGTCATCTGGGGTGTGCGTATCAACGAATCCCAGGATTCCCATCATTTCTACGCCGAGACGAACCGTCTGGCCCGCGAGCTCGATCCGACGCGCCAGACGGGCGGCGTTCGTTATATCACCGAGAGCGAGATGCTCGAGGACGTCTACACGATGAATGATTTCATCCTCGGCAACGAAGAACTGCCGGGTGCCAACCGGCCGCGCACGCCGCTCAGGCCGCAGCAGGAAAATACCGGCCTTTCCAAGGACGTACCCTATCTGATCACCGAATTCGGCGGCCATATGTACCCGACGAAGATCTACGATCAGGAGCAGCGCCAGGCCGAGCATGTGCGCCGACATCTGGAAGTGCTGAATGCCGCCTATGGCGACCCGTCGATATCAGGCGCCATCGGCTGGTGCATGTTCGATTACAACACGCATAGCGATTTCGGCTCGGGTGACCGCATCTGCTATCACGGCGTCATGGATATGTTCCGCGAGCCGAAATTCGCCGCTTATGTCTATGCCAGCCAGTGCGAGCCTTCCGAAGAGGTTGTCATGAAGCCGGTGACGATCTGGGCGCGTGGCGAGCGCAATATCGGCGGCGCCCTGCCACTGATCGTGCTCACCAATTGCGACGAGATCGAGCTGCGCTACGGTTCTCTGACCAAGCGTCTCGGCCCGGACAGGGAGACTTTCCCGCACCTGCCGCATCCTCCCGTCGTTTTCGATCACCGCTCCTTCACACCGGACGAACTCGGCGTATGGGGGATGGAGTGGGAGGACGTGCATTTCACCGGTTACATCAATGGCAAGCCGGTGGCGCAGCAGCATATGGTCGCCAATCCGCTGCCGACCTCGCTGCAGGTAGAAGCCGATGCAAATATTCTCCGCGCGGATGAGCGTGACACGGTGCGCGTCATCGTGCGTGCCCTCGATCAGGCGGGCTTGCGTCTGGCTTTTCTCAATGAAGCCATTACGGTCAAGATCGATGGCCCGGGCAAGCTCCTCGGACCACAAACGGTGGCATTCCAGGGCGGGACCACGGGCTTTTGGTTGCAGGCGACGGGCGAGGCTGGGACGATCAACCTCGAAATCTCATCCCCGCGCTTTGCCAGCCAAAGCTTGAGCTTTACTGCAAAGTGAGCGAGCAGCCGGCTCTTGCCGTCAGGCGGCAGAGCCGGCAACTTCGCCAGCACCCTGCGGGATCGACTGTAACAGCGTCTGCCGCGCCGAGGCGAGATGCCGGCGGCACGCGGCGTCGATCCTTCGCTGGTCGCGCGATTGCAGGGCCTCGATATAGTCGAGGTGTTCGGTCACGGCGCGGGCATTGCGCTCGCGGGCGAACGTCTTGTTCCACTGATAGTGATAGTGAAAGATGATGGCGATGACATCGTAGAAGTCGGCGATGAAGCGATTCCCCGAGGCGCGATGGATGAGAAGGTGAAATTTTTCGTCGAGACGCGAGAAATCGCGGTAATGCGCATCGATATCTTTGAGCAGTTCCCGGTGTTCCTGCTCGATCGCCTTGAGATCCTCCCAGGCGCGGTGATTGGCGGGCAGGCGGCCGAATTCGGCGGCTGAATGCAGCTCGAACATTTCGCGCACATCGGCGAGCTCGAGCGCAAATTCGCTGGTGAAGCCCTTGAGGATCCAATGGCTGTTCGGCCGCTTTTCGATCAGGCCGAAGCGGCTGAAGCGAATGAGGAATTCGCGCACGACCGAGGTGCCGGTGCCGATCTCGCGCGCCAGTTCCAGCTCGTTGATCTGCATGCCGGGCTGTGCTTCATCGGACATGATGCGCATCATGAAACTGCGTTCGATGATGTCATGTAGTGAATCGGTCTCTTCCTTCGGGAAGAAGTCGTCCTCCATCGGCCGGCGCAGAACCGTCTTCTGTCGCTTGTTCCAGAGAATGATGCCGGCGTCACTTAGACGCATGAGGATCGCGCGCGCCGTACTGCGGCTGACGCCGAGTTCGGCGGCGATTTCCGGCTCGCTCGGCAGCTCGGTATCGGGCTTCAGGCGCGCCGCATAGCGATTGTAAGCCTCCTTGAAGAGCGTGTTTTGCCTTGCCATTTCCCCCTCGCGTATCGTCGCCGCTCTTTACCGGCGGCGCTGTCTGAACCATGATCGAATGGCAGTCAATTGCAGGAGTGTTGACGGAGCGCACTGGCCGCCTTCCTCCAAGGCGTCAGGCGATTTGCTCGTTGACACCAAAATGTTTATTGTAGATAAAAAACAAAATCAATTGGTGGATGGACTATCGGGAGCTGACCGCCACCAATGACGAAGGAGGAATGGGAGCGGCCCGCTTGGATCGCTCCGACAGGGATACAAGAGCGCCGGAAATGCGCTCACCGGAAATTGCGTGGCAGCCATCACAAGGGAGAGGTGATGCAAACAAGAACAATCGGCAGGACGGACCTCAAGGTCACGGAGATCAGCTTCGGCGCTGCGGCGCTGGGCGGCCTCTATCGTGCCTGTCCGCGCGACCAGGCAATGGCGACACTTCAGGCCGCCTGGGACAGCGGTATCCGCTATTTCGACGCTGCGCCCTGGTATGGCTTTGGCCTTGGCGAACGCCGCGTCGGTGATTTTCTGCGAGACCAGCCCGAGGACAGCTATGTACTGTCGACCAAGGTCGGTCGTCTCATGCGCCCGGTGCCGACCGACAAGGTGCCGAATTACGGCTATGTCGATCCTCTGCCCTTCGATGCCGATTACGACTACTCCTATGATGGCATCATGCGCTCGGTCGAGTTCAGCTATGCCCGTCTCGGGCTCAATCGCATCGATATTCTCTATGTCCACGATATCGGCGGCTATACGCACGGCAAAGCCCTGAACGAGCATTACCTTGGGCAGCTCCTGGGGTCGGGATTGAAAGCTCTGGAGGAGCTGAAGTCGTCCGGCGCGATCAAGGCCTATGGTCTCGGCGTCAACGAAGTGCCGGTCTGCCTGGATGTGATGAACGCGGCCGATATCGACTGCATTCTGCTTGCAGGCCGTTATACCCTGCTGGACCGTTCGGCGGTTGCCGAGCTGCTGCCGCTTTGCGAGAAGAAGGGAACGTCGCTCATCGTGGGCGGCGTCTTTAACTCCGGTATTCTGGCGACTGGCCCCGTGCCTGGCGCGCATTTCGACTACCTGCCGGCGACGCCGGATATTCTGGCCAAGGTGGGGGCGATGGAGGAGATCGCCCGCAAGCATGGCGTTCCGCTTGCTCAGCCGGCGCTTCAGTTCCCGCTGCGCAGTCCTTGCGTGGCGTCGGTACTGATCGGTACGGCGAAGCCGGAAAGTCTTGTCCGCAACATGCAGCTCGTGGAGCCAAGGCTTCCCGACAGTCTCTATGCGGAGTTCGAAGGTTTGACTGTGGTCGCGCCTCCATTGGGAGACGAGGCGGTCAGAGTCTAGCAGATTGGGAGCTATCGAGCCGTCGGGAGAGACGGCCTCGAAGAGGAGGAAAGCCTGTTTTGGCGTCGGTGGCCTTTCCGCCGCGCGATGCGTGATGCCGCAAGGCGTTGCGATACCAGCCGTAAGCGTTCAACGGCGGGTGTGCAGGAGAACAGAGCGCGTTGAGAGGAGAAGCAGATGAAAATTGCCAAGTCACTTCTGTCCCGCCGCAGCTTTACCGGCCTTGCCGGCGCTGCCATCATAGCGATGGCGATGCCCGTACAGTCCTTCGCGGCCGACGTGACCATCCCGATTATCGTCAAGGATACGACATCCTTCTACTGGCAGATCGTTCTTGCCGGCGCTCGCCAGGCAGGCAAGGATCTCGGTGTGAAGGTGCCGGAACTCGGCGCACAGTCGGAATCCGACATCAACGGCCAGATCAGCATTCTCGAAAACGCCGTTGCCGGCAAGCCGGCCGCTGTCGTCATTTCGCCGACCGAGTTCAAGGCGCTCGGCAAGCCCGTGGATGAAGCCGCCAAGTCCGTGCCGGTCGTCGGTATCGACTCTGCTGCCGATTCTAAGTCCTTCGTCTCGTTCCTGACGACCGACAACGTCCAGGGCGGCCGTATCGCTGCAGACGGTCTTGCGGCCGCAATCAAGGGCATGACCGGCAAGGAAGAGGGTGAGATCGCCATCATCACCAGCCTGCCGGGCGTCGGTTCTCTCGACCAGCGCCGTCAGGGCTTCCTGGAAGAGGTGAAGAACAAGTATCCGGGCCTGAAGGTTGTTGCCGACAAATATGCGGACGGTCAGGCCACGACCGGTCTCAACATCATGACCGACTTGATCACGGCCAATCCGAAGCTGGTCGGCGTCTTCGCCTCCAACCTGATCATGGCGCAGGGTGTGGGCCAAGCGATTGCGGAAAACAAGCTCGGCGACAAGATCAAGGTCATCGGCTTCGACAATGACGACAAGACGGTTGGCTTCCTGAAGTCGGGCGTTCTTGCCGGCCTCGTGGTGCAGGACCCCTATCGCATGGGTTATGACGGCATCAAAACGGCGCTCGCCGCTTCCAAGAAGGAAAAGGTCGAGGCCAATGTCGACACCGGCGCCAATCTCGTCACCAAGGCGAACATGAGCGATCCGAAGATCGACGCGCTCTTGAACCCGAAGGTCAAGTAAGGCTTAAGGCCGCGCCCCCGCAAAGCGGGCGCGGCCTTTTCGTCTGGCCGCTTCTCCGAGGCGGTCGCGTGGCGATGCGAGAGGGAGGAGACCTCATGACGAGCCTTGAAGAAATCAGCCATCGGCACGACGATACCGTCAAGACGGAAGCAAACCGCATTCCGCCAGGCTCGCCCATCCTGGAACTCAAGGGCTTGCAGAAGCGCTATGGCTTCGTCGAGGCGCTGAAGCCGGCGACCGTCACGTTTCTGGCCGGAGAGATTCATGCGATCGTGGGCGAAAATGGCGCGGGCAAATCGACCCTCATCAAGCTCCTGACCGGCGTCATCACGAGGACGGCGGGCGAAATTTTCTGGTGCGGGCATCCTGTGGCGCTCGCAACGCCGAATGAGGCGATCGCCCGCGGTATCAATGCGGTGCATCAGGAGGTGGTGCTCTGCCCGCATCTGACGGTCGCTGCCAATCTTTTCCTTGGCGATGAAGTCAATCGTTTCGGCCTGATGCGCAAAAAGCAGATGGTGGCGCTGGCGCAAACCGTGCTCGACGATCTCGGCTTCGGACTGCCGGCGGGCGAACTCCTAAGCTCGCTCACCATCGGCCAGCAGCAGCTCGTGGCAACGGCAAGAGCCGCGATGCGCGGCACCCAATTCCTGATTTTCGACGAGCCGACCGCCTATCTCACCCGCCAGGAATCGGCGCAATTGTTCAAGCTGATCCGCCGTCTGCAGGGTGAGGGCGTAACGATCGTCTATATCAGCCATCGCATGGAAGAGGTGTTCGAACTGGCCGATCGGGTCTCGGTCTTGCGCGACGGCACGCATGTCGGCACCCGCACGATCGCCGAAACCAACGAGGACGAGCTGATCAAGCTGATGATCAATCGTTCCATCGAGCAGATCTACCACAAGGAGGAGATCCCGATCGGCGATACCATCCTCGATGCCCGCGGTCTTTCCGGCCCCGGCTTCGAGAATGTTTCGCTCAGCGTCCGTGCCGGCGAGATCGTTGGCCTTTACGGGCTGATCGGTGC
Source organism: Rhizobium sp. 11515TR (assembly GCF_002277895.1). Classification (NCBI taxonomy): domain Bacteria; kingdom Pseudomonadati; phylum Pseudomonadota; class Alphaproteobacteria; order Hyphomicrobiales; family Rhizobiaceae; genus Rhizobium; species Rhizobium sp. 11515TR. The sequence continues at coordinate 935,260 of NZ_CP022999.1, read as the reverse complement.
CGGCCGCAGCGAATTCGCGCTGGGTCTTTATGGTCGCCAGCCGCTTTCTGCGGGCGAAATCTACTGGCAGGGACGCAAGGTCAACATCCGCAACGAGCGTGACGCGATGGAGCTCGGTATTGCGCTGGCACCGGAGAGCCGACGCGATCAGGGCCTCTGCCTCAACCTACCGATCGGGCTCAACATCAATTTACCCGTGTTCCGGCGGCTGAGCAGCGGTCCGATCATCAATAACAAGAGCGAAGCGGCCAATGCCGACAAGCAGATCCGCGATCTCAGCATCAAGACACCGAGCCGGCGGGTTCTGGTTTCCGCCATGTCCGGCGGCAATCAGCAGAAAGTGGTCATCGGCAAATGGCTGAGCCACGGCGCCAAGCTCTTCATCTTCGACGAGCCGACCGTCGGCGTCGATGTCGGAACGAAGGCGGAGATCTATCGGCTATTTGCCAAGCTGCTGCGCGCCGGCGCCGGCATCATCGTCATTTCGTCCTATCTGCCCGAGGTTTACGAGCTTGCGGATCGTCTGCACGTCTTCCGCCACGGCCAGCTGGTCGCCAGCCATGATTTCCATGCCGCGACGCATGAGGAAGTCCTCGGCGAGGCGATTGGCGTCTGAACAATAAACAAGTCTAAAGAGGGAGAACAAAAATGGCCGCGAATACGACAGAAGGCCCGACCGTTGCGCCGCGGCGCAAGATGAACATCCTCTTCAGCTTGACGCTGATCCTGCTGTTGCTGGCATTGTGGGTCGTGCTCGGACTCTGGACCGACAAGTTCTGGACGCCGCTCAACATCACCAATCTGATGCGTCAGGGCTCGATGACGGCCATTCTTGCGCTTGGGCAAACCTTCGTCATCATCACCGCGGGCATCGATCTTTCCGTCGGCGCGATCGTCGGCTTCTGCACCGTCATCATCGCCTGGCTGCTGCAGGCCGGGTTTCCGGTCTGGGCGGCCATCCTTATCACCTTGCTGTTCGGGGTCTTGATCGGGGCGTTCCATGGTTTCGGCATCGTGCGCATGGGCCTGCCACCCTTCATCATCACGCTCGCGACACTGACATCGCTTCGCGGCATCGGCCTGCTGATTACCAACGGTTCGACCATCAACATCGTCAATGATGATTTTACCAATTTCGCCGTCTCGGATTTTTTGGGAATCCCGAGCCTGTTCTGGATGGTGATCCTGGTGGCGATCCCGGCCGTGATCTTTCTGCATCTCAGCCGTTGGGGGCGCTATCTCTTCGCGGTCGGCTCCAATCGCGAGGCAGCCCGGCTTTCCGGCGTTAACGTCAACTGGATGATCTACCTCGCCTATATCCTTTCAGGGACCTGTGCGGCGTTCGTCGGCATTCTTCTTGCCTCGCGTATCGCCATCGGCAATGCAACGCAGGCCGATGGTTGGGAGTTGCAGGCGATCGCCTCGTCGGTGATCGGCGGCACCAGCCTGTTCGGCGCGGTCGGAACGGTCTACGGCCCGCTGATCGGCGCCTTCATCCTGGCGACCATCAACAACGGCGCCAACCTGCTGAACCTGAATTCCTTCTGGCAGCGCATCATCACCGGCGTCTTGATCATCGTCATCGTTTATTTCGACCAGCTGCGGCGCCGCCGGGCCTAGGGCAGCGACAGAGCGAGGCATGGGGCGACAATCGAGCGGGCGCTACCCGTTTGATTGCCACCATACTTGTCGTCAAGGAAGGTCGAGCGCCGCGGGCATCTGACGTATCTGGGCAAGCTCCGTTTTGGACGCTCGCAGGCAGAAGCAGGCATCAGTCTGCCGCACAAGCTACGCCGGAATCGACAAAATGCCCTTTAGGAGACGTTTTCAGAGACGTGTAAGCATCCGCGAGCGTATGCGCACGGGTTGTGCGGGGCGCAGGCCTCAGGCCGGTGAGGGGCGCGATCTCTGCCAGCTCAGGTTCTTCAGCAGATTGCGCAGCGGCTTTTCGACGGCTTCGTAGGCGCAGATGCCGAGAATGGTGCCGCTGATGACGCCGACGAAGGTGATGGCGTCCGAGGGTATCTGCATCCGCGCCATCAACTTGACGACCACCGAAATGGCCAATGTGTGCCAGAGGTAGATCGAATAGGAGGCGTTGCCGAGATAGGTAAGGAGCGGAATGGAGGGCAACTTGCCGCTGCGCTCCACCGACACCGTGCCGAGCACGAGGGCAACAGCGAGCGGTCCGCAGGTCACTTCGTTGAAATCCAGGCTCAGAATCTGGATCGCGGCAAAGCCCGACAATGCGACGGCGATCAGGGCAAGACCGAGGCCTGCCCCCGGCACATGTCCGGATAGCCAGAGGCGTCCGAGGATTGCGCCGGCGACGAATTCCAGGATGATCGGCCGCGTATAGGTCAAGAGCAACGACGACTGTGGATCGATGATGCCGCCGGCAAGGACGAAGGCGAGGAAGATCGCCGTCATGCCGGCAAGCCGCAGTCGTTGTGGCAGAAACAGGCAGGCCGCGAAGATGACGTAGAAGAACATCTCGAAATTCAGCGTCCATCCCTGCACCAGAACCGGCCAGATCTCGCTACCGCCCGTACTTGGCGAGCGGACGGGAATAAACAGCAGCGAGCCGAGAATATGGTTTGCCGTCAGCTTCATGTTCGGAAACAGGCCGATGGCGGCGCCGGCGATCATGATGGCCGTCACGATCCAGTAGGATGGCGCGATGCGCTGCAGCCGATCGAGCGCAAAGCGCAACGGCGTCACCGGCCGACGCTCGCTCATGGTCCACATGATGAAGCCGCTGATGACGAAGAAGACGTCGACGCCGGCGGCTCCGATGCGGAAATGGCCGCCGCTGCGCTCGGCTGCGTGAAACAACACTACGGCGAGCGCGGCGAAGGCACGGAGATATTGGATGCCGTAGAGTGTCTTCATTGGCCCGTTCGCGGCTCCCAGTTGACGGGTGGCGCGAATGGTATCTGCTCGTCCGTTCGCGACGGCGTGTTCGCCGGCATCCGCGCTCGCATGGAAAGCTTTCCTGCCGTGAAATAGAACAGGAAGGACCCGACATGGTACGGATTGAGAATATCGATCTCGACGAAGGAGCGGATCAGCAACAGGGTCGCGACACCCAGAAGGATGTAGGATTCATCGTTTCTGATGTCGCTTAGAAAGCGGCTGATGTGGCCGATGAAAGCCGTCAGCAGGATTGAGGCGAGTAGGAAGACGCCGATGAGTCCGGTTTCGACCGTCGTTTCGATATAGGTATTATGGAAATGGAAGCCGGCGCGGGAAGCGATAAAAAACTCATCCCACAGTCGCTCGGGCTCGGAGAAACCCTGGACCCAGTAAGCTTGATAGCCGACGCCGAAGAAAGGGTTCTGCTGTGCGGCTGCGATGCCCTGCTGCCAAAGATAGGTACGCCCGGTAAGCGTGGAATCCTTACCAAAGGCACCGAGAACGAGATCGACCGCACCGAGATAGACGCCGGCAACCGCTAGGATGACGCCGGAGACGGCCGCTGTCACAAACAGCCTTTTACGCTGCTTGGGTGACAGATACAGGATGACGCGCAGGCTTATGCACAAGGCTACGACCAGTCCCGTCGTCAGCACCGATGTTGCCGATGCCGAAGCATGGAGGCAATAGGCGGACAATAGGCCGGCAAATCCTGCACCCAGCATCCAAATCCGACGTTCGCCAAGGACGAAGACGGCTGCGAAGGCGAAATAGATGCCGAGCGAGGCATAAAAGCCGAGCTGGTTCTTGGAATCGAAGGCGCCGACGAAGCTGTAGCTTCCGTCGATCGGATCATAGGCGTAATAGCCGAACAATATCGAATAGATGAGCACGATGGCGGTGCCCGCGATCGCGCCGCGTGTCAGCGTGCGGATATCGAGCGTGCGCATGGCGATCAGGGCGCAGAAGATATGCGTCATGTACTGGATCGCCGCGCGTGCCGTCACGGACGGGACGACCGACCAGAAGATCGAGAGGCAGGTGAAAACGCCGAACGTGAAGAGCCAGAGCTGTCTATTATAACTGCCGAGCACGTTCCGGTAATCCATCATGACGAGCGGAAACCAGAGGGCGTAGTAGAGCAGAATCGAGGGCTGGCCGAAGCGGGAGGAATAGGCAAACACGAAGAAGGAGAGAGCAATCGCCACCGCCCCATAGGTGGCGTTGCTGCCTGGCCGCACAAAGATCGATTTGGCTATCCGCATCGACTTTCCTATCGGATGGCAAGGCCGGTAGTGACCTTGATCAGGTCGCCCGGCAGTACCTGCGTGTTCTCCTGAGCCTGGATTTCCTTCGATTGGCCGTTCTCGTCACGAATGATGGTGTAGGAGATGCTGACACCCGGTCCGCTTGGATCGAGGTTGCTGGCGTCGGCGGACTGGGCTACGGCTTCCTGCATGAGCGATTGGCTGGTCGACAGCTTCAGCTGCAGCGTTTCCAGCTGCGTGTCCGTATCCTGCATGTCCTGGGCCAATGAGCTCTGCCAGTCGTTGTGCAGAGTGATCTCGTCCTGGTTGGCCTTGTTGATATCCTGTTTGGCTTTTAGGGACGCGGTTTCCGTATCGAGAAGCGTCGCTTCCAGGTCGGAGGCGCGCTGTTCAGCGGAGATCCTGCGAGAGGCAAGCTCTAGGCCGCGTTCCGTCAGGCTTTCGACTTTGTCGCGGTCGGCCTTGGCCAGATCGAGCTGGCGGCTCTGCGTGTCGTTCTTCTTCGAAAGCGCCTCGACTTCGTTCTGCAGGAGCGCCTTCAGATCTTCCAGTGATTTTAGCTGCGTCGTCATGCGCTTGGCGCGCGTGTCCATCAGCGCTTTCTCGCTTGCGAGCAAACTTGCCGTTTGGGGCAATTGCTTGAGCTCTGGCGGCACTTCGATATCATCCTTGCCAGCCAATTCGGCCAGCAGGCGCGCCTTGCGCATCAACAGGCGACTGCGTTCCGCCATGTAGACGACGGCGTCGCCTTTGGCATTGATGAAATCGCGCGCAAAGCGCTGTCCGGCATCGGCACGGCGCATGCCGCCGCCGAGGCTTACGGCTTTCAGCACGGTCAGGTTGGGCGCGAACGGATATTCACCCGGATTCTGCACTTCCCCTGAAAGGTAGATCGGCCGGAACTGCGACATTTCAACTGAAGCCGATGGGCGATCACGCAGGCCGAACTGCTTCTGCAGCCCGAGGCCGATGGCATCGGCGATCTGATCCGTGGTCTTGCCGACTGCGGGCATGTCCCCGATGAAGGGAATGGATATCGAGCCGGAAGGGCCGACCGTATAGTCGCCCGAAATGGTGGACCAGTCACGAACCGTGCCTTCGGCGGTCTGCCATTCGGCGACGCGCACATGCAGCTTGTCCATGACGCCCAAATGATATCCGGGAAGGTTTTCGGCCGAGGCCGAGACGGAAGCTACGCAAAGGCTGAGAGCAACGATAGTTGCGCAGCGTAGCGATGTATTGACGCTTACAAGCCTCTTGGAAGGCCGAAATTCAATCATGCAGGATCTTCCCTGTTATTGGTAGGCAACCCGCAAGACGCGGGAGAACCGCAGGAAACCTCCCGCGGTGTCTGTCTGTCATCATCAATAGCTGCCGCGCGAGAGGCAGACTGCAGGAATGGTTTTGGCGATGATCACCATGTCGCTGCTGAGCGACCAGTTCTTCACATAATGCGTGTCGAAGGCGACACGGCTTTCATAGGAGACGTCGTTGCGGCCGCTGACCTGCCACAGACCGGTCAGGCCCGGACGGGACTGCAAATAATAGATTGCCGCGGTCTCGTAGCGTTCGAGCTCGTCTTCCACGACCGGGCGTGGTCCGACGACACTCATTTCGCCGCGAATGATGTTGATGAGCTGCGGCAGTTCGTCGAGGCTGAGTTTGCGCAGGACGGCCCCGACGGTGGTGACGCGGGGGTCGTTCTGCAGTTTGCGCGTTGCGCGCCACTCTTCCATTGCCTTCGGATTGGCCTGCAGGTAGGCATGCAGAACCTTGTCGCCATCGACGACCATGGTGCGGAACTTCAGGCAACGGAAGGTTTTGCCGTTATGACCGATACGGCGATGACCGTAGAAAGCGGGGCCGCGGTCTGTAAGTTTTACCAGCAGCATCAGCATCAGAAAGAGCGGGCTGATGAGAACCAAAGCGAGCATAGCGGTAGAGACGTCGAAAACGCGCTTCAGTACTCCACCAGTGGGCGGAAAGACGTCGCTTTCCGCGGCGCTGAAAAAAGCCGATGTGGCCGATCTCGTCGCAGACTTCATAGAGAAAACTCCATTCATGTTGACGATTGGTCGGAAATTCTCGGACGCGTAATTAGAGCCGGGATGATCGGAGTGTAGGTTCCGATTTGGACTTTTTAAGCCAAACTTTTGTAGCGATATGGCATGGCGGTATATAATTACCGCACCTATGGTGACTTGGTTTAATTCAGTGATCAACTATAGATGGGTTGTACTGTATCGTGTTGCGTATAATGTCACGGTTGACAGCTCTGCCGCGTCATAGTCGACGATTTCTAAGGATGTTATAGGCATCGAACGGTAAGTTGTTCATTATCATTGGCTTCGATAGCCTGTGTTCGGTTTCCCTTCAGCTATATGCCATCCCGATTTCTTCATGGGATATATTGCGCTGCAGCAATATTTTGCAGCGCACATACTGAGATCGGATTTTTCAGGACTTTGTAATAAAAGTTGATTGGATTGACGATGAAACGATGGAGGCGCGGCTGACCTCTTGCTTCGCAAAGATTGCATTATTTCATTACATCTCCATATAATTGCAAAGGGAAAGATGAACAAATTCAATTGTAATTATAATCGACGTGTAGTTTTAACAGGCTGGGGGTTACGGTCGTCTCAAATCGCAACGGATCTCCGTAACTTGGTTGAATCTCAATGAATCATAAAATATATTTAAGACTTAGGTCTGATAAGGGAGGAAAGACCTTGATCATTTTTCATTTGATGGTCGAGCGGGCGGGGTAAGATTATGTATGCGCCCCGCGTTTTCATCAGCATGCTAGGCACGCTGCTCGTATTTGCCATCGCAACATATTTCCTGACGAACTCGCTTTCGACCACCCTGATCGAAACGGTCATCTGTGCCGTCCTTCTGCAGATCGGCTATTTCCTGGGCGTGCTCTACCTTGTCTGGAAAGAGCGCAAGGCGCACGCGGCCCTGTCGAGCGAAGACAAGGTGCCGGCATCGGGCCAGGAGGACACCAAGGTCGCCGGTCTGTCCGCCTCCAGTTTAAAGCGGTCGGAGCCGTTCAACCCCTGAACCGGCTGGACGATTAGATCTTTTGATGATCCGGCGGTTGTCGGATCGTAGCCATGTCCTAAGTCTCCGCCTGAACCATTGGAGGCTGACGTGACCGACAGTGCAGAAAAAAGCGTCTGCGTAATCATTGCCGCAAAGAATGCCAGCGACACCATCGGGCTGGCTGTTGCCTCAGCCCTTCGCGAGCCTGAAGTGGCGGAAGTCGTTGTCATTGACGACGGCTCGACGGATGGGACCGCCTCTGCCGCGGCCCAGGCCGATGACGGCAGCGGCAGGCTGACGATCCAGGAATTCGAAAAGAACCGCGGGCCGGCCGCAGCACGAAATCACGCGATCGACATATCCAAGGCCCCGTTGATCGGCATTCTCGATGCCGACGATTTTTTCTTTCCGGGGCGTTTTGCTGCGCTGCTTGCCGCTGACGATTGGGATTTCGTCGCAGACAACATCGCCTTCGTCAGTGCCGACACCGTTCCTGACGCCCATGCGCGGCTCGATCATTTCGATGCGAAGCCGCGTTTTCTCGATCTTGCTGCTTTCGTTGAGGGCAATATTTCCAAGCGCGGCGTGCGCCGCGGCGAGATCGGCTTCCTGAAGCCCTTGATGCGGCGCTCCTTTCTGGATGCGCATGGCCTGCGCTATAATGAGTCGCTGCGCCTCGGCGAGGACTATGACCTTTACGCCCGTGCTCTTGCCAGGCGCGCACGTTACAAGATCATCCATAGCTGCGGGTACGGCGCGGTCGTGCGCAGCGATTCCCTGAGTGGACGGCACAGGACAGAGGATTTGCGCCGCCTCTATGAGGCTGACCGGACCATTCTTGCCAAGGGCGGGCTTTCTTCAAAAGACGCAGCGGTGATCCGCCGTCATGAGCAGCATATCCGCGATCGCTACGAGCTCAGGCATTTCCTCGACATCAAGTCACAATCGGGGCTCCTGTCTGCCGCGATCCATGCGCTTTCGCATCCCTTCGCCGTCCCGGCGATTGCCGGCGGCATTCTGGCCGACAAGACCGAGCGCTTCCGCAAGCGGAGCGGAGCGCCCATTGCCCATGCCGGTGCAAACGGCCTGCGCTATCTTCTGCAGGCCGCTCCGAAATAGCGGTATCGCAGCTTACAGATAATCGCGGCGAACGCCTTCGATCGCATCGAGGAGGCGCTCCTTGCAGGCCGCAAGCGCGCTATCCTTGCTCAGCTGCGGCCTTGCCTTGCTTGCCTGCCACAGAGCCAGGGCGGAAGGCATGGCAAGTGCCTGCTTTGCCATGATGCGCAGCGTGGTCTGCTCGGGATCGGCAAGCATGACGTTTTCCCCGTAGCGCTGCTTTCCGAGCTCGGCTGCTGCCTGCGTGCTGCGCTCGAAGCCAACGCCCCAGAACTTCGCACCCTTGGCGATCGCCTCGGCGCGGGTCGAAACGGGGATGTGCTTGGGCTGGTAGGTGACGCCGAGCGAGCGAGCCCAGTCGTTCCATTTGAAGCTGTTGATGGAGCGCGAGGAGCTGACTGCAATCCATGGAACGCGGAAGGCATCGGCAAGGATGGCGCCGTGCATGGATTCCGCCACGATCAGTTCGGAGGCGGCAATTTCGCGGATCACGGCCTTCGCCTCGCCGCGGGGGTCAAGATAGGAAAGGCCGACGGTCTTGCAGATTTCGGGCCAGAGGCCAGCGGCGGCCGACTCCCAGTGCGGAATGAAGGTGCGCTTGCCGTTTTTGGAAATGTTCTGGAATTCGGGCATTTCCGTTACCAGGACGGCGGGATCGACAATGCCCATGGTGGCAGGCAAGCCAGCCTTTTCCGCTGTCAGCGGGCCGCGTACGCTGCGGATATCCCATTGCGACGTGTCGCGCATGTCTGGAAGGGAGCCATAACCGAAGCCGCTGCCGATGACGAGTTTGCGTCCCTCGTCGGGCAGGATCTCCGTGTTGAGGACGGTTCCGACGCCGACCAGCAATGTTTCCTGGTGAGTATCGCGAAGGCCGGGAAGTAGGAAATCCCAGAGCCAGAGATTGAGATCGTCACCGAAATTGCCATGGGTGGATTCCCAGTGGAACGGCTTCATACAGGACTCCTTGCTGATCCAAACGATAGCGGGGCATGCCGTGGCTCTTCGATGTGGCATGCGCAGCTCATGCTGCGCTGCAAAATCTAGGGCGCGAGTTTGCCGACGGCAAGCTGCAAGACGCTTTGTAAAATCGCCGGGTCGCGCAAGGCCCATTTTGCCAGCAGTCCAAATTGCGGCAGACGCCGCTGCCGCATCTGCCGCGCCTGGCTCCAGAGCGCCTGCCGCCGGGCGCGGTTTTTATAGAGACGGATGGACTCCACATCCTGCGGCCGCCGAGAAAATCTCTGCTCCAGTGTGTTGAGCGCCGTCCATGTGTTGAATTGCTGACGCAGAAATTGCGGGGAATCGTTATCGATGCTGTGAAAGATGTTTACGCCTTCGCCACGCAGTGCACCGGCATTTTCACACAGCAATACCCGCTTGGCTGCGAGAATGCAGTCGCAGAAGAACAAGACATCCTCTGCCGCCAGCCGCAATGACGGCTCGAAACGAATCTTTTCGAAGACCGGCCGTCCGATCACCATGCAGGACATGTGCAAAAAACTCCAATCCTGAAGCATGACACTGGCAATATTCGGAATTTCGACGACGGCGGGCCTGTCCGACAATCGTATCGTATCGGCCGACTTTCCGAGTTCGGCGATGCTGAAATGATAATAGAACTCCTTGCCGCCATCGATGGAGTCCCAGTAGCAATCGGCGTTGTAATGGGTCAGCGTTCCGAAGGCGTTGCTGAGATGCTCCGGTGCCCATTCGTCATCGGAATCCAGGAAGGCCACGAACCGGCTCTCGGCGGGCACGCTGTTGAGGCCGGTATTGCGCGCGCCGCCGGGACCCGCGTTGGTCTGACGGATCACACGGATGCGCCTTCTTTCTTCATTGCTGAGCGACTGCAGTTCGTCTTCCGCCGGAAGCGGCGATGCATCGTCGATGATGAGGATATCGAAATCCTGAAATGTCTGCCGGGATATTGACCTCAACGCGCGCAGCAGAACGCCGGTTTGCTTCTGATAGAACGGAATAACAATTGTGATAGACGCCATTTTTCCGCCTTTACGGTTTTGATTCAGGGGCTTGCGGTCTCATCCCCGAGGGCATGATCATTGGCTTTTCAACGGCATCCGCGGCAATTTTCCGGCCGATTGGCCCATCACGGAGGTCGTTGTGACGCCAACAGGTAGCGTCCAATCGGTGTCGAGCAATGTTGAGAAACGAGATTTTCTGAAAACTTTATCCGAGCGTGACAGCATCCAGACCATCCCGCGAGGGATCGTTGTGACACATTGCGCGCCATGATCGTACGTTGATGCATCCATAAGGGGAGCGACTTAAGCCGCTTTTCTTATAAGGATTGAAATGCTGTCGCATTTTGGTCATGGTTCGCCTACCAAACTCTGCTGCACTGCAAAAATTCTTCACCTTCCAGTAAAAAAAAACAAGGCGGGTCGAACCCTTCGTCGGAAACCGGCATCGAAAAATCCAGCGAGAGTCTAAGTGCCTTTCGCAGCAGAGCTTTTGCCCAATTCAAATCGATTATTCCATGCTTAAAGGCATGCAAACGGACATTTTCAGCACTGATCCGCATATGATTTTTTACTCATTTTTGCTGCGGTGCCATATTCCCTTTCCAAAGAGCGCCCTAGGTTAACCCCTGCAAGCTCTGCTCTGCTCTGTTTGAAATGGCTGCTAGGGGGGATGCAGCACGAAGAAAGGGTGACAGACATCGTGAATGTGACTGCCAACGTGTCTTCGCGGATAAACCTCATGCGCATCGTGCTCATCTCGGGCATAATCTTTGTCCATATACCGTTCGATCCGCATAGCAGCCCGTTCAACGGCGCCTATGGCTTTTTCGATTGGCTGCGAGTGTTCCTTCGTGACAGCTTGTTCCGTGTCGGTGTCCCCTGCCTGAGCGTGATCTCAGGATACTTGCTGTTTCGGAATGGAAAGGCACCGCAGAGCTATACAGAGACCATTAGCCGGAAGACAAAGACAGTTATTCTGCCATTCCTGCTGTGGAATAGCGCGTTCTTCCTATTCGTACTTCTTCTTCAGTATTACGGTATCGGTGATGGATATCTTCCCGATCTGTCGGAAGCTAATCCGCATGTAATATCAAATCTCCTTCTGGCTATCGATGGCGAACCGATAAATCTGCCGCTCTATTTTCTCCGCGATCTTTTTGTTTGCATTTTGCTGTCGCCGGTTCTGGCTTTTCTTATTCGTCGTGCTCCGTTACCGACATTGGTCTTTCTGCTTTTGCTGGCGGCATGGCCCATATCTATCGGGATAGTGTTGCGGAACTCCATCCTCTTCAGCTTCAGCTTCGGAATCTACCTGAGCCTCCATCGTATCGACGTGACGCTCATAGATCGCTATGCCGCCCTGATCGCGCCTGCCTTCATCGCGCTTGCAGCGCTTCTGGCAACGGCTGCCTACATGACAGGGCCTGGATTGCCGTTGTGGCTTGAAGTTTGTCGCAATCTGATGGTGTTGGTGGGTATTCCCGGGTTCTGGGCAGTATCGGCAATCTTCATCCGTAGCCGCATCGGGCGGGGTCTGGCAGGAACCGGCAGCCTCAGCTTCTGGATCTTTTGCGCCCATTATCCGCTGCTTTTCTGTCTCTGGGTTCTTTGGAACCGCGGCGGAAGCGAACTCTATCCGATTTTCTATCTTTTGGCAGCCGCGCTTACCTTGCTGCTGTTGCCCTTGACCAATGGTATGGCGCGTTACGCCCTGCCAAACTTCCACAACCTGCTGACTGGCAGCCGGGTACGCCCGCAAGCCGAAACCCGTGCTGTCCAGAACCGCGCCGCCGAAGATCGGCAAGTGCGTTCGAAGCAAAGGTGATGCCATGACGACATCGAAAAGAAGTTACATGCAAAGACTTGGTCTTGTCTCAATCGCTCTCATGAGCGCGTGCTTCCTGTCACAGGCTGTGTCCGCCCAGGATGATCAGGCGACCGGCCAGTCATTCGTCGACAATTTCGAACGTCTGGATACCGGCCGCTGGTATATTTCCGATGGCTGGAACAATGGGGCGTATCAGAATTGCACCTGGTCGCGGAAACAGGTGAGCGTCAAGGATGGGACGCTGCAACTACAGTTCACCCAGTCCAAGACCGGTGATCGCAATTATGCTTGCGGCGAAATCCAGACGATGAAACGTTACGGCTACGGCACCTACGAAGCGCGTTATCGCACAGCCAAGGGGCCCGGTCTCAACTCTGCCTTCTTCACCTATATCGGTCCGACCGACAAGAAGCCGCACGACGAGATCGATTTCGAAGTGCTCGGCAAGAATCCCGGCCAAGTCCAGGTCAACCAATATATTTCCGCCAAGGGCGGCAACGAAAAGCTGGTGCCGGTTGCAGGCGGCGCCGACCAGGACTTCAACGATTATGCCTTCGTCTGGGAAAAGGATCGTCTGCGCTACTACGTGAACGGCAAGCTCGTTCAGGAAGTCACCGATCCTTCGAAGATACCGACGAACGCGCAGAAGATCTTCTTCAGCCTGTGGGGCACCGATACGCTCAGCGGCTGGATGGGCAAGTTCGCCTATAGCGGCGAGCCGGCAACCATGGAGATCAAGCGCGTCGCCTTCACCGCGGCGGGAGAGAAGTGCCTGTTCCCGGAATCGATCACCTGCAAGCTCGATTGAACATGGCCAGCCGCGTGGCATCTCGCGCGGCCGGTTGCAATGCCGCCATGCAACACCAACCACACAAGGCGCGCGGTCCAGACCGGGCGCAAAAGCGGAAATTTTGATGCTGCATATACTGTATTTCGTCCATGATCTTGCCGACCCGGCTGTGCGCAGGCGGGTGCTGATGCTGCAGGCCGGCGGGGCACTCGTGACGCTTGCGGGGTTCCGGCGCGACGACAATGCGTTGGCTGCCATTAACGGCGTCGAGCCGATCGAGCTCGGCAAGACGCAGGATGCCCGGTTTGCGCAGCGTATCGCGGCGGTGGCCAAATCGGGTGCGAAACTGCGTGGTGCGCTGCGCTCCCTCGCAAGGCCGGACCTCATCATCGGCCGCAATCTCGAAATGCTGGTGCTGGCCCACCGCGCCAAGTCCATTTTTGGCGGCGATATGCCTGTTGTCTATGAATGCCTCGATATCCATCGGCTGCTGCTGCGCGACGATGTCGTGGGCAGCGCGCTTCGCAGTGCGGAACGCTATTTCGGTTCGCAGGCGGCATTGCTGGTGACCAGTTCGCCAGCCTTCATCGAACGTTATTTCCGCCCGCGCTCCGGGCTGCATGTGCCGGTCATGCTGCTGGAAAACAAGGCGCTGGCGCTTGAGCCTGCGGCGCGCGCCATCGCATCGGCAGCAAGGCCGCCGGCTGCGGGCAAACCATGGAAGATTGGCTGGTTCGGCGCCCTTCGCTGCCGCAAGTCCTTGGCCTTGCTCGATCAATTCTCGCGCCGGATGGAAGGCCGTTTCGAGATCGTCCTGCGGGGCCGCCCAGCCTATTCCGAGTTCGACGACTTCGATCGCACCGTCCGCGATGCACCCTTCATGCATTTTGCCGGCGCCTACAAGAACCCTGAGGATCTCTCGGCGATCTATGGCGAAGTCCAGTTCTCCTGGGCGATCGATTTTTTCGAAGAAGGCTTGAATTCCAGCTGGCTACTGCCAAACCGCCTCTACGAAGGCGGCCTTTACGGCACCGTGCCGATCGCGATCAGGGAGACCGAGACGGCAAGATTTCTCGCGAGCAGAAGGATCGGGTTTACGCTCGACGAGGCTGACGCCGAGCATCTGGCGGCGCTTTTGGGCGAGATGGACACAAAGCGTTATCTCGACGCTTTCGAGGCAGTGGCTTCCCAGGATCGCAAGCAATGGATGATGGATCGCGCCGACTGTCAGGGGCTGGTGCAGCGGCTGGCGTCGCTGACGCGCGCCAATGAGCAGATTGCCGAAGTACAGGCCCTCCCACAACTGCATCGCAATAGAGGTGGATTGCAATGACGACCGAAAGCTCTGGGGACATGCGCTGCATAATCGTTATTCCTTGCCTCAACGAGGAAAAGCATATCGAGCCGCTGATCGGCAAACTCGGGCAGGCTCTGAACGAACTCGACGCCAGGATCGTGGTGGCTGATGGCGGCAGCACCGATCGCACGCGTGAGATCGTCCGGGATATAGCCGTAAGAGATCCCCGCGTTTTGCTGCTCGACAATCCGAAGCGGCTGCAAAGCGCAGCGATCAATCTCGCCATCGAGACGTTCGGCGACGATCATGAGTATTTCATCCGTATCGATGCCCATGGCGACTATCCCGACGATTACTGCCAGACACTGGTGCAAGAGGCCGGTGCGACGGGTGCGGATTCCGTCGTCGTTGCCATGCGCACCATGGGTTTCAGCGCTTTCCAGAAGGCAACGGCCGTCGCGCAGAACTCCAAGCTCGGCAATGGCGGCTCCAAACATCGCGAAGGAGCCAAGGGCCATTGGGCGGAACATGGGCATCACGCGCTGATGCGCGTTGCCGCCTTCCGTGCCGTCGGCGGCTACGACGAAACTTTCAGCCATAACGAGGATGCCGAACTGGATTATCGGCTGAACAAGGCGGGGTATCGGATCTGGCTGACCGACAAGACCGCCATGACCTACTATCCGCGCTCCAGCGTCCCGACGCTCTTCAAGCAATATCTCGGTTATGGCCGCGGCCGCGCGCGCAATATTCTCAAGCATCGCAGCATGCCGAGCCTGCGCCAGATGCTGCCGCTTGCGGTCGTGCCGATTTTCATCGGTGCCTTCCTGGCGGTCCTTAACTGGATTGCGGTTATTCCGGTTGGTCTGTGGGCTGTGGCCTGCATCGCCTACGGTTTCTGGATCGCTCTCGGCCAGAAGAACCCCTACGGCCCTCTGGCCGCGATCTCCGCCATGGTCATGCATTTCGCCTGGTCCATGGGCTTCTGGATGGAAGTTTTTAGCTTCCGCAATCGCAGGGTCGCGTCATGACACAAGTCCATCGACGCCCCATTAAGATCGACATAGCGGTCTGCACCTATCGGCGAGCAGAGCTCGATCAGACGCTGCTGTCGCTTGCCGTGCTCAACGTCCCCACAGGTGCGGTCATCCGGATCATCGTCGCCGACAATGATGTGACGCCGAGCGCCCGGGGCCGTGTCGACGCCATGCGTTCGGCCGTACCCTTCGAGATCGTCTATGTCCATTGCCCGGCATCGAACATCTCGATTGCCCGCAATGCCTGCCTCGATCATGCAAGCGGCGATTTCCTCGCCTTTATCGATGATGACGAGACCGCTTCGGAAGACTGGCTGACGGAAATGCTCATCATGGCCGACACGACCGGCGCCGACGCCGTTCTCGGCCCCGTGCAGGCGGTTTACGCGAATGTCGCCCCGGCATGGATGCAGCAGGGCGATTTCCATTCGACTCTGCCGGTCTGGGTCGCGGGAGAAATCCTGACCGGTTACACCTGCAATGTATTGTTGCGCCGCGGCGCGCCTTCGCTTGCCGGGCGGCGTTTCAATATCGCGCTCGGGCGCAGCGGCGGCGAAGATACCGAATTCTTCACCCATATGCACAAGGCGGGCGGCAGGATCGCCTATGCCGCGGATGCGCTGGTCTACGAACCCGTTCCCAATGGGCGGGCAACCGTCTCCTGGCTCTCGAAGCGCCGGTATCGCATGGGGCAGACGCATGGCCGCATGCTGTTGGAAGCCAGGGGTGGCTTCGGGCGTTGGCGAGCGATCGCGCTTGCAGGCACGAAATCTGCCTATTGCTTCGTCGCCGCGGCGTTGCTCTCGGCATCGCCCATCAAGCGCCATCGCTACGGCCTGCGCGGCATCATGCATGCCGGCGTCGTCAGCGGCCTCTTCGGAGTTCGCGAAATAGAACAATACGGAAATCTGGAGAAGGCACCGCAATGACGGATTTCATTCCTGATGTCAGCTTCGTCATTGCTGCCTATAATGCCGAGGAAACGCTCGAGCGCGCCATCGACAGTGCACTGGCGCAAGGCGCCGTCAGCATGGAAGTCATCGTCGTCGACGATTGCTCGACGGACGGCACGCGCGAGATCGCCGGCAACCATCCCGATCCGCGCGTACGACTCGTCGCCATGGCCCGCAATGGCGGCCCGGGCGCTGCCCGCAATGCGGGGCTCGATGCGGCTAGGGGCCGCTGGGTGGCCGTGCTCGATTCCGATGATGCCCTGCGTCCAGACCGTATGGCCCGCCTGATCGCCAGGGCGGAAAAGGCCGAGGCGCAGATCGCGGTCGACAATCTCGACGTCATCCGCGAGGACGTGGGCACGATACTGCCGATGTTCCCGGAGCCGATGCTGGCACGCATGCCGACGCTGACGCTGGCAAAGTTCATCGCCTCCAACATGATTTTCCAGTCGGAGCACAATTTCGGCTATATGAAGCCGGTCTTCGAGCGAGCCTTCGTCGAGAAGCATCGCCTGCGCTTCGATGAGACCCTGCGGATCGGCGAGGATTACATTTTCCTCGCTTCCGCGCTCGCCCGCGGCGGCCTCTGCGTCGTCGAGCCGACCGTAGGCTACTTGTATTACATTCGCGATGGATCGATCTCGCGTGTTCTCAGGCAAGACCATGTCGAAGCCATGCTTGCCGCAGACACCAGATTCTTCGCCGAACATCCCTTCGGGGCCGCGGCCCTTGCCGCACAGCGGCGACGCACGCGCAATCTGAAGGACGTCATCGCGTTCCTGAAACTGGTCGACAGCATCAAGGAGCGTGAATTGCAGGCGATGCTCAAGATCGCATGCCTCAACCCGCGGGCGGTGCGCCATCTCAGCATGCCGATCTTTGCGCGTTTTCGTCGGTTGGCCGCATCTCTGCGGAGCGGTCGCCAGCCGTCGCCTACCTCCCAACTTTCCTCCCCCCTGCCCAACATGGGCGCAGGCCCTCACTCTAACAAAGGATAGAGCCATGGACCCCAAACGTCGTGTGAGAAAAGCAGTCATCCCGGTTGCCGGCAATGGAACGCGCTTCCTGCCCGCCACCAAGGCGATGCCAAAGGAGATGCTGACGATCGTCGATCGCCCGGTCGTGCAATATGCCGTCGATGAAGCCATCGAAGCCGGCATCGAGCACATCGTCTTTGTCACCAGCCGCAACAAGTCGGCGATCGAAGACCATTTCGACGACACGCCGGAGCTGATTTCTTCGCTGCAAAGGGCAGGCAAGAGCCACCAGGTCAGCGAGCTGGAACGCCTCCTGCCGCGGCCGGGCGCTGTCAGTTTCACCCGCCAGCAGGCTCCGCTCGGCCTCGGCCACGCCGTCTGGTGTGCCCGCGATCTGATCGGCAACGAGCCTTTCGCGCTGCTTTTGCCTGACATGCTTTGCTACGGCATTCGCGGCTGCATGGCCGGCTTGATGGACCTCTATAATGAGACCGGCGGCAACATCGTCGCTGTCGAGGAATGCGCGCCGGAAGAAACCTCGAAATACGGCATTATCGGCAAGGGCGAGTCCGTGCGTCATGGCTTTGCCGTGACCAAAATGGTCGAGAAGCCGCATCCGTCCGAGGCGCCTTCAAACTTTTACCTCAATGGCCGTTATATTCTGCAGCCTGAGATTTTCGACATCCTGGCCCGTCAGGAGCGCGGCGCCGGCAATGAGATCCAGCTGACCGACGGCATGCTGCGCCTTTCCGAGACGCAGACCTTCCATGCCCAGGTCTATAGCGGACGCACGTTCGACTGCGGGTCCAAGCACGGTTTCATCGAAGCGAACGTCGCCTTCGCGCTCGCTCGCTCCGATATCGGCAGCTTGGTCTATGACTCGATCCGCAACATGGTCGTCTCGCACGAAGCGCAGATGACCGCCGCTTAAGCCTGTTCACATTGTGGCCTGCGGCCGGTAAGGCCGCGGGCTATGGCTATTGTTCATTCGGGCTTCTCCGACAAGGTGGTCGCCATGCATCAGAAGAACTTCACTTTCCACAGCGCTCTTCCGCAAGCGGAGTCGCAGGATAGCTTTATCGATCTCGATCGGCTCATGGCCGTCGTGGTCCGGCGCATCCGCACCATCATTTTCGCCGTGGCCGCCTTTGTCATCCTGGCCGTCGTCTATCTGTTGACGGCCACCTCGAGCTATACGTCGATGACGCAGATATTGCTCGACGAAAGCATGACGAAATATGCCGAGGATCAGCCGCCGGCGGCAAGCAGCCAGCAGGCGGACATGGAGATCGCCAGCGCGGTCGAAATCCTCAAATCGAACGAGATGGCGTTGCGCGTCGTCGACACGGCAGGCCTTGCGGACAACAATACTCTGCTCAATCCGCCCTTATCTCCGGCGGCCTTGCTCAAATCCGGCGTCAGCCTGATCGTCAGCGTCTTCACGCCTGGTCGCCCGCCTATGACGCCCGAGGAACAGCGGGAAGCCCAGCGTCAGAAGGTTGCTGCCGTTCTGCAGGATAATTTGAAGGTCGAGCGCGTCACGCGAAGCTCGGTCGTAGCCGTCTCCTTCAGTTCGACGGACAAGCGTCTCGCCGCCAAGGTTACGAGCGCTTATGCCGAAGCTTATCTGACCGACCAGCTGAACGCCAATTTCGACGCAACCGAACGCGCTTCCGTCTGGTTGCAGGAACGCTTGAACGACCTGCGCCAGCGCGCTCAGGAGGCTTCGCTGGAAGTCGAGAAATACAAGGCGGACAATGGCCTGACGTCAACCGGCGGCGAGCTGATGTCGGAACAGCAGATTTCCGACCTTAACAAGCAGCTGATCATCGCCCAGGCCGACACGGCCAGCGCCGCCGCCCGTTACAATCAATATAAATCAATCATCGACCAGGGCCCTGACAACGCCGTCAAGAACGCAACCATCTCGTCGAGCTCGACTGACAATTCGGTACTGCAGGATCTGAAAACGCGCTATCTCGCCGTCGAAAAGCGCGAACAGGATGTCACACAGAATTTCGGCGCCGATCATCCGCAGGCAGTGGCGCTCAAGGCTGAACGGCAAGACATTACCCGGCAGATCTATCAGGTCCTTCAGCAGCTCACTGCCAGCTACAAGAACGAGTATGATGTCGCTCAGTCGCGGGCGGAATCGCTGCGCGAAAGCATCGACAAGGTCGTCGGCAAGAATTCCGAGGCCAACAAGTCGCTGGTTCACCTGAATGAGCTGAACCAGAAGGCATCCGCGCTGAAGACGCTCTATGAATCCTATCTCGGCCGCTTCGAACAGGCGACGCAGCAGCGTTCCTTCCCAATCGCCAAGGCACGCGTCATCTCGGTAGCCGGGGTGCCGACCGCGCCGTCCAGCCCGAAGAAGACGCTCGTCATGGCGCTCTCGGTCATCCTCGGCCTGATGGTCGGCTGCGGTGTTGCCGCGTTTCAGGAGTTCCGCGACCGTTACTTCCGCGTCGAGGCCGACGTACGGGCTGCTCTCGGTTTGAAATTCCTGGGCTATCTGCCGCTGCTCGGCCAGCAGAGCAAGGGCAAGAGCAGGAAGAAGTCGCGCAAGGGTGATGCCGGAGCGGAGCCGATAACGGCGGAAGAGGGAGAAAACGGCGTCGCCTTCGAGCGCATAATGCGCATCTCCGTCGAAGCGCCGCGCTCCATCTTCGCCGAGACCTTGAGGAATGCAAAGCTCGCAAGCGATGTGATGCTGCAGGGCCGTGCCGACCGCGTCATTGGCGTCGTCTCGGCACTGCCGGGCGAAGGCAAGTCGACGACGGCTGCCAATTTTGCCGCCCTGCTTGCGAGCAGCGGCAAGCGCACGCTGCTCATCGATGCCGACTTGCGCAATCCGGGCCTCAGCCGGACGCTGAAGACGCCGCCGCAGGCAGGCCTGATCGAGGCTGTGCTTGGCGAGGTGCCCTGGACGAATGCCGTGAAGGTCGACCCGCGCACCAAGCTTGCCATTCTTCCGGTTGCCGTGCGCGATCATCTGCTGCACACCAGCGAGCTTCTGTCCTCGCAGGGCATGCAGCATTTGATGGAAAATGCGCGCAAGATGTTTGATTACATCATCGTCGATCTTGCGCCGCTTGGTCCCGTCATCGACGCAAAGGCCTTCGCGCCGCAGGTCGATGCCTTCCTGCTGGTGACCGAATGGGGCGCAACGCCGACCAATCTGGTACGTGATGTTCTCGAGCAGGAGCCGCAGATCAACTCGCGCATCCTCGGTGTAATCCTCAACAAGACCGACATGTCGGAATTGCCGCGTTACAGCGATTTCGGCGGAACGGAGCGCTACCGGCAGAAATATGTGAGCTACTACACCGAGGTGCAGCCGCGCGCCCAGGTGGATGCTTAGCCCGTCGGTCTCTTACCGGGCTCTCGCCAGCGCATGTTCGCGCCAGATCGTGAATATGCCCGCCGCGACAACGATGAGCGCGCCTAAGATCATGGGCGCGCTCAGCTTTTCGCCGAATATCATGACACCGATAATGGCGGAAAAGACGAGCTGCAGATAGGTCAGCGGCTGGATCACCACCGCGTCCAGCATGTCGTAGGCGCGGATGAGGAAATAATGGCTTGAAACGCCGGTCAGGCAAAGAATGCCCATGAAGATCCAGTCGTGGGGCGCAAGCGGTGTCCAGAAGAACGGCCCGATGCAGGTCATGGCGATCGCGCCCACCACACCCGTATAGAAAAAGCTGGTCATGGCGCCGTCCTCGCGACTGACATAGCGTGTCAGGACGACGTAGAGCGAAAATAGCAATGCGCCGAAGAGCGGCACCAGGAAGCGCGCATCGAAGACGCCGCTTTCCGGCTTCAGGATCAACAGCACGCCGAAGAAACCGAAACAGATCGCCAGCCATCGCTGCCAGCCGACCTTCTCGCCGAGGATGGGGATCGACAGCAAGGCCACCATCAGCGGGCCGGATGAAAAGATCGCCTGCGAATGGGCAAGGCCGACGACGACGAAGGACGAGATGGCGACGACGATCTGCGCGGCGAGCAGCAGGCCTCGGGCAATCTGCAGGACGGGGTGTTTGGTCCTGACGTTGCGCTGTAAGCCGCCCGGTGTGCGCGAAGCCATTGCGACGGCGAAAAGCATGAAAGCCCAATAGCGGATCATCGCCACCAAAAGCGGAGGGTAGGCGCTGACAAGGTGCTTGGAGATGCCGTCCTGTATAGCGAATATGCTGATTGCCAACAGCGTGAAGACGTAACCGGTACTATTGGATTTCATGGCTTTCGAAGGAAGACGATGTGCGAGGCCCCGGAGGCGCCGGGACTCGGCACCACATTCACATTAGGTCATTCATCGGTTCAATCATAGGCTCCATGTTTGCGGTCCGGTTCACCCGCAGAGCCACGCATCAGTCCTTTTTGCGATCCGCGACGAAGGCCGTGAAGCCATCGATGAAAGCCGTAAGATTGTGCTTCACTTTCTCGTCGACGATTGCGCCATCGGCATCAAAGACACTGCCGGCACGTGACACCATGAGCCGACCGCCGAACCAGGCTTCGGCGCCGAGCGTGCGCAACACCGTCAACCAGGCGTTCTGGCTGAGGATGGTACCGAAATTGCCCGGCGAAGCTCCGAGGACGGCGATCGGCTTTCCGCCGAAAACCTGAGCGATGTCCGTAGAGGGCCGGCTCATCCAGTCGATTGCGTTCTTGAAAACGCCCGGAAGCGAATTGTTGTATTCCGGCGTAAACAGGATCAGCCCATCGGCTGAAATGGCGAGGTTCTTGAGTTCCTGTACTTTTTCCGGAATGCCATCCGCAGCCTCGATATCGGCGTCGTAAAGCGGCACGCCATGGATGGTGCGAGCGATCAGCTCGACGCCGCTTGGTGCCAATTCGACGGCCGCGTGTAGTAGGGCCGTGTTGAAGGAGCCTTTACGCAGGCTGCCCGATATGCCGAGTATCTTCATCGCTTCCCCCATTTGCCGTGATGGGAAGACATTTATGCTTCGCCGCCCTTCGTCAAGGCCTGACGGAATCTTATGTGGTGAGCAACGACTTCGGCTTGACCGTGTTTACCTCCGGGAGGCGTGATCCGGATCGGCGCCGAAGCCGATGCTGGACGCCGCCGGCATCACGGGCCCTGTTGAGGCCGCCTGGTTTCGGTTGCCGCTCTCAGGGAGTATTGCCTATGTCATCAGCTTTGACTGGGTAGTCCGCGGGCAATTCACCGTCCGCTCAGTCATGCGAATGGGGTTCGAGATGATCTGTACCGTCGTCGGATGGAATGATGTGCAAGTTCCCGAAGCGTACGCCGCGCTGCGTCACGACGCTGTCGGCAAAGGTTTTTATCTCATCCACCTTACCCTTCAGGACGGAGACTTCGAGGCAATCTTGCCCATCGATATGAACATGAAGCGTCGAGATTGAAAGATCGTGGTGATCGTGTTGCGCCGTCGTCAGCCGGCGCGACAGGTCGCGGGTCTCGTGTTCATAGACATAGGCAAGGGCTGCGTAGCATCTCGCTTCGCCGTCTATGGTCGGCTGCGCGCGGGTCACGGCATCGCGCACGAGATCACGCAAGGTTTCAGAGCGGCTTGCATAGCCGCGCTGCGCGCTAATCTTGTCGATCGTCTCCAGAAGATCGTCGTCGATGGTGATGGTAATGCGCTGCATTTCCTGATCCTCTTTTCTCCAACGGCTTGCCGCGATCGACTAGAGGAAATTTCGAGGGGATTTGCAACGGTGTCCGGCGTTATTGGCGGCCACGGAAACGACGCTGATAGGTAGGATCGTAGAGCGAGCTTTCGCGGAAATCGCTGGCGCCAAGCGATGGACCGACAAAGATCAGAGCCGTGCGCTCGATCGGATCGGCGGCCACCTGCGCTTCGATCGTGGCAAGCGTACCCCGAATAATCCGCTCATCGGGCCAGGAAGCCTTGACGACGACCGCAACCGGGCAATCCGCGCCATAAAGCGGCGTCAGATCCTCGACGACTTCCTTGAGCGCATGGATTGCAAGGTGGATGGCGAGCGTGGCGCCGGTCGCGCCGAATTTCGCTAGCGTCTCATTGTTCGGCATCGGCGAGGCACGGCCTGAAACGCGGGTCAGGACAAGGCTTTGAGCCACGGCCGGGATGGTCAGCTCGCGTCCGAGCGCGGAAGCCGCGGCCGCGAAAGCGGGAACGCCTGGGGTCAGCGTGTAGTCGATGCCATGCTGCTCCAACCTGCGGATCTGCTCGGCAACAGCGCTCCAGACCGAGAGGTCGCCGGAATGCAGGCGCGCGACATCCTCGCCTGCCGCATTGGCTTTGAGATATTCCGCCTCGATCTCGTCAAGCGACATCGGTGCGGTATCGATGATGCGGGCGGCGGGTGGGCAATATTGCAGCAGTTCCGGCGAAACGATCGAGCCGGCATAGAGGCAGACCGGGCATTTGCCGATCAGATCCCGGCCGCGCACCGTGATCAGGTCGGCGGCTCCTGGGCCTGCGCCAATGAAATGCACTGTCATCGCTCTACCTCATTCTCAATTATGGCTTGGTCCACGACCATTGCGTTACCGGCATGGCCGGCCGCCAGCCGGTCATGCGGCCGACGGGGGCGGCGCGCGCAATATCGATGCGGATCAAGGAGCCGCCCCGGCGCGCCTGCTCTGCCAGCAATAGCGCTTCCATCTCGGTCGTAACGGCATTGGCAACCAGCCTGCCGCCGCTTTTCAATTGGCCGATGGCAGCTTCGAGCACGCCGGTGTCGCTGCCGCCGCCGCCGATAAAAATCGCATCCGGTGCCGGCAAGCCGGTAAGAGCAGCCGGCGCCTCGCCTTCGACAATCACCAACCCCGGCACGCCGAAATTGCCGGCATTGCGACGGATACGCGCCGTACGCTCGGGCGATGCCTCGATGGCCATGGCGCGCAGCGAGGGATCCGCCAGCATCCATTCGATACCGATCGAGCCGGAGCCGGCACCGATATCCCAGAGCAGCTCACCATAACGTGGTGCCAGCGCGGATAGCGTCATTGCACGGATTTCCCGCTTGGTGATCTGGCCGTCATGCTCGAAAAGTTCGTCGGGGAGGCCCGCGCTTAGCGGCAAAATCCGCGCGCCGGCTTCCGCCTTGACCTCGATGCCGCAGATGTTCAGATCGTTAACGTCGGGGAGGGCAAAGTCAGCCGCAGTTTGTCTGGAGACTTTCTCGTGCGGGCCGCCAAGCGCTTCCAGAACCGTAAGCTCGGACTCTCCGAAGCCGGAGCTTTGCAGCAGGGTGGCCAATTCGGCCGGACCTTTCCCATCGGATGTCAGCGCCAGGATTTTGCGGCCAGCATGCAGATGCGGCCGGATGAGATCGATCGGCCGTCCGTGCAGCGAGAGAACCGTCGTCTCCTGCAAGGGCCAGCCGAGGCGCGATGCGGCGAGGCTGAAGGAGGAGGGCGCCGGGATCACAGTCATTTCAGCGGCTGGAATGTGCCGCGAAAGCGTCGCGCCGACGCCGTAGAAGAACGGATCACCTGATGCGAGAACCACCGTCGGCTTGCCGCGCCGGGCAAGCACCGCCTCGACGGATGTTTCGAATGGCGAAAGCCATTGATGCGTTTCGCCAGATATCAGCGAGCTCATCAGTTCGATATGGCGCGCGCCCCCAAAGACGATCGGCGATGAGGCGATCAGCCGCTTGGCCTCGTCGCCGATGCCGGCTGGACCGTCTTCGCCGATGCCGATAAGAGTGAGCCAGCGTTGAATTGAAGGTGTCTCAGCCATGGGCAAGGTCCGCATTCTGATCCTCGGCGGCACGACCGAGGCCCGAGCGCTGGCGGCGGCTCTTGCCTCGCGAGCGGATTTCGAGGTCATCCTGTCGTTTGCCGGACGAACCGCCGATCCGGCGCCCCAGCCCGTTCCGGTGCGCAGCGGCGGTTTCGGCGGCGCTGAGGGGCTTGCCCGCTATGTCAGCGACAAAGAGATCGACCTGTTGGTAGATGCCACGCATCCTTTTGCAGCCCGCATCTCGGCCAATGCCGCAGCGGCTGCTGCTCAATGCCATGTGTCCGCTTTCGCGCTGCGCCGTCCCGCATGGATGCCGGTCGGAGGCGATGACTGGCTTTCCGTGCACAGCGTTTCGCAAGCTATCGCTACACTTGGCGCCAAGCCCTTGCGTGTCTTCCTTGCAACCGGCCGTCAGGAGGCGCATCAGGCGAACGCCGCGCCGCAGCACCATTATTGGGTCCGCAGCGTCGATCCCGTCGAGCCGCCGCTGACGGTGCCGCATGTCA
This sequence comes from Rhizobium sp. 11515TR, assembly GCF_002277895.1. Classification (NCBI taxonomy): domain Bacteria; kingdom Pseudomonadati; phylum Pseudomonadota; class Alphaproteobacteria; order Hyphomicrobiales; family Rhizobiaceae; genus Rhizobium; species Rhizobium sp. 11515TR. The sequence continues at coordinate 909,806 of NZ_CP022999.1, read as the reverse complement.
GCTACATTCACAGCCGGGGTCCGTTTCGCCTGGCCGACGAGCTTGACATGCTGCGACAGCATCAGATCGAGGTCGTCGTCGCCAAGAACAGCGGCGGTGACGCGACCTACGGCAAGATCGAGGCCGCAAGGCAGCTTAGCGTCAAGGTGATTATGGTCGAGCGCGCTGAGGCCGCCGGTCTGCCGGTGGTCGAAACGGTGGAGGCTGCGCTCGGTCGGATCGATCATTTCGTCTCTTCTCTGATGAAACGCGGCGTATAGACCAGATCCGGACGTCCTTCGCGGGCGATGACGCAGGTTTCGGTCGAGCCGATGATGACGCAGGTCGCCATATCCGCTTGTGCCGCCTCCGCATCTGCGAGCCGAGCCACCGTCATCCGCTCGTCAGGACGACCGGCGGCCCGGCCGAAGATGACAGGTGTTTCACCGGGCAGTACGGCGCGCAGAATTTCGAAGGCTTTGCCGAGTTGCCAGGGGCGAGCCTTGCTGATCGGATTGTAGAGCGCAATCACGAAGCCTGCTTCGGCGACCGCACGAAGCCGGTTTTCGATCAGCGGCCAGGGCTTCAAATTGTCCGATAGCGAGATGGCGCAAAAATCGTGCCCGAGAGGCGCGCCAATGCGCGCAGCGACTGCAAGCATGGCCGTAATGCCGGGCACGACCACAAGGTCGATTGTGCGCCATTCTGCCGGACCGTGATCGATCGCCTCGCAAACGGCGGCCGCCATGGCGAAGACGCCAGGATCGCCGCCAGAGACGACGCAGACATTGATGCCGACCGCCGCCCGCTGCAGCGCCACCTTGGCGCGATCCAATTCCTCGCGATTGTCCGATGCCTGACGGATCTGGTCGTCGCGCAGCGTCAGGCGGTCGAGATAAGGACCATAGCCGTAAAATTCATGAGCGTCCGCGACCGCAGCCAGCGCCTCCGGCGTGGTTTGCGCGGGATTGCCGGGGCCGGTGCCGATGACATAGAGACGCCCGCTCATGGTCTGCTTTCCCAGCCAGGAACCAGAACCAACGAGAAATAAGGTGCCTCGGCATCGTCGCGGCTGGCAAGTGGCGTCATGGCGCCGTTCGCCATCGTGCCGCGCTCGACATAGATCGCTTCTTCCAGCCGGCCGGCGGCATCCAGCGCGCGGCGGATTTTTGGCAGATTGCGGCCGACCTTCATGATGACGGCGGCTTGCGTGTCGCCCAGGCGGCGGGTGAGCTCAGCCTCTGCCATCGTTCCCGGCAGCACGGAGAGAACGTCGTCTCCCTGCACCATCGGCAAGCCGGCGAGCGACCAGCAGCCGGACATGGCCGTCACGCCCGGAATGACCTCGGTCGGGAAGCGATCGGCAAGGCGCACATGCAGGTGCATATATGAGCCGTAAAACAGCGGATCGCCTTCGCTGAGCACGGCAACCGTCTTTCCCTCACGCAGATGCGCCGCCACCATTTCGGCCGAGGCGTCATAGAAAGCGGTGATCTGACTGAGATATTCCGATGCGTCCTTATCGATCTCGGTGGTGACCGGATAGTAGAGCGGCAGCAATTTTACATCGGCTCCCAGAAGCTCGCCGACGATGGCTTTGCCGTTGCCGCCTCTGCCCTGCTTGGCAAAATAGGCAACCACGTCGGCACGCTCCAAAGCCTTGACGGCCTTGACCGTCAGCAATTCGGGATCGCCGGGGCCGGTGCCGACACCGATCAGACTTCCGTTGGACGGCGCACTCATAAGCCAGGCCTCGCGAGAGCGTTGAGTGCCGCTGCCGTCATGGCGCTGCCGCCAAGCCGGCCGCGCACGATGGCAAAGGGAACGCCGTAGGAGTTTTCGGCAAGGGCATCCTTCGATTCCGCCGCGCCGACGAAACCGACGGGCATGCCGATAATGGCGGCAGGCTTGGGAGCGCCGTCGCGCAGCATTTCGAGAAGATGGAAGAGGGCGGTCGGCGCATTGCCGATGGCAACGACCGAGCCGGCGAGGCGGCCTGTCCAAAGATGCATGGCTGCGGCCGAACGCGTGTTGCCGATGGACTTCGCAATTTCCGCCGTGCGCGGATCCTGCAAGGTGCAGATTACTTCGTTTGCGGCGGGCAGGCGGGCGCGGGTGACGCCACGGGCGACCATTTCCGCATCGCAGAAGATCGGCGCGCCGGCAGACAGCGCCTGCCGCGCCGATGCCACGAAATCAGGGGAGAACACGAAATGCTGAGCTGCTTCCACCAATCCGCAGGCATGGATCATGCGGACGGCGACATCGGCCTCGGCTTCGGGAAAACGCTGGAGATCGGCTTCGCTGCGGATGATCGCGAAGGAGCGTTCATAGATCGCATCCCCTTCGCGGATATAGTCATAGTCAGGCATTTCTATCCCTGTCGTAAGGCCGTCGCGATTGCGTCTCGGCCGAGCCGTTTAAGACACTGCTGTGCCGATTCGCCAGCAGCTTTGTTGTTTCGCACCAGTTCCCCGAGTGCAGCCAGCGCCGATTTCAGGTCTTCCTTATGGATGTAAGCCACGGGCTCCGATGATGCTGACCCATTTACGACAATAGCATAGCCCGTTGCAGCACCGACGATGGTCAGCATCGTTGGAGAGGGATGGGCGCAGCCTTTTGCGCAGCCGGATAGATGCACTTTGAGCGACCCATCAAGCAGTTCGGGGCTTAACTTGATGAGATCGGTGGCGGCCTCTCTCGTCGCATAATATGCGGAAGCGCACGCGCCGGCGCCGGCACAGGGAATTGCATAATTTGCCGGATCACCGGCGCGTGTCTGAAAGCCGGAATCTGCTGCTGCAGCGAGGATATCTTCAATGCGATCGCGAGAAAGCCCGAGCAACAGTAAGCTGTGCTCTGGTCCCGTTCGAATTTCATGCACTCCCGCCAGCTTGGCCACATCGAGAAAGCGGATGAGGTCTTGCGCGTAGATCTGACCGAAGGCTGGTCGCAGGCCAAGGGCTGAATGCTGCTTATTGAGCGGAATGAGACCGACAGGCGAGTCTGGGGCGGTGCTTTCGGCGTGCGAAAAATCGAGTATGGTCGGAAACCGCGCTCGTAATGAGGCAATGTCCAGATCGCGGCCGCGAGCGCGTGGACCGATTGCGGTCAATGCTTTCACCAGCGTGATAACTCCGGGAATTGCTTGCTCGCTGGTCAAGTCGGCAAGCGGCGTAGCCGTCGCCTGCGTTCCGGCAATCGCAAGCCTCCACAGTTGGCTGCCATCTGCGGCATTGACAGCCTTCAGCCTGATATCAGCGGAGATTTCGTCAAGGACGAGCCGGCCGCCGCCGTCGACGATAATGGCGAGCTTTGCAGCCAGCAATGGCTTGGGATGCAGGGAATCGACTGCGTTGCGCAGGCGTTCAGCGAGCCCCCGCGCATCAGCGATCTCCGATGGATCGACGCCGCTGAGCGGCGGGACTTCGATCGTGACGCCGCTCTCCGGCACGATGCCGGCGCGATCGATATCGGCGGCCAGTCCAGGCATGCTTTGCGGCGTCATACCACGCAGCTGAAAATTGCCGCGCGCAGTGATCTCGATCAGGCCATTGCCGTGTCTCTCGGCTGCTTCCGCCAAGAGGCGTAATTGCGCGATAGTCAGGCCCGGCGTCGATGGCCGTAAGCGAACGAGAAGACCATCGCCGGTCTGCATCGGCGCGCTCAGCGAGGGGCAGGCGCCGCGAACCATGGAGGGCAGGGGCGATGCAACGCCGTTCCCGGCAGCTCCCCCCTGAGAGAAGCACATTTGTTCCTCCACTGTCTGCGCGTCGATCGCAACCATAAGACTGCCCTTCATAAGGGACATTTCCTTGCATAAACCGGATCGGCGGGCAAACGATTTGGTACTTGGCGCTTATTCGAGATCGTCGAAGTCCCGCCCCTTGCGCATAAGGTAGATATCCATGATCCATCCATGGCGGGCGCGGGCTTCGGCGCGAGTCGCAAGAATCCGCTCGGAAACCTCCGCCAGCCTGCCGGCGATGATGATCTCATCCTTGGTGCCGAGATAGGCTCCCCAATAGATATAGGCGTCCGGATCGTCGATCTTGCTGAAGGCTTGCTCGCCGTCGAGCATGACGACGGCCGTTTCGGCAATTCCGGAAAAGCTTTCGGCCAATCGCCGACCGGTGGTGATCTGAACCGGCTTGCCGACCAGATTGAGGGGGATGCGATGACTTGCCGTCAGCGCTTGGATGCTGGTGATGCCGGGAATAACGCTATAGTCGAGCGCAACATTGCCGCGGGCGACGACACGCTCGAGAATGCGGAGCGTGCTGTCATAAAGGCCGGGATCGCCCCAGATGAGGAAGGCAGCACTTTGGCTTTCCGTCAGATGTTCCAGAAACAGCCGCTCGTAGGTCGCGGAAATCGCGTCATGCCATTCATCGACGCTCCGCACATAGCTGCGGTCCGCCGTCTGACGCGACGGCACGTCGTAATCCACGTAGCGCATGGCTGGATTGGTGACATAGCGCTGGCATATCTCGCGCCGGACATCGGCAAGCTCGCTCTTGGCCGCGCCCTTGCTAGGGATGAGGATAACATCGGCTGCGTTCAGCGCGTTGATCGCCTGCACGGTCAGATGTTCGGGGTTTCCCGTACCGATACCGACGATGTGAATATGCCGCATGTGCCTGATCCTTGTTGTCTGCACCGTTTGCCGGAAGCGACCGGTCATTTCAAGAGGAAGCGCTCAAGCCGTTTGCCGGTCGAAAGTCCAACGGCTGGCCATGTAGCTGCGCGGCGAAGTGCCGAGCATGCGTCGGAACATGGTAGTGAATGCCGCCACACTTTCGTATCCCGCTTCGAGCGCAACATTGGTGACGGGCTGGCCTTCGGCCAGTTGTGGAAGGCAGGCAAAGACGCTGGCCTGCTGCCGCCAGGTGGTGAAGCTGATGCCGGTTTCCTTGCGGAACTGCCTGGTAAAGGTGCGGCGGCTCACCGAAAGCTTTTCTGCCCAGTCGTCCAATCGGGCGTTGGGGGATGGGTTGGAGAGATAGTCGCGGCAGAGCGCGGTCAATCGGCGGTCGGACGGGAAGGGCAGGCCGAGCGGACGCTCGGGCAACGTTGCGATTTCCTCGACCAGTAGCGACAGAACGAGCTTGGCCTTGCGATGGCTGACCGGCGCCTCCCGCAGCCGAATGGCTTCGAGCAGCAGGCTGCGGGCAAGGTCGGTCACTTCGACGACGCGCGGCGCTTCATCCTTTGCTGGCTGGCTGCGCGGCGTCACGTAGACGGATTTCATGCTGACATTGCTCAAGATCTCGATCGAATGTTCCATCCCGACGGGGATGAAAAGGGCATGGCCGGGCGGCACCATCCAGCGACCGCGCGCCGTCATGATCAGGGCGACGCCGGAGAAGATGCAAAGCAGCTGCGTGCGGCGGTGGTGATGCCAGGGAACCGTGTAGCCCTGCGGCGGCTCGGCGCTATGGACGAGCACGTCGGCCGGCGATTCCTCCATCCAGCGCATGTTTCGCACATGGTCGTCGTCGAGGGTTGCCAACAACTGTTTCGATAGCTTTTCCATTTTGGCCCAATCGAGAAACTATTGGACCAAAACACGAAAGAAGGACATTCGCAAGCCGTGCTAAAGGCGGATCAAGTCATATCGTCGGCAAGTCTCGCCGGCGCAGGAGGATTCCCCACATGGTTGCGGAAGTTGCGGGTACGCAGGCCCGATATCAAAAGACGACGATGTCGATCGTTATGGCGGTCAGCACCTGTCATCTGCTGAACGATACGATGCAATCGCTGCTGACATCGCTCTATCCGATGTTCAGAGAGAATTACACGCTCGATTTCGTACAGATCGGCCTGTTGACGATGATGTTCCAGATCACCGCATCGCTGCTGCAGCCGGTAGTCGGTATCGTCACCGACAAATGGCCGATGCCCTATTCGCTGCCCGTCGGCATGGTCAGCACCTTCGCGGGCCTGCTGTTGCTTGGCTACGCCGGCAGTTTCGGCGTGCTCCTGATCGCGGCCAGCCTGATCGGCTTCGGCTCGGCCGTCTTCCATCCGGAAGCATCGCGCGTTGCCCGCCTCGCTTCGGGCGGACGTCACGGGCTGGCGCAGTCGCTGTTCCAGCTCGGCGGCAACGCCGGCTCGGCGATCGGGCCGCTGATCGCCGCCTTTTTCGTCCTGCAGAACGGCCAGAAGAGTGTGGCCTGGCTTTCGGTGCTGGCCGTCATCGGCTTCATCGTTCTGAGCTGGGTCAGCAACTGGTTCATCAACCATCGTCGGCAGCAGTCGGCGCGTCCCGCCCCGAGCCGCGCCTTGCCGATCGCGCGCAACAAGGCAATGTGGGCGCTTGCCATTCTCATCCTGCTGACGGCGACGAAGAATGTCTATATGGCGAGCATTTCGAGCTATTTCACCTTCTACGTCATCGACAAGTTCCATCTCGATGTCCGCGATGCGCAGCTGATGCTGTTCCTCTTCCTCGGCTCCGTTGCTGTTGGCACCATCATGGGCGGGCCGGTGGGCGACCGTCTGGGCGCGCGTTTCGTGATCTGGTTCTCGATCCTCGGCGTCATCCCCTTCGCGCTAATGATGCCCTATGCGAACCTGTTCTGGACCTGCGTCCTGACCGTTGTCATCGGCCTCGTGCTTGCCTCGGCCTTCCCGGCGATCGTCGTCTTTGCGCAGGAGCTGATTCCCGGCCGCGTCGGGCTGATCGGTGGCATCTTCTTCGGCTTCGCCTTTGGGGCGGGTGGACTGGGTGCGGCCTGGCTCGGCGATTTTGCCGATGCGCGCGGCATTCCCTTCGTCTACACGCTCTGCTCGTATCTGCCGTTGTTGGGATTATTCACGATCTTCCTGCCACGAATACCGCGGCATTGATCGAAATCGGCGGGTGATAAGCCCGCCGCTTTTCCGGAGCGCTTACGCGCAAGCCTGCGGGTCAGACGTAACGGCTGATGGCGAGATCGGTCGCGTCGATATCAGGCTTGCGGCCGCTGACGAGATCGCTGATGACGCGAGCCGAACCGGAACTCATGGTCCATCCAAGCGTGCCATGACCGGTATTGAGATAAAGCCCCTTGATCTTCGTCGGTCCGATGACCGGCGTGCCATCCGGCGTCATCGGCCGCAGGCCCGACCAGAAGGAGGCTTTGGCGACGTCGCCGCCGGGGAAGAGATCGGTCACGGAATGCTCAAGCGTCCGGCGTCTCGCAAGGCCGAGATCATTGGTATAGCCGGAGATTTCAGCCATGCCGCCGACGCGGATGCGATCGCCAAGTCGAGTGATCGCGATCTTGTAGGTCTCGTCCATGACCGTCGATTCCGGTGCGCGCGACGCATCCGTGATCGGGATCGTCAGCGAATAGCCCTTGACCGGATAAACGGAGAGGCTGATGCCGAGCGGCTTCAGCAACAGTGGCGAATAGCTGCCGAGCGCGACAACGATCGCATCCGCATCCACGCGTCCACGATCGGTCATCACGCCACGTACCTGCCCGCCCTGGACGTCGAGCCCTTTGATCGTCGTGCCGTACTGGAACCGGACGCCAAGCTCGACCGCTTTTTTAGCAAGCGCATTGGTGAACTTGAAGCAGTCGCCGGTCTCGTCCTTCGGGGTCAACAACCCGCCGACGATCTTGCCGCGGACATGCCGGAGCGCCGGTTCGACGCGAATACAGCCATCGGGATCGAGCACCTCATACGGAATGCCGTCGGCCGCAAGAGCCTTGACGTCTTTGGCGGATGCATCGAGCTGCGCTTGCGTGCGGAAGAGCTGCAGCGTGCCCTGCATGCGTTCGTCATATGCAATACCCGTCTCTTCACGAAGTTGGGCGAGCGAAATGCGGCTGTAATCGGCAAGGCGCAGCATGCGGCTCTTGTTGATCGCATAGCGTTCCGACGTGCAGTTGGACAGCATCTTGACGAGCCATGAAAGCATGGCGCCATCGACCTTCGGGCGCAGGATGAGGGGCGCGTGATGCATGAACAGCCATTTGATCGCCTTCATGGGAATGCCGGGTGCCGCCCAGGGCGAGCAGTAGCCGAAGGAGACTTCGCCGGCATTGGCAAAACTCGTCTCCAGCGCTGGTCCCTGCTGCCGGTCGATGACCGTGACTTCGTGGCCCGCCTTGGCAAGCTGATAGGCTGACGTCACGCCGATGATGCCGGCACCCAGAACGACGACTTTCATGATGTCCTCAGAGACTTGAGAGATGGGAAGATCAGCGATATTGACGGTGGAAGCGATGGCCGAGACTGGTCAGGATTTCATAGGAAATCAAGCCGGCGTCGCGCGCGAGATCATCCAGGGTCTGATGATCTCCGAGAACTTCCACCACGCTGCCGAAAGAGAGTGCGCCTTCGGGCAAGGCGCTGATATCGATTGTCGTGCTGTCCATCGAGACGCGGCCGACGATCGGCAGGCGAACGCCGTTGTAATAGACCGCGCCGCGATCGCTGAGGCTGCGCGGAAGGCCATCGGCATAGCCAGCGGCGATCGTCGCGAGCCGGGTCTGGCCTTTCGTCACATGCACGCCGCCATAGCCGACCCGCGCGCCCTCTGGAACGGTTCGCGTCTGCACCACGGCAACTTCGAGCCGAACGACGGCCTCCATGGGGTTGGCAACGCCACCGGTCGGAGCGCCGCCATAAAGAGCGATGCCTGGCCGCGCCAGTACGCCATGGAAATCTCCGCCAAGAAAGATGCCGCCGGAATTCGCGAACGAGACATCGTATTGCGGAAACTCTGCCGCAACGCGAGACATTTCGGTAAGCTGATCGCCGTTTTGCCTGCTGTCGGCCTCATCTGCGGAGGCGAGGTGGCTCATGATGAACAGGATATCGATGTCGTCGGATGCCTGCAGATGTGCCGCGACAGCGCTTCTGTCTTCCCGAGGTATGCCGAGCCGCGACATGCCGGTATCGAATTGCAGAACCGCCGGCAGCCTGCGCTGAAGAGAGCGTGCCGTCTCCGACCATTGCCGCAGCTGATCGAGCGAATTGATGACAGGCACGATGCCTCCATCGGCACAGGTAGCCTCGTTGCCCGGCAATAGGCCGTTCAGCACGAAGATCGTCGCATCGCCTGGGAGTTGCGGGCGCAGCCGCAGTGCCTCGATGAAATGGGCGACGAAGAAATGCCGGCACCCGCGCCCGTAGAGCGCTTTCGATACTTGGCTGGCGCCAAGCCCATAGGAATCGGCCTTGACGACGGCGGCCGTCTTCGCCGGCGCGACGATGGTGAATAGCTTGTCATAGTTCCGGCATAGCGCGGCCAGATCGATCGTCAGATAGCCACATGCTCCGCTGTCGATTGCTGATTTTAGCACTCGAGAATCCACAATGCCGCCGTCCATGTCCGCCCTCGCTTCTTTAAGGGCAGATTATTGAAAGGATCGTGAAATTGCCTATCAAATAGTGATTGATAATTGTGTAATTGCATCAATATTGAAACGATCTACGAATTTTTGAAAGAATCCACATGGCCGCTCTCGATGCCATTGATCGCAATATTCTCCGCTTACTTCGCCTTGATGCCCGAGTCAGCAACTCCAAGCTGGCAAGCGAGGTGGGGCTGTCGCCATCGGCCTGCCTGCGGCGTATCAAATTGATGGAGCAGGCGGGTGTGATCCGGGGCTATACGGCGCTGGTGGACACGTCCCAGGCAGAGGCATCGATCGCCGTCATCATCAACATCACGCTCGAGCGGCAAACGGAGGAGCATCTCGATCGTTTCGAGGCGGCGGTACGCAAACATCCCGAGATCAAGGAGTGCTTTTTGATGACGGGCGGCTCCGACTATCTGCTGCGCGTCGAGGTCGCCAATCCCGGCGACTTCGAACGCATCCATAAGGATATTCTGTCGACCATGCCGGGAGTGCTGCGAATCCATTCGAGCTTCTCGATCCGCAATGTACTCGCGACGCGGCCGAAGGGGCTGCGTTGAATCGACCGGGATTGAGCACCGGGTGCGGCGTTACTCTGCCTTGTCGTGAGCTTGATCCCAGCCGATCCCTGCGGCGGCATCCACCTCGCAGATCAAGCCGCTCGGCTCGTAACGGACTTGGACCTTGCCGCTCAATTCCGCCGCCAGCAGGCTTTCGATCAAGCGGGAGCCGAAGCCTTTGCGGGTCGGAGGCTTTACGATTGGCCCTCCCGATTCCTGCCAGCGCAGTTTGAGGTGATCCGTCCTGCCCGTTTCCAGTGACCACGTGATCGCAACACGGCCATCCGCCACCGAAAGCGCACCGTATTTGGCGGCATTCGTCGCAAGCTCATGCAGCGCAAGCGATATGGAAACGACAGCTCTCGGTGCGAGTTTGATTGCCGGCCCGGAAATTTCGAACCTGTCCTTCGGATAGGGGGATAGCGCCTGGGCAATGACGGCGGTCAACTCCGCCTGCTCCCATTGGCCGTGGATCAGCAGATCGTGGGCGCGCGCCATCGAGGAGAGCCGCGCCTCGAATGTCTCGACGGATGCCTTGTCCACATCGTCCCGCCCGAGTGTTTGGCGCGCAATGGCCATCACGGTTGCGAGCACATTCTTGACGCGATGATTGAGCTCGCCCACCAGCACGGTCTGCAGGCGCTCGGCCTCCTTCTTGGCACTGTTGTCATGAGCGATCTTCGATGCACCTATGATACGGCCATAGGCGTCATAGATCGGGGAAACGCTGAGCAGCACATCGACAAGTTCGCCATTTTTGCAGCGCCGCTTGGTCTCGTAGGGTTCGACCTTCTGCCCAGCGCGGATCTGCGCAAGGATCGCCGGTTCCTCTTCACTGCGATCGTCCGGAACGAGCATCATGACCGAGCGTCCGATGGCCTCTTCCGCCGAATGGCCATAAAGCCGTTCGGCACCGGTGTTCCAGCTGGTGATCACCATGTTGAGATCGGTGCTGAGGATGGCATCATCCGACGACGCTATAATGGCCGCGAGACGCTGTTCCACCTGCTGGACTCGCTTGCGTTCGGTGATATCCGTAATGACGCCAGCGACCCGCCGGATGCGCCCGGAATCGTCCCGCAAGCCGGAAACCGAGTCTGCGACCCAGACGAGGCTGCCATCCTTGCGAATATAGCGTTTTTCGATCTCGAAGCTCTCGCCGGTCGCCATCATCGTTTCGAACATGCGGGTGTTCTCCCGCAGATCGTCCGGATAGGTAATGTCATGCATCTTCATGCCGAGAAGCTCGCTCTCGGCATAGCCGACGATCTCGCAGAAGCGCTCGTTCACCAAAACGAAACGGCCATCGAGCTCGCATTGGGCGATCCCCGTTGCCGATTGCGAGATGACGGCGCGAAATCGCTCCTCGCTTTCGCGCAACGCCCGCTCGGACCGGACACGTTCCGTCGTCTCGCTGACGATACAGAAGACGCCTAGCGTCTTGCCGTCCGCATCGCGAACCGGCGAATAGGAAATATCGAAGTAAACCGTTTCGGGATAGCCGTAGCGCTCGATATAGAAGGGCCGATCCTTGGCGGCGACCGTCTTGCCATCGTGAAGAACGGATTGCAGAAGCGGTTCGAGATCGTTCCAGAGCTCGGCCCAGTTTTCGCGCGCGGGACGGCCAAGGGCCTGGGGATGCTTGTCGCCTATCGTCGGCGCATAAGCGTCATTATAAAGCGCAATAAAGTCGTCGCCCCAGAACATTACGATCTGGGCTTGCGCGGAGAGCATTATATCGACGGCAGCGGTAAGGCATGGGGGCCATGCCGATTTCGGGCCAAGGCTGGTCGCTGCCCAGTCGAAGCCAGAGATAAGCGCTGCCATCTCGTTGGTGTGACTTGCCAGTTCGGGCACGATATTCAGGATGCATCCTCTCTTGAGCGACCGCAACCCATAAGGATTGCCCCGTTCCGCTCATGCTTGCGAAAATTCATAACATATTCTCCGTCGTGAAGTGCAGAGAGAAAATCCGCTGATTTCAATGTATTTTAAGTAACATAAGTGAATTTTCGCGCCGAATGTTTCGGGCTGCTCAAAGCGGATCCGGGCGACAGGTCTTTATCTTGGGCGAGCTTCCATTTGACGCCAGTTTGAGGGAGCTGTCAGGTGTCCGGCCTTGCATGCATTTCGGCCGTCAGCCATCTTTCGAGCGCCAGCGCATCCGGCCTTCCGGCAATGTGCGGCGCGATCCAAAGCACCATGCGGCGCGGCCCGGGCAGAAAACCGAAAGGTGCCACCAGCCGCCCGGAAGCAAGCTGATCGAGCACGAGCATCTGCGGCACGACCGCCATGCCGAGGCCACATGCTGCGGCCTGGATCAGCAAATAGAAATGATCGAAGGCCGCCTGTGGTGTCAGACGCAGATCCGTCTGTCCGGCTATGGCCTGCCAGTCGCTCCAGGCTTGCGGTCGTGTCTGCGTGGAGAGGATCGCTGCGTGTTCCATATCATCGGGACGCGAAATGCCGGAGCGGTTCAGATATTCCGGTGAACAGACAGGACCGATGGCCTCGCCGCCGAGCTCCCGGATGATTGCATCCTTCGGCGGATCGATGACACTGGAGCGGATGGCGAGGCTGATCTTGTCCCGGACGAAGTCGACCTGATCGTAATTCATGTTGAACTGAAGGGCGATATGCGGGTGGCGCTCGTGAAACTGGCCGATGCGCGGAATGATCCAGCCCATCATGATCGAGGAAGAGCAGGAGAGCGTCAGCGGGCTTGGGCGGACGCGCTCGACGCTTGCCTGCATCAGGCCGAAAGCGCTCGCCAGCCCTTCCGCAAGCCGCGATCCCTCGGGCGTCGGCTCCGTCGAATGGGCGCGGCGGGTCACGAGGATGACGCCGAGCGTCTCCTCCAGCCCGCGAATGTGTCGGCTGATCGCGCCATGCGTAACGCAGAGCTCGTCGGCGGCAAGCGTCATCGACCTATGCCGCGCAGTTGCTTCGAATGCCTTCAGCGCATTCAAGGATGGAAGAGGGCTGCTCATTCATCGATTCCGCTATCTCATGATGTGATTTTTCCTCACATGACGAGGAGATTAAATCGTTTGCCTGCAACTTGTCCATCCCGCTAGAGATCAAGGTCATTCGAAGGCGCATGCGGCCGAAGGCAGGGACTGGAAGGGAAGTCGGAGTTCCGTTCTGTCAGCGACGCAAGCCGATCGCTGCGTCGTAAAGATTTCAGCACGGGGGGAGGGATTTTCATTGCAGCCCGCAAATCAGGAAATGTCACAGGTCGAGCGCTCGGCCATATCAAAGGTCTCGAAGCGGCTGGTGCCGTTCATCGCCTTGATGTTTTTCATCAACTTCCTTGACCGCACGGCGATTTCCTTCGCCGGGCCGAACGGCATGACGACGGATCTGGCGCTGACGGCGGCGCAGTTCGGCTTCGCCGCGGGTATTTTCTTCTTCGGCTATATCGTGCTGGAGATTCCGAGCAATCTGGCGCTTCACAAATATGGTGCGCGCCGCTGGCTTGCCCGCATCATGGTGAGCTGGGGCATCGTCGCACTCTTGTTCACCTGGGTATCGAGCGCGACGGAGCTCTATGTGCTGCGCTTCCTCCTCGGCGTTGCCGAAGCCGGCTTCTTCCCGGGGGCGATCCTGTTCTTGAGCATGTGGGTGCCGGCCAAGCATCGCAGCAAAATCCTGGCACTGTTCTACCTTGCCCAGCCGTTGACAACAGTTATCGGCGCACCCTTTGCGGCCACGCTGATCCAGATGCATGGCCTCTTCGGCCTGGAAGGCTGGCGCGTCATGTTCTTCGGCGTTGCCATTCCGGCTGTCATCGTCGGCATCATCACCTGGTTCTACCTTGCGGATCGGCCGGATGATGCGAGATGGCTGACCCAGGCCGAGAAGGATTGGCTGAACCGGGCGCTTGCCAGCGAGGAAAAGGCAAAGGCCGCCGCTCATGGCAAGATGACCGGCCTCGCCTTGACGGACGGCCGCGTCTGGCTGCTGTCGGTCATCTATTTCGGCCTGATCTACGGCCTCTATGCGCTGGCCTTCTTCCTGCCGACGATCATTGCCGGCTTCGAAACGAAATTTGGCACCAAGTTCGATGTCTTCGATAAGGGGCTGATTACCGCTATCCCCTACCTGCCTGCGGCTTTTGCCCTCTTCTTCTGGAGCCGCGATGCGTCCAGACGCGGTGTGCGGCCGTGGCACATCGGCATTCCAGCCCTGGTTGGCGCCTTCAGCATTCCGGCCGCGCTTTATATGGGCTCGCCTGAAGCGACGATCGTGATGATCACACTGACGGCTTGCGCGATCTTTTCCGCCCTGCCAAACTTTTGGGCCATTCCGTCGCGCTTCCTGACCGGGCCGGCGGCTGCGGCCGGCATCGCTCTGATCAATACGATCGGCAATATTGCGGGCTTTGCCGCACCCTATGTGACGGGTCTCGTCAAGGATGCGACCGGCCTCTATGAGCTGCCGATGTTCATCGTAGGCGCACTGATGCTGTTGTCGGCCCTGCTGGCCTTCTCGTTGAATGGGCGGGTCCGCGAGCCGGAACTGGTTGCTTACGGCAGCAAGGGCTGAAATTGTTCGACTGAAGAATGGACGTGTTTGATGGCGGCTGTAGAAATGGCCGCCATTATCTTTTTTAGGCTGCGCGCAGCAGCATGCCGAAGAGGTCGCGCGGATCGTCGGGGTCGGCGATGATGTCGAGCTTCTGGAAATAGTCCGTGCTGGCCAGCTTTTCGCGGACGTAGCGCAGGGCGGAAAAATCCTCGATCGCAAAGCCGACGCTGTCGAACAGCGTGATCTGCCTTTCGCTGCTACGGCCCGGCGCTCGGCCGCTCACGACCTGCCAGAGTTCTGTGACCGGATAGTCCGCGTCCATCTGCTGGATTTCGCCTTCGATGCGGGTCTGCGGCGGATATTCGACGAAAGTGTCGGAGCGCAGCAGGATGTCGCGGTGGAGTTCGGTCTTGCCAGGGCAATCGCCGCCGATGGCGTTGATGTGCACGCCGGCGCCGACCATGTTGTCGGTGAGGATCGTGGCATACTGCTTGTCGGCCGTGCAGGTCGTGATGATGTCGGCACCTTCGATTGCTGCCTGGGCCGAGGTGCAGGGCACGAGCTTCAAGCCAGTCTTTGCGAGATTGCGGACGGTCTTTTCCGTTGCCTTGGGATCAATGTCGTAAAGGCGGACCTCTTCTATGCCGAGCACCGCCTTCATCGCCAGTGCCTGAAATTCGGCCTGTGCGCCATTGCCGATCAAGGTGAGGCGCCGCGAATTGGCCGGCGCGAGATGTTTGGCCGCCATCGCCGAGGTTGCCGCCGTGCGCAGCGCCGTCAGCAGCGTCATTTCCGTTAGCAGCACAGGGTAGCCGGTTGAGACCTCAGCAAGCAGACCGAAGGCGGTCACCGTCTGCAGGCCCTGCGCCATGTTTTTCGGATGGCCGTTGACATATTTGAAGCTGTAGACCGCCCCATCCGAGGTCGGCATCAACTCGATGACGCCATCATGCGAATGAGAAGCGACGCGAGGCGTCTTGTCGAAAAGGTCCCAGCGGCGGAAATCCGCTTCGATAGCGTCCGTGAGTTCGATGAGCGCGGTTTCGATGCCGATGTGATGGACGAGCCGCATCATGTTCTCGACGCTGACGAAGGGAATGAAAGCTCTTTCCGATGGGAGCGGTGCGGACATTCTCGTATCCTCGATGGAAATCATTTCCCATAGGGTATCAAGCGGATCGATTGACTAAAATCGCAAAACTGTGTCAGTTCTGGTATGGGTTTATACAAATTGCCCAGGATTTTTGACGGAATGGACAAGATCAGGATCATGCGATGACGCTCGCCAAATATATTCCCGATGATCTCGACCGGCGTATCATCGCTCATCTGCGTGCCGACGGGCGGGCTTCGCTCTCCAAACTGTCCGATGTTTTGGGCGTCGCGCGTGGTACCGTGCAGAACCGGCTGGATCGACTGATAGAGACCGGCACGTTGCTTGGCTTCACCGTAAGGGTTCGGGAAGACTATGAAGAGCAGACCGTGCATGCCGTCATGATGATCGAAGTCGTCGGGAAATCGACGACACAGGTCATCCGCAAACTGCGCGGCCTTCCCGAAATTTATTCGCTGCACACGACGAATGGCAATTGGGATCTGGTCGCCAATATCCGAGCGACCAGCCTATCCGACTTCGACCGCGTCTTGCGCGAGGTGCGGATGATCGATGGCGTCGCGAACAGCGAGACCAGTCTTTTGCTGAGCAGCCTGTGAAAGGCATCGCTGGCGAATGTAGCCGATGCGAAGCCGGATACAGCCAGCCATCATGGATACTCGCGCTGCCGAACGGAAGCGCAGACAGGCCGTGCCCCGCAGCTTGAAAACTCGCGGCTTGTTGTTATGATTTTCGCATGGAACTTACGCTGCTCGCTTATGCTCTTGCCTGGATCGTGCTCGGTCTGATCGCCGTGACGACGGTCGTTCCGGTCGGGGCGAAGTATCCGCTTATGGCAATGGCGAGCATCGACAGCATCATCCCGTTCGGCCTTCTCGGATTTCTGCTTGTCGTGGCTTACCCGGAAGACCGTCGCATCATTGCTCTCGTATGCATATTAGTTGCAGCTGCAAGCGAGTCGCTCGCGCTGATCCTGCCGCAAAAATGCCTCAGGATCGAACGCGCGATCTTGAAAGTGCTTGCTACGGTTTCGGGCCTGCTTTTGGGCGCATTATTTATGGAGTGCATGTTGCAGGCATCGTAATTTGCCGACAGCAAGCAGCCCATTCGACCCCCTCTCGCATCATTTGCGCTCTCTCAAAGCGAATGAATGCTCATATCTTCCATATACAACTAACGATCAGATGGTTTGCCGCTTTGGCTCTCCAGCCGATAGCGATGTCCCGGATAAACCAGCCGCGCTGTAGAGACGATGCCGCGCGCCGACCAGGTGCGCCTCCAGATCGTCAGGCAGGGTTCGGTCTTCAGGATCGTCAGCAGCTTGCATTCCCAGGCTTGCGGCATGACGGCTTCGACGACATGTTCCGAGCCGCTGAGCGGGGCAACGGCGGAGAGATAGGCGTTCGGCGTCATGTCGGTAAAGTCCTGCTGCAGGTAATCGGGGGCGGCGTCCGGATGGACATGCCGGTCCTCGATCTGGACCGGCACGCCGTTCTCGCTATGCACGATCAGCGAATGGAAAACCGGCGATCCGATGTCGAGTTCCAATGCGTCGGCAATGTGGGGTGATGCGGCTTCCCGGGCGAGAACGACTACGCTTGCCTGATGGGAATGGCCGCGTTCGGCGATCTCCTCGGCGATGTTGCGGACCTCGAACAGCGCCGATGCCCCCTTGCGCTCGGCGACGAAGGAGCCGACGCCCTGGATGCGAACGAGTTCGCCTTCATTGGCCAGTTCCCGCAGCGCACGATTGGCCGTCATCTTGCTGACGCCAAGTTCGACCACCAATTCGTTTTCGGAGGGAACGCGATATTTGGGCGGCCACTCGCCACTATGAATGCGGTCGAGTATCATTTGCTTGACGCCGGCATAGAGAGGCGCGGTATCATTTTCCGCCAGTTCGCGTTTCATCTCGCCGGAACGCTTCATTGCCTATTCCCTTTGCACCGCGTGAATCTGCCTCGAAAACAACTTTCCCACTTGCATATCATAAATTATCTCATATGGTACCCTATACAACCTCGCAATCAATCCTAAAAATTAATTGGGAAAGCGGGCAAGCCGGCGAAGATCGGTAGGAAGTGCTGCAAGGCCTGTTTCAACCTCAGAGGAGCTCTATACGATGAAATTCAGTGCAATTCTCTTGTCGGGCGTCGTGGCTGCCGCCGCTTTTGCCGTGCCGGCCTTCGCCAAGGACTGGAAGACGGCAACGATCACCCTGGAAGGTGCTTACGCGCCGTGGAACATGACGAATGCTGACGGTACGCTCGGCGGCTTCGAGCCGGAGCTTGCCAAGGTTCTGTGCGAGCGCGCCAAGATCGATTGCAAGCTCGTCGCTTCCGACTGGGATGGCATGATCCCGGCGCTGAACGCCGGCAAGTTCGACGTCATCATGGATGCTCTGTCGATCACCGACGAGCGCAAGCAGGTCATCGGCTTCACCATTCCTTATGCTGCAACGCCCGCCGCTTTTGCGACCGCAAAGGATAGCCCGCTTGCCAATGCCGCCGGCACCGGCACCACGATCAAGATGACCCCCGGCCAGACCGGCGTCAAGGAAATCGACGTGCTGAAGGAAGCCTTCAAGGGCAAGACGATCGGTATCCAGGCTGCAACCGTCTATGCCAAGTTCGTCTATGACAATTTCGGCTCGATCGCCACGATCCGCGAATACAAGACCGGTGCCGACCGCGATCTCGACCTGCAGAACGGCCGTATCGATCTCGGCTTTGACGACGCCGTCTACTTCGCGAACGCTTTCGCCAGCGCCAATGATTCTCTCGCCTTCACCGGCCCGGAAATCGCCGGCTCCATCTGGGGCGAAGGCGAAGGCCTGGGCATCCGCAAGGCCGATACCGATCTGCGCGACAAGTTCAACGAAGCGATCAAGTCTGCCCTTGCAGATGGCACCATCAAGACCCTGTCGATGAAGTGGTTCAAGGTCGACGTCAGCCCGAATTGATGGGTGCGGCCTTCCGGCTGTTATCATCGGTCTCCGGCTTTGCTGCCGGAGGCCATATGATATCCTGACGCCTGAAACTGCCACGGACGGGGATAGGATCTATGGCAAGCTTGCAATTGCTGGGCTTCGGCTCGAACGGATGGGGCGCGCTGCTGCTTGTTGCCGCCTTGATGACGCTCGCCGTCACGGCAACCGCCTTGGCCATCGGCGCCGTCCTTGGCGCGGTCATTGCCTTCGCGAAGCTCTCGGGAAGCATGGTGCTGAAGACGATCGGCAATATCTACACCACCGTTTTCCGTGGCGTTCCCGAGCTTCTGATCATCTATCTGATCTATTTCGGTGGTTCGTCGGCGGTAACGTCCATCGGCAAATGGCTCGGCTATGATGGCTTTCTTGGCCTGCCATCCTTTGCCGCCGGTGCTCTCGCTGTCGGCATCATTTCCGGCGCTTATCAGGCAGAGGTTTTCCGTGGAGCCTATCTCGCCATTTCCAAGGGCGAGCTGGAGGCAGCGTCTGCGATCGGCATGCATCGCGGTCTGCGCCTGCGCCGTATCATCATTCCGCAGGTCTTCCGTTTCGCCATTCCCGGCCTCGGCAATGTCTGGCAGCTCAGCCTCAAGGACTCCGCTTTGATCTCGGTCACCGGCCTTGCGGAATTGATGCGCACCAGCCAGGTCGCTGCCGGCTCGACCCGCCAGTATTTCCTCTTCTTCATCGCCGGCGGCATTCTCTATCTGGTCCTGACCAGTCTGTCGGACCGCATCTTCAACAAGGCCGAACGACGCGCCAATCGCAGCATGCCGGCTGCGACGATCGGCCAGGCTTGAGGAGGACGGCATGGATTTCGATTTCCTTTCAAGCACGATGGTCACGCTGCTGAAAGCGGTGCCGATGACTTTGCTGCTGTTCTTCCTGTCGATCCTGTGCGGCGGCATTCTAGCGCTCGTCATCGTCGCCATGCGCGTCAGCGGCAATCCGATTCTGTCCGGCTTTGCCAAAGGTTACATTTTCGTGTTCCGCGGCTCGCCGCTGCTGATCCAGATGTTTCTGGTCTTCTACGGTTTGGCGCAATTCTCGATCATCCGCTACTCCTTCCTCTGGCCCTTCCTGCGCGAGCCGGTCGTCTGCGCGATCCTGTCGCTGGCGCTTTGCACCGCCGGCTATTCGGCCGAGATCTTCCGCGGCGGCATCCGTGCCGTTTCACCGAAGGAGATCGAAGCAGCACGCTCGATCGGCATGTCCGGCTTCCTGTTGGTGCGCCGCATCATCGCGCCGATCGCCTTCCGGCACGCGCTGCCGGCCTATTCGACCGAGATCGTGCTGATGATGAAATCGACGGCGCTTGCGAGCCTCGTCACGGTCTGGGAGGTCACCGGCGTTGCCCAGCGGCTCATCTCGCAGACCTATCGCACGATGGAAGTCTTTATCTGTGCCGCAATCATCTACCTCGTGCTGAATTTCATCATTCTGCAGGCCATGGCCCTGCTGGAATATTCTCTATCCCGCCATCGCCGCGCCATCCCGCCGGCGCTGAAAGCCTAAAGCTTACTGGAGCAGGCAAATCATGCCAGGTGTCACCCGACTTTCCGTCCGCAACATCCGCAAGAGCTTCGGTACTCATGAAGTCTTGCGCGGCATTTCCCTCGATGCTCAGGATGGCGATGTGATTTCGCTGCTTGGCGCTTCCGGCTCGGGAAAATCGACTTTCCTTCGCTGCATCAATCTCCTCGAAATTGCCACCGATGGCGAGATCTGGGTGGACGGCGAACAGATCCGCATGATCCACAAAAATGGCAAAAGCTATCCGGCGAGCCATAAGCAGGTGGATCATATCCGTTCCGAACTCGGCATGGTCTTCCAGAGTTTCAATTTGTGGTCTCATATGACGATCCTGCAGAATGTCATCGAGGGTCCGGTTCATGTCCTGAAGCGTCCTCGCGCTGAATGCATCGCCGAGGCCGAAGTGCTGCTGGAAAAGGTCGGTATTGCCGACAAGCGCCATGCCTATCCCGCGCATCTCTCCGGCGGGCAGCAGCAGCGTGCGGCGATTGCCCGCGCGTTGGCCATGAAGCCGAAGGTCATGCTGTTCGACGAGCCGACTTCGGCGCTCGATCCGGAACTCGTCGGCGAAGTGCTGCGCGTCATGCGCGCCCTCGCCGAGGAAGGCATGACCATGCTGGTCGTCACCCACGAGATGAGCTTTGCCCGCAATGTCTCCAACCGCGTCGTCTTCATGAAGGAGGGCCTCGTCGAAAGCACCGGCACGCCGGACGAGATGTTCGGCGGCGGCGCCTCGCCGGCCTTCCGCCAGTTCATCGGTCATTTCGGAAACGGGCAATGACCGTCATCGTCGACAAACTATTGTCTTGGCGCGACGTCGCGCGCGTCGGCGGCGGGGAGTCGCTTTCCCTCTCCGATGCCGCCTGGGAGCGAATTGCCAAGGCAAGCCGCATCGTCGAGCGCATCGTCGAAACGGGCGTGCGCGCCTATGGCGTCAATACCGGTGTCGGCGCCTTATCCGATACGGTGGTCGATCGCAATTCCCAGAGCCGGCTGTCGCGCAACATCATCTTGAGCCACGCCTGCGGCGTCGGCCCTTTGCTGCCGGGCCGCGAGGTGCGTTCGATCATTGCGGCGCAGATCGTCAATTTCGCCCATGGCCACTCTGGCGTGAGGCCCGAGATCGTCAGGCATCTGGCTGCGTTTCTCGAGCATGACTGCATTCCGGAAGTCCCGTCCAAGGGCTCCGCCGGTTATCTCACGCATAACGCCCATACGGCTCTCGTTCTGATCGGCGAGGGCAGGGCTGTCGTGAAGGGCAAGCCGATGAGTGGTGCAGAGGCGCTCGCAGCGATCGGTCTGCCTCCCCTGGTACTCGGTGCCAAAGAGGGCTTGAGCCTCGTCAACGGCACGGCATGCGCCACGGGATTGTCGGCGCTTGCTGTCTCCCGTGCCGAACGCCTGCTCGATTGGGCCGATGCCATCGCCGCGCTGACTCTGGAAGCCGTAGGCTGCCAGATGGGGGCTTTCGACGAGAAAGTATTGGCGCTGCGCCCATCGGCTGGCATCGCCAAGGTCGGACGCAGGCTTCGCAGCCGCTTGAATGGCAGCGGTCTTGTCGCTGCCGCCCTTGGGCGGCGGACGCAGGATGCTCTGAGTTTGAGATCGGTGCCTCATGCCCATGGCGCAGCCTGGGATGTCTTCGAGCAGACCGCGTGCATCGTCGATCAGGAACTGGCGTCGGTTACCGATAATCCGGCCGTTTCGGGCACGCCAGAGGAGCCGATCGTCTCCTCCGAAGCCCATGCCGTTGCCCCTGCCCTCGGCCAGGCGGCCGATAGTCTGGCGATCGCGATTGCCCAAATTGCAGCGATGAGCGAGCGGCGGACGGATCGCTTCGTCAATCCGCTGGTCAGCGGCCTGCCGCCGTTCCTTGCCAGCGACGCCGGCAGCCATTCCGGCTTCATGATCGCGCAATATACCGCTGCGGCGCTGAGCAACGACAACCGGCGTCTCGCCGCTCCCGCATCGCTCGATGGCGGCCTGACCTCCGGTCTGCAGGAGGATTTTCTGGCCCATCCGACAGCGGCGGCCAACAAGCTGCTCGCCATACTCGACAATGCCGAATATATCTTGGCGATCGAGCTCATGGCGGCCGCGCAGGCACATGATTTCCTCGTTTCGAAGGGCAAAAGAGCGCCGGGGACTGACCGCCTCTATGCGGCCGTCCGTTCGCAGGTTCCTTTCTATGGAGACGATCGTCCGCTGAATGCCGACATAGAGAGCCTGCGCGAAATGATCGCTCTCGTTGCGCCGCCTGCGGAAGATGAAACTGGAGCATAATATGTCCGCGCAATACGACATTGCCGTCATTGGTCTCGGCGCAATGGGAAGTGCAGCCTTGTCTTTCGCCGCGGCGCGCGGTGCAAAGGCGATTGGGATCGAGGCGCATTTCCCCGCTCATTCTCTTAGCTCCTCGCATGGCGACAGCCGCCTGATCCGCCTTGGCTATTTCGAAGATCCGTCCTATGTGCCCCTGCTGAAGCGCGCCTATCATAACTGGCGCTTGCTGGAAGAAAGGCTGCGGGCCGAGATCCTGACAGTGACAGGTGTCCTGCAGATCGGCACACCCGATAGCAAGATCGTCAGCGGCACACGCGCCTCCTGCGACATGCATGGATTGCCGCATGAGATACTCGATCGCGACGCGATGAAGCGGCGCTTTCCCGCGTTTGAGCTGGAGGAAGGCGAGATCGGCCTGCTCGACCCGCAGGGTGGCTTTGTGCGCCCGGAAGCGGCGATCATGGGCTATCTGAAGCTTGCCGCAGAAGATGGTGCGGTCCTGCATTTTGGCGAACGCGTCGTCGCGATCGAGCCCGGCGATACGGGCGTGATAGTCATTTCCTCGACGGGACGATATCGCGCCCGCAAGGTGATCGTCGCAACCGGTGCATGGATTGGCGAACTCGTCCCGCAGCTGAAGGCACACGCACAGCCGATCCGCCAGGTGGTGGCCTGGTATCAGCCGAGGGACGGTTTTGTTGCTGAGCCGCAGCGCATGCCCTGCTTCCTGCGGGATGAAGGCGCCGAAGGCTCCTATTTCGGCTTTCCGGCCATTGGCATCGATGGCGTGAAAATCGGTCGCCATGCCCATTTCCGCGAGCCGATCGATCCGACCATGCCCAATCCGCCGGTCAATGACGCCGACACCGATCTGCTCGACAGCTTCGCCCGCAAACGCTTGCCGAATGCCGCGTCATATCGCGTGCGGGCGACGACCTGCCGCTATACAATGCTGCCGAGCGAAGATTTTCTCATCGATAAAGCGCCTGGACAGCCGAATGTGGTGGTCTCGTCAGCCTGTTCCGGCCACGGCTTCAAGTTTACGAGCGTGGTCGGCGAGATTCTCGCCGATCTGGCGCTCCAAGGCGGCAGTGCGCTGCCGACTGCTCTGTTCTCCTTCGAAAAGCACTTTGGCGGCCAACCCGCTTAGCCGCCAATTTCGCAGATGACTTAGCCGATCGTCATGCGTCGCAGAACATCCGATTTGAAATAGAAGTGCTGAGCAAACGCGCCAAATATGTGCAGTACGACGGCGATCCAAAGCAGTGTCTTGATCGGGCCGCCATGGACGAAGGCGGCTGTATCGATACCGAAATAGTAGGCTGCCATTCCCGACAGGGGCATTGCGAAGATCAGTGCATAGAGCAGGAAATGCGTGATGTTTGCGATGTAATGCAGAAATGCGGGCTGATTGTCGGGCAATGCTGGGACATCGGACACCAATCTCAGGCAAAGGCGCACGATGGCAAGCAGCAGGATCGCGATACCGGCATAGGCATGGACATTGGCGCTGGCGACATCGGCCGGTGTTGGCACCTGGCCATGCCGCACAAGACGACGCCACGCGTTCATGCCATCGGGAAACAGGAGATTGAAAAAGATGAGGATGGCCATGAGCCAATGAAGAATGCGTTGCGGAGCAGAGTAGGTCGATCTGGCAGACATCGGGTCTCCTTAATTTGGAATTGTTCTAAAGGTAGAACATGATTCTAACGAGAACCTGAATGCGAGCCTTCCAGCGTACTTCGTTCGGCATCCGCATAGCTTGGCGCATGCCTGCCGGTATCCTGAGGGCGCCAGCCTTCGCGTCCTGCCAGGGAGGTGCCCCGGAAGACCGTTAAGCTCCTCCGGACTCCGGGTTTCCTACATCAGCTGAGCACCGCGCGCGGTTCGAGAAATGATTCCAGGCCGAAGGCGCCGAATTCCCGGCCTATGCCCGATTGTTTGAAGCCGCCGAAGGGTGCAGCCGGTTCATGCGGCGCGCCATTGATGACGACGCGGCCCGCTTCGATGCGGTCCGCCATCCGCTTTGCCCTGTCGACATCAGCGGAGAAGATGTAGGCCTGCAAGCCATAGACGGTGTCGTTGGCGATCTCGAGCGCATGCGTCTCATCGCGATAAGGGATGACGCAGAGCACCGGTCCGAAAATCTCTTCGCGGGCGATCCTCATGTCGTTATTGACGCCGGAGAAGATTGTTGGACGAACGAACCAGCCGCGATCGACCCCTTCCGGCCGCCCTTCACCACCCGCGAGCAGCCATGCGCCTTCTTCTTGGCCGAGACGAATATAGGATTGCACGCGATCCCATTGTTTCCGGCTGACCATGGGGCCGATCCTGACGGTGGGGTCGCTTGCATCGCCCACCTTGAGTGTCGCAACCGCTTGAGCCAGACGATCGTGGATTTCCGCCAGCCGGCCTTCGGGCGCGAGAATGCGTGTGCCGGCGATGCAGGCCTGGCCGCTATTGGCAAATCCGGCCGCCAATACCTGCGGGATGACAAGATCGAGATCGGCATCGTCGAGAATGATGTTCGGGCTCTTGCCGCCAAGCTCAAGCGTCACGCGCTTAAAGGTCGCCGATGCCGCCTGAAGGATCGCCCGTCCCGTCATCGTCGAGCCGGTGAAGCTGATCTTTGCGATGTCATGGTGGCTGCTGAGAGCGGCGCCCACCACATGGCCGTAGCCGTTGACGATATTGAAAATCCCATTCGGCAAGCCGGCCGCATGCAGGCACTCGGTGAGGAGCTGCGTCTGGATCGCGCTCATCTCGGAGGGCTTGATGACCATGGTCGCGCCTGCCGCGATGGCTGTGGCAAGCTTGTTGCAGATGAAGCCGTAATTGCTGTTCCAGGGCGTGATTGCGGCTGCGACGCCAGCCGGGCGCATCTCTATCTCCGCATGGCCGATGCGGCGGCGAAATTCATAGGTTTCGAGTGTCTTGGCCATGTTGAGGAATGCGGTGGCGGCATGTGGCACCGAAAAACCGATGAAGGATGCCGGCGCACCATATTCTTCGCGCATGGCGTCGGTGAGGTCCGAGGCTCTGGCTGCAACCGCATCGTGCAGGCTGTGCAGCATGGCGACGCGCTCGGCCTTCGAGCTTTGCGACTGGATCGCAAATGCTGACTTGGCGGCGCTGACAGCGTTGTCGACATCCTGCTCGTCGCCAAGGCATACGGTGCCGATCTGCTCTTCCGCGGCGGGGTTGAAAAGAGGTGCTTCCTCTTTGCCATGGGGCCGAACGAAGCTGCCATTGATGTAAATCGTATCTATCGTGCGCATGAACGTCTCCTTCATCTTCACGACAGAGGTAAGACGCGTTATCTGTTCGGTGTAGTAGGACAAAGCGGGACAGGCTGATAAGGAAAATCGCGCAATGAAGGCCAGTCTAGCGGAGCTTGAGGCGATCGCGGCCGTTGCGCGCCACGGCGGCTTTCGCGCGGCTGCGCGCGAACTCGGCATGTCCTCCTCCGCGCTCAGCCATGCGGTTGCCGCGCTGGAGGAACGCCTGTCCGTGCGGATCTTCAACAGGACGACGCGCAGTGTCACGCTATCGGATGCCGGCGAGCGCTTCGTGGCGGAAGTGGCGCCGGCGCTCGTGGCAATCGACAGGGCGATCGAAAATGCGGGCCTGTCTTCCGGTACGATATCAGGCACGCTTCGTCTCAATATGGCGCCCGGCGCAGCGCACATGCTTCTGACACCGCTTATTCTCGAATATGGCCGGCGCTATCCCGATGTCGAAATCGAGATCGTCACCGATAATGCCTTGGTCGATGTCATTGGCAAGGGCTTTGATGCCGGCATTCGGATTGCCGAGGCAGTTCCGACAGATATGGTCGCAATCCCGATTATTCCGACGCTGCGTTCGCTCGTCGTCGGCTCACCCGCCTATTTCAGCAACAGGCCATACCCGCTTGTTCCGGGCGATCTCCTGCGACATCGCTGCATCCGTGCCCGCATGGCGAGCGGCAAGCTTTATCGCTGGGAGTTCGAGCTGCACGGCCAGTCCATCCTTGTCGATGCGCCGGGAAGCCTCACCCTCGATGCTTCCGACCTGATGTTAAGCGCTGCGCTCGAGGGGGCGGGGCTGGCCTATATCAGCGAAGCCTCCGTTGCCGGGCACATAGCGGCGGGCAATCTGATCGCGGTGCTGGAGGATTGGAGCCCACCCTATCCGGGGCTCAGCCTGTATTTTGCCCAGCGCCGCCAGATGCCGGCCCGATTGCGGGCCTTGATTGATCTGATCCGCGAGCACAATGCGTCCCGCTGAACGTCGGCGAAAGATTAAGTTTCAGACATGAATCTCCATAGCGCTTGAGTGGCGCCATATCGAGATGTAGCCATATCGCGTGAGATATCATCGAGATGATTGTTTGAAAGGTGAGCGTGTCATGGATCAGAAGATCGAAGCCGTTCTCGAAGCCTATCACGAGCTAATTCGTGAAGAGCAGAGCAAGCCGAGGGAAATGCCGCCGGGCGGGCGTGACGGTGGTCAGGATCGTCGGTTGAGGGCAGTCGGACCGGAGACGGGTCGCTTCATCAACATTCTGGCGAAGAGCTTGAAGGCGCCCACCATTCTGGAGCTTGGCACATCCTTCGGCTATTCCGGCATCTGGCTTGCCGAGGCCGCGCGCGCCAGCGGCGGTAAGCTTATTTCCATGGAGCTGCACGCCTACAAGACCGAATTTGCCAGGGAGATGGCCGAAAAAGCAGGGTTATCGGCGCATATCGATTTCCAGATCGGCGATGCCGTCGAGATGATCAAGGCACTTTCTTCCGGCGTCGATTTCGTCCTCGTCGACCTGTGGAAGGATCTCTACATCCCATGCCTGGAGGCCTTCTATCCGAAGCTCAATGCCGGCGCGATCATCGTGGCCGACAATATGTTCATGCCCGGCAATGAGGATGTGAAACGCTACGGCGAAGCCGTTCGCGCCAGGCCGGGCATTACCTCCGTTCTGTTGCCCGTCGGCTCTGGGATCGAAGTCAGCCGCTACGATCCTGTATAAGGATCAGATGTTGGCGGCGGCCCATTCCTGAGACCGCCGCCTGCGTGAATTTACTTGCCGGCGTCCTTGGCTGCCTTTTCGATGACGGCGGCGACCTTTTCCGGCTGTGAGGCGAAGACGGCATGGCTCGCCTTGATTTCTGTCACGTCGCTGCCGGCGCGCTTTGCCATGTCGCGCTCCAGCTCGGGATTGATGGAGCGGTCGTTGGTCGCGACGACCGCCCAGCTCTTCTTCGCCTTCCAGGCGGGGTCGCCGACCTTGGCGGTGAAAGCCGCCTTCGACGCGAAGACCTGCGATTTCGCCAGGAAGCTGGCTTCATCCTTCGGCAGGTCGGCGGCAAAGTCGGCGGCGAAAGTGGCCGGATCGAGATAGAGATACTGGCCGTCCTTGGTTTCGCGGATGTTCATGCTGCCTGCAGGCTTCGAGCTTGCAAGGCTGATCAGGCTTTCGCCCTTATCCGGCTGGAACGCCGCGATATAGACGAGGCCGGCAACGTCAGGACGATTGCCCGCTTCCGTGATGACCATGCCGCCATAGCTGTGGCCAACGAGCAGGCTCGGGCCGTTCTGTAGGTCGAGCACGCGATTGGTGGCGGCGACATCGTCGGCGAGCGAAGTGATCGGTTCCTGCACGACGGTGACGTTGAAGCCGTCCTTTTCAAGGATGTCGGCGGTCTTGCGCCATCCGGAGCCATCGGCCAGCGCACCGTGGACGATGACGATATTCTTGATGTCGGCTGCCTGGGCTGTGAGTGCCATGGTGCTTGCGGCAAGGCTAAGGGCGGCGATGGCGAGAAAGCGGGTCTTCATGGGTGTAACTCCTGTCAGTTGAGGTTCTTGCTTGGGGGTGAAGGGGAAATTTCAGCCGAAGGTGAAGGCGTAGGCCTGCACCCCGGGATCGAGGAAACGGATCTCGAAGTTGCGCGCAGTGACGTCACCGGACTGGCGGACGAGCTGGTAGAGCCGGGTGGCGGTCACGGTCCCGTTGCCGTCGGCATCGATATCGGAACCGTGGTCGGCGCCGGGCGGCTTTCCATCTACGGTTACCTGAAAGCGGATCGGCTTGCCGTCCGCTGAGGGGCCAAGGACGAGGTGCAGGTCGCGCGCACTGAAGCGATAGCTGATGCCGCCATCTGCCTTGTTGAGTGATGCCTGCTCAGACCCGACTGTCCAGGTGCCGGTTAGTCCCCATTGGTTGAGGCCGGGATTGGCAATCGAATAATCGGCGGCGGTATCCGCCTTCAGCCCTTCGGGGGAGACGAAACCTGTAGCCTGGCTGTAGCCGACATAGGTTTCGCCGGAGCGGATGTGGCCAAGGTCGGGGCTTGCTTCCGCACCCCTAGCATTGGGGACGACCGGGCCGCTTTGGGCCATGTCGCTGCCGGCTTCGCGAAGCAGATTCTGGATCGCTTGTTCCGTCTGGCGATAATTGCCTTCGCCGAAGTGCTGGTAGCGGATTTGCCCCTTGGCATCGATCAGGTAATGGGCAGGCCAGTAATTGTTCTCGAAGGCGCGCCAGATGCGATAGTCGTTGTCGATTGCAACGGGGTAGCCGATCTTGAAGTCGGCGATCGCCTTCTTGACGTTGTCGACATTCTTCTCGAAGGCGAATTCCGGGGCATGGACGCCGATGACGACGAGGCCCTGATCCTTATACTTTTCCGCCCAGGCACGAACATAGGGGATTGTGCGGATGCAGTTGATGCAGGAATAGGTCCAGAAGTCGATGAGGACGACCTTGCCGCGAAGCTCGGCCAACGTCAGCGGCTGCGAGTTCAGCCAGGTGACTGCACCATCGAGTGACGGGGCGGGGCCTTCGACAGGCAGGTCGCTATGGAACGGGCGCACCGCGTCTGTCGCAACCTTGATGGCGTTGTTGCTGGCAACTTCGGTTTCCGGGGCTGAGGTCTTGGGGTGCAACTTTTCCAGCAAGGCCTGCTCGAAAGAGCCGGTGCTTGCATAGGAGAGGCGAGCCAGCAATCCGGTATCGAGGCCAAGGGCGATCGCAGCAACGCCGGCGAGAACTGCAGCACCGGCAAACTGCCGGATGCGTTCGCTGACGCCAAGGGACTGTTTCATGCGGGCAAAGATCTTGCCGCCGGCAAAGAGTGCAACGGCAAGCGAGGTGGCAGCGCCGGCGCCATAGGCAAGCAGCAGGAACGTCGTCTGCAGATTGGCGCCTTTCAATGCAGCACCTGTCAGAACCAGCCCAAGGATCGGACCT
This sequence comes from Rhizobium sp. 11515TR, assembly GCF_002277895.1. Taxonomy (NCBI): domain Bacteria; kingdom Pseudomonadati; phylum Pseudomonadota; class Alphaproteobacteria; order Hyphomicrobiales; family Rhizobiaceae; genus Rhizobium; species Rhizobium sp. 11515TR. The sequence goes on along the minus strand of NZ_CP022999.1, from coordinate 880,222 downwards.
GCGCAGGGCGCCCAGAGGAGGCCGGTCGCAATGCCGAGCATGAAGGAGCTTTTGACGCTCGCTGTTGCGCGATTGGCGCCGGCAGCGTTGAGGAGATTGTTGCCGAGATCGACGGCTGGCCGCGAAAGCGCGGTCGCTATGCGCGGTGAAATCAGGCTCAGTCCGAAGAGGCCGAGCAGGACGATTGCTGCAAGGCGTCCATATTCATTGGCGCGGATCGCCCACGCACCGCCGACTGCGGCAAGCGTTGCGACCATGGCGAAGGTGAGCGCCATGCCTGCAAGCATGGGCAGCGTACTTCGGACGAAGGGCTGCCCGGCACGGGCAAAGACAAAGGGGAGGATGGGTAGAATGCACGGACTGAGGATCGTCAGCGCACCGCCGAGATAGGCTATGATGAGAAGCGTCATCGTCTTGTTCCTTTAGAAGCGATTGACCGGCTGCGAACGGCGAGGTGCCGTGCCCAGCAGTGGCGCTATCTGCAGTTGGCGACGTATCTCGAATGTGTCTGATCGGGTGACAGAATGTACCGAAACGTCGATGTCTCGGGCTTCGATACATTGCGATACAAATCGGATGGCGGCGATCTGGTTTTCAGCAAGTCCGGCAGGAACAGCGCAATCGCGTGTGAGATGCGACGGTTGCTGCGCAATCCCTTCTCCCCTGGGGGAGAAGGTGCCGACAGGCGGATGAGGGGGATGCCAGGAACACAGAAGCCGGTGAGTCCAAGGCAGCCTACCCCCTCATCCGACCCTTCGCGCCACCTTCTCCCCGTGGGGAGAAGGAGCGGGTTGCGCCGACAGGTCTCATATGTGATCGCCCTGAGCCGGAGGGGCGAATTGTATCACACTGTATCTATGCCGCCTGAAGCTACAAAGGCATTCAAAACACCACTGGCCGCGACACATCGGCGATACATGTGGCTGGCTTTCCTAAGCTCACGATCCAATCCACAGGAGAGACAGATGTCCGAGGAAATCAACCACACCCGCCGCCGCTTCTTTGGCATGGCCGCCATCGCCGTTGCCGCCGCCGAATTCGGTCTGCCTGCCATCGCCGGCGCGCAAGAAACAAAGGCTTCCGCATCGACCCTGCCTGCCGTCAAGGCCGGCACTCACACCTCCTTCGGCGCGCTGAAGCAGATCAATGCTGGCGTGCTCAATGTCGGTTATGCGGAAGCCGGCCCGGCCAACGGCCCGGTCGTGCTGCTGCTGCATGGCTGGCCCTATGACATCTACAGCTTCGTCGATGTAGCACCGCTTTTGGCAGGTGCCGGCTATCGCGTCATCATTCCCTATCTTCGCGGCTACGGAACCACTCGCTTCCTTTCGAAAGACACACCGCGCAATGGTCAGCAGGCAGCGCTCGCCGTCGACATGATCGCACTTCTCGACGCGCTGAAGATCGAAAAGGTCGTCGTTGCCGGTTACGACTGGGGTGGCCGCACCGCCGATATCATGGCGGCTCTCTGGCCGGAACGCTGCAAGGCGCTGGTTTCGGTCAGCGGCTATCTCATCGGCAGCCAGGAGGTCAACCGCAAGCCGCTGCCGCCAAAGGCAGAGCTTGCCTGGTGGTATCAGTTCTATTTCGCCACCGAGCGCGGCCGCCTCGGCTACCAGGAAAATCGGCACGATTTCGCAAAGCTGATTTGGCAAACCGCCTCGCCGCAATGGGCTTTCGATGACGCTACTTTCGATCGTTCGGCCGCCGCTTTCGACAACCCCGACCATGTGGATATCGTCATCCACAATTACCGCTGGCGGCTTGGTCTCGTCGAAGGCGAGGCGAAGTTCGATGCCTATGAAAAGAAGCTCGCCGCCGGCCCGGTGATTTCGATCCCGACCATCACCATGGAAGGTGACGCCAACGGCGCTCCCCATCCGGAACCTTCGGCCTATCGCGGCAAGTTCTCCGGCAAATACGAGCATCGTACCATCACCGGCGGCATTGGGCACAATCTGCCCCAGGAAGCCCCGCAAGCCTTCGCCCAGGCTGTGATAGATGTTGATCGTTTCTAGTTCGGCGATAGTGTGCGAGTGGGTGCCGGCAAAGCCGGCGCCCGCTGCCGTTGCGCGACGAGGAATGACTATTCGTAGGTTGGTGCTTACGATGATGAGTGGGAAAATCGAAATGGATCATGTCGACCATATCCTGATCGTGGATGACGATCGGGAAATCCGCGAACTGGTGTCGAGCTATCTGAAGAAGAACGGCTTGCGGGCGACGACGGCCGCCGATGGCCGGCAGATGCGCAGCTTTCTCGAGGCCAACTCGGTCGATCTGATCGTACTCGACGTGATGATGCCGGGCGATGACGGCCTCGTGCTCTGTCGCGAGCTTCGCGCCGGAAAGCACAAGGCGACGCCTATTCTCATGCTGACGGCGCGCAGCGACGAAATGGACCGCATTCTCGGCCTGGAGATGGGCGCGGACGATTATCTGGCAAAGCCGTTTGCCGCCCGCGAGCTGCTTGCCCGCATCAAGGCGGTTCTTCGGCGCACCCGCATGCTGCCGCCTAACTTGCAGATCAGCGAAGCCGGTCAATTGCTGGTCTTTGGCGATTGGCGGCTCGATACGGTCGGCCGTCATCTGCTCGACAAGGATGGAACGGAAATCACGCTCAGCGGTGCCGAATACCGCCTGCTGCGCGTCTTCATCGACCACCCGCAGCGGGTGCTTAATCGCGACCAGCTCCTGAACCTCACCCAGGGCCGCGACGCCGATCTCTTCGATCGCTCCATCGACCTGCTCGTCAGCCGGCTCCGCCAGCGTCTGGGCGATGACGCGCGCGAGCCGATGTATATCAAGACGGTTCGCAGCGAAGGCTATGTCTTCTCCGTGCCGGTGGAAATTGCGGAGCTTCGCCCATGACCGTGGTCGACCTTCCGGGTCACCGGCCATGGTGGCCAAGCACCTTGCGTGCACGCATTTCGCTGATCCTGCTAGCCGGGCTTGCGATCGCCTACGGCCTGTCCTTCAGCGTGCTCTATATAGAGCGCTATATGTCGGCAAAGGCGGTCATGCTCGGTACGCTGGAAAACGACGTTGCCACCTCGATCGCCGTGCTCGATCGCCTGCCGGCCGATGAGAGGGCGAATTTTGTCGATTGGCTGAGCCGCGGCAACTACAATTTCGAGCTGGGGACGGGCCTGCCTGGTGTGCCCGATACCTCTGCGCATGGCGCGGAGATCGCCGCTAAGATAGAGGATGCGGTCGGCCATCGCTTTCCCATCCGCATGGAATCGATCCCGGGGCCGAGATCGCGGCTACAAGCGCATCTCAATCTGAGCGACGGCAGTCCGTTGACGATCGATGTCACGCCCAAAGGTGTCATGCCTATCGCGGCCTGGCTGCCCTATGTCTTTGTCGTCCAGATGCTGTTGATCGTGCTTTGTACCTGGTTTGCCGTGCGACAGGCGACGCGTCCGCTCGCCGAGCTTGCTGCCGCGGCCGATGCGCTCAATCCCAACAACAAGAGCCCGGCCTTGAGCGATCGAGGGCCGAGCGAAGTGGCGCACGCCGCTAGGGCCTTCAACGCCATGCGGGATCGAATCGCGCATTATCTCGAAGAGCGCGTGCAGATCCTTGCGGCAATCTCGCACGATCTGCAGACGCCGATCACCCGCATGCGCCTGCGCGCCGACATTGCCGACGATTCGCCCGAGAAGACCAAGCTGCTGCAAGATCTCGGCGAGATCGAGCGTCTGGTGCAGGATGGGATCGCCTATGCGCGCAGTGCCCATGGCAATGGCGAAAAGAGCGCACGCATCGATCTTGCCTCCTTCATCGAAAGTATCAGCTACGATTATCAGGACACCGGCAAATCCGTCGAGATTCTCGGCCTCATCCAGGGCACGGCGACGACGAAGCCGCATGCGCTGCGTCGCATCCTCACCAATTTCATCGACAATGCCCTGAAATTTGCCGGAGCGGCGGAAATCGCCGTGGAGCGGCGGGATACGGGCCAGATTGCGATCACCGTTCTGGATCGCGGTCCCGGCATTCCGCAGGACCAGATAGAGGCAGCCATGCAGCCCTTCTTCCGGCTGGAACAATCGCGCAACCGCAACACCGGCGGCACAGGGCTTGGTCTGGCGATTGCTCAGCAACTTGCCCAGACGCTCGGCGGCTCCGTCAGGCTCTATAACCGCGAGGGTGGCGGCCTGGCGGCAGAAGTCGTTATTTCCTGATTGTTCCTTCGAAAGACTTTCCGGCAATTTGTAAGCATTTGTATCCGGCCCGTTAAGGCCTACGTTTTGTAACACTTCCGGCGATTCCGGAAACATGCCGGATACGTCGATCCATCAAAAACAACTCCGTCAACGGACGTTGCCCCACACCACAACAGAGCGGGCAACGCAACAAAGGAGTGTTCCATGACCAAGATCGACAAGGTTCTCTACACCGGCAAGACCCACACCATCGGTGGCCGCGACGGCTTTGCGCGCAGCGATGACAACCAGCTGGATGTCAAGCTTTCGCCTCCAGGCAGCGCCCATGCCGGCACCAATCCCGAGCAGCTCTTTGCAGCCGGCTGGTCGGCCTGCTTCATCGGCGCAATGGGCCTTGCTGCGGGCAAGCGCAAGGTCAAGCTCCCAGCCGACCTTGCCGTCGATGCGGAAGTGGATCTGGGCACCACGGAAGGCGCCTACTTCCTCCAGGCCCGCTTGACCATCAGCATGCCCGGCATTGAGCCGGAACTTGCCCGCACGCTGGTCGAGGAGGCCCACCAGACCTGCCCCTATTCGAAGGCTACCCGCGGCAACATCAATGTCGAACTGAAGCTTGCCTGAGAATCAGCAGCGCATCGATATTGCGCGCCGCTCCGGAAGGTGCGGCGCGCCGAATCGTTAATTTTTTCCCGTTGGACATCAAGCAAGGCAGTCACTGCTTTGCACCTGGAGGATCATATGCGTCCCATCATTCTTCTCCTTGCAGGAGCTGCGATTTTCGCCGCTCCATGCGTCTACGACCCCAGCTCCAACGAGCCTTCGGCGCTTGCGAGCATCGCCGTTTTATGGGGCGGTTCGGGCTCCAATGGAGCCCCGTATTAACCATTTGTTAACCATATCAACGGTACACAAGATCAACGATTTATTCACATAGATGACCAAAGTGCTAACAGACGCTCGTTCGATCCGTATCAAGGGCCGCTCCTTTCTTGCGGTCATGCTTTCGCCGGATCTTCCGCTGGACCAGTGGTTGATCAGACTTGACGACCTCGCAGCCCGTTCGGCCGGCTTCTTTTTGGGACGGCCGGTCGTCCTCGACATCACCGACCTGCCGATCGACAAGGCGCAGCTCAAGGAGCTGATTGCTGAGCTTTCGGCTCGCAATGTCAGCATTATGGGCATCGAGGGCGGTCGTCCGTCGATCGCCGGGCCTGGCATGCCGCCGATCCTGAAGGGCGGGCGTCCGGCTGCCGATTTCGAAGTCTCCGAGGCCGAGCCGGTCGTGGAGCGCCGCAACAGTGAACCCAAGGCGCCGCCTCCGGAAGTTCGTGCAGTTACGCAATCCCTGATCATCTGCGAGCCGGTGCGATCCGGCCAGTCGGTGATCTTTCCCGAAGGTGACGTCACCGTCATCGGTTCGGTGGCGTCGGGCGCGGAAGTCATCGCGGGTGGATCGGTCCATATCTACGGCGCCCTGCGCGGCCGCGCCATGGCGGGCTCGATCGGCAATGCCTCGGCGCGAATCTTTTGCCGTAAGCTCGAGGCCGAACTGCTGGCGATCGATGGCATCTACAAAATGGCGGAAGACATATCACCCGGCCTTAAGGGGCAAGCCGTTCAGCTATGGCTGGATGGCGAAACGATCATGGCCGAAAAACTAATCTGAGCCGAAGCCGGCCAAAACAGGAGAGCAAGATGGGCAAGGTAATCGTCGTCACATCAGGCAAGGGCGGAGTTGGAAAGACGACTTCGACGGCCGCATTGGGGGCGGCTCTGGCACAGAGAAACGAAAAGGTCGTCGTGGTCGATTTCGACGTCGGCCTGCGTAATCTCGATCTGGTCATGGGCGCGGAACGTCGCGTTGTTTATGACCTCGTCAATGTCATTCACGGCGATGCCAAGCTGCCGCAGGCTCTGATCCGCGACAAGCGGCTGGAGACGCTCTTCCTCCTGCCGGCTTCGCAGACCCGCGACAAGGACAATCTGACGCCCGAGGGTGTCGAGCGCGTCATCAACGAGCTCAAGAACTATTTCGACTGGGTCATCTGCGACAGCCCGGCCGGTATCGAGCGCGGCGCCACCCTTGCCATGCGTCATGCCGACGTCGCGGTCGTCGTCACCAACCCGGAAGTCTCCTCGGTGCGCGATTCCGACCGGATCATCGGCCTGCTGGACTCCAAGACGCTGAAGGCGGAGCGCGGCGAGCGCATGGAAAAGCACCTGCTGCTGACCCGCTTTGATGCTGGCCGCGCCGAACGCGGCGACATGCTGAAGGTCGACGACGTGTTGGAGATCCTCTCCATCCCGTTGCTCGGCATCATCCCGGAAAGCACTGATGTCCTGCGCGCCTCCAACCTCGGCTCGCCGGTGACACTTGCCGATGCGCGCTGCGCGCCGTCGCTTGCCTATTTCGACGCCGCACGCCGTCTTGCCGGCGAGCAGGTGCCGATCACCATCCCCGGCGAAAAGCGGGGTATCTTCGGCAAGATCTTCGCAAGGAGGGCCGCATGAGCATTTTCGGATTGTTCCGCAAGCAGAGATCTGCACCGATGGCGCGCGAGCGCCTGCAGATCCTCCTTGCCCATGAGCGCGCCTCGATAGGCTCTGATCTCGTATCCGTGCTGAGAGAGGAAATCCTCGCCGTCATCGCCAAGCATGTGCAGGTCGATCGCGACAAGGTGCAGGTGAAGATGGATCGCGACAAGGACGTCTCGATGCTGGAGATCGATGTCGAGATCCCGCGTGACGCGGCCTTGCAGGCCGCTTGACGAGCGGCCAAAGCCTGTCAAATGTGCGAATTCTGTCACATGGAACTCTCATGTGACAGAATTGCTAAAATTTTCGCAGCCGGCTCTTGCAAAGGATGCGATTCGCGATTATCTGCGAGCCATCACCTGTATCGATGGCCTGCCGTGCTGACATTTCTGTGTCGAGCCGGCGTTCGCTGTCCGGGTTAAAAAGCAAGGGCGCTCCCCAGAAATGGGTAGAGCGCCCTTTGCTTTTGTCGTGCTTGCGGCGCTTTTCTTGTTCCATGCGATATGCCAGTTTGCGGCGATGATACGGGGAGGCGGCTGGCTTGGGCGGATTGAATTGTCGATGGAAAGCGGTCTTGAGATGGCTGCTCGCCGGCATCTTTGCTGCTGTTTGTGCTATCTCCGCTGAGGCGGCGGACAAGACGATTTTTCTGACATTCGATGATGGCCCCTTGCCTGGAACGAAGAACATTCTTTCTGTGCTAAGCCAGGAAAATATCCCCGCCGCCATGTTCATGGTCGGTCAACATGTCGAAACCATTCCCGCCGGGCGCGATCTCCTGGCGGAGGCCAAGGCCATGCCGTTGGTAACCGTCGGCAATCACAGCTACAGCCACGCCAATAATCGCTACAGACGATACTATTCCGATACCCAGCCCGTCGTCGCCGATATGCTTCATGCCAATGAAGTGCTCGGTCTGACGCCGATCGTCAATGCGCGGCTGCCGGGCAGGGATGTCTTTCGGCTTCCGACCGTATCGAGGGAGGATCTATCCATCAACGTCGCTCAGTGGGAGCGTGAGTGGCTGGACTACGAACTCGTCGCCGAAGCGGGGTTCTATCTCTTCGGCTGGGATTTCGAATGGGTGCATAGCGATGACGGCAAGCCGGTCCAATCGGTGGACCATCTCGTCAACGAGATCGATCACCTTTTCCAGTACGGTCGTTTCACGCAGCGGGGCAAGATGATCCTGCTCATGCATGACGAGATGTTTCAGGACCAGTTCAACGGCCGCGAAAACCTGCAGTCGCTGATCCGCATGCTGCGGGATCGCGGCTACACTTTCGGCGACATCAGGAATTACGCGCCCTCGAAGCCGTGAACACTTCTGTGTCTTCAGGTTCGGGTCTGTGATCTCTCGGATATAGCGCGAAATCACCGCGCATGTTTACGCGGCAGGGCGAAGGCTCGGGACACAAGCGATCGTCGTTTTCGAATGTGCTCGCCTTACGTATTCGCGCGGGCGTCATAGTTTTCCTGTGCCTCTTCGATGTGCCGCAGATGGTTGATCGCCCATTCGTAGACCGCGCCGAACGGCACCTGAAGCGTCCGGCCAAGATCGGTGATCGAATATTCCACCGCGACCGGTGAGGTTGCCAGCACTCTGCGCGAAATCAGCCCGTTTCTTTCAAGCCGTCGCAATGCCTGGGTCAGCGCCTTGTGAGTAATTCCTTCCAACCTGCGCATGAACTCATTGAAGCGGGTGGGCTTTTCCTCAAGCACGGTCAGTATCATGACGGACCATTTGTTCGCGACCTGATCGAAGAACGAGCGCGCCGCACAGTCCGCGAAGAAGACGTTGTCCACCTTTCCGGGCATCTGGATATCCTCCGGTATATCTACGCACTTTAAGGTGCGTAATTGATCGTAGATTTACAACGTATATCTAGAAGTCACCGAGCAATCAACGCCGGGCCGCCGAGCGGGTAGCTCGCGGACATGCCAGAGATTTCAACGGAGACTACCAGTGGCAGAGAGCAATTTCGACCTATCGCGGCGCGGTCTGATGACCATCCTTGGAATGACGGTGGCGGCGGTTGCCGCCGGCCCCAATCCTGCCCTCGCTGCACCGGCGCGCATCGCTAACCTTTTCTACACCGTTTCCGGAAAGGGTCGGAACATAATGCTGCTGCATGGCTGGACGTGTGATTCCCATGACTGGAGTTGGCAATTGCCCGCCCTCGAAAGCCATTACCGGGTCGTTGCCGCCGATCTGCGTGGCCATGGCCGGTCCGAGATCATGCCGCCCGGCAGCTACATGCCTGGCGACTATGTTCGTGACATCGAAGCTCTGATCGAAAGGAAATTCGAGGGTGAGAAATTTATATTGATAGGACATTCCATGGGTGGGCAGGTCGCCGCGCGCCTTGCGGCAAAGCGGCCGGATCTTGTCGACGCGGTCGTGTCCGTCGATGGCTCTCTCGGATTTGCCGACAGCCTCGGGCCGATCTTCAAGAAAGCCGTCGACGATCTCAAGACCCAGAATCCTGGTGTGGTTGGTCCGGCCCTGTTCGAAAGCGTCTATGACCCTTCGACAGATCCGGCACTCAAGCGCTGGCATGCAAGACGACTTCAGGGAACACCGGAGCATCCCGTTCGAGAATCCTTCGGGCCGCTATTCTTCGGATCTGATCAGGTCGGTCTCGGCAGCAATAGCGAAGCCTTCTGCAAGACCATCACAGTCCCTTTCTATCATCTCTGCCGTGACGAGAGCCAGGCGGCGCGGATGCGTAGATGGTTCTCGAACGAGAAGTCCACGGTCGACGTCTGGAAGAACGCCGGGCACTGGATCATGCAGGACCGCAAGGACGATGTGAACTCGGCGATCGTGTCTTGGGTAGAGTTGCTATGAGCGACGGGGGGGCTGAGTGCTCCCTTAATGAAGTTCCAAGCTGATATAAGGAGTCGACGGGATATCGAGGCAGTTAGGAAACCGTTCGTTGAGGCGGCGGTCTGAACGGCACCATACGACGGAGCGCGTTTCCCTTACAACGGGTGTTAGCCTTGCCTCGCCGCAGATCCTGCTGCGACCGTCAGGATGAAATCGTCGAGCTCCTGTTCCAGGCTTTCGATCGGCAAGCCGACGAAACGCCCTTCGAGGCTGATGCTGACGACGCCATGCACGGCGCCGAAAAGCGTTCTCGCCCGGATGGCGCGCGCCGTCTCCGACATGTTCGGCTGCAATTCTGCGAGCGGCTCGGCAATGACGCCCATTAGGAACATATGCTCTTCCAGATGCCATTCCGGGCTCGGGCGGTCATCGGGAGGCCGATGGTCGAACAGCGCCTTCCATAGATTGCGATGAGTGACCGCAAAGCGCAGATAACCGCGCGCCAGATTGCGCAGCCGGTCAGCTGGCGTGTGATCCTGAACCTCCGTCAGCGCGAGCGATGCCTCAAGCGCCTTCAGCGTCGCCGAATTGACGTGAATGACGAGATCGTCGAGATCGGCAAAGACCGTATAGAGGCCACCAAGTGCGCAGCCGACATCCTGGGTGACATCGCGCGCCCTCAGGTTGGAAAGCCCGTCTGCAGCGATGCGATTGCGCGCCGCCTCGATCAGCCGCTGCTTCAGATCCTCGCGCTTTTCCAGGGTTTTTCTCGCCATCAGCTATTCCAATTCGATTTCTTGAACGTTGTTCAAAATTATTCTTGAACAACGTTCATGATTCTGACATACATCGTTTCGTGAACATCGTTCATAAACGGGAGACGACAAATGTTCAATTCAATTCTGACGCTCATTCGCGGTCGGGCCTATGATGCGGAGCAGGCGTTTATCGATCGCAATGCGGTGCCCTTGCTTGCACAACAGATCCGTGAGGCGGCCAATGCCATTCAGTCGGCACGGCGGGCCGTGGCGATTGCCATCGCGCAGAATGAGCAGGAAAAGAACCGGCACGCGGCGATCATCGGCCGTATTGCGGATCTGGAAACGCGCGCCGTTGCCGCCCTGCAGAAGGGAGGCGACGACCTTGCGCGGGAGGCGGCTGAGGCGATCGCCCAGCTCGAAGCCGAGCGGGATGCTTCCGAGAAGGCCCAGGCGCAATTCACTCAGACGATCGGCAAACTCAAGGCGACCGTTCGCACAGCGGAAGCGCGGCTGCAGGAACTGCAGCGCGGCGAACGTCTGGCGCGCGCCACGGAGCAGACGCAGAAGCTCAATGCCGCCTGCGACGACAATTCCGGCCTTGCGACGCTCGACGACGCCGAGGAAACGCTCGCCCGTCTTCAAGCCTACCAGAGCCGCTGCGAGATTGCGGCCTCTGCCATGAAGGAAATGGATGCTGCGAGCCGGCAGGCACATATCATCGAAAAACTCGCCAATGCCGGCTGCGGCGCACCGCGCGGCCCTTCCGCCGACGACGTGCTGGCCCGCCTGCGCCAACGCCTGAATTCAGCAGCCTGAAAAACAAACCCATCAAAACATTAGATAGTTGAGAGGATACGATTATGAACGACAGCTTTCAGAAACATTCCCAGGCTTGGGTCAGCTTCTCCTACATTTCTTTTGCCGCCGCGGCTTTCATGCTCCTCATCGGCCTTTACATGATGCCGATCGATCTCTGGGGCAAAGGCTATCTCGCCATGGGCATCCTGATGCTGGTGCAGACGGCGGTCAACGTCACCAAGACGATCCGAGACAATAGCGAGGCTGACAAACTGATCCGCAAGGTAGAAGATGCCCGTACGGAAAAGCTTCTGGTTAAGTTCAATCGTGACGGTCAGGACTAACCTTTATTAACGACGCCATAGAGTTGTATCCGCGCTCAACCTTTGCGTAACAACTCTATGGCGTCCTGTTGGCCGAATGAGGGATACGCCATGCAAACGCACCTGATGAGATCGAGGAAGTTCGCGCCGCTGTTCTGGACGCAATTCCTGACTGCATTCAACGACAATTTCTTAAAGCAGACTCTGGTTTTCGTCATTCTCGCGCAGATGGCGACCGAAGGTGCGGCGCTGGTCACACTTGCCGGCGGCATCTTCATCGCGCCGTTCCTGCTCCTGTCGGCGATTGCCGGCGAGCTTGCTGACAAATACGACAAGGCCAAGATGGCCGAACTTTTGAAGCGCTGCGAACTCCTGGTGGCGGCGATCTCCGTTGTCGGCATCGCCTTCTCCTCGATCTGGATTCTAATGCTTGCCCTCTTCGGATTCGGCGTCATTTCCTCGCTGTTCGGCCCGATCAAATACGGCATCCTGCCGGACCACCTGGAAAATCGTGATCTGCCCAAGGCCAATGCCTGGATCGAGGGCGGCACCTTTATCGCCATCTTGACCGGCACCATGGTTGCGGCGGTCGCTTTCCGCGAGGGCGAGAACGTCTGGATCTTCGGCCCGATGATGATGGGGCTTTCCATCCTCTGCTGGTTTGCCGCCCGCATGATCCCGTCGACGGGCTCCAAGGCGCCGGATCTCGTCGTCGACACTAATGTCGTGCGCTCGAGCTACCGGCTGATCAACGAGCTTCGTGCCGATAGCCGCATCTGGCGGGCGTCGCTGATGAACTGCTGGTTCTGGTTCGTGGGCGCCTTCATCATGTCGATGCTGCCGGTCATGGTCACCGATATTCTCGGCGGCTCGGAAATCGTCGTTCCCGCCTATCTCGCGATCTTCGCCATATCGGTTGCCATTGGTTCGGCCATTGCCGGATGGATGGCCGCCGGTCGCATCGTGCTTCTGCCGGCGCCGATCGGCATGCTGATTGTCGCGCTCTTCGGCCTCGATCTCGGCTGGAACCTGTGGGGTCTGCAGTCGACCAGCCATGCCGAAACCATACTTACCTTCTTCGCCGGACCGAAGACCATCCGCGTTGCCATCGACCTCGCGGGCATGGCGATTGGCGGTGCCTTCCTGGCGGTTCCAACCTTCTCGGCCATGCAGAGCTGGGCGAATGAGGATCGCCGCGCCCGCGTCATCGGCGCATCGAATGTGCTGTCCGCTCTCTTTATCGCTGTGGGCTTGGCGCTTGTGGCCGTGCTTCAAGCGGTGGGTCTGTCGATCCCGGTCATCATCCTCAGCATCTCCGTGCTCAACATCGCGATCGCCTGGCTCATGCTGAAAATGTTGCCGACCAATGCCTTCCGCGATCTGATCTCCATCATCTTCCGAGCCTTCATGCGGCTGGAGGTCGAAGGTCTGGAAAACATCCGCAAGGCAGGCCCCGCACCGATCATCGCGCTCAACCATGTGAGCCTGCTCGACGGTGCGCTCGCGCTTGCCATCACCGAGGAAGAGCCTGTCTTCGCCATCGACTATGCCTTCGCCAACAAGTGGTGGGTGCGGCCGCTCTTGAAGATGTGCAAGTTCCTGCCGCTCGACCCGACCAAGCCGATGGCGACGCGCTCGCTGATCAAGGTCATCCAGGACGGCAGCCCGGTCGGCATCTTCCCCGAGGGGCGCCTGACCGTCACCGGTACGCTGATGAAGGTCTATGACGGTGCTGCCATGGTGGCCGACAAGACCGGCGCGATGATCGTGCCCGTTCGTATCGACGGTCTGGAAAAGAGCTATGCCTCCTATCTGACCTCGAGCCATGTTCGTCGCCGTCTCTTCCCCAAGGTCAAGGTGACGATCCTGGAGCCGGTCAAGCTCGACGTTCCCACGGAACTCAAGGGCAGGAAGCGGCGTATCGCCGCCGGTTCTGCGCTCTACCAGATCATGTCGACGCTGATGTTCCGCACCGCCGACACCAACAATACAGTCCTCGGCCGCATCATCGACAGCGCCCATGAATATGGCGGCAAGAAGCTCGCCGTCGAGGACCCGATTGCCGGCAAGCTCTCCTACGCCAAGCTCCTGACCGGGGCTGCGGTACTGGGCGCGAAGTTCAAGAAGATGTTCCCGAACGAGAAGACGCTCGGCGTCATGCTGCCGAACGCCAATGGCACGGCTGCAACCGTGCTCGGCGTGATGTCGGCGGGCAAGGTTCCGGCCATGCTGAACTTCACGGCGGGTGCGGCCAATATCCTCTCCGCCTGCCGGACGGCTGAGGTCAAGCACGTGCTCTGCTCGCGCGCCTTCATCACGCAGGCCAAACTCGGCCCTGTGGTCGAGGAGCTCGAAAAGCATGTGGCCTTCGTCTGGCTGGATGAACTGCGCACGCAGATCACATACTTGGACAAGATCATTGGCCTCATGCGCAAATATCGGCCGCTGGTAAAGCGCAATGCCGATGACCCGGCCGTCATCCTCTTCACCTCCGGTTCGGAAGGGGCGCCGAAGGGCGTGGTGCTGACGCACCGCAATGTCCTCTCGAACGCTGCCCAGGCCGCCTCGCGCATCGACTTCCACCCGGGCGACAAGGTATTCAACGTCCTGCCGATGTTCCACTCCTTCGGCCTGACGGCGGGCACGATCCTGCCGCTGGTCTCGGGCGTGCCGGTTTTCTTCTATCCCTCGCCGCTGCACTATCGCATCGTGCCGGAACTGATCTACGTCTCCAATGCAACCATCGTCTTCGGCACGGATACGTTCCTGAACGGCTATGCCCGCACAGCGCATCCTTATGATTTGCGGTCGATCCGCTACATCTTCTCGGGCGCCGAGCCTGTGAAGGCATCGACCCGCGAGGTCTACATGGAGAAGTTCGGCCTGCGAATCCTGGAGGGCTACGGCGTGACCGAAGCGGCTCCGGTGATCTCGCTGAACACGCCGATGTATAATCGCACCGGAACGGTCGGCAAGATCATGCCGGGCATGGAATGGAAGCTCGAGCCGGTTCCCGGCATCGATGAGGGCGGCCGCCTTCTCATCCGGGGTGCCAACGTCATGGCCGGCTACCTGCGCGCCGACAATCCCGGCGTTCTCGAGCCGCTGCCGGAAGGTTGGCATGATACCGGCGACATCGTCACCATCGATGAGGACGGTTTCGTCAAGATCCGCGGCCGAGCCAAGCGCTTCGCCAAGATCGGCGGTGAGATGATCTCGCTTGCCGCAGTGGAAACGCTTGCCGCACAGCTCTGGCCGGGTGCCCTGAGCGTCGTCTCGTCCGTACCAGATGCCAAGAAAGGCGAGCGTCTCGTGCTCCTGACCGATGCGCCGGGTGCGACCCGAAGCGATTTCCTCGCCTTCGCGAAATCGAAGGGTGCCACGGAAATGATGGTTCCCGCCGAAGTGACCGTCGGCAAGGTGCCGGTCCTCGGCTCCGGCAAGGTCGATTTTGTCACCGCGCGCGCGATGGCTTTGGAAGCTCAAGCGCAGTCACAGGCAGCATAAGCTTCCGATCTTGAAACAGGTGAGCGGCCGATGGTTTCAACCTTCGGCCGCTTTTTGCTGCCAGTTCATGACGGAGTGCATCAACTCCGTTCAGGCGGCAACGGGAAGGATGATCTGAAATGTCGTCCCATCCCCGCTGCTCTCAAGCAATTCGATGCTGCCTCCGTGGGAAGCGAGCATTGTTCTGACGATGCCAAGGCCCATGCCAGTGCCGCCATCGTCCCGGCGCGTCGAGAAGAAGGGTTCGAAGATGCGATCCCGATTGCCATCGGCGATGCCGCGACCATTGTCGCGAATTTGGATCCTTATCCTCCGCCCTTCGTCGCTTGCCTTGATTGCGAGGCTTGTCGCGCCGTTCTGAACGGCATTTTCAGCCAGATTGGCAAATATGATGCCTGCGGCCTCGCCAGGCAATGCCAGCATCTCGTCGGCGCTACCTTCATCGATAATCGTCAATTGGCGAAATTGCATCTTCAACTGGGCAATGACGTCGCGAAGGCTGCTGGTGCCCTGTTCGGACGGCAGCTCGGCCTTTGCCAACTCCCGCAGGCGAGACAGCAGCCGATCCAGCCGTTCGGTGTCGGCGATGATGTTTCCGAGGAAGCGGCTACGCTGCTCTTGGCTCATCGGATTGTTGTCGTCATCATCACGCAGCAGTTCCGCCGCGCCCTTGATCGAGGTCAAGGGCGATTTCAGTTCGTGCGAGACATGGGTGGCGAAGGAGCGGACGTAATCGGAATGGTCGACCAGCTTGCCGGCGAGATCGAGAAAGCTCTGTGAAAGGGTTGCGACCTCGCGCGTGCCGTAGATAGCGAGCGGCCGGATCGCGGAGCGTCCGCCGCGGGCGATCTCCTCGGTGCGGGCAATCAGGGCATTGATCGGTGTAGTCAGCGTGCGCGTCAGCACATAGGCGACGATAAGAGTGAGGATCAGAACGGCGGCAAGCGTCGCAATCTCCGCCGGCGCCATAGCGCCGGAGGCGGCGCGCACGACGCGAAACCAGATGATCGTGAGCATCGGTAGCGTCATCACGGTCAGAAGCACGGCATAGACGATGAGGGCAAGCGGCGGCCGCCATTTGGACTTCACCCTTGGCGCCCGCATCAGACGTTTCCTTCCGCGGCCGATGTCAGCTTGAAGCCGATGCCGTGCACCGTGACGATGATGCCCTTGCCCCCAACGGCTGAAAGCTTGGCGCGAAGATTGCGGATATGGCTGTCTATGGTGCGGTCGGCCACCTGCATGTCAGCGCCATAGGCCGCTTCCATCAGCTGATCGCGGCTGAAGACGATCTCGGGGCGCGACAGCAGCGTATCGAGGATCGAGAATTCGAGTGCGGTCAAGGTGAGCGGCACATCGGCGAAACTGGCGGTGCGGCCACCGCGATTGAGCCGCAGAGATCCCACGGACACCAGGCCATTAGCTGCATCCGGCTCCGATCCATGGCCGCTTCGCTTCAAGATGGTGCGGACCCGGGCAACCAGCTCGCGCGGGCTGAAGGGTTTGGTGACATAATCGTCGCCGCCGATTTCCAGGCCGAGGATCCTGTCGATTTCTTCGTCGCGCGCCGAGAGGAAGAGGATCGGAAGGTTCGATGTTTTGCGAATGCGGCGGCAGACTTCCAGTCCATCCATGTCGGGCATGCCGACATCGAGAACGATCAGATCGAGACCGCCTTTATGAAAGGCCATCATGGCCTCTGTGCCGTTGCGCGCCGTCGTCGTCTTCATGCCGGCGCGGTCGAGCGCGAAGCAGATCACGTCGCGAATATTCGGTTCGTCGTCGGCGACAAGGATGCGCTGGGCCATGCTATAAAGGTCCTGGTTCACCCATTCGTTTTCTTCGTTTCCGCCTGATCTTGCAAGAGTTGTGTCTGCTTGAGGTAGTCGTCGAGGCGGGCGTCGCGATATGTCCAGCTTTGCCAGTCGCGCGGGCGTCCGATGTGCTGCCATCGAAGCGCTTCGCGCACCCTGCGAGCATCCACGTCGGCAGGCAGCGATGCCAGATAGGTATCGAGCGCCGGAATGGCCGCCGAGCCGAGCGTCGAGAGATAATCGAGATCGAGAACGACGCCTTCGCCCGATATCTCGCGACTATGGGCAACGTTGAAGCGGGCGATGAAGGCAGGAATGTCGGCAAATGCGGCGGCATAGAGTGTGAGAACCAGCATCGCGGAGCTTAAGGCGATCAGCCACTCGTTGGAGCGATCCAGCAGGATGCGCAGAAGGATGAGGAAGAGACCGACCGCGACCAGCCCCATCCAGATACCGGCCGCAACGCGCAGCTCCGTCAGCGAATAGACTTCGACATAGAGATCGAGCCGCAGAATGGAGGAAAGACAAAGCAGGATGTTCTGCGCGATCCAGAGGAGCACCAGGCCGCGAAGCAGGAGACTTCTGTCGCCCGGTCCGCCGCGCCGCATGGCGGCAAGCACGAAGATGGCAGCGAGGATTGCTGTCAGCATCAGCGGATAGGCGCCGCGATGGGCGTATTCGGCATGGGTCATATCATCAGGCAGGCTGGCTGCGCCCCAGAGATAGGTGAGATCGAGCAGCGTCTGCACGGCAAACAGCGCGTTGAAGACCAGCAGTGAACGCAGCAGGGCACCATGGCTGAATAGCGCATCTTCAGTCTCGGTTGCGATATCGGGGACATCGCGTCGGCGAGGGCGTCGCCGCATGAGGCGTGGGCGAAGCGGCAGGGACAGGAAGGCTGCAACGGCAAGCCAGAAACCGATGCGCCATATGCTCAACAGTTGCAGCTGGAAGGTAAGGTCGATGCTGCGCAGCGTCTTGTCGATCAGCGGATTGGCGGCTGCGAAGAGGGCAAGAAAGCCTGCAGCAAAAACCAGCGGCATGATCCAGTTGCGAAGATGATGCCGCACGCCGCGCGGTGACGGTTTTTGCAGGCGCTGCAGCCAGCGATAGCTCGCGCGGCGAAAAGGCCGCGCCGGCACGTCCAGAAGGAAACGCAGCAGCACGAGTGGCAGGCGGGTCCATTGCGAGGGGATCAATCCGCTGATGCCGAGCGATATCAAGCAAAGGCTGAGAAGGCTGATTGCGATGCCCATCCAGGAGGCGGCTTCGGCAAGCGGAATGGACGCGACAAGGCCGAGGGCGACAAGCGCCGCGATTTTTTGAATGGATGGTCTTTTTCGGGAGGAGCTGAGCAGACCGACGGCAACGGCATTGGTGAAGATAAAAAGATTGAGGCCGGGCTGTCTGTCGAAAAGGAGAAGGTCTGCCAGGGCGACAAGGGCAATGAATGTGAGGAGTTTGCGATGGGATTTATTTGTGAAGTTTGAGGGAAGGGGCGCTGTATCGGATAGGCTCATCGGCATCGGCTCCGTGCGAGATATTCGGCGAAGGGTATGATCTTGGCCCCTTGAGCGGGCGGATCGGCTTGAGGATGACGATCGTCCCCGAGCCACCAGCCTTCTTTGAGAAGGCTGCGTGGCAAGCGGGCGGGCGGAGCGGTGATGGTCTCGGGCGTGTTGTTCATGGCGCGACGATGGCGCCTGTCTTTGCAGAATCTGTGCAGACGCCGAGGAGCTATTCAGGAAAATGGGTTAGGTTGGAAAGTTCAAATCATCACACTTGTCTGAGATTTGAACAACAATTGCCGTGCGCAAGGCCAATCTTGGCAGGATAAATTTTAGCATTGCGTGAAAGATGTCTCAAAATGGGGCAGTCACTTGTGGAACTTAAGCATATATTTCCCAGCTTCCAGCTGGCCTATGGATTGCGGGTCTGAAAATCGATTTGTTGACGCGGCTGTCGTACTCACCCCTGACGACAGCCGGGAATCTCGGAAGCGGCCGCTCGGCCGCAACCGAGGTTCTCGTCAGAAGATCGCGACGCTCACAGCTCTCCACGCCGCGCGATGCAGACGAGGGTTCGTGCCTGTGCGCCAGGAATAAGCTTTCCACGCTGCATGTTCTCGCTTGATCCCGCGGCTGCTTTTCATAATAGAGGGCTCGGCACGGCGTGTACTTTAGGAGTGCCTGAAAAAGGCGCAGAGGACGGCAGATGAGAATTACCACAATTACGAATTGGGCCTACGGTATCACCGTGGTCCTGACCGTGCTGTCGGCTGTGGCATTCATTCTCTCGGCCCAAAGTGCTGTGCAGGAGCGGCAGGCCGTGGAGCAGCATCTGTTGCTGAACAGCATGGGCGAGGAGCTTGCACTCGGCGCTGAGGAAACGACGGACGAAGCTCGCCTCTATGTCGTGCGCGGCGAGGAGAGACATCTGAATGCCTTCACCGTCGACGAAGGTGAAGAGCGTCGTCGGGATGCGGCCATCAATGCTCTGCGCGGCCCCGGCATTCCGGATGCCGAGCGTCAGGTCATCGAGGAGGTGGCGGTCAATGCGCAGGCGCTCGATAAGGTGGAGGCGGCGGCAGTCGCCGCCTATACCGGTGGCGATCAGGCCGGTGCGCGCGATACGCTGTTCGGCCCTGAACATGAGCGCCTTCAGACGGCACTGCTTAACAGCGTCAATCAGTTTCGCGCCCTGGCGACGACGCGCACTGAGGCGGCTTTCCATTCCGCGCAGGCACGCAGCGATCTCTGGGCCAACATTGCCAAAGTGATGCTGGCCTTGACTGCGGTCATATTCCTCGGCGTGCTCTATTTCATATTGCGGCGCCGGGTGGCGCTGCCGCTGGTGCGCATGACCGGGATCGTCAACCGGCTGGCAAGACAGGATTATGCCGTCGAGGTACCGACCGACCGCCGCCGTGACGAGATCGGCGAAATGAATGATGCCATACAGATCTTCCGCGAGAACGGTCTGGAGCGAAACCGTCTCGACGCCGAGCGCAAGCGCGATCTGGAGACCAAGGATCTCATCCTGCAGATGATGCACCGGCTGCAAGCCTGCTACGCCCAGAAAGAACTTGCCGAAGTCGTTGCGCTCTTCGTGCCGCAGATCTTTCCCGGCGTCGCGGGATGCCTCTACACGATGAACGAAAGCAGGACGGCGCTGAGCGAAGTCAGCCGGTGGCTGGAGCCCGAACATACCGAGCCTTCCTTTGCCGCTTCCGCCTGCTGGGGCCTGCGCCGTGGCCGTCCGCATGTCAGCCACGTGGCGGATACCGATATTCCCTGTCAGCATCTGGATCACTCCGGCGTGCCGGGTCTCTGCGTTCCCCTGACCGCGCTCGGCGAGGCGATCGGCCTGCTTTACTTCGAGGATCGCACGAAGGATGCGACGGCCGCCGATGCGCCGCGACTCTATCTGGAGCTGATCGCCGAGAATATCGGCCTTGCGATCGCCAATCTGCAGCTCCGAGACCGGTTGATCAATCTGGCCGTGCGCGACGCGCTGACAGGCCTGCTCAACAGGCGCTCGCTGGACGAGGCGCTCAACAACCTTCACAGGGATCAATCCGCCCGTACGGTCATCTGCATGATGATCGACATCGATCACTTCAAGCGTTTCAACGACGAGTTCGGCCATGATGCCGGCGACGAGGTGCTGCGGCATGTCGGGCAGATCGTTGCCGACACGGTTGGCGAGGCCGGTACGGTCTACCGCTTCGGCGGGGAGGAGTTAACGGTCATCGCCACGGATATGACCGACGAGGAAGGTTTTGCGCTTGCCGAGAAACTGCGTACGAGTGTGTTCGGCACGCCTTTTTCTTATCGCGCGCGGATTGTTGGGCCGCTTTCCGTCTCCGTCGGCATCGCCTCTTCCCCGGTGTCGGGACCGACTACGACCTTGATCAACCGCGCGGACGGCGCTTTGCTGAAGGCAAAGCTGAACGGCCGCAATAGGACGGTGGCGGCGTTCGTCGTGGAGGCGGACGGTGAATTGGGGGTGGAACGGAGCTGATTTCGATGGGCGTCCGCGGCGGCGAAATGTCGAGTGAGCGCCTTGCCGAATACATGCTTGGATTTTAGCCTGAGCTGAAAGTCGCATAACGGAGGAAGGCGATTTCATGGCCGTGACACTGAGCAATTCACCCTTGTCGTCTGATCAGGAAATCTTGCAGGCCATGGGCTTTGATCCTGGGCTCGGCCGCAAGTTCGAAGCCGGTATCGAATCCGGCCTGCTGCTCGATCTGCATGTCGTGCTTGCCGCTCGTTCCGGGCGTGTATGTCTGGAATATTATGCAGTCGGTTCCGACGAAAATTGGGGAGACCCGCTCGGGGATGTCGCTTTCGACGCGGATACGCTGCACGATCTTCGCTCGGTCACCAAGAGCATTGCCGGTCTTCTTTATGGCATTGCGCTCGATGGGGGATTGGTGCCGCCGTCGGATGCATCCCTCTATGAGCAGTTCCCGGAATACGGCGATCTCGCCCGAGATTCTGCACGCGCCAAGATCAACATCGCCCACGCGCTGACGATGACGCTGGGGATGGAGTGGGACGAGGATCGTCCCTATACCGACCCGCTGAACAGCGAAATTGCGGTGGAGAACGCGCCGGACCGATATCGTTTCGTCCTGGAGCGTCCGGTGATCGCGGAGCCGGGAACGCGCTGGATTTATTCCGGCGGCAGCGTCGCGCTTGTCGGCGCGATTATCGAGCGCGGCACGGGCAAGCGCCTGCCTGATTTCGCGCGAGAGGTTCTCTTCGAACCGCTGGGGATTGCAAAATTCCATTGGAACGCCGGGCGTGACGGCGTGGCATCGCCGGCATCCGGATTACGGCTGACTGCCCCGGACTTGCTGAAGATCGGCATGCTTTTCCTGCAGAAGGGCGTGTGGAACGGCCAAAGGATTGTCTCGGAAGAGTGGATCGCGCAATCCCTCGCGCCGGCGATTTCGACCGGGGATGGTTTGAGCTATGGCAGATTGTGGTTTTGTGGCGAGGACCTAGTTCCGGCGTTTGAGGGTCCGCGGCCGTGGTATGCTGGTTTCGGCAATGGCGGGCAAAGGCTCTGGTTGATGCCTGATGCGGGTATCGCCGCTGTCATCTATTCCGGCAAGTATAATTCCTGGGATGCCTGGATCACGCCCACCCGCGTCTGGCGCGAGATCATCCTTGCCAATCTGCTGAAAGCCTGAAGATGGTCCTTTCAAAAGACAAGTTTCCCACACTTGTAACCGAGCGGCTGCGGCTGCGGGAAGCAAGCATGGATGATCGCGACGATTTCCATGCGTTGATTTCGATTCCGGAGGTCACACGATTCTCGAATTGGGTTGATACGCCGAAAATGGCGCAGATCGAACGTTCCCTGCGATGGATGATCAAAATCTTCCCCAAAGGAGCAGGTTGTTCATGGATCATCGAGGATCGGGTTTCCGGCCAATTGCTCGGGGCCATTCGCTTCAACAGCTTCGACCGGCGTGCCAGATGCGGCGAACTGGGCTATGAGCTGCATCCTTCGGCCTGGGGCAAAGGGTTGATGAGCGAAGCGGCTCGCGCCGTTGTCCGGTGCGGCTTCGACGATTTTTCGCTCAATCGCATCGAAGCATGGACGCTGCCGGGAAACACAGCTTCCGATCGGGTTCTGGAAAAAGCGGGCTTCCAATATGAGGGCACACTGCGCCAGAAGGCGCGATTCAAAGAGGCCTTCCACGATTTCCGCATGTTCGGTTGCCTGGCTGGCGACCGGCAGAACTAGCCCTTAGTCCGTTCCCTGGCTGGTTTCGCCAGTCAGCGTTGCAGATTGAAAATAATCGCGAGGCGAGCGGCCGAGCGAACGCCGGAACATGGCCGAGAAGGCGCTGGGGCTCTCATAGCCGCAATCCAGCGCGACATCGAGAATGGTCCGACCTTCTGCGAGCAAGGTGAGAGCCTTCAACATACGTGCCTGTTGCCGCCATCGACCGAAGCTCAGTCCCGTTTCGCGCTGAAACAGCCGCATGAGGGTTGCCCGGCTCATATGCAGCCCATCGGCCGCCTCTTCGATCGAGATTGTGCTGGCAAGATCGTCGAGCAAGGTTTCACAGAACGCCGCAAGGGCCGGATGTTTCGGTAGCGGTAGCTTCAGCGGCTGTGCCGGCAGGAAAGTGAGTTCAAGAAGCAGCAGGCGAACGACCGCATCCGCGACTTCTTTGTGATCGGGTTTATCGACGAGGCCGGCGAGCCGCAGGATGAGCTCGCGCAGAAGCGGGGTGACTTCCACCACCATACACTCTTTCGGCAGGGTATCTCTGCCGTCGGCATCGATCAGCAACGAGCGAAATTGAACGCTTGTATGACTTGCCGTCACATGCTCGAGATGCGGCGGCAGCCAGACCGCGCGGCTCGGCGGCACGACCCAGGTGCCGCTATCCGTGGTCAAGGAGATTACGCCGCTGACGGCGTAGAGCAGTTGCGCCTGCCTATGGCTGTGGCGAGAACTGGTGAAGCGATGATCGTCGTGTGCGATGACGGCGACGCCTCCAGCGACATCGGCGCCGTGCTGCAGATAGGCTTGATCCTTTTGCGACGATGATTGATCCATGCGCGTGAGAATATCAAAGATGCCGGCAGTAAGCTAGAGTTCCTTTCCAGCAGGATATTTCCTTTCGTGTCTGCCTTATCCCACAATCTGCATCGATCGGATCGGCCGCATAGCGCTGCCGCCGCATCGCAGCGCGTGCGGATGGATGCCGGAGCCTCGTCCTGCATATCCTTTTCTCTTCAGCTTTCCGTTGCATTGCGACTTAGCCGCGGTCGTCGGGCCTGACGGCATCCCGGCGGCCGTATTCTGCTGTCCGCTTTCTCCCGAATTGACCGACACGCAACGGAATGGATCATGCTGAAGAATCCTGAAACCAAATATCGCCCCTTTATCTCGCCCATCGAATTGCCGGATCGGCAATGGCCGAACAGGCGCCTCGCCAAGGCACCGCGGTGGCTCTCGACGGATCTGCGCGACGGAAACCAGGCGCTTGCCAATCCCATGGATGTCGAGCGCAAGCTGCGCTTCTACGACATGCTGCTCGCCTCCGGCTTTAAGGAGATCGAGGTCGCCTTTCCATCCGCTTCGCAGATCGAGTTCGATTTCGTCCGTGCGCTGATCGAGGAAGACCGCATCCCCGAGGATGTGACGATCCAAGTGTTGACCCAATCGCGCGCCGATCTCATCGCTCGTACCTTCGAATCCCTCATCGGCGCCCGCAAAGCCATCGTGCATCTCTATAATGCAACCGCTCCGCTCTTCCGCCGCGTCGTCTTTGGCATGGAGCGACACGAGATCGTCGATCTCGCCGTCAGCGGTGTTACCGCAATGCTGGAGGAAAGCCTGAAGCAGCCGGAAACCGACTGGACCTTCGAATATTCGCCGGAAACCTTCTGCTTCACCGAGCCGGATTTCGCGCTCGAAATCTGCGAGCGCGTGCTCGATGTCTGGCAGCCGACTGCGGAGCGCCCAGCCATCCTCAACCTGCCGGCAACGGTGGAAGTGGCGATGCCGAATGTCTATGCCGACCAGATGGAATGGTTCTGCCGCCATATTTCGCGACGCGACGCGGTCGTCATCAGCGTCCATCCGCATAATGATCGCGGTACGGCCGTGGCCTCGGCCGAGCAGGCACTGCTGGCGGGCGCCGATCGGGTCGAAGGTTGCCTGTTCGGTAATGGCGAGCGTACCGGCAATGTCGATCTGGTGACGCTGGCGCTAAACCTCTACACGCACGGCATCGATCCCGGCCTGACCTTTCCGTCGATCCGCGAGGTGGTGAAGACGGTGGAATATTGCAACGGTCTGCCCGTCCATCCGCGCCACCCTTACGCCGGCGAACTCGTGCACACGGCCTTCTCTGGCTCGCATCAGGATGCGATCCGCAAGGGTTTTGCCGCGCATGAGCGGCGCAATGACGGCGTATGGGAAATGCCCTACCTGCCGGTCGACCCCGCCGATATCGGCGAGAGCTACGAAGCCGTCATCCGCGTCAACAGCCAGTCGGGCAAGGGTGGAGTCGCCTGGGTAATCGAGCAGGACAGGGGCTTGAAGCTGCCCCGCGCCATGCAGGTCGATTTCAGCAAGCGGGTGCAGCTCCTCGCCGATGAGACGAAGCGCGAACTGACGGCCGAAGATATCTGGAAGGCGTTCGTCCACGCCTATTATGTTGACGATGTCGAGCGCTTCGAACTCGTCGATTACGAGGGTGGTTTTCGCAGGGGAGCCGGTGCGGAGCGCACCTTCACCGGCCGCATTCGCCATGGCAATCGCGATGTTGCCGTCAGCGGTCGCGGCAACGGCCTCGTTTCGGCGGTACTTGCCGCGATTGCCGAGGCTTTCGGAGTGGAACTGAGCGTCATGGATTATCAGGAGCATGCCCTGCGTCGCGGCAGTGATGCGAAAGCGGCTGCTTATCTACAATGCGTCCGGTCGGACGGATCGCAGGTTTTCGGCGTCGGTATCGATGCCGATGTCGCGACGGCAACCGTCAAGGCGGTCCTCAGTGCCGCCAGTGCTGCCGGTTGACGGTCATTCGTTCCGCTCGCGCTATCGGCCACAAGTAGGCCGATAGCTGCTGGCTTGCGGGCGAGGAAGCCGGATTGGGTCATTCGATTGGCTGCAGCCAGCCTCGATAATGAACGACCGGGCCGATGAGCGGCAGGGCAATCGGTACATCGAAGTGGAAGCGGTCGTCCTCCGCCCATTCATGAGCGATGCTTTGGGGCGCCAGAAAGAGCGGCAGCGGAATGCGCAGGAACGACCAGTGTCGCATCTCCATGCTGAGTCCGTCGCCACGGATGGGAAGATCGAACGAAAAGCGGAAGGGACCGAAGCGTTCGACGAGGCCGCCATTCTCTTCGCTCAAATGGCTGAGGAAGCGCTGGCCGGAAAAATCCCGCGTCCATCGCTCGATGCCATTATTTTCCCCAAAGGACACATGCAGAGTATGCTTGCCAGTGGCAGGAAAGCCGAACACATTCGCGATCAGCCGGGCCAGAGGAGAACGCCCACGGGTGACGACTGCCTCGCCCTTTGCGCCACCATCGCCGAAGACATGGTGCATGGCACGTACCGGCTCGGAAAGATGCGCGAAAGCAGGACCCATGACACGCTTATAGAGCGGAGTATAGGGTGCTTCCGTCGTTTCCTCAGTGATTGCCAGATCGCGAAACAAGCTCCGGAAATCCTCAAGCGACAGGAGCCCGCCGGCGTGACGGGCGCCGGGTGAAAGGCGGCCGTCGCGCAAGGCCCGCGCCAGCAATTGCGTCGGAAGCGTGGGGATTTCCACCCCGTCGCCATTTTCCGCAAGCAGAGTCCAGCGGCGAGCCTTCATGACGTCTTGCTCGATCCCCTTGATCTCAATCGTCACGGCCGAGCGTGCGGTCCCAAGCCTCGCTGTCAGGCGTTGCAGCGGCAGCAGAAAGCGGCTGATCTTTGTAAGCGATGTCAGCCAGCTCCAGGCGACCGGCCAGGACAAAAACCAGAGTGCCAAAGTCTGAAAGGCGAATTCAGGTCCAGCCCGGAAAATGACGCGGGGCCGTCCGGCAACGCGATCGACCAGCAGATCGTGATCCGGCACGTCGGCAAGCGCCACCAACCGGCGCAGAGGGCGTTGGCCGGCGACGGCATAGGTTTCGCGCTTCAGCATGTGCCAGCCCATCGCGTCTTGCCAGCGCCGGCCGCGCCAGAGCCGCACCGGCCTGCCGACATAACTCAGGATCGCCGATGCGACCGAGGCGCCGGCGGTCGCGCGATTGGAGGCGCTGATCGACATTTCTATCGAGCGAACCTCCTCCATGTCCTTGGCAAGGTCGGCAACCACGGCGCCGGAGAGCGCCGGCACGCTCGACGCCCCCGAGATGATAGTGACGCCAGCGGCCTTGGCCTCTTCGTCAAGCGAGCCGATCGCGCCGACGAAATCGCGCGCGTCGGCGAGATCGATGTAGTGAATACCGGCCTCTATGCAGGCTCGGGCAACTCTGTCATCGCTTTGCTGGAAGGGGCCCGCCGCATCGATCAACAGAAAGGGCCGGTGCTCGCTGAGGATCGCGGTGATATCGCCATTTCGATCGGCTTGAAGGGCAATCGCATGCGGCAA
Organism: Rhizobium sp. 11515TR; assembly: GCF_002277895.1. Taxonomy (NCBI): domain Bacteria; kingdom Pseudomonadati; phylum Pseudomonadota; class Alphaproteobacteria; order Hyphomicrobiales; family Rhizobiaceae; genus Rhizobium; species Rhizobium sp. 11515TR. Next base: position 853,353 of record NZ_CP022999.1, on the reverse strand, counting down.
TCGAGCGGCGAGTGCCTTTGCCGCTTCGAGATTGCGTCCGGCAACCAGAACCTCGAAACCGTCGCCGGCAAGGCGCCGCGACAGCCGCGCGCCGAACCCGCCATAGCCGCCAAGAACGAGGATTCTTTTCAAAGGATACGGCTCGCCTGCTCTGGTGTCGGTAGCCAGCATGTCTCCCGTTTGCCGAAGAGGCGGTAGCGATTGCGAGCAAGCCAGAGGTAGATCGGATCGCGCAGCAGACGGGGTACGATGCGCAGCACCGAAATCGCCTTCCAGGGCCAGCCGAGACCGGCATAAATGGCCAGCACCGCGTCGCTGTCGCGTAATACCTTTGCGCCGTCGACGATGATGAGGCTGTCGGGATCGGCGGGATCCATGCCGCAGCGGCGATAAAGCGCGATGCCGGTTTCATTCTGCATGGAGGCAAGACGGAAACGACCAAGATGGTCGTGACGAAGCACGAACTGGGCGTTGGCGGTACACAGGACGCACATGGCGTCGAAGACGATGATCGGTCCTTGATGGTCGCTGATGATGCTTTTGCTCATGCTGGCGGCGTCTTTTTCCGTAAACCGGTCTCGCCACAACTTTGACCAGTTGCATTGTCGCCGTCAATTGCACGTTTCTATGGGCTGCCATGTCAAACCGGCAAACCACCGTGAGCTTTACATCGCGGAGCTAGGCTGCGGAAGGATGGAGAGAAGCAAGATCGATCTGTCGATTGGCATGCGGCCCGATCTATGAGACCGGGCCGCGCACATCGCGGAAGAGTAGCTTAGCGATAACGCCAGCCACCATGCCACCACTCGCGATGCACCCAATAGCGGTGCCCATCCCAATAGCCGCGGCCGGGATAGAAGATGCCATAGGCCGGAACCGCTGGCACGACGACCACAGGCCGTCCATCCGGGCGGCAGTAGCCGTATGGGTTGCGATGCCAGCCGATGCCGCATCCATCGCGGGCTTCGGCTGGCGAGATGGCCGCAAAGCAGGCGGTCGCGGCAAAAGCCAGCAAAATGATCTTTTTCATGATGTCCTCATTCGTCCTTCAAAGAGCTTCAAGCTGTTATCCCTTCAGCGCTTAAACGGCGGCGAAAGGCAAATCCGTCGCTGCACGGCGATAATTTGGCATTCGGTGAGAAAGGGTGGCATCAGCCGTGCCGAAGCAGACAAATGAGGTGGGAAAGCTATACTCGCCTGAAGGGATCAGGATCGAATTTCAAGGCTACGAGATGCCAGACGAGCCTGCGATGGGCACGATTTTGCTGCAGGCACCGTTTTCTTGCCGATGACCGGCATGCGCCGGATCAAAGCGCGCAGAACGGCGAGACTTGCCTTGTATTGTTCCCCAGGACACAAGCGGCCACTGGCATCATAGGCGAAGAGGAGGCGCCGGCGCGCGAATGCGTGCGCCAGCCACAGGGCAAAAGCGACGCCGACGCCCCAGCCCATCAGCGTGTCGCTTGCCCAATGCGCGCCAACCCATTGGCGCGACAGGCAGATCAGGACGCCGACAGGCATGAAGACGGGGCGAAGGCGAGGAAAGACCAGCGCCAGCGACATCGCCATGGCGCCGGCCGTTGCCGAATGTCCGGAGGGAAAGGACGCGAAGTCGGCGTGGAAGGCAAAAGGTCGGAAAGAGAAGGCGCCGTTCGTATCCAGGAGTTCCGGCCTGGCGCGACCGATGATGTTCTTGGCGAGCGAATCGACAATGCCGCCGCCGGCGACCGCCAGGAAGACGAAGGCAGCCGCAGTCGCGATGAGATCCGCCCCTGTTCGCATGGATTTCCGCAGTTTGTGCGCGGGCGCGAGGATCGCAAATATCAGCAGCGCTCCGCTGAATGAGAGCACCAGAAGCCCGGTGCCGAGGCTGCTGATCCACTTCGCCGTCCCCCGCAATTGCGCGGGAAACGATTTCATCCAGATGCCCAAGGGATAATCGGCCGCCCACATGACGAGCAATGACAAGGCGAGGAAGATGGCGATGATAACGATCGGGCGCTCCAGAAATGCGCGATTCGCCGGAGGCTTAATGGTCGAGGTGTTGAAGAAGCAGTGAAGGCCGCCAGCCATTCGTCTGCGACCGGTGTCGGCGGAACGCCCCAGCATTTCTTTTATGGCCCCTCGGCCTCGCTGCCATGCCTGCATAAAGCCGACTTTCCATCAATGTCGAGACAGCCGCTCGTGGAGCTGGGCTCACCAATCGCCTTTCGCTCCGTTTCCCTTGAGGAAAGCTGCTACCGCAACACGCTGACAGGCGCCTGAAAGGTCTCGATTGGCGGGTCAGATCTCGGTTGCTTGTGCGCCAAGCCAAAATGCACGGCATCGGCCAGAAAGCTTCGATTGTCGGACCGTGCAGTCATGGGCTGAAAGGCGTGGCGCTGAAAAAGACCGTACCGTCAACAAGGTAGCTGCTGAATTCCGCCATTCGGGGTGAAAGCTGTCGGGAGGATTGCTTCAATCGCCATTTTTAGCGACAATTGGGTTAGCGTTCGGTGGGAGGAGCCAAATGCACGACTATTCCGCACATGCGGATCAGGTTTACGCGTCGGCGCAATCCGCGGCGGCGAGTTCGTCAGTTGCGGCTTCCTGGCGACGGTGCATGGTCATGCATCGCCTTGCGCCGGAGGAGAAGCGTCTGCCTATGCGGCTGACCAGCCAGGAATTTCAAATGGCGCTGGAGCGATCGGAACGGCTGGTTGCCGAAGCTGCCAATGAGTTGGATCGCCTGTTTGTCGCGGTCGGCAAGGCTGGCTGCTGCCTGCTTTTGACCGATCGCAACGGTATCGCGCTGGAACGCCGCGGTGCTGCCGGCGACGACAAGGAGTTCCACGATCTCGGCCTATGGACCGGATCTATCTGGACGGAAGCGAGCATCGGCACCAACGGCATCGGCACGGCGCTTGCCGACGAGCGAGCCGTTGCGATCTTCCGCGACCAGCACTTCTTCTGCTCCAACATCAATCTCAGCTGCACCACGGCACCGATCCGCGATCATCGCGGCCAGCTTGCTGGCGCGCTCGACATTTCGAGCTGCCGCGACGACGTGAATGATGCGACATTGGCGATCCTGTCGCAGACGGTGCGCGACGCGGCAGTGCGCATCGAGCTCAATCTTTTCCGCAGCGCCTTTGCTGGTGCCCGCTTCGTCATGGTGCCGACGGATACCGCGTCCACCTCGGCACTGCTGGCGGTCGACCGCAACGACCTCGTGCTCGGTGCGACCCGCGCAGCCCGCCTTGCATTGAAGCTCGACGATCATCGCATTGCCGCGGGCATTCCAGCTTCCGATGTTCTTCGCGAGCGGCAAGGGGCTGTGGGCGAGGATCTGATCGAGGCAGAGCGCGCTGCCCTGCTTAGGGCTCTTTCGCGCGCCAACGGCAATGTCTCTCAGGCAGCCGCGTCGCTCGGCATGAGCCGCTCGACGCTGCATCGGAAGATGAAGCGGCTCAATCTGCACTGAAGCACAGTCAACGCGCATTCGATCCGGCAGCTGTCGCAGAGTTGCGACACTGTGCGTTGCAGCATGTAAGGCGGCCCCTATCGCCTGCCGCCATATGCCCGCAGACTTCTCCCATCCGGTTCGCTTATCGAACCTGCCGACCAAGGGAGGATGGCATGCTGCATCAAAAGATCGTGGAATCTCCGTTCAAGCTGAAATATGGCAACTATATCGGCGGCCAATGGCGCGAGCCGATCGCTGGCAAGTATTTCGACAACCTCACGCCGATCACCGGCGGCAAGATCTGCGAGATACCGCGCTCCGACGAAAAGGACATCAACGCCGCGCTCGATGCCGCCCATGCGGCAAAGGACAAGTGGGGGCGGACATCTACCACCGAGCGCTCCAATATCCTGATGAAGATCGCCCAGCGCATGGAAGACAAGCTGGAAGTGCTGGCGCAGGCCGAAAGCTGGGACAACGGCAAGCCGATCCGCGAGACCATGGCGGCTGACATTCCGCTCGCTGTCGATCACTTCCGCTATTTCGCCTCCTGCATCCGCGCCCAGGAAGGCTCGATCGGCGAGATCGACCACGATACCGTCGCCTATCATTTCCATGAGCCGCTTGGCGTCGTCGGCCAGATCATTCCCTGGAACTTTCCGATCCTGATGGCCGCCTGGAAGCTTGCGCCGGCGCTTGCCGCCGGCAATTGCGTCGTCATCAAGCCCGCCGAGCAGACGCCGGCCTCGCTTCTGGTCTGGGCTGAGCTGGTGGGCGATCTCCTGCCGCCGGGCGTACTCAACATCGTCAACGGCTTCGGCCTGGAGGCCGGCAAGCCGCTGGCGACCAGCCCGCGCATCGCCAAGATCGCTTTCACCGGCGAGACGACGACCGGCCGGCTGATCATGCAATATGCCAGCCAGAACCTCATCCCCGTCACGCTCGAGCTCGGCGGCAAGTCGCCGAACATCTTCTTTGCCGATGTCGCGGCCGAGGATGATGATTTCTTCGACAAGGCGCTCGAAGGCTTTGCGATGTTCGCGCTTAACCAGGGCGAGGTCTGCACATGCCCAAGCCGTGCCTTGATCCAGGAATCGGTCTACGACCGCTTCATGGAGCGGGCCGTCAAGCGTGTGGAGGCCATCAAGCAGGGCAATCCGCTTGATGCCGCGACCATGATCGGCGCCCAGGCTTCGAGCGAACAGATGGAGAAGATCCTCTCCTATCTCGATATCGGCAAGCAGGAAGGCGCCGAAGTGCTGACGGGCGGCGCGCGCGCAGATCTCGGCGGCGAGCTGTCGGGCGGATATTACATCAAGCCGACTATCTTCAAGGGTCACAACAAGATGCGTGTGTTCCAGGAGGAGATCTTCGGCCCGGTCGTCTCAGTGACGACCTTCAAGGACGAGAAGGAAGCGCTCGAAATTGCCAACGACACGCTCTATGGCCTCGGTGCCGGTGTATGGACCCGCGACGGCAATCGCGCCTATCGCTTTGGCCGTGAAATCCAGGCCGGTCGCGTCTGGACGAATTGCTATCATGCCTATCCAGCCCATGCCGCTTTCGGCGGCTACAAGCAATCGGGCATCGGACGTGAGACGCACAAGATGATGCTCGATCACTACCAGCAGACCAAGAATATGCTGGTCAGCTACAGCCCGAAGGCGCTCGGCTTCTTCTAAAGTTCTCCCAACCAAACGAACAAGGCTCCCGGCTGCGGCCGGGAGCCTTCAAGCATTTTCGGGGAGTGATGGAGGATCATCATGGATCACAGTGGATCGGCGCCGCGGGTGCTCGCGACCGACAAGGCGCTCGAGCTTATCCGCGAGATACAGCAAGACCATCCCGATATTCTGTTTCATCAGTCGGGCGGGTGCTGCGACGGCTCTTCGCCGATGTGCTATCCGGCAAGCGAATTCATGATCGGCGACAACGACGTCAAGCTCGGCGAGATCGGCGGCGTACCGGTCTATATCAGCGGCAGCCAGTTCGAAGCCTGGAAGCACACGCAGCTCATCATCGATGTCGTACCGGGACGCGGCGGCATGTTCTCGCTCGACAATGGGCGGGAGAAGCGATTTCTGACCCGTTCGCGCCTCTTCGGCGGTGGCGAAGCCTGCGCGATCCCGGACATCAGCCGCTCGCCGGCGCAATAGGCAGGGTCATAAACGGCGTGTAGTATTCGCCTAATACCCGCTATCGCAGGCGTTTTGCTAGACTGTCGTCCGTTGGTTTTGAGGGAGGATGCGATGCCAGCAGCAAAGATTCTGATGATTACCGGTGATTTCACCGAGGACTACGAGACCATGGTGCCGTTCCAGACGCTGCTTGCCTGCGGCTACATGGTTCATGCCGTCTGCCCGGGCAAGAATGCCGGCGAGACGGTCGCAACAGCCATTCATGATTTCGAAGGTGATCAGACCTATTCCGAGAAGCGCGGTCATAATTTTGCATTGAATGCGACATTCGCCAGCATCCGCGCCGAAGACTATGATGCGCTCGTCATTCCGGGCGGCCGCGCGCCGGAATATCTGCGCCTGAATCCAGAGGTCATCAAGGCTGTTCAGCATTTCTTCGAGGCGGACAAGCCGGTTGCCGCCATCTGCCACGGCGCGCAATTGCTGAGTGCTGCCGGTGTCCTCAAGGGACGCACCTGCTCGGCCTATCCCGCCTGCCGTCCCGAGGTGGAGCTATCCGGCGGCACTTATGCCGACATCGCTATCAATGACGCCGTTGCCGATGGCAATCTCGTGACCGCACCGGCATGGCCGGCGCATCCGTCATGGCTGCGTCAATTCATGGCCGTGCTGGATGCCAATGCTTTGTCGGCGGCAAACGCCGCTTGAAACTTAAGGGAGGCGCGCATGTGCGAATTGTTCATCAAGGCCGATGCTAGGCTCTGGGAAAGCACCACGCGCTCCCTGCGCATCGATGGTATGGTGACCAGCGTCAGACTGGAAAATTTCTTCTGGTCGAAGCTGGAGGAAATCGCCAGGCGCGACGGCATGAACGTGGTGCAGCTCATTACCAAGCTGCACCATGAGTCGATCGACGCCGGCCACGATCTCGGCAATTTCACATCGTTCCTGCGGGTCTGCTGCGCACGCTATCTCGACCTGCAGCTTGCCGGCGATATTTCCAGCGATCTTTCCCAGCCGATCGCTGGTGTGGACGCACCCGCCATCCTCGGTCGCGAGCGCCTGAAGTATCATTGAGCGTATTGCTATGCAGCGCCCGAGAGCCGGTTCTCGGACGCCTTTGCATCCGACAATCGTTCGGCAATCAGCCGTGCCGCCGCATCAGCAGCGGTTTCCATGTAGCTCGGATCGCGATGGAGCAGGACCACCGCAAAGGAACCGTCGAGGAGCAGCATGATCTGGCGCGCGAGCGGCAGGGCATTGTTGCCTGCACCCGCCTCCATAAAGACCGATCCCAGCCACTCCTCAACGCGTTTCTTGTGAGCGCGCGCCGCAACCAACGCGGGATGGCCGGGAAGGTTGATGAGTTCCACCGAAGTCCGCAAAAAACCACAGCCCTTCCATTTGGTGCTGCGCGCCGATTGCCCCAGCTGGCGGAAAATGCCGGCAACCTTTTCTGAAATGTCGCCTTCGGTTTCTTCGAACCAGCGTTTGAAGAAGGCAAGGTTCGGCTCGTCGCGCGCCTGCAGATGGGCGGCGATCAGATCGTCCTTGCTGCGGAAATGATAATAGAGCGTGCGCTTGGTGACGCCCGCTTTCTCTGCGATGGCGTCGACGCTGATCGCGCGGATGCCGTCGCTGTGGAAGAGCTTTGCGGCGGCCTGGAGAATGCGCTCGCGTGTCGGCAGGGAACTGTCTCTCATGGCTCAATGTATACCGGGTAGTGAATATACACAACGCGGCGATCGTTCCATCTTGACGCCCATGAGCCAGCAACCTCGACCATCCTTGAATGAAAGCAGTCTTTCGATTTCCATCCCCTGCCGGGATGGCGTCGTTCTCGGTGGCCACCTTTGGCTGGCGGAGAAGAAAAGGCCAGAAGGTAGCGTCATCATCAATCCGGCCACCGGGGTTCTCGCGCGCTATTATCACCGCTATGCGCAATTTCTGGCGCGGCATGGGTTCGATGTCCTGACCTTCGATTATCGGGGCATCGGCCAGTCGCGCCCGCAACTGCTGCGTCGATCCCGTTATCGGTGGCGGGATTGGGGCGAGCAGGATTTCGATGCCGCGCTTCGGCTGATGACCGATCACCGCCGCAACGGTCCGCTTTTGGTGGTGGGTCATAGCGTCGGCGGATTCCTGCCGGGATTGGCTGAGAATGCTCCGGAGATCGACAGGATGCTGACGGTCGGAGCTCAATATGCCTGGTGGGGCGATTACATGCCCAGCAGGCGGGCCGCTCTATTCCTCAAATGGCATGTCGCTATGCCTGCGATGACTGCGCTCTGCGGCTATTTCCCGGGCCGGCGGCTTGGCTGGCTGGAGGATCTGCCGAAAGGCGTGGCAAACGAGTGGAGCTTTCGTGGCCCCAGGTTCGAGCGCAGCCATCCTGTGGGCGAGAGGTGGGAGGTGCTGCGGCGAATGAGCGCCGTCAAAGCATCGATCCTGGCCGTTGCGGTTTCGGACGACGAGCTTGGCACCGTACCGGCAATTCGCCGCACACTGAATTATTATACCGGCGCGCAATGCCAGCCGGTGCTGCTCCGTCCGGCTGATTTCGGTCGGGATGCAATCGGCCATTTCGGCCTCTTTCACGATAGCCATGCTGCCGGTTTCTGGGTCGATACGCTGTCGTGGCTTCGGGAGGGCCGTAATCCCTGGCCGGTAGCCGAGCTGAAATAGCAAAGCCGAGTGTCCGCATCGGCTCCTCGCTCCGTGCTTGTTGCATGGGATGATTGTCTCGGGTAGATGCCGTTCACAGATCGTGAATGAGATGAAAGCCAGGCATTTGCCGGCTTTGGAATGCTCAGGAAACTTGCAGAATGGAGTTTGGCATGACCAGCCAAAATGACGAATATATCTATGACGAAGTGACCGGCGAGTGGCGACCTGCTGCGGAGATGGCAGCGGCTGCCGCCGCCACGGAGCTTGTCGTTCACGATGCAAGCGGCAACGTGCTTGCCGATGGCGACTCCGTCACCCTCATCAAGGATCTGAAAGTGAAGGGCGCCAATCAGACTTTGAAGCAGGGTACCGTTATCAAGTCGATTCGGCTGACCGACAATCCCGAAGAAGTCGATTGCCGTTACGACGGGATCAAGGGTTTGGTTCTTCGCACCGAGTTCATACGCAAGCGCTAGAACTGTTCCTCACTCTTCGCAATTGCAAAATTGAACGATATCGGGCCGATTATCCGGATTCCCGAATTGTAAAATTGGAAATTGGTGCTTATCTCCTTTGCTGGATGCTTTTACATAACCTACACGGGTATGTAACGGTTGCAGGCCGGCTGGGGGATTATGCATGCATCTTGAAGACTATGCCGCACTCGGCCGCTCGGAGTTGCGCGTCAGTCCGCTTGCGCTCGGGACCATGACTTTCGATAAGGGGTTCATCCGGCATTCGCATGAAAATCAGCCTGCGGCGATCCTGACGCGCTATCTCGAACTCGGTGGCAATTATCTGGATACAGGCAATGGAGCGATGAAAGCGGGCGGCCAGACGGTCGTCGGCAGTTATGTCGCACAAAACTCGATCCAGCGCGATCGTCTTGTCATCGCCGCCAAATTCGATGTCGCGCGACATGGAGAAAGGCTTGGCCGCAAAGCCGTGATCGACGGCTTCGAGGAGACCCTTCGTCGGCTGCGTACCGACTATCTTGACCTCTATTGGTTGAACAATTGGGACATACAGGCGCCTTTGGAAGAAATGCTGGAGGCGCTCCACGATCTCGTTCAGTCAGGAAAGCTGCGTTATTTCGGCATTTCAGATACGCCGGCCTGGAAGGTGGCGCATGCCCATCTCCTGTCGCAGTCCAATGGCTGGGCTCCATTCATCGGTTTGCAGATCGAATATTCGCTTGCCGCACGGCTATTTGAAATCGAGCTCATTCCCTTGGCACGCGGCCTGGGGCTTGGCGTCGTCTCGCATTCGCCATTGAGCGGCGGCCTCATCAGCGGCCGATATACGCGTGCCAACAATACGGGCGCAAGAACAGCACATGCAGCGCAATTGGCGCAAAGGCCCGACGAGCAGGATCTTGAAATCGTCGACGCCCTGTTCCGCGTTGCCGATGAACTCGGTACGACAGCCGCACGCGTCGCCCTTGCCTGGGCAATGGCGCGCCTTGGCGTATCTTCGACGATTATCGGCGTCCATACACTGGAACAGCTCAATGAGGATATGGGTGCGCTCGAAGTCCGGCTTTCGCCCGAACAGACGGCGACGCTGGATGCGCTTACGATCCCCAATCCCGTCATTGCCCTGCCGCTGTCGTTGCAGAATGTCGCGCCCTTGTCCTGTGTAGACTGAGGAACGGCCTCAGGCCGTTTTCCGGCTGGCACCGGCATGTGCTGTCGTCGCAATCGCTTCTCTTATCGGCTGGCCTTCCTATCTAAATCGCCAGTCGTCCATATGAGGCATTGCATGAGCGATGGAATACAGCCGCCGAACGTGAACCGAAACGTCTTGCGCGAACTCGTTGCCGGGTTGAGCGATGGCATCATCCTGCTCGATCCCGAGGGAGAGATTTCCTGGGCAAACAGTGCTGCATTGCAGATGCACAGAATCTCGACCATCGAGGAGCTGGGCGGCGATGCGGCGGGCTACAGGCAGGCTTTCACGCTGCGCTACCGCAACAACCATCTGCTGGAGGAGGGGCAATACCCGATCGAGCGCCTGTTGAAGGGCGAAACGGTCGAGGAGGTGACTGTCGAAATATCGCCCGTTGCCGATCTGGATCTCGTCTGGGTTCACACGGTTCGCAGCCTGGTCATTGCCGATGCCGGCGCCCGTCCGGATGTGCTTGCCCTGATCATTCGCGACGAGACGCCGCTATTTGAGGCGGAGGAGCGTTTCGAGAGAGCGTTCAATGCCAATCCGGCTCCCGGTTTGATCTGCCGCCTCGATGACCTTCGCTTCATCCGGGTCAACCAGGGTTTCGTCGAAATGACGAACTATGCCAAGGAAGATGTCATCGGGAAGTCCGTGGATGAAATGGGTCTGTTTGCCAACTGCGATACGGGCGAGGATGCGTTGGCGAAGCTTGTGGAAGGCCGATTGATCCGCCAGCGCGAGGCGTTGATCCCTTTGCCCGATAGTGGCGACCGGCTCGTTGTCGTCGCCGGCGAGCCCATCGCGGTCGGCGAGGAGGCCTGCATGTTGTTCACCTTTGCCGATCTCGACGCACGAAGAAAGGCGCAGAATGCACTGCGTCAGAGTGAGGAGCGCTTTTCGAAATCATTCCGGCTTTCACCGGCGCCGGCGGCCATTTCGCGCCTCGACGATTTCGTCTTCACCGAGGTCAACGACGCCTTCCTGCAGCTTTGCGGCTGTAGCTTGGAGGAGGTCATCGGCAAGGCGGCGGGCGAGCTGCGCCTCTGGGGCGAGGTCACCGCCCGGCGGGCGATGGAGCGCAAACTGGTCGATAACATCCCGCTTCGCGACGAGCTGATGCGGATGACGCAAAAGGGCGGCGGCGTTGCGGATTGCCTAGTCTCTGCCGAGCGTGTCGAGATCAACGACCAACAATGTGTCATCTGGTCATTGCAGGATATTACCGAGCGCAGGCGCAGCGAAGCCGAACTGATCGAAGCCATCGAAAGCGTGATGGCCGACACCTCTTGGTTCAGCCGCTCGGTTGTCGATCGGCTCGCGACCCTGCGGCAGGTGTCGAATGGAAAGGTGCCCTCGGCGCAGCTTCTCGATCTCAGCGACCGCGAAAGGGAGATCCTGGCCTTGATTTGCCGAGGCCAAAGCGATGCGGAAATGAGCGAGACGCTGCATCTCTCCAGGAATACCATCCGCAACCATGTTGCATCGCTCTATGCGAAGATCGGCGTCAACCGACGCTCGGCGGCTGTGATCTGGGCCAGAGAGCGCGGCTTCACCGGCTTGCCGACGGCCTCGAAGGGGAAGAAGTCGAAATAGGCTGGCGCTTTCTGCTTTCAGCCGGTGCCGCCAGTGCACGAAGGCATATTGCAGCCTAAAAAGGCTATTTTCTACTAATGCGAATAGTAGATTCTGCTCTGCAAGCGCATCCATTGCCGCCCTAATTCATTGTTCATGGCTTCGGCCGATGCCGATGCCTCCTCTTTTGAAACAAAGCTCAAGGAGATCAGAAATGGACAAGAATCGCATCAAAGGCGCAGTCAAGGAAGCAAGCGGCTCTATCAAGAAGGCTGCAGGCAAACTGACCGGCAATGACAGGCTCCAGACGGAAGGCGCAGCCGAAAAGGTCGAAGGAAAGATCCAGGCCAAGGTCGGCAAGGCCAAGGACGCTATCAAGAACGCGCTTCGCTAAAGCTTTTCTGCTTGCGAAACATGCTCCCGCGATTTGTCGAGGCTTCCGATGCTTTTTCTAGCCAACCTGTCATCGCTGACGACATCGTCTGATAGCTGCGCAACCTGCGCGGCTATCCGCTGCTTGATCGCTTGCGCCGAAGGGCTGGAAGACTCGCATATCGAGGTTGCCGCGACGGAGGGTACAATTGTCCTGTCAGGCATTGCGTCGTCCGACGAAGCTCGTGCGCAGGCACTCGATATTGCCGGCGAATATGCCGGAATTCGCATCATCAACAACATAGTCATCCGCGCCGATCGAGGATCGTGAGATCCGCTCGAGACCGGCGCTTAGCCACACGAATGCAGGCCGGATAGACGGCTGCGCTCAAGCTCCTGAAGGAGAAATCATGAAAAGACTGATCATTGTGGCCGCGACCATTTCCGTTGCCTTTGCCTCGGTTGCCGCCGCTGCTAGCATCCATCATCCGAAGAAGAAATCGTCAGAGATCGCCTCCCAACCGAAGGAGCGTCTCGGCACGCTCTCCTGCGAAGTCGCAGGCGGCGTCGGAATGATCCTTGGCTCCAGCAAGAAGGTCAGCTGCACCTTCAAGCAGCGCAGCGGCAAGGTCGAGCGCTATGCCGGGACGATCGGCAAGCTCGGGATCGATGTTGGGATCACCGGCAAGAGCTATCTAAGCTGGATCGTGGTGAATACCGCTCCGACCCGTATCAGGGACGGCGCTCTGGCCGGCACCTATGTCGGAGCCTCGGCAGGCGCTTCCGTCGGCTTGGGTCTCGGCGCCAATGTCCTGATCGGCGGCAATGCCAAGAATTTTGCCCTCCAGCCGCTGAGCGCGGAGGCCGGTACTGGCCTCAACGTGGCGGCGGGCGTCTCGCGCCTGCAGCTGAGCCCTGCCAGCTGACAGGCGCCGGCAACGGCGACGCCATCCACAGACGCGCCGTTGCCACCTCCATGGTCATTATTAATTCAAAAAATCAGCGGGTCAGCAGATTGCGACCCGCTCCTATAAACTCGTCGCGAGGTCAGTTCCGTGAGTGAATCCGTCAGCTACAATCCCCCTTTCACGACATCCGAAGATATGCCGATCATGCGCCGAACATCCTGGGGCGCGATCCTTGCGGCGAGCGCGGTGGCGCTTGCCGTGCAGATTGTGCTTAACCTTTTGGGCATCGGCATCGGCGCAGCCATCGTCAATCCTGGCGGTGGCCAGAATGCGCCCAGCCTCACGGCCTCGCTTTCCGGCGCCGCCTGGTTCATCGGTTCAGGCCTGATTGCGTCCTTCGTCGGCGGTTATATCGCAAGCCGGCTTTCGCGATCAATCTCGACCACGATCGGAAGCCTGCATGGGATTGCCTCCTGGGCGGTCTCGACCCTGATTGTCATCTATCTGCTGACGACATCGATCGGAACCGTGGTTGGCGGTGCTTTCAGCGGAGTGACCGAGCTCCTGTCCGGTGCTGGTAAGACAGTTCATACAGTAGCGGTCGGCGCTGCGCCGGCTATGGGCAACATGCCCAATCCCATTGATGCGATCGAGGAGCAGATCCGCAACAGCGGCAATGACCCGCAGGCATTGCGTCAGGCGGCGGCCGTCTCCGTTCAAGCCGTGTTGACCGGCGATCCTGCCAAGGCCGATGAGGCACGCGCCCGTGCCGCGGACGCTTTGGCTCGCGCGCAGAATATTCCGGTCGATCAGGCGAAGAACGAGGTGGCTCAATACGAGCAGCAGTACCATCAGGCCATCGATAAAGCCAAGGCTCAAGCTGTTCAGGCAGCCGCGATTGCCGCGAAGCTTGTCTCGGCCGGAGCTTTCGTCGCCTGCTTTGCTCTTGTGCTCGCAATCGCGGCCGCTTGGGTCGGTGCCATCTGGGCCGCTGCCGCCAATCGCGATGGGTATTAGGCGGGAGAAAGCCGCCCCGCTTCGGAAGCGTTGTGAAAGACATGATCCAGACGCGGCCTGAAGCAAGCCGCGCCCGGATTATAATTCAGCTCACATCAAGCGATGTCGAAGCGGTCGGCGTTCATGACCTTGGTCCATGCCGCAACGAAGTCTTGGACGAACTTCTTCTCAGCATCGGACTGGCCGTAGACTTCGGCGATCGCGCGCAGCTGCGAGTTGGAGCCGAAAACGAGATCGACGCGCGTCGCGGTCCATTTCACGTCGCCGGTTGCGCGATCGCGACCCTCGAAGACGTCCTTGGCATCCGAAACGGCCTTCCACTCCGTGCCCATGTCGAGCAGGTTCACGAAGAAGTCGTTGGTCAGCGTTTCCGGACGCTTGGTGAAGACGCCGTGCTGGCTCTGGCCGACATTGGCGTTCAGTACGCGCAGACCGCCGATGAGGGCGGTCATTTCCGGCGCCGTCAGCGTCAGCAGCTGTGCCTTGTCGATCAGCAGCTCTTCGGAAGAGACGGTGTAGGCCTGCCGCTGGTAGTTGCGGAAGCCATCGACGATCGGTTCGAGAACGGCGAAGGCCTCGACATCGGTTTGTTCCTGCGTCGCATCAGTACGGCCCGGAGCAAACGGTACGACCACGTCATGGCCAGCTTTCTTAGCAGCCTGTTCGATAGCGACCGAGCCGCCGAGAACGATGAGATCGGCAAGCGATACCGTCTTGCCGGTGGTCTGAGCATCGTTGAACTTCTTCTGGATGCCTTCGAGCGTCGCCAGCACGGAAGCGAGCTGGGCCGGCTGGTTGGCCTCCCAATCCTTCTGCGGAGCAAGACGGATGCGAGCGCCGTTTGCACCGCCGCGCTTGTCGGAGCCGCGGAAGGTCGAAGCCGAAGCCCAGGCGGTCGAAACCAGCTGCGGGATGGTGAGACCCGATACAGCAATCTCGGCCTTGAGGGCGGCGACATCGCTGGGATCGATCGATGCGGGACCGGCAGCCGGGATTGGATCCTGCCAGATGAGCTCTTCGCTCGGCACTTCCGGGCCGAGATAACGGACGCGCGGACCCATATCGCGATGGGTCAGCTTGAACCATGCGCGGGCGAAGGCATCGGCGAACTCATCCGGATTTTCGAAGAAGCGGCGGGAAATCTTCTCATAGGCCGGATCGAAGCGCAGGGCGAGGTCGGTCGTCAGCATGGCAGGAGCGTGTCGCTTGGATTTGTCGTGCGCGTCCGGGATCGAGCCGGCACCAGCACCATGCTTCGGCACCCACTGATGGGCACCGGCCGGGCTCTTCGTCAGTTCCCATTCATAGCCGAACAGGTTCCAGAAGAAATTGTTGCTCCACTTGGTCGGTGTCGAGGTCCAGGTGACTTCGAGGCCGCTGCCGATCGTGTCACCGCCCTTGCCAGTGCCGAAGCTATTCTTCCAGCCGAGGCCTTGTTCTTCGATGCCGGCTGCTTCTGGCTCAGGTCCGACATGGGCCGCATCGCCTGCGCCATGGGTCTTGCCGAAAGTATGGCCGCCGGCGATGAGGGCGACGGTTTCTTCGTCGTTCATCGCCATGCGGGCGAAGGTCTCGCGGATGTCGCGTGCGGCTGCAAGCGGGTCCGGATTGCCGTTCGGTCCCTCGGGATTGACGTAGATGAGGCCCATCTGCACGGCTGCGAGCGGGTTTTCCAGATCGCGATCGCCGGTGTAGCGCTTGTCGCCGAGCCAGGTATCTTCCGCGCCCCAGTAGATGTCTTCTTCCGGCTCCCAGACGTCTTCACGACCGCCGCCGAAGCCGAAGGTCTTAAAGCCCATGGATTCCAGCGCGACGTTGCCGGTCAGGACCAGCAGGTCGGCCCAGGAGATGCTGTTGCCGTATTTCTGCTTGATCGGCCAGAGCAGGCGACGCGCCTTGTCGAGGTTGACGTTATCCGGCCAGCTGTTGAGCGGAGCGAAACGCTGCGTGCCGGAGGAGGCGCCGCCGCGGCCGTCGCCCGTGCGGTAGGTGCCGGCGCTATGCCAGGCCATGCGGATGAAGAGCGGGCCGTAGTGACCGAAGTCGGCCGGCCACCAATCCTGCGAATCCGTCATCAGGGCGGTGAGATCCTTCTTCAGCGCCTCCAGATCGAGCTTCTTGAATTCCTCGGCGTAGTTGAACGCCTTGCCCATCGGGCTGGAAAGGGCCGAATTCTGGTGAAGAATCCGAAGGTTCAGCTGATTCGGCCACCAGTCGCGGTTCGAGCGTGCGGAAACGCTCGTGTTCCCATGCGGAAACGGACACTTGCCGGCGGTTTCGACTTTTGTATCCATGATACTCTCCCTTACGATGATTTGATTTGTGACGACCGGAGAAGGAGCTTTGCCAGCCCGCCGGGAAATGGCCCGGTTCTAAAACGGGTATGGCAGCGACATGTCAGGCGCATGAATCTCTCGTTGTTCTGGTCTCGCGTGAAACGGAGACGTGGAAGCAGGCAAAGCTTGGGTCCCCCTGCCTTCCGACCGGCCCGTGCATCGATGAACTGGACGCAGTCAATGCTCTCATATGAGCTTCGTATGACAGGCGGCCGCATCTCATCTCTGCCGCGGCACTATAGCCAAGCCTTTTCATTAATTTAAGTTGGATTTCCTGATTGACGCGATAAGATGAGCTTATGGCAAACTTCACGCTCAAACAGCTTCGCTATTTCGAAGCGCTGGCTCGGCTCGGCCACTTCGGACGTGCGGCCGATCTATGTGCGATCTCTCAGCCCGCTCTGTCGATGCAGATCAAGGAACTGGAGGAGCAGCTCGGCACGGACCTCTTCGAAAGAGGCGCGCGCCAGGTCCGGCTGACCAATTTCGGGGAGGCCTTCGCGATTCGCGTCCGCGACATCCTGCGCTCCGTCGACGAGCTGGGAGATCTTGCCCGCGCATCGCACAATCAGCCCGTGGGTCGGCTGAGGATCGGTATCATCCCGACGGTCGCGCCCTATCTTTTGCCGAGCATCATCGGCAACCTCACCCGTATTTATGAGGGGCTTGATATCCATGTGCGCGAGACCCTGACCTCGAAGCTGGTCGAGGAGCTGGAGGAGGGGAGGCTGGATACGGCGATCGTCGCTTTGCCGATCTCCGAAACATCGCTCACTGAAGTGCCGCTGTTTGCGGAAAATTTCGTTCTGGTGCGGCCAAGTGAAGACGAGGGCAAGCCAGTGCCCAACCGCGAGGCGCTTCGCGAAATGCGGCTGCTGCTGCTGGAGGAAGGGCACTGCTTCCGCGATCAGGCGCTCTCCTTCTGCAACATCCATTCAGCCCTGCCGCGCGAGCTGATGGACGGCAGCTCGCTGTCGACGCTGGTGCAGATGGTCAGCGCCGGCATCGGCGTCACCTTGATACCAGAGATGGCGGTAGCCGTGGAAACCCGCTCGGCCTCGGTGTCGACGGTGCGCTTCCAAAGCCCGCAGCCCTCACGCACCATCGGCATGATCTGGCGCAGGACGAGCCCTCTGGCCAAGCAGCTCTTGCAGATTTCCGAAGTGGTTCGTGAGGCGGCCAATGCCATGCGCGAACAACATGATTCGTTCTGGCGCGCGCAAGATCTGGAGCTTGAAAGCCGATTGCAACCGCCGGCTGCTCGCCAAGCTCGCCCTAGTGCCGTGGATGACCCGGCTTTGCGCCCGTAGGCTCGGCAGCTCGCATTAACGCTCTTGGAAACTTTTCCACAGTGGGCGCTATTTCAAACGATTGAAAATATTTTAATCGTTTAAATATTTTAATACCTTGATTTACAAAGAAACTCCTCCATGTCATGCCAGTAACGCATGACAATGGAGGTCGTGATGCAAGAGCTTGAAAGCGTAAGAAATGAAATTCCTACGTATGTCATTGATCGCCTCGAAAATGAGTGGCGGGTAATGCAGACTCAGAATGTGCAGCTGGAAACCGGGCTGGGGACTGAAACGCCTGCAAATACAGCGCCTGCAACGGGCGATAGTCTCGGATCCCTCGATAAGTAGTATTTATAAAAGCAGGAATCGCACCGTGTTCACAGGTCTTGCGGCGCTGTTGAGAGCATCGCATTCCGCCTTTTTCCATGACATCCAGAAAACGGGCCAGCCCCGGCTTATTGCCAGGGCTGTTATTTAATCGTGGCGGCGCCGGCTCCTCGTGCGATCGAGATAAGACCTGGTTCAGCCGTCGAGATAACGCTCGGTCAGACGTGCCCACATAGCCGCACCGACGGTGAGGCTTTCATCGGCGAAATCATACTTGGCGCTGTGGAGGATGGCTGAGTTCAAGCCATTGCCGAGGCGCAGGAAGCTGCCGGGCTTATGCTCCAGGTAGTGGGAGAAATCCTCGCTGCCGGGGATCAGGCCGCAGGTGCTGACCTTCTCAGCGCCGACAAGTTCCTCGGCAACCATCCGCGCGAATTCCGTTTCCTTCTCGGAATTGACGACGACCGGATGGCCGTGGACGTAGTCGATCTCGGCGCTCGCGCCATAGCCGTCTGCGATGGAGGCCGTCAGCTTGCGAATGCGGGCTTCAAGCAGCTCGCGCACCTTCGGATCGAAGGAGCGGACGGTGAGCAGCATCTTCGCGCTCTCCGGAATGACGTTCGAAGCTTCGCCGGCGTGGATGGCGCCGACGGTCACGACAGCCGTCTGTGTCGGATCGACACTGCGGGCAACGATCGTCTGCAGGCTGACGACGAGGTTGCAGGCGACAACCACCGGGTCGATGGTCAGATGCGGCCGCGAGGCATGGCCGCCCTTGCCCGTGATGGTAATCTCGACCGTATCGGCCGCCGCCATCAGCGGGCCGGAGCGCAACAGCCAGGTGCCTTCCGGTGCACCCGGATGATTGTGCAGGCCGTAAATGACGTCGAAGGGAAAGCGTTCGAACAGCCCATCCTTGATCATCGCGGGAGCGCCGCTCACCGCACCGGCCTCTTCGGCCGGCTGGAAGATTAGGTTCACGGTACCGTTGAAGCGGCGGGTACGGGCGAGATATTCGGCAGCTCCGAGCAATATGGTAGTGTGGCCGTCGTGGCCGCAGGCATGCATCTTGCCCGGCGTCTTGCTGGCATAGGCGGCGCCGGTCTGCTCGGCGATCGGCAGGGCGTCCATATCGGCGCGGATCGCAATGCTCTTCTTGCCGGCTCCAACCGTCAGGCGCGCGACGACGCCATGACCGCCGATATTGCGGGTTACCTCATAGCCCCAGGCTTCCAGCTTCTCGGCGACGAAACGTGCGGTTTCCGCCTCTTCGAAGGATAGCTCGGGATTGGCGTGCAGGTGCCGGCGGATGCCGGTCAGTTCGGCCTTCATCGGCTCGAAATCCGAGAGGCGGGCGAAATCGTTGTCGAGGGTCATGGCTATTCCAATGGTTCGCTTGAGCCGCCATTCGCCATAGAGCGTGCGGGCTTCACTGATGATAGGTGTATCGCGCTAGATGAAGCGCGACAGGAAGCTTCTGGTGCGCGGGTGCTGCGGATTGCCGATCACGTCCTCCGGTTTGCCCTGTTCGACGATCTTGCCGCCATCCATGAAGACGACGCGGTCTGCAGCCTCGCGGGCAAAGCCGATCTCGTGGGTGACAACGATCATCGTCAGGCCCTGTTTGGCAAGGTCACGCATGGTGGCGAGCACTTCGCCGACCAGTTCCGGATCAAGCGCGGACGTCGGCTCGTCGAAGAGCATCAGCTTCGGCTTGATCGCCAGCGCTCGGGCGATTGCAACGCGCTGCTGCTGGCCGCCGGAGAGTTGCCGAGGGTAATTGTGAGCCTTGGCTGAAAGCCCGACGCGATCAAGCAATGCCAGCGCATTCTCGGTTGCCTGCTTGCGGCTTTCACCATGGATGCCGATCGGCGCCTCGATCACATTCTGCAGCGCCGTCATATGCGGATAGAGATTGAACTGCTGGAACACCATGCCGATCTTGCGCCGCTGCAGCGCGATCGCATGATTGGACAGTTTGACCAGCCGGCCCTTGTTCAACCGATAGCCGATCTGCTCGCCATCGACTTCGATCGAGCCGCGATTGATCGATTCCAGATGGTTGATGCAGCGCAGGAAAGTCGACTTGCCGGAACCGGAAGGGCCGAGGATGACGACCACTTCACCGGGCGTCACATCGAGGTCGATGCCTTTCAGGACTTCGAGATGTTCGAAGGACTTGTGGACGTTGCGCGCCTGCACCAATGGGGTCACGTTGACGACTGAGTTCATCGGAGCGTTCATTGGGCCGCCTCCTGAACCGGCAGGAGTGCCGGCGCATCCTCCGTTACCGCCTTGGTCCCACCGGAGCGGCGGTCGGCGCGGCTATAATGGCGCTCGATATAGCTCTGGCCGATATTAAGCACCGAAGTGATCAGCAGATACCAGATGACGGCGACGAGCAGCATCGGGATGACTTCGAAGGTGCGGTTGTAGATCGACTGCACGGAATAGAGCAGGTCTGCCATGGCGATGACACTGACGAGCGAGGTCGCCTTGATCATGCTGATGAGCTGGTTGCCGGTTGGTGGCACGATGGAGCGCATGGCCTGCGGGATGATGATGCGGCGAAGAGCCCGGCTTCTCGTCATGCCGAAGGCTTCGGCGGTCTCGAACTGGCCCCTATCGACCGAAAGCAGGCCGCCACGGATGATTTCGGCCATATAGGCGGCTTCGTTCAGCGCCAGGCCGGCGATCGCCGCCGTCATCGGGCTGATGACGGAATTGGTATCCCAGCTGACGAAGGTCGGGCCGAAGGGAATGCCGATCGATAGCGTCGGGAAAAGCGTCGAAAGATTGTACCAGAAGATCAGCTGCACGAGCAGCGGCGTGCCGCGGAAGAACCAGATGAACAGCGAGGCGAGCGTGCTTGCCAGCGTGTCCTTCGACATGCGGGCAATCGCCAGCAACAGGCCGAAGACGATGCCGAGCACCATGGCGACGACGGTCAGCCCGAGCGAAACATACAGGCCGCTGATGACGACCGGATCGAAGAAATACTGTGCGACGACATGCCAGCCGAAGTTTTCATTGTGGGCGACCGACCAGGCCCAATAGGCCGCGATCGCAAGGGTAACGATCCAGGCCGCCACACGACCCTTCGGGAACGGTGTGTGGGCATTTGCCACATCCCGTTCCGACGCATCGCCTGAAGGCGATGCGATGTTTCCGGTGTTCCTACTCATTTCGGCAATGTCCCGCCAAGATTGATACCCGGTTCCTTGATCATGTTGTTCTCAAGGCCCCATTTCTTCATGATGGCGGCATAGGTGCCATTGTCCATGAGAAGTTTGACGGCATCCTTCAGAATTGGGCCGAGCGGCGAGCCCTTCGGCACGACGGCGCCCTGATAGAGATCTTCGAAGCCGTTCTTCTGGCCGACGCCGGTGAGCTCCAGCTGGCCGTTCGCTTGCGAGACAAAGTAGGTGAGCGGCGCCTGCGAGGAGAAGAAGGCGTCGGAGCGCTTGGAGCGGACGGCGAGGATCGAGCTCGGCTGGTCTGTGAAGGACTGGACCTCGATTGCACCCTTGCCATCAGTCTTGCACTTCTCGGCCTGCACCTGGATCACCTTTTCGGCCGATCCGCCGGCCATGACGGCGATGCGCTGGCCGCAGGCACTGTCGAGCGAGGTAATCCCCTTCGGGTTGCCCTTCTGGACGGCGAAGACCACGAACTCCTGTACCCAGTCGACGAAATCATTGGCTTCCTCGCGGCTCTTGAAATCGCCGATCGGGCCGAAGGCGAACTGATAGCGCCCGGAATTGATGCCGGCGAGGATGGCGGGCAGGCCGCTGACGCTCTCATGCTCGATCTTCACGCCAAGCACTTCGCCGATCGCGTCGGTCAGATCGGCGCTGGCGCCCGTCAGCTTGGTGCCGGTGACGATCTCGTAGGGAGGGAAAGAGCCGTTATTGACGGAGATCATCTTGCCCGATGTGCGGATGGCTTCCGGCAGCTTGGCCTGCAGGTCCTTGTTGACCGAAAGTTTGGGCAGGCTGGCATCCTCGGCGAAGGCGGCGCCCGACATCATCAGGCTTGCGAGGGCGACGTAGGTCATTTTCTTCAGCGACATGTTCATTCCCCTTTTTGCTTTGTGTCTCTGATTTTTGAGGCGGTGGTCAGGCAGCGCTCGTCCGGCTGCCGTCGACATCGAACGGGAAGAGTTCCTCCGGCGTCATCAGCCGCGGCAGGATGCCCTGCACATGCAGCTCCCCGGCGAAATCCGCGATCATCTTGCGGTTGGCGGCAAAGCCGCTCGCATCCCACCCTTCCGGCAGCTCGGCTGCCGATTTCAACAGCTCATCGAGCATAAAGGGCGTGGTGTCGGCATATTTGCGCCGCTTGCTCAGCCAGACACGCTGCGATTCATCGATGAGCGCGCTCAGTTCGGCCATGACCCAGGGATGCTCGGCGACAAACTCCGCCTTGAAACCGATCAGGTGCATACCCGGTACATAGCCCACATCGGCAAAATAGCGATGCTCGGCAGAGCGAAAATCCGGCAGCAGCTGGCGAAAGCCGGAATTGCCGGCGAAATAGCCGTCCGGCATGAAGGGCGTGAAGATCGCATCAAGCAGCCCTTCCTTCAGCTGCTCCACCATCGGCCTTTCGCCGGGTGCCGCCTCGATGCGGCCGGGGCGGCCGAAGCCGTCGAGGCGGTCGGTGATCGGATGGGCTTCAGTGAGGCGGCCGGCATACCACATGGCATCTTCGACGCCGACGCCTTCACGGCGCAGCGCTGCCCGCGTCCAGGTATTGCCGGAGTCCCGCCAGCCAGTGACGCCGATACGCTTGCCGGCCAATTGGGCGAAGCTCGTGATCGGGCTGTCCTTGGTGGTGATGACGCAGCGGTGACGGAAGCCGCGCATGATGAAGTTTGGAATGCCGACCACGCTGTCGTCGCCATCGATGCGCATCTGCGTGTAGCGGCTGAACGAAGTTTCGGCGGCATCATAGGTGTCGCTCTTGCCGACATGCGAGACCAGCGTGCCGACCCGGTCCACCTTGATGTCGAGTTTCGGGGAGGAGACATCGCCCAGGACCAGGGGGGTCATGTAGTCCCAATCGCGAAGGGCAAGGCGGAGAGTAAGGGGCATGAAATTCACTCGCGGGAAAACTTGTTTTCTTAACGAGTAAATGTTCAATATAAGTCGATCAAATGTTATTACGTTATTGAACATTAAAAATGGTGCGAACATGGGCGAAGAGCGGGATGCGGAATGGTTTGCCTCACAATTGAGCGATCGGACCATCCGTGGCATCGCGCTCGAAACGAGCGCGCTCATTCGCGCCGGTGCTCTGCCTGTTGGTACCAAGCTGCCGCCGATCCGCGACCTCGCCTTTGTCCTTGGCGTGAGCCCGGCAACCCTGTCGGAAGCCTGGAGCGAACTCAGACGTCAGAAGATCATCAGCGGACGCGGCAGGAATGGCACATGGGTCAGCGGCGACCGCTTCGTCGCCAAGCCGGCGCGGCTGGCAAGTGTCGGCGACTACGGTTCCGATGCCCTCAATCTGACGGCAGCCGTTCCCGATGTCCGGCTGCTGCCAAAGCTGGAGGTGGCGATGGCCTATGGCGCCTCGGCAGAAAATCTCAACAGCTATGAACGCAGCCGGATCCTGCCGGAGCTGGAGGAGCAGGTCAGGAAGACGTGGCCTTACGAGCCGGAGGCGTTCCTGGCGACCAATGGCGGCTACAATGCCGTCTACACCCTGATCAACGCTCTTGTCATGCCTGGTGCTGCTGTTGCGATCGAGGACCCCACGGGCATGCGGCTTCTCGATATTCTCGAGGACCGGGGCGCCCGCATCATTCCGGTGAAATGCGATGAAGAAGGCCCGCTGCCGGCCTCGCTGGAGGACGCGCTGAAATATCGCCCGGTCGCCTTCATCTTTCAGCCGCGCATCCATTCCGTCACGGGCCAGAGCGTGAGCCCGGGACGTATGATAGGGATCGCGGAGATTCTTCGCGACAAGGATACTTTGATCGTGGAAGACGATGGTATCGGCGATATCTCGATCGCGCCGCGCCATTCCCTCGGGCATCTCTTTCCCGATCGGGTTATCCATATCCTGTCATTTTCGAAAACGCACGGGCCGGACCTACGCCTCGCGGTCTTGTCGAGCTCAAGGGCGATCGTCGATCAGATCCAGTCCTATCGCAGCTTCAGTTCCGGCTGGACCAGCCGTATTCTGCAGGCGGCGGCTGCTTGGCTGCTGCGCGATCCAGCGACGGCATCGTGCCTGAATCATGCCCGCAGGACCTATCGGGAACGCCGCGCAGGCCTCATCGATGCGCTTCGCGAGCGCGGCGTCGATGCGTGGCATGGAGAAGGACTATGTGCCTGGGTGCCGGTCTCGTCGGAGCCCTTCGCAATGGTGACGCTTGCCGCCCGGGGCATTGCAGTGCATCCCGGTGCCAAGTTTTCGATCCTGCCCAGCAGCCATTTGCGTGTCGCGACGGCCAAACTCTTGGAACGGCGCGAATATGTTGCGGATGCCATCGCACTTGCCGCCGTCCACACGTGAACGGCAATGCTACTGGCTTGAAGTCGCGCCCAGCCTTTTAGGCGCGTCCTTCAAAGAGGACGCGTATTTGACAAGAATAGTCGCAAGCTTGGCCGAGATGAGCGAAATGACGGAAATTGCGACGAGATAGATCGCGATGTAGATGGGCTGCGGCAAGTGGATATTGCGCATCAGATGCCCGTAGATCTCAGTAAAGCCGCGATGGCACATGTAGATCGGGTAGGAGAGATAGCCGAGAAAGATTCCGAGCCGCTGCAGCCTCTCCGGCAGTTCGAGCATGGTGCCGGCAAGGACGATGAGCGGCGAGATCAGGATGCAGAAGATAAGCGCATATTTCAGCGAATAGGTGGGGAGAAACAGCAAGATTAAGATCACGGCAATGGGCAGCAGGGCGGCATAGCTGTTCATGGTCCAGCCAATCGCGGTGCTGCTTCGAAGCCGGTAGATGATCATCCCGAGCGTGAAGGAAAAGAAGACGCGGGCAAGGCCGCCATCCACAGAGTGCCATTCCCAGCCGAGATCGAGCGATTTGTGGAAAAAAACCGAGACGATCAGCATCGCCAGAGATGCGGCGGCAATGAGGATGAGGCTCCGCGTTTTCAGCCTGAACAGCACCAGTGCGAATACCAGATTGGCCAACAGCTCCCAGAACAGCGACCAGGCGGGACCATTCAGCGGGTAGAGCGCCACGATGTATCCGGCCGACCGCGTCAGAAAGCTTGGAGAAGGCAGCATGAAGACGGTGGTCAGGATGCTTGCGGCAAGATCGGCCCGCCCAACACCCGATGCCTGCCAGTGCAGCAGCAATTGCACGAGCCCGTAGACGCTGCCGATGAGGAAGAGCGGATAGAGACGCGCGTATCGTGCCTTCATGAAGGCCAGCACCGTCATGCCGCCGGCGAGCTTTTCACCATAGGCTCTGGCGATGACGAAGCCGCTGAGCACGAAGAAGAAATCGACGGCGATGTAGGCCGAAGGCGCATAGGGCCTGTCGAGGTGATAGACGACAACGGCGAAGGCAGCCAGGCCGCGCATCGCATCCAAGGCGGCATATCTGTGTCTCGTTGCATCAGCCGGCATTGATCGGAACCTCATTGGGGGAAAAGGTTACGCCTAAGCTATCCGGCGGCGCGCACGCCGAAGAATTCGTTTCTCAAATTTCGATCAAGGGGGCGCACCCGCGAAAGATTGCCCAGGAACTGGCGGGGGCTTGTCAGCACCGACCGGTTCAGGAAATGGGTCCTGATGAGATTGGAGGATTTGCTGTGGGCGCCGGCATGGCCGACCCGATAGATCGCGCCGCGGAAAGGCAGCGAGCCGAGCGGCGCGCCGGCGTCTGCAAGCAGCTTGCCGATGCGCACATGGCTGCCGAGCATGGATTTGATATAATCGACCTCGGCATCCTCGAAGGTCGCCGGCAGGCAATAGAGATCGGAGCGGATGATCAGTGATGTCCCGCAAAAATTGGCGAAATCGTTGTGATGCATAAGCAGCCGGCCGCCTTCGTTCCAGAGATAGCCGCGATCGATTTTCCAGCCGTTGGCGTCGGGATTTCTGGCGGCGAAATCGACGATATTGGCGCTGACGAAATCATCGTCGTCGACGATCATGAAGAAACGCGTGTCGCGCGCGGACAACATGCCGCTCAGAACGCGGCGGCCCTTGTCCAGCCGGAACGCATCATAAACTTTTTCGCGGTCAGCGCCATCGATGTCGTGCAGCTGGTTCGGCGGGAAGGTCACGCGTTCCGCTGTAAAATTCGGCGGCAGATCCGGGAGATCGGCGCCTTCATTGGCGACGACCACGCCGCGCCAGTTCTTGTTGGCTTGCCCGGCGATCGATGCGATCGTTTGCGACAGCCGCCGTTTCAGCGCTGGCCAATCGTTGGAATTGGCCTGATGGCGAACGGGAATGATGAACGTAACCAGTGTCATGAGGCGCCTTTCCGACATTTGCTATTGCTACCGCAGGGATCGAAGGCCCCATGTGGAATGCCATGCTTCGATCCGATGGCCACGATTCTTGCTACCGGGCTCTTGCGCGGCGACCTTGCAGTGTCGTCCGCACGAGGAAGAGGACCCTTTCCCTGCATAGAAGAAGGATGAGGCCCGAATAGGCGAGGCCTCCGACCAGGACTTCGCAGACGAGGCGTTCGGCAAGGGGCCGGTCGATCAAGGCCGACGAGATTGCCAAGACGGCGACGAGCATGCCGAGATAGGCAGCTATGGGCCGCAGGAACTGGCCGAAATATTCCGCAATGCTGAGGCCGATCAACCGCGAGACCATCCATAGCGTCACCGGCCAAAGCAGCAGCACGCCGACCATGAGCCCGAAGACGACGGCCGCCACGCCATATTGGTGAAGAACGAGTACCGTGAGGATCGAGACGATGTTGCGCACTAGCTGATAGTAGAACCACCAGTCGGATCTGCCCTGGCTGGTGATCAAGGAGGCCTGGATGATGCCGATGCCGGCCATCAGGCCGATGACGCAGAAAAAGCGAACCGGCCAGACGGCGGCAGCCCAGTGCGGCCCGAAGATCAGCGGAATGGCATCGTCGGCCACCGCGGCCAGCCCCATGAAGGCCGGAAAGGACACCAGCGAGCAACCGAAGGTCGCCATGAGGAAGGCTTCGCGCACCTTCTCCCGATCATGCTGCAGTGAGGAGAGCAGCACGTGGCTGACCGAATTCAGCCCGCCCGCCACGACATTGTTGAGCATCTCGTAGAGCCGCCGGGCGAAATTATAGATACCGAGAGCGGCCGGGCTTACCAGCGTGCCGATGATCAGCTGGTCGAGATTCATGGTCTGGAGAAAGCGGTTACCCGAGGCGAAGATGCCGTAATGCAGCAGTTCGCGCAGACTCGAGAGCTTTACCCTGAAGCCAGGCAGCCATTTCGCGCCCCAGAACGCGGCGATGCAGGCGGCGGCGGGCGCGGCGATCTGGGCGATCGCAAGCGCCCATAGGCCGAAACCGGCGAAAACCAGCGAGAGACAGATGACCGCCGAAACAGAGGTGGCGATCGCGGTGCGGGCCGCAGCAAGATGGAAGGACATCGTGCGGCCGATCAGGGCATTGGGCACGATGATCATCATGTCGAAGAAGATTTTGAGGCCGATGATCAGCAGCAGCTTGACGATATCGTCATGTCCTAGCCAATGGGCGAGAAACGGCGAAAGCAGAAACAGCGCGGCATAAAGGATGGCTGCGGAGACGAAGGACAGCCAGAAGACCGTATCGAGATGGCTGCGCCGAATGGATTTCTGCTGGATCAGTGCCTCGCCGAAGGCCGTCGGGCCGAAGCCGGAGGCGAAACTGACGATGGCGAAGGCGAGCGCTACCAGGCCGAAATCCTGCGGCAGAAGGAAACGGGAGGTGACGACGAAGACAAGGCTGTTGAGTGCCGTCGGAATAAGGGTATCCAGCGCCGACCAGAAAGCGCCCCTCAATGCGGCCCGTGACCGGTTTTCGCTCAGATGTTCAAAGACGACTTCATCCGCTTCGGACGCCAGCAATCGCATACCTCGCCGTTTTAGATCTGCAGCGGATGCCGGAGTCCCGGCGCCCGCTATTGCCGCTTCGCCATCATTCGATGGAGCAGGACGGCGTGTTGGATGCTTGATCTAGGCCAGCCCCTCGATTTGTCTAGGGAGAATTGTTGCATTGCAACATTGCGTTGCTGAAAGTGATCCCGCGATCAAGGGAAACGCGAATTTTATCTCTTCAGAGCGGTGAAAACTGCCGCCTTCACTGCGCGGCCGAACGGACCCTTGGCTCGTCCCATTCGATTTCGGGAGCAGCATCGGCTTCATCCAGAGGCTCGTTCATCTCGTAAAGATAGCCTTCGAGCATGTCGCAGGCGCGTTCGCTGGCGCCGATCTTCGCTTCCGTTTCGCTGATGGCGGTGGCGATCGCTTTGATGCGGGCACGCAGCATGTGGCCGACGACGTCCTTGCCGGGGCGCTTGCCGAGTCGGTCGAGATGAAGGCCGATGCGATTGGAGTGTCGCTCGAGCTCGCTCTTGCTGAAATTCGCCTTGCGAATTTCTTCCAGAAGGCTCGCCCGCATCTTGGCGACCGGATCGAATGTGCCGGGTTCCCGCTCGTCCAGCACTATCTCGGTAATCAGCTTTTCAATGGCGACCAGTGCCTGCAAGTCGACGGCATCGGTCAGTTCGACATCATAGCCGGTATCGTCGAACACCTTGCGGCGAACGGGGTCGAGAAGAAGCTCGTAGGCCTTCTGCAGCTGCGCGAAAGCGTCGGTATCGCCGCCGGAATCCGGATGGGCTGCCTTCGCGCGCTTGCGATAAGCCGCCTTGATCTGCTCTTCGCCCGCATCGCGCGCAACGCCGAGAATATCGTATGGATCAGTCACCCCAACTCCTGCCGCCGCTTATTCCTGTTTTAAGGCCTGGCCGCTGATATCGCTCGCGCGGTTTAAACGTCCCGCCCGACCGTTTCAATCGGCTCCGGCGCTATTTGTACCATCACAAAGGCAGAGTTTGGACAAAAAGAGTCCTATGTCAAAGGCGAGCAGCCTTTTCCTTGGAAATTCAGCGTCTCAGATCGTTCGGTCGAGCGTGACTGCTTGCGCCGGCAGAGTTGGCAATGATCAGCCTTGCGGGACGTCAGCGTCTTTTTGTGACATAACGGCAATCGGCCCGCTTCGTTGAAGGAAGCGGGCCGATCATTCACTGCCTCAGATTTTTAAGCCGCGGAGAACGGCACGGCAACGAAGGTCTTGTTGCCGTCGCGCTCGATCAGGAGCAGCACGGACTTGCGGCCATCCTTGCCGGCTTTCGCAACTGCCGTCTGCACCTCATGGGCGTTGCGCACCGGCTGATCGTTGACCGAGACGATGATATCGCCGGTCTGGATGCCGGCCGCCGCGGCGGGCTTGTCCGGATTGACGCTGGCGACGACAGCGCCCTCGACGCCATGCGGCAGGTTCAGCTGCTCACGCACATCGGGTGTGAGGTTGGCAAGGCCGACGCCGATGCTCGGCTGGTTGGAGGGCTGCACCTTGCCGTCGCCAGCGTCGTTGGCGGCCTGCTTGCTGTCATCATTGCCGCCGATGGTGACATTGACGTCCATGCTCTTGCCGTCGCGCCACAGCGTGACCGAACGCTTGTCGCCGGGAGAAAGATCGGCGACCAGCCGCGACAGATCCTTCGGCGTCTTGACGGCCTCGTTGCCGACGGCGGTTACGATATCGCCGCTCTTGATGCCGGCGCGTGCGGCTGGCGTATCGTCGTTGACGCTGGCAACGAGCGCACCCTGGGTCTGCGAGAGGCCCATGGCATTGGCGATATCCGAGGTCACCGGCTGGATGGCGACGCCGAGATAGCCGTGATCGATCGAGCCGTTCTTCTCGAGCTTGGCGACGATTGCCTTGGCCTCGTCGGAGGGAATGGCAAAGCCGACGCCGACGCTGCCGCCATTTGGCGAGTAAATAGCGGTGTTGATACCGACGACATTGCCTTCGCGGTCGACCAGCGGCCCGCCGGAATTGCCGTGGTTGATGGGGGCATCGATCTGGATGAAGTCGTCATAGGGGCCGCTGTGCAGGTCGCGACCGCGGGCCGAGACGATGCCGGCGGTAACGGTTGTGCCGATGCCGAAGGGGTTGCCGATCGCTAGAATCTGGTCGCCAAGCTTCAGCTTGTCGGAATCACCCCAGGCGATGGTGGCGAGCGGCTTCGGCGCGTTGATCTTCAGGACGGCAAGATCGGATTTGGCATCGGCACCCAAAAGCTTGGCAGGCAGCTCGGTGCCGTCATCAAGCGTCACCTTGATGTCGACTGCATTCTGAATGACGTGGTTGTTGGTGACGATGACGCCGTCCGGGCTGATGATAAAGCCGGAACCGAGCGCCATGGCGCGCTGGTTCTGTTGCTGGTGCGGCATCTGCTTGGGGAACGGGATACCCTGATTTTCGAAGAATTGCCGGAACTGCTCGTCCATCGGCGAGTTGCTCCCGTCGGCGCTGGTATCGGTCGCCTTCATGGTGGTGGTGACGGTGACGACAGCCGGCTTGTCGGCGTCGACGATCGGAGCGAAGGAGCCACCGGGCGCGATGATGCCGGCCGGCTCTGCAGCCGAGGCGACGGTTGCGGATGTGCTGAAGGCAAAAGGCAGTGCTCCCGCGCCGACGATGATAGCGGCACCGACGATGGCGGCTGTGCGATGTTTGCGGAGAAGAGAAGGCATGGCAAAAAGTCCCTTGCGAGATCGTTGGCGGTTTGCGGCCCATCGATATCGGGGATAGGCTGCGATTGGTCCGCGTCAATTTTGCGAGCGACTTTGTTCCCCGTTTTTACTGCGGGAAGCAAAGTATAGATTGAAATTGGCGCTTGGTGTTAATATGATCCGCCGATTGACTTTTACAAATTAAATATTGATCATGTTTTTATTGCGAAACGTTAAGATATTACCTGAATTTAATGTTGGACGGCCGGAAATTTTCCATATTTAAAGCTGCGCTACCGGCCAACGCTTGAGCGCCTCTGTTCCAAGCTCCGTCAATGCGTAGATGCCGCGATCGATGCGCTCAAACCAGCCATAGACATTATCCCTTAGAATTTGTGGGGCCTTCGGCGCCGCTTCACGCATATCCTTCGGGCGCTGCACGCCGTTTTCGATGGCGGCGGCGCAGGCAAGGGCCTGTTGACGATAGGCGGTCATGATCGGCTTACGGGTGCTGCCGCCAAGTGCCGGGTCACCCTTGCGCCGGCGATGTTCGTCGACAAGGCGTGATCTGCGCCGTGCATTCTTGCGCGGCATCGGAGCAACGGGGCTGACGATGATATCGACCAGGTCGTTGTCCGATACCGCCAGCATGCCGAAGCCCAGCCGGCGGCACAAGTCGCGGAACCGGCGATCGCCTTCCCGTCCCTTGCCCTTTGCCGAGACGCGGGCGGCGATCCAGACCTCGTCGCTGGCAGCGGCGCGATCGACGGCTTGCAGGATCAGCTCGAGATTGAAGGTCATCTTCAGTTCGCAGATGACGACGACGGGCGGCTCACCATCAGTCAGGCCGACGAG
This sequence comes from Rhizobium sp. 11515TR, assembly GCF_002277895.1. Classification (NCBI taxonomy): domain Bacteria; kingdom Pseudomonadati; phylum Pseudomonadota; class Alphaproteobacteria; order Hyphomicrobiales; family Rhizobiaceae; genus Rhizobium; species Rhizobium sp. 11515TR. The sequence goes on along the minus strand of NZ_CP022999.1, from coordinate 822,033 downwards.
GTCGCAGCCGCCGATCTCGCCTTTCACCGCATAGCCGGCGGCTTCGAGAAATGACTTGATCGGGAGATAGAGCGCCGTTTCCAAATCCGCCTCCGGGCTTTGCATATCCGGGTGAGCTTAGCCGATTCGGTTAACCAGAAGGTCGATTGCCTGCTGGGCGGCTTAACCAGCCCGCACCAATTTTGCGACGGCACCAAGTAAAAGGATGGCGGCAACGCCCCAGAATACCAGGAGAAACATGTTACGCGATCGATTGGCGAGGCGACCGGCTATCCAACCCAGGGGATACGGCAACAGCATTCCGAAGACGAAGGCGCTAATAATGGCGCCTCCATTCTGAGCAGCCGTCGTTGCATTCGTTTGGCTTGCGGGCATTGCGGCGATCGATGTCACTATCGCGCCAGCCGCGGCCATGACGATGATGGCCAGCCACGGCAGCCAGCCTACACGACTGAAGCGTGTGGTGGACAATTTGGACATTTGAAGGGTTCCGCGACTAACAGAAGATCGACTGTTGAGAGCAGTGTACGGGGCCGCGATCTAGCCCCGTTTCCATTTGCGGCTGGCTCAGGCCTTGAAATCCAGTTGGACGTCGCAGGCGCCGATCGAGGCCGGCAGGAGCGGCTTGCGGCTGCGCTGGCCGAATTGCCGCTTGAAGCCGAAGATGTTGCCGATCAGGCTCTTGGTATAGAGGCCGGGGCCGCTCGAATAGATGCGCCAGCCGCCATCGACGGCGATATCGCCCGCCTTGACGCGGGCCCATTCCGCGGAAGCCTGATAACGATCGTCGAAGGCCGCGTCGCTGCTGCTGAAATAGGTGTTGCGCTGGCGGAGCGATGCATGTTCCACCCTACCGCTGACGGCGATCGGGTTGGCGAGCGCGAGCGCCTGCCACACGGCCTCTGCGTCATCGTCGAGGGCAAGGGCCTCGCAGTAGCGTAGATGTGCGTGCACATACATCAGCCCGATCTCACGACCGAAGAAGGACGAAGATTCGGCGCGGCGGAAGAGCTTTTCCGGACCGCCCGAATAGGTCGCCGGCTTCTCCATCAGTCGCACACCGTCCGGGAACAGCAGGTTCTCGCGGATGATCTTCATGTGGGCATGGCGCTGATCGGGCGTGAACAGGCCGCCAATCATCGGCTGTGTCATCGCGATCAGCGAGTAGTGCAGGCCCGTGCGCGTGTCCTCCGGATGCAGAAGCAATTCGACGCCGTCATGGCTCGGATCGAAGACACCATAGCCGGCGACGATGCCGTCACGCATCAGGAGCCGGTTGAAATCGGCGCGCATGTCGACCGCAGTCGCTTGAAGCGACTGCGCTTCCTCGTTGCGACTGGCAAGCGTCAGGATATTGGCATAGCGCACCAGCTGTTCGTACAGGAGTGAAACGGTCCAGCTGCTGACCATCCAGTCGCGCAGATGCGGGTCGGCCGGCTGCAGGCTGTCGTTCCAGTCGCCTTCGCCGTAGCGGATGAGGCTTGTGCCCGGCACGAAGCGGCTGCGTACGGTGTCCAGCAGTTTTTCGATGTGATCGGAGATCGTCGCGCGTTCCGAAGTCAGCTGCATCGTGTCGTCGGCACGCCACGGCACGGTTTCTGCAAGGAAAGCGATGTCGCCGGTCGCTTCGATATAATCGCAGAGCGCCTTCAGCGGCCAGACGACGATATCGCCGTGAGCCTCGCCGGCGCGGATGTTGGCATAGGGCTCCAGCATAAACCATTGCGGCCAGTCGCCGCGATCGCGATACTGCTCGGAAAAGAGCGTCAAAAGGATCTGCCGGACTTCTTGGTCATGCTCGTAGGAAAGCAGGAATTCGATCGGCCCTTGGCAGACGTCACGCGTGCCCCAGGCAGCCCCCGTATATTGTTCGAGCCCGTGCGGTACGCTCAAATGCACGATGGCATCATGCGCGATCCAGGGCAGCATGATCGCCTGTGCCGCCACATCGCGGCCATCGCCCTCGATGCGGGCGCCCCGCGTCACATGGCTCCAGAAGCGTTGCGCGGGTGCGAGCATCTCTTCGCTGTCGACACCGGTGCTGTAACGCGCGGCAAGGGCTGCCGCCGCATCCGGATCGGTCATCGAGCCCGTGATGGCAAAGCGCAGTGCCTTCGTCGGGTGCGATTTCAGGGCGATGAACGGGCCGTTGCGGGTGGTGCCATCGGTATAAAGCAGCTCATCGCCGCCAACGGCTTCAAACGCATCTGGCGTCGAGGTGACGAGATGGTATCCAGCCTTTGGATATCGATCCCAAAGCCAGGACGGCTGCGGTCGGAAGGAAATACGCTTGGCGGCCGCATCGACGGCGATATTCGCCACGGCTTCATAGTCGCGCTCGCCGAGAACGATATGGCCGAAGACGAGGAAACAGCAGGCTTCGCCCTCCACCGAAACGCTCCATTGCATGGCCGGATCGTCGCCGGAGGCGATTGCCGAAACGATGATGGTGCGACCGGGGAACTTGTAGATCCACTTGGTATCGCTGAGCCCTATTTCGAAGGCGGCGGGCACGCCGAGCAGGCGCCAGCCGTCGCCAAGGTCGACGAGAATGCGCAGGCCGCTCGACCGCGTCAGATTGTAGGGATCGCGCGAGACCGAGAACAGCTTGTGGAAGGAGGTGTTGCCTATGGTCAACTGTGCGGCGAAGATGCCCTGCATCCAGCAGGTGGCAGCCAGCGTCTGCTCATCGAGCAGCATGTTCTGGCCGCTGCGAACGATGGCGCCGTGGCGGCGAGCCACCAAGCGTTCTTTTTCCTGGAGCACGATGTGTCTGTTATGCGATCCATCCGGCACGAAGAAGGAGATCAGCTTTCCATCGGCGCGCTCCTCCAACATCCGCTTCGGATAAAGCGCATCGATGGCGGCCTGATCCAGGCTGCCGCTCTCAGCAAGGGAGGCATCCTGAACGAGACTGCGTGCCGATTGAGCGGCAGCAATCGTGTCGATCGTCAATTCGCTCTGAAGTTTTGGCAGGCCGTCGAGATAGACAAGATCGGCGTCGCTGGACGCGGCCGGATGATCGGCGATGAAGAGGCCGAAGAAGGTCGTCGCGGCGGCGCCACCTGCTGCGAGCGAAAGCGGCGTCGATTGGATTGTCGGGCAGGCGACCTCATGCTGGCGGCGGGCGCTCGGCAGGCTGGCGCCGAAATCCGGCACCATGACGCCATCATTGTTCTTGGAGGGCACGAGGAGCTGGATTGCATCGGTCGCGTAAGCCGCGGCACCCTCAAGGCAGCCTTGCGCGAGCCACGGATTTCGCCCGCCACCCTGCTTCAGGTTCTGCCTGACCATTATGACGGGACCGAAGGCGGCATGGATGGCGATGTGATGGTCGATATATTGCGAAGCATAGGCCTCGCTGTTCATCAGGAAGCCGCGATCGCCGAGGCCGACATCCTGAACGAGAATGAGATCGGCCGAAAGCGTCGCGTTGGTGCTGTTTTCCAGCGAAATTTGCCAGAACCATGCGGTCTGGCTCGGATGCAGCCGGAGGCTGACGGTGTGTCGTACGCCTTCCGTTTCGCCGCTCCAGGAAAAGCCGCCCTTGCCATGACCGAACTCTACCGTAGCTTTCGGGCCGACGATTTCGGCCGTCGCCGGCTTGGGCCCGCCGATGCGCAGATAGAGCCGGCCAATACCGCCATAGACAGGCGATCCGAGCACCTGATTGATCATAACGCCGCCCTGCTGGTCGGCGAAATCGATGCTGAACAGCGTGCCGTTCGGCAAGACCGAGGCCGAAAGGCCGGCATTGTTGCCAAGGGTGATGAGGCCAAGTTCTTCGCGGCGGGGCGTTTGAAAGCTGCGATTGGTGTCCGAGGACATAAGCGTGATCTCGCTGATTCATGGATCGGATGAGGGGCACTAGATCACAAGGCGGCGCCCGATCATAGGAGGCAATTCGCCATTCACCAGCGCAATCTTTTGTGACGGCTTACGGAAAATACAGGCCTCGATCCGGCGCAATGCGCCGGATCTTTTCCGTGAGAGAGCACCCGGTTTCAATGATGCGGAAGCTCCGCAACCTGGTTGGCCGTGCGGATAACAGCCGAAAGATCAGCATCGTCGAAGGATTCCTTGGAAATGCCTTTGACCTTGAACATCCTGCTTTCGCCCGGCGCGAGATTGACCAACATGTCGTCGACCTCGGCATTTGGATTGATGCGATCGACGAACAGGCAGACATCCCGCAGGAACGACTGAGCGGTGATGGTGACTGCGACACCGTCCACCATCTGGATGGTCTCGATGTCGAAGCGAGGCTGCGGATATTGCAGCTGCATGTCCTTTTCGAAGAACCACCAGGCTTCGGCATCGCCGAGGCGGGCGCGCAGATATTCGCGGTGCGGATCGCTTGGGGTCGCGACCTCGGCCGGGATCTCGATATCCACATTTTCGAAGCGGTCGCACAGGATGCGCCATACGTGGTGACGGGCGAGCAGCTTGCCGGTGAAGTCGAAGCGTTCGACCGTGAACGGCACGCGCCAGAACAGGGTCGCGTCATTGACGGCAACGGCGGCCACCCCATCGCCGCGCGGCTGGATGGTCAGGAGATGCGGCGTATAGCTATGCTTCAGGGCATACCAGAGCGGCTTCTTCCGGCCGGCGCCATCGACAGCCGCCCAGGAGGTGACCGGCCAGCAATCGTTGAGCTGCCAGACGATGGTGCCCATGCAGGTCGGCCGATGCGAGCGCATATGGTCGATGCCGTAGCTGATTGCGCGCGCCTGGTTCAGCTGCGTGACGAAGAGCCAGTCGTCGAAATTTTGCGGGTGAGGGAACCAGCCTTCCAACCCCTGCAATAGCTTGTCATTGCCGCCGGTTGCCTTCTGGTGATGCAGGACCGCGGGAGAGGCCGGGGCGCGATCCTTCTCGCGAACGGATTGGGCAAGTGTTGCGAAGGTCGGCGGTGCCTGCCAGCCGAATTCGGAGCAGAAGCGCGGGATATAGTTGCGGTAGGTCTCGTAACCCACCTCGTTCCAGACATCCCAGATATGCCTGCAGCCGTGCTCATCGGCATTCGGCGCGATCTCCATCGAGCCGGAATAGGGGCTGCCCGGCCAGTAGGGCCGGGTCGGATCGATCTCGGCCACCAGCTTCGGCAGGAGATCGAGGTAGTAGCCGGCACCCCATGGGCGATTGCCGAGCACGTCCTGCCAGCCCCAATCGAAATAGCCCCAGATATTCTCGTTATTGCCATTCCAGATCACCAGCGAGGCGTAAGGCATGAGGCGTGTGATCGCCTCGCGCGCTTCCGCCTCGATCTCGCTGTAGACCGGTTCTTCCTCGGGATAAGTGGCGCAGGCAAACAGGAAATCCTGCCAGACCATGATGCCTGCTGCATCGCATTCCTCGTAGAACACATCGGTCTCATAGATGCCGCCGCCCCAGACGCGCAGCATGTTCATATTGGCGTCGCGGGCCTGGCCGATCCGCTCGCGATAGCGTTCGCGCGTCACGCGCGGCAGGAAGCAATCGTCGGGGATCCAGTTGGCGCCGCGGGCAAAGACCGGCACGTCGTTGACGACAAGCGTGAAGGCCGAGCCGATCTCGTCCGGTGTCGTATCCAGCCGCACGGAGCGGAAGCCGACGCGCCGCTTCCAGCCGTCGAGCGCCGTCTCATTCGAGCCGAGCAGCTGCAGGTCGAGATCGTAAAGCGGCTGACCGCCCATGCCATGCGGCCACCAGACCTGCGGGTTATCGATGCGGCATTCGATCAGCGCATGGGTCTCGCCTTGCGCGACGCGCACTTCCGCGCGCTTGCCGCCGACGGAGAGCACGAGCGCCACGCTATCCGTGCCCTTGTCGGCCCATTCGATTTCGACCTGCAGGCGTGCGACGCCCTGGCTGCCTTGCAGGGTGATTTCCGGGCGGACGCTGCCGAGACGGGCCTTCGACCAGCTCTCGATGATGACCGGTTTCCAGATGCCCGAAGTGACGACGGTCGGGCCCCAGTCCCAACCAAAATTGCAGGCCATCTTGCGGATGAGATTGCTCGGGCCGGGATAATTCTGGGGGATATCGGCGGCGCTGCCCAGCTGCTGGCGGACTTCCTCGCCATGTTCATAGGCGGATTGGAAATCGACGATCAGCTCGTTGCGGCCGCTTTTCAGGTGATCGCCGATGCCGAAGCGGTAGCTGCGATGCATATTGCGGGTTTCGCCAAGCAAACTGCCGTTCAGTTCCAGGCGTGCCGCCGTGTCGAGGCCAAGGCAGGAAAGATCAATGCGCTCGGCGTCTTCGCCATCCCAATCGAAGGCCAGGCGGTAACGCCAGGCGGAACGCCCAATCCAGTCCTGCGAGATCTCGTTGACGTCGAGATAGGGATCGGTGATCAGCTGCGCCGCCATCAGGTCGAGATGAACGTTGCCCGGCACGGTCGCGGGGATCGAATTGGGCACGGCCGGTGCACTGGATGGCGCGCGAAGGCGCGAGATGGTCCAGCCGGTGTCGAGCGTCTGTCTTTTCATGTCATGTATCCGTGATGAAATGGATGTCTCAAACAGCCTTTGGCGCGATGAACTGCAGGCCCGCCTGCAGGTGGCGGTTCATGTGATAGGCGTAAGCGATTCGATCCCGTTGTTCCAACGCTTCGATGATGGCGCGATGGTCATGATAGGCGCTGTCGACCGCCTCGCGTGAGCGCTTTCCCGCCCCCATCAGGCGCTGCAACAATGGCTGCAGAATGCCATAGACTTGTGACAAGGTCTGATTGCCGGCGAAGCCGACAAGGGCGGCATGAAACCTGAAATCAAGTTCCGCAGCCTCGGCCAATGTCGATGCGGCCTTCATCGCGTCGTTGATGGAGCTCAGCCTGTCGATGGCGGTTTCATCGGCGGCTTCGAACAGAAGATCACTGAGATTGACCTCGATAAGGCGACGAAACCCCTGGATATCGAGAAAGCTCTCTGCCGAGATGTCGATAGCGAAGGAGAAGAGGTCCATCAGTGCCTGCTGGCGGCGGTCCGTAATTACCGCGCCGACCTTCTGGCGGCTTTCGACAATGCCATAGGCCTTCAGGATGCGGATCGCTTCGCGCACCGTATTGCGGCTGGCATTGAACATGGAAGCGAGCTCGGCTTCCGAGGGCAGTGCGTCTCCGAGACCGAGATTACGCTCGCGCATCAGCCGCCGCAGCGCGTCGACCACCTGATCGACTGCGGAACCTCTATCCTCGATATCAGCGGTATCCACCACTGTCTCTCCTCCGTTGTTGAAAGCATATTGTTGGTCAATAGTGGCGTCAAGCGATCAGAGATGATGGACATTTCGCTTTTCAGCGGTATTTTGACCGACAAATGGAGGAGATATCATATGGAAAGCTGCTGGCGTTGGTTCGGTCCGAAAGATCTCGTTCCGCTCTTGCATGCGCGCCAGGCCGGCGCGACAGGCATCGTCACGGCATTGCATGAAGTCTCGCATTCGCGCGTCTGGACGCTGGCCGAAATCGAGGCGCGAAAGGCGCTAGTGGAAGCGGCCGGGCTGCGCTGGGGCGTCTGTGAATCGATACCCGTTCCAAGCGCGATCAAGCTCGGCGGGGCAGGGGCAAAGGCCGCGATTGGTATCTGGAAAGACAGTCTCGCCCATCTCGCCCGCGCTGGCATCAAAACCGTCTGCTACAATTTCATGCCGGTCGTCGACTGGACGCGTACGGATCTACGCTTCGAAATGCCGACTACCGCGCTCGCATTGCGTTTCGACATGGCTGAGTTCGTTGCCTATGACGTCTTCGTCCTGCGCAGGAAGGGTGCGGAAGAAAATTACACGTCGGATCTGTTGCGGCGTGCTGAGGAGCGGCTGAAAGGGCTCTCGCCGGAGGCCGTGCAACGGCTGGAAAATAACATCATCGCCGGTCTTCCTGGCGGCGAAGACAGCTATGGCCGCGATGCCATACGCTCGGCCATTGGCCTCTTCGACGGCATGACGGCTGAGGATCTCCAGGCCAATCTCGAAGCCTTTCTGCGGGAGGTCGTGCCGGTTGCAGCCGAACTCGGCGCCCGGCTCGCAATCCATCCCGACGATCCGCCCATTCCGCTCTTCGGCCTGCCGCGCGTCGTTTCGACGGCGGCAGATTTGCGCCGCATTTTTGGCAGCGTGAATGATCCGGCCAATGGTTTGACGCTCTGTGTCGGATCTCTCGGCTCTCGCGCCGACAATGATGTGCTTGCTATCGCAATCGAATTCGCCTCGCGCATCAATTTCGCGCATCTGCGCGACGTTGCGCTCGAAGCCGATGGTTCATTCGTCGAGGCCTCCCATTTGGAGGGGCGCAGCGATATGTATGCCATCCTGCGCACATTGCTCACGGAGGAGGCGCGGCGCCGCAAAGAAGGCCGGGAAGACCATATGATCCCGATGCGGCCGGACCACGGATATCTGATCGGCGACGACATCGATAAGCCGACCAATCCCGGCTATTCGCTCATTGGCCGCCTGAAAGGTCTTGGCGAGCTGCACGGCGTCATTCATGCGATCGGCAAGGCGGGGCTTTGAACACCACGGCATTTGCGGTCCCATATCGATGAAACGGGGCGAAGGGAATAAAGCCTGTCGTTGCATATTCGATAGGCTTTTGCCTAAAGTTTAATCTCGTTACTATTTTGATTTTATTTAGTTTTTTCGTCTATCAATGTCCAATTCGCTAATCTTCGAACTCGAATTGGCAAGGTCGACCTTCCTATGAATTCCGTTTGGCCCGACGCCCCGAACGACGATTTTCGGTCGCTTTTCAAGACACATCCCTCGCCGATGTGGGTCTATGATCCGCAGACGTTGAAGTTTCTGATCGTCAACGATGCGGCCCGCGATCTCTATGGCTATGGCGATTCGGACTTCGCGGTCATGACCGTGCTCGACATCAGGCCATCTGTGGAGCGCGAGCGGATGCTGGATGCCGTGCACCACCGTACCGACATCGAGACGGCGCAGCGCTGGACGCATCTGAAGGCAGATGGCGAGACATTCGAGGTTCTGACCTATGGGCGGGAGATCCGCTTCGACGGCAAGATGGCGATCCTGGCGATCGTGCAGGACCGCACCGAGGTCAATGCGGCACGGCGGCAGGTCGATGCCACCCAGTCGCTGCTCGACAGCATCGTCGACAATCTCCCGGTCGGCGTCTTCGTCAAGGATATGGAGCGGGACGGCCGCTATATTCTGTTCAACGAGGCGTGCGGCGGTATCGTCGGGCGGGCAGCACAGGATATGATCGGCAAGTCGGACCGGGCGATATTTTCCGACGAGCAGACGGCGCTTTTCCGGGAGCAGGACAAGCTCGCCTTCGAAACCGCCGAAACCGTCTACTTCGAGGAAACCATTCACACGGTGGATGGCGTGTTGCGTATCCTGAAGACAGCGAAGCGGGCGCTTCCCGCCCCGTCAGGGCAAGCGCCGCGCTATGTTCTCGGCATTTCCCAGGATGTCACCGCGGAACGCAGCGTCGAGGCGCGGCTTGCGCATCTTGCGATGCATGATTCTCTGACCGGCCTTCCGAACAGAGCTTTCTTTTCCGAGAGCATCGTGCGGCAGGTGGCCGCTGCGAGGCCGGAAAAGCCAATCGCGCTGCTCTACATCGATGTCGATCATTTCAAGCATATCAACGACAGCAAGGGCCATGCCGCCGGTGACATGCTCCTGCGCCAGGTTGCCGAACGCCTCCAGCAGCTTGCCGAGAGAAGCGATCTGGTCGCGCGCCTGGGCGGCGACGAGTTCGCGCTGGTTTTAAGGATGACGGATGCGGGGCGAGCCCGGCGCTTCGCCGACCTGCTGTTGCAATCGCTCTCGGCACCCTTCGATCTCGACGGCGTGCGGGAACATGTGACCTGCAGTATCGGCATTGCCATGGCGCCTGAACACGGCAACGACGCCGATGTCCTGATGCGGGATGCGGATCTGGCCCTCTATGCAGCCAAGGCAAGCGGCCGCTCGACCTATCGCTTCTACCAGACGGAGATGCGGCTCGAAGCTGAACGCCGCCACCAGCTTACGCTGGAGCTTCGTGAGGCGTTGCAGAACGACGAACTCGAGCTTCATTACCAGCCGATCATCCGGCTGGACGAGGATGCTCTTTCCGGCTTCGAAGCTTTGATCCGCTGGCGCCATCCCAAGCGTGGGCTCATCGCGCCGGCGGAATTCATCCCCGTCGCCGAGGAAACGGGGATGATCGTGCCGATCGGCGATTGGGTGCTGCGGGAGGCCTGCCGGGCTGCCGTGGAGTGGCCGGAACATCTGAAGGTGGCCATCAACCTGTCCGTCTATCAGTTCCGTCATGCGAGCCTGCTGGCCACCGTGGTCTCGGCGCTGAGCGAGACAGGTCTTTGCCCCGGACGCCTGGAGATCGAAGTCACGGAATCCATCCTGCTTTCCGAGGTCGAGCAAAGCCTATCGCTGCTGCGAGCCCTCAAAGAGCTCGGTATTCGCATCGCCATCGACGATTTCGGTACGGGCTATTCCTCGCTCAGCTATCTGCGCTCCTTCTCTTTCGACAAGATCAAGCTCGACCGCAGTTTCGTCGCCGGCATGGATGCCGATCCCGGCAATCTCGCCATCGTGAGGGCCGTAGTTGGCATAGCCTCCGGCTTCAATGCGGTGACATTGGCCGAAGGCATCGAGACGGAGGCGCAATTGGCGAAATTGCGGGCTGAAGGTTATCATGAAGTGCAGGGTTTCCTGCTTGGGCGGCCAATGTCGCGCGAGAATGCCCTGGCGCGAATTCTCCATGAGGCCTACCCCGCTCGGACCTTACGTGCCCGAAAACCAGCGCATGTATGACCGCCGAAACGCTTGGGCAGCCATTGCAAATAATAATCAAAAAATTTGGTCCTTGTTGTCGGGAAGGGTAGTTGACCAACGTCCTTGGGTCAGCCCCGACAAGGGCGTGACACCAAGAACCGTTCCAAGGAGACCAACATGACCGATGCAACAGAACAATCCCAGCAGCCGCGCGTGCCGGTTCGCGGCGGCGTTGTAGCCTATCTGACGGTGGATGGTGCCGTGAAGGCAGCCGAATTCTACAAGCGCGCCTTCGGTGCGGAACAGGCCTTCATGTATCCGGTCGATGAAAAAGGCCGGACCATGCATATCCATCTCTACATCAACGGCAGCTCGGTCATGCTCGGCGACGCTTTTCCTGAATATGGCCATGCGCTGGAAAAGCCGCAGTCCTTCACGATGCAGCTTGTCGTCGATGATCTCGATTTCTGGTGGAAGCGTGCCGTCGATGCCGGAGCCGAAGTCGTCGTCGAGCCGCAGGTGATGTTCTGGGGCGATCGCTGGGGTCAGCTGCGCGATCCCTTCGGCGTTGCCTGGGCGATGAATGCGCCGGTCAACGGCTGACACTATCTCTATGACTGATAATAGAGTGCCCTCGGTGCGGATAGCGCCGAGTGCACCTCTTTCGGTCGACTGCGAAGACGCTACTCGGCAAGCAACGCTCGCGTCAGCGGGTGTTCGGGCTCCATAAGGCCATCCAGAACTGAATAATGATGCTTGTCAGGTTCCACCACGACCTCAGTCGCCGCGCCAAGCCCCGTCCAGATATTGGCCAGCAGCGCGTTTTGGCGGACGAATTCGGCGCGTTCGGCGCCGCCGACCCAGCAAGTAAGGCGGGCAGTTTCGACCGGCTCGAGCAAAGCAGGGCTTTCGGCCCTTGCCTCGGCGTCATCGATGCGAAGCTGCGCGTTCATGCTGCGCTTCATGATCGGGCGCAGGTCGTGAAGACCGGAAATGGCAAGCACGTGCCGGATGCGCTTGAGGATGACTTCGTTGAGCGGCGACGTCGTCGTCATCATGCGAGCTACGAGCTGACCGCCGGCCGAATGGCCCGTCAGAACAATGGGGCCGCCGACGAGCTCGGCCGCTGCCGTGATTGCCGCCGCAATCTCCCTGCCGATCCCGCCGATGCGATTTTCCGGGCAGAGCGTGTAGGACGGGATCGCGACGGCATAGCCGGTCGCAATCGAGCCGGCGGCTAGGTGCGACCAGTAGCTTTTGTCCAGTTGCAGCCAGTAGCCGCCATGGACGAAGACCACCAATCCCTGCGGCTGGCCTTCGGGCAGAAAGAGATCGAAGCGGTTGCGCTCTTCGGGACCATAGGCCAGATCGAGTTTTGCGCGTCCCGCTGCCGTCAGGCTGTCACGGAAAGCTTTCGCCGGCTCGACCCAGGCGGCCGGCCATTGATCACCGTCGACGATATAGGCGCCGTTGGTATAGGCTGCGTCCCAATCGGTGACCCTGAAGTAACTCATGTTCAGCTTCCTCTCTCCAGCTGCCGACGCGTGTAGATCAGGTCACGGCCGCCCGCACCGCAAAGCGCGCGTCCTTCCATGATCCGCTGCTCAGGATTTCCTCAAGCACTGTCACGGCGCGCCAGACGTCGTGATATGAGACATAGAGCGGCGTGAAGCCGAAGCGCAATGTCGAAGGGGCGCGGAAGTCGCCGATAACGCCACGTTCGATCAGTGCCTGCATGACTTCATAGGCGTTGCCATGGATGAAGGACACCTGACTGCCGCGCTTCTCGCTGTCGCGCGTCGTCTCGAGCTCCACACCATATTGGCCGCATTTGGTTTCGACCAAACGGATGAAGAGATCGGTCAGCGCTATGCTCTTCCGGCGCAAGGCTTCCATGTCCACCTCGTCCCAGATGGAGAGCGCCCCCTTCAAGGCACGCAAGGATAGGATCGGCTGCGTGCCGCAGAGAAAACGCTTAATGCCGGTATCGCCATCGAAACTCCTTTCGAAGGCAAAGGGGCGTGCATGGCTCCACCAGCCGCTGAGCGGCTGACCGATCGATGCGTGATGACGCTTCGCCGCATAGATGAAGGCGGGTGCTCCCGGCCCGCCATTCAGATATTTGTAAGTGCAGCCGACGGCGAAATCGGCACCGGCGCCATCGAGATCGACGGGCAGAGCGCCGGCGCTGTGGCACAGATCCCAGATGACGAGCGCGCCGGCCGCCTGAATGCGCTTCGTCAGCGCCGCCATGTCGCGCAGCTCGCCGCTCTTGTAGTTGACGTGATTGACGAGGACGACGGCGACATTCTCGTCGATCAGCTCTTCAATGGTGCCGGCATCACGGCCTTCAAGGCGGAGCGTGATATCGGGGCGCGTCGAAAGGACGCCTTCGGCCATATAGATATCGGTTGGGAAACTGTCGCCCTCTGCCACGATCACGTTGCGGCCCGGTCGCATTGCGAGCGCCGCATGAAGCGTCTTGTAGATGTTGATCGAGGTGGAGTCGGTAACGACGGTCTGGCCTTCGGCTGCGCCGATCAGCCGGCCGACGCGATCGCCGAGTTCCAGTGGCAGATGAAACCATCCGGCGCTGTTCCAGCTGCGGATCAGGCCATTGCCCCATTCCTCCATGGCGGCCTGACGGACCTCGGCAAAGACCTCGTGCGAGGCCGCGCCGAGCGAATTGCCGTCGAGATAGATGACGCCGGCAGGCAGGGCGAAGCGGCTGCGAAAGACGCGCAGCGGGTCGGTCTCGTCCATGGCCTCGACGGCGGCGAGATCGGGAAGGCTATCCATGTATGTTGCCTCGTAAACTTATTCGCGAATGGTTTCTCTGCTCACGGCGCCGCCGCGGCTGCGGCGGATGCTCGGCAGCGCCAGCATGATCAGCACGAAGAGGCCGGTGGCGAGTTTGAGGTTGGGCGGCGGCATGCCGGCGGCGAGACACAGCGACACGAGCTGATAGTAGATGATCGAGCCGACGAACGGTGCCAGCAGCTGGCGCAGCACGGTCTGCTTGCCGGTAAAGGCTTCGCCGATCATCAGCGCGGCAAGGCCATTGATCAGGATGCCGATACCCATGTTGACGTCGGCAAAGCCCTGCGACTGCACCATCAGCGCACCGCTTGCGGCTGAAAAGGCACTGGCGATGCCGACGCCGCCGATGGTGGCGCCCCAGACATTGATACCTTGCGCCTCGGCCATGTCGGGATTGGAGCCGACGGCACGCATGGCCGTGCCCTTTTCCGTCTTGAAGTAGAGATTAAGGGCGATCAGGACGATAACGGCCAGCAGACCGGCGATGACGATCTTGCTCGCGGGAAAGCCCGGCGTCGTGAAGGGTACCCAGTCGAACACGGTCGGCGAGCCGAAGACGGAGAGGTTGGATTTACCCATGATACCGAGATTGACGCTGTAGAGCATCGTCGACATCAGGATGCCGGCAAGCAGCGTATGGATACGGAAGCGCAGGTGAATGAAGGCCGTGCAGCAGCCGGCGGCAAGGCCGACGACGAAGGCGACGGCGATCGCCAGCGGCGGTGCGACGCCGGCGGCAAGCAGAATGCCGCAGACGCAACCGCCGAGCGGAAACGCGCCTTCACTGGTCAGATCGGGAAAGCTCAGCATCCGGAAGGGGATCATGATGCCGAGGACGACGAAGCTCAGGATGAAGCTCTGGGCCAGCGTCACCGGGATGAGCGAGACGAAACTCGAAACGGTTGATTGAATGAAGTCCATCATGATCTCAGCTCACCAGCAGCATGCGGTCGGTCTTGACGGCGAAGTGGCCGATCAGCTCGGGCACGGTGATGCGCCGCTTGCCTTCGCCGGTAATTTCAAGATGCACACGGCCGGCATCGAGCATGATGATGCTGTCGCCGAAATCGACGGCGTGCTGCATGTTGTGCGTCACCATCAATGTCGTCAGCTTGAGTGCCTCGACGGTACGCACCGTCGCCTGCATGACGATATCGGCAGTGCGCGGATCGAGCGCTGCCGTATGTTCATCCAGCAAAAGCACGTCGGGCGAGCCGCCGACCGCCATGATGAGGGACAGCGACTGGCGCTGGCCGCCGGAAAGAAGCTCAACCTTGGTGTCCAGCCGGTTTTCCAGGCCGAGGCCGAGAACGGCAAGGCGCTCCTTGTAGGCGGCGAGGCGGGCGGCGTTCAGGCCGGGGCGAAATCCTCTGGCTTTGCCGCGCAGTTCCGCCAGAAGCATGTTTTCCCCGACCGTCATGCTGGCGGCGGTGCCCTTCATCGGATCCTGGAATACGCGAGCCAGACGCGCGGCGCGTTTGTGGACCGGCATGTTGGTCACGTCATCGCCGTTAATGAGGATCTGACCGGAATCGAGGCTGAGAGCGCCCGAAATCGCATTCAGCATGCTGCTCTTGCCGGCGCCGTTGGAACCAATGACGACGCCGAATTCGCCTGTCTTGAGGGAGAGCGTCAGACCATTAAGCGCGACCTTTTCGTCGGGTTGGCCTCTGTAAAAAACCTTGCGCGCGGATTTGATCTCAAGCATCCGTGCCTCCCCTGCAGTGTAGGGTTATGAAATGGCGGCGTTCCTGACACCGCCATGGATCGGATTGATCCTACAGCGCCGCACGTCGCATATGACGCGCAAAGGTCGCTGTAGCACTTTAAATCTGCTGCATAATTTATCCTTAGATCCACGTCGGTTTAAGGAATTATGCAATAGAAGATGCCGCCTATCACTTCGTGAAGCAATTGCAATCGGCAAGCGAAGCCGGAACTTCGGCGCCGAATGCCTTTAACACGGTCTTGTTGATCAGCGGCGCGTGGTCCTTGTAAGCCGGAACGGAGGGCTTGATGGTCTTCGGATCGGCACCCTTGAGGATCTCAGCGGCGATCTTGCCGGCGTTTTCACCGACCTGCTCGTAGTTGACGGCAAAGCTTGCCGGCACGACGCCGTTGCGGACAGCCGCATCGTCGGAGTTGACGATCGGGATCTGAGCCTGGCGGGCGGCGGCGGCGACGGCGGGGATTGCCGGCTGCAGCAGGTTGGACGCAGGCGTGTAGATGACATCCGCCTTGCCGGCGAGCGAGGCGATGCGCTGCTGGATGTCGTTGACGTTGTCGACGCCGACCGGAACCACTTCGAAGCCCGCTGCCGGAGCGGCGGCCTTGACCTTGTCGATCAGCGCGACGTCGTTGGCTTCGCCCGGATTGTAGGGCACGCCGATGCGCTTGGCGTTGGGAAGCAGCTTCTTGGTGAAGGTGAGGATCGCCGAGATGTCCTGCAGGTCGCTCGAGCCGGTGATGCCTGTGTCACCCGCGTCCCAGGACGGGACGAGCTTGGCGGCGACAGGATCGGTGACGGCCGTAAAGACGATCGGAATGCCGGAGCCGGCCAGCGCCTTCTTGGCAATCTGCGATACGGGGGTGGTCACCGTATACATCAGCTTCGGATGTTCGGATTGCAGCTTGGCGATCATCTGCGGAACGAGCGAGGCGTCGAAGCTCGTGTTGCTTTCGGAATAGACGACATCCTTGCCTTCGACGAAGCCGTTATCGGCAAGAGCCTTTTTGAAACCGGCAATCGATGCGTTGAGCTGCGGATGCTCGCCGAAGTTGGCGATGGCGATCTTGATGGGCTCGGCCGATGCGGTTGCAACGCTTGCTGCGAGGGCGCCGACGACAGCGAGGCCGGCCAGCCATTTGGACGTGGATCTCAGCATATTTTCCTCCCGGATATGACAAGGAGCCGTGTTCCTTCGGCTCTCTTGGGCAGGGATCATAGCGAGTGCTGCAGGCCTGTCAATTTGTGATATATGATATTCACGATGGGCATATATAATATATAATTTCCGGATATGGCAGTTTTATATATAATCTGCGCCTGGGACGGATCGGGACGAGGGCCATGCAGGACAAGGATGCGCTGAGCAAGACGGAAGCGGCTTACTGGCTGTTGCGGCGCGACATCCTCAATACCAAGCTAAGGCCTGGTGCGTCTCTTCGGTTGAGCGCCCTTCGGGATATCTACGGCCTCGGCTGGACGCCGCTTCGCGAAGCGTTGTCGCGGCTGGAGGCCGAAAAGCTTGTGACTGCGATCAGCAATCGCGGCTTCGCTGTCGCTCCAGTATCGCGGGCCGAATTGGAGGACCTGACGCGGGCGCGCATGGTCGTGGAGCTTCCGCTTCTCATGGAGTCGATCGAGAAGGGTGGCTCGGATTGGGAATCGGCTGTCGTCACTGCACATTATCGCCTCTCACGCTGCAAGATCGTGCCCGACTCCGCCTCGGAGGAGACGGCGGACGAATGGGATGAGAAGCACAACGCCTTTCACGCTGCACTTGTTAGTGCGGCAACGTCGAACTGGCTCCAGCGTTTCCAGTCCACCATCTCGGATCAGCTTCGCCGCCACCATCGTTTTCTCGGTCTTGCGCCGACGCAGCGCGCGGCTGCCGGCCTTTCTATCGGCTATGAAAAAGCGGTTGCCGCTTTGCAGGACGCCATGGCGATCGAGCATCATACGGCATTGATGGACGCGGCCCTCGACCGGGATCTGGAACGTGCCAGAGCGCTGATGACCGAACACATCGGTTATACGCTGCAGGTTTATATTCGCTCGGAGAATCATGGGCGTTAGGTCGAAACCCGATCATCGGTCAGCTGGAACGTCTGGAGCCTGAGATATCTCCGCCTGCAGGTTTTCGTCGGGAAGCCGTTCGTCAGCGACGACGCCGAGGGATGTGGAAACATCCTTGCCGACGTTGGTCTTGCCGCTATCGATCGCGGACGGGTACCTATTACAGGGTCTTCCCAGCCCTTTTGAATGATTGCAACTCCATCGGTTCGGTTCCCATCAGGGCGTTCATTCGGGGTCTGCCTGGGGTCTGCGATCGGTCATTGCCCAAAACGGCTGGGTAGAAAAGGGTATGCGTTGTCACTGATGCGACGTTCCAATGCGTCGAGTACCAGATCTGCGGTTTTGGGAGCTGCAGCGATGCCGACATGCCCGTGGCCGAACGCGGCGATCAGGCCGGGATGACGCGATAGCGGGCCGATCACCGGGAGTCCGTCGGGCGTGGACGGGCGATGTCCCATCCAGAGACGAAGGTTGGGTGTCTTGTCGGCGGCCAGATAGGGGTAGCTCGCCAGGGCATGCCGTTGCAGCACCTGCGCGCGCTCCCAGTTCGGAGGTTTGTTCACGGTGGCAAGCTCGACCTGGCCCGAAAGGCGCAGACCCATATTGGTCGGCGTGTTGGCCATCCGGCCGGTACTCGGCATGACGGGAATTTCGAAGGGTGTTTGCCCCGATGTCACGGTCACATGATAGCCCCGTTCGCTCTGCATCGGAATGCGCACGCCGAGCGGGCGAAGCAGGCGGCCGGAATGTATGCCCGCGGCCACGACGATGCGGTCGGCAGATAGCGTCTCGCCACCCTCAAGTACCACCTGCGGCGTCATACCGTCCAGGATGGCTGTCACGGCGGACTGGTGGAATTGCACGCCCTTACGTCGAGCGGCTTCCACGATGCCGGCCACATAGCTTCCGGTGTCGCGACAATGGGCGCCGTTCACCACATGGATGGCGAACCGATAGGGAGGACCGAGAGCCGGAAGCCTTCTCCGGATTTCGGTCTCGTCCCACTCCACATATTCTACGCCATTTTCTCGGCGCAGTTGCCAACTCAGCGCTTCTGCCTCGAAGGAAGCCCGGTCCGGATAGGCGTAGAGCAGCCCTTTTTGAAGAACGAGCTGCTCCTGTCCGGTCTTTCGCGCGAGTTCCAGATGTCGCTCAGGGCCATCATGCAGCAGGAAGTTCAACAACTTCGCCGTCCGGCGTACGCGGGTCTTGCTGGCGCCAGCCCACAAGAATCGCAGGAGCCAAGGCGTCAGTTGCGGCAGCGATCTCCAATCGATCGTCAGCGGCCCGTTTCGATCGAGAAGGAAACCGGGAACCTTCCGCCACAGGCCGGGCATGCTCATCGGAATGATCGACGCCGGGCTGATCCAGCCGCCATTGCCGTAGCTTGCTCCAGCTTCGCTGCCCGGGGCGTTGCCGTCGCAAAGCGCGACATCCCAGCCCGCTTCCGCCAATCTCAACGCAGCGGTGGCCCCGATAATGCCCGCACCAACCACGATTACCTTGCCTGTCATTGCCGTTTCGTCCTGCTCTCAGGAAAGTCCGCCATGGAAATGGCTGAGGAATTCTCGCGTTCTCATCTCGCGAGGCTCGTTGATGACCTGGCGCGCATCACCCGACTCGACGACGAAGCCGTCCTGCATGAAGATGACCGTATCGGCGACATCGCGGGCAAAGGCCATCTCATGAGTGACAAGGATCATCGTCATGCCCTGCTCGGCGAGTTGGCGAATGACCGCCAGAACCTCGCCGACCAGTGCAGGGTCGAGCGCAGAGGTGGCCTCATCAAACAACATGACTTCCGGTTTCATGGCGAGCGCGCGCGCGATCGCCACGCGCTGCTTCTGCCCGCCCGAAAGCTGCTCCGGGCGCGCGTCGGCTTTCGCGACCAGGCCGACCTTGGCGAGAAGCTCCATCGCGACGGTCCGCGCGGAATTCCTGTCCTGCTTCAGCACGCTCACCGGCCCGACCATTACATTGTCGATGACGCTCATATGTGGGAACAGGTTGAAGTTCTGAAACACCATCCCGGTATTGGCACGGAAGGCCGCAAGATCCCGGTCGCGCATGGCAACCCGGCCCGCGGAAAAATCCATCCGCCTCCCGCCGATGGTAATGCAGCCGGCATCCGGCAATGACAGCAGATTGAGGCTGCGCAGCAGGGTCGACTTTCCCGAACCGCTTGGCCCGATCAGCGCCACCACATGACCGCGCGGCACCGAAAGATTGATGTCCTTCAAGACGTCGAGAGGACCGAAGGATTTCTTCAGGCCCACGACCTCGATCATCGGCTCTTCCGCGCGCATTCTCTCTACCTTGCCATTCATGCCTTGCGGCCCTCCAGCCAGTGCGCCAGGCGTGTCATGGGGAACAGGACCGCCAGATAGACGAATGCAATCAAAGTGTAGGTTTCAAGCGGCCGGTAGGTGGCCGAGGTCACGAGCTGACCTTGATAGAGCAGGTCGGGCACGGCGAGCACGGAGAGGAGCGAGGTGTTCTTGAGCTGCAGGACAGACTGGTTGACCAGTGGCGGCACCATCCGGCGCAACGCCTGCGGCAGGATGATCTTGGCCATCAATTGGCCCCGACGCATGCCGATCGCGCGACCGGCATCCCATTGCCCGGCGTCGATCGAGACGATGCCGCCCCGAATGATCTCCGCATAGAATGCAGCGCCGTACATGGTCAGTGTGATGAAGGCTGCCATCGCAGGGGAGATCTGAATTCCGACCAGCATGGGCAGGGCATAGTAACACCAGACCAGTTGCACGAGGACGGGCGTGCAACGAAACAGCTCCACGATCGTCATGATCGGAACGGTGACGATTTTTAGACCCGAAAGCCGGGCAAGAGCGAAGACCGTGCCGACCAGGATTCCGGAGACGATGGTCAGAACGGTAAAACCGACCGTGTAGCCCAAGCCTTGAAGAAACAGGCCGCGGTACTGCCAAAGGCTGGAAAAGTCCCATTGATATTGCATCACAGCGCGCTTTGTTCGGCCCGGCGGAAAGTCCGGGGAGAGGTTGATGTAAAAAGCCACTCGCCCAATGTCAGGATGTCGAAGACGGGAAGGCCGAGAGCCGTCGCGATCGCCTGCGCAAAGGGTGGCATGTTGGTGCATTCCAGCACGATGGCGCCGACCGACGGATGCTCGGCGACGAGCTTGCGTGCAGCATCGACCACTTCGGCCTCCAGCGCCGCGTGATTGTATGCGGCAGAGCCTTCAATGAGTGCGTGGAATGCCCCGTTGGCGGGCACGCCGCGCACGGGCACGGATGGATCTGCCCCGCAGGCTTCGAACACCTCGGGAACGAGGCTGGCTACGTCATACGTTATCACGCCGGGGCGCAGGCCTGCGCCGAGCGCCATCTCGACCATGGGCAGTTGCATCAGGCTGGAGGCAGCCACCGGCACGCCCAGCGCCTCGGCAAGTTTCCGTTGATGTCGCGCCATGAAGCCGCAGGATGTGATAATCGCGCTGCAGCCCTCCGAGATCAGCTCCCGTCCGGCGGCGACGAAATCGTCGACCAGACCCTCGCCGCCCGCACGGACGACGAGGGAAACGGAGGCGCCACGCACCTGGCGGAACCTGACCGGAAAGCGCCATGACGCAGAATGGCCGACATCGCCGGGCGGGCGTTGGAACGTCGTATCCAGCATGATGATGCCCAATGCACCCGAAGAGACGGACATGGTCGTGCCTGTCAGAAGGTCAGGTTTGCAGGCAGCGCCGCCTTGTCGACACCCACGAGCGCCAGGCTTTCGATAATCCAGCTCGAGACTTTGCCTTGCCCACGGCGTTCCGCAAGCCAGGCATCGACATAGTCGCGGAATTCGCCATTCGGATCGCGGCGCACACCGATCGTGGTCGGCTGGCTTCCGTGAGGGTCGGGAATGATGAGTTTGACGTTTGGAGCGAGGTGTTTCGTCGTCACGACGGCAAGGAGCGCGACCTGGATGATGGCATCGGCGCGCCCCGACTGAAGCGCCAGAATGGTCTCATCGGCAGATTTGAGCGCGACCAGCGTGCAGTTCGGCAGGTTCTTGCGGGCGAAATTGTCCTGCGTCGAGCCGAGATCGACGGCCACCCGCATCTCCGGTCTGTTCATTTCCTCCCACTTCGTTACCTCCAGATCCTTGCGGGCAACGAGTGTGAAGGTATTGTCCATTAGTGCCTTGGTGAAATCGACAACCTTGGCGCGCTCGGGATTGTTGCTGAGCCCGAACATGATATCGATCTTGTTGCTCTGCAGATCGATCACGGAGTTGCCCCAGGTCGTCTCGACCAGTTCCAGCTTGACGCCGATATATTGCGCGAGGTCGTGTCCCATCGCGACGCAGAAACCTTCCCATTCTCCGGTTGCAAGATTCTTGTGATAATAAGGTTCGGTGCCTGCAAACACGCCGATCCGCAGCGCGCCCCGCGCCCGGATCGCTTCGAGCGTCGGACCTTCGGTCGCTGCAAGAAGTGCGGAAGATGGAAGTAGCGCAGCAGCGCCTGCGAACAGCACTGCCCTTCCGAAATCACGTCTGTTCATGGTCATATCCCAGTTGATTGCTCGTTCCCTATTGCGCCTTGCGGGCGATCAATGCGTTTTCGCGATTGATTTTGTTGGAAAGCACGACTGAATAGGTCACGCTTTCGATTTCTTCGATCCTGGCAAGCTCGTCGATGAGCGCTTCCAGATCTTCTAAAAAATTGACGTTCACGCGGCAGAGAATATTGGCCGGGCCGCTGATCGCGTCGGCGGTCAGGATCTCGGGATAGCCGCGCAATACCGCAAACAGCCGTTGCGTCGCGCGCAGGGCAGTGGTGATGAAGATATAGGCTGAAACGCTTTGATCAATCTCGCGACGGCCCACGATCGCACGATAGCCAAGGATGACGCCGCGACGTTCCAGCCGCTCGATACGCTCCTGGACACTTGAGCGCGCGAGGCCGACGCGTCGCGCCAGTTCACTGGCCGTTACGCGTGCATTTTCCTCCAGGATGCTAAGCAGATTGCGGTCAATGCTGTCGCCGTAGTCCATGTCGTTCCCACTTTCTTTTATGGGGGAAGACTGGGGCCAAATTTTCCCAAAGAAAAGCATTGAAAAATGGGTTCTTCATGACTTTTATTCATGTTGATCACCAGGAGCTTCGTCATGCGCCGTTTTCTGCCGTCCTTGAGCGCCCTGCATGCCTTCGATGCATCTGTACGTCACTTGAGCTTTACCAAGGCCGCCGAGGACATGGGGATCACGCAAAGCGGCATCAGCCGGCAGATAAAAAACCTTGAGGATTTTCTTGGTCTTACCCTGTTCGAGCGAGCCGGCCCGAAGCTGATCCTGACGGAGGAGGGCGCGCGCTATTATGATGAAATTTCGCGCCTGCTCGACAAGTTGGAAGATGCCTCCATCGATGCCGTCCGCGGTCGAAAGGCTCAGAGCATGCTGAAGATCGGCTTTCCGCCGACATTGATGCGGCGCTGGGGTGCTGCGATGCTGACTGCCTTTGCGGCCGCGCATCCTCAAACATGGTTCGAGGTCTATCCCTGCCGTCACGATCTCGATTTCGCGGCATCCGAGCTGGATCTTGCGTTCGTGCGCGGTACGGGCAATTGGAGCGGGGCGCGCAGTCAGTTGCTCTTCGATGAGGAATTGATCGTTGTGGGAGCGCCGAATTTGGTGCCATTGCACGGCCTGCCAAACGACGAGGCGCTGCTGGAATACCCGCTGATCCAGAATTCAAGCCGGCCGAGCCTGTGGCTGCATTGGCTGCGGGGAGCAGGCGTGCACTACAAGAGCCGCATCTACGGTCCGCGCTTGCCGAACTTCGATATGATCCTCGAATGCGCCATCAGCGGCATGGGGCTGGCGGTCGTTCCCGAGCTCCATGTGCGCACCGAACTAGCCGCAGGAATTCTGAAGCCCGCTTTAAGCAGGCTCCAGACATCCGGGGAAGGTTTTTATCTCTGTTTCCCGCAGGCGCGGATGAACTCGGCCAATGTGCGGATATTCCGCGATTGGTTCGTCACCGAATTCACGCGCCGGCGGCAATTCCTGCCTCTGGCGTATCCCTTGGATCAAAAATAGGCCTTCTCCACCGGTTTCAGCTCGAGCGGATTCTCTCCCCGCTTCAATAGCCATGAATAGACCGGCGGTACCCGGTCTGCGATGGATTCGACATGTACGTCGATGAAGCACGGCCCGTCGTCGTAGGCAAAGGCGGCCGCCAACGCTGCATCGAGTTCCGAAGCTGTTTTGGCCGTCCAAGCCTTGAGACCATAGGCCTCCGCTATTGCCTGACCGCGCGGCGCCAGAAAATCCACGCCGAAGCACTGATTATGACCTTTGAGCCGGTGGAGGCCCTTGATCCAGCCGAATGTCCCGTTGTTGAAGAGGATAAGGATCGCCGGCACCTGCAGGCGCACCAGCGTTTCCAATTCGCCGACCGTCATGCCGAACGATCCGTCACCGAAGAGACCGATCGGCCTCTTGGATAGATCGGCCCGCCAGGCGCCGACTGTGGCGGGAAGCGCTGAACCGAGGCCACCAAAGGCACGTGGTATGGCAAAGCGCGTCTCACGATCATTGATTTTAAGGAAGCGCGTCATGTACGGGGTCGGCGTTCCTGCATCGGAGTAGATGAGCGCGGGCTTGCCGGAAGATTGCAGGGCCTGATTGAAAGCACGCACGGCGCGCTCGGGCCGTAACGGAACCCGCTCGTCGGAAAGCGCCTCCTCCGCATGCTCCCAAAAGACTTGCCGGCGCCGGTTGAGCTCGCCGATCCAGGCTTCGTGCCGTGCGGGCTCGATACTTGCTTTCAGCTCCAGCAACTCCGTGAGGACAAGCAAGGCATCTCCCTGGATGGACAGCAGATTCTCGTAGTTGTTCGCCATGATCTCTGGTGAGATATCGATCTGCGCCAGACGCCTATCAAGCGTGATCCGTGGGAAGGTCCAACCGATGGTGACGACCGAGCCAATGCGCGAGCCTACGAACAGCGTGAAGTCGGAATGTTCAAGCGCCCAGTTCGCATGCGGATGATATCCGTTGTCGCCGATGACGCCGATCGCAAGGCGATGGTCGTCATCGATTGCCCCCTGGCCGGTCATCGTCGTACACATCGGCATGTTGAATTTCTCGGCAAGCCGGGTGATCTCGTCACCTGCACGGGCGCGGTTCACCCCACCTCCCGCCACGATCAGCGGTCGCTCGGCCCTGGAAAGAAGTTCCAGCAGCTCTTCGAGTTTTGAGCGCGGCGGCAGCGTGGGATAAGCAGGGAAGGTGCGGCATTCTTCCTCGACATGCAGGGATATCCGGGTCAGGTCTATCTCGGCCAGCAGCATATCTTCGGGGATCTGCAGGTGCACGGCGCCAGGCTTGCCGGAGCAGGCGACACGAAAAGCTCGGCGGATGATTTCGGGCAGCTTTTCCGGCGTCTTTACCTGCACGGATAGCTTTGTGACCGGTTCGAACAGTTTCGCGCAATCCAATTCCGTCAGGACGCCGCGTCCCTCGCCGGGCAGTGGAATGTCGATGGTCAGCAGGATTACCGGCACCGACGATCCGTTCGATTCAGCGACCGGCGGCAAGGAATACATCGCGCCGGCACCCGATGGGCATTCAAACACGCCTGGCTTGTTGGTGAACCGCCCGTAAGCATCCGCCATGAAGCCGGCAGAGCGCTCATCGCGGGCCATCACATGGCGTATCTCGCCTTCGCGGTGCTGGAGCGCTTCATAGAGCGGCACGTTGGTATCTCCGGGGACACCAAAGATCGTATCAACCCCGTATCCGATGAGCATGTCTACCAGAATGTCAGCACCGCGCATTCGTCTCTCCTGTGTCTCGCTGCGATGATCAGGATAACGAGGCGGAGGTTTGCCGGGGACCGGCAAATCGGCGGCTTGAAGCGGCAGGCGCCGGCAATCTGCAGGCTCTGTCCTTGAGATTGCATGGGGCTGCCGTCCGCCGAGTGCATCGCAATCGAATCCGCGCTGCGACTTACCAAGCGAGACGTTATCGATTGCTGTCGTGAGATGGTGAGGCGACCGATCCGCGCTCGATCAAGCCTGTTTTGATGGCGGTTCGCCCGACGGGCAGATCCTTGCCGTTCAGCCGCGAGATCAGGCGCTCGGCCGCCGTCTTTCCCATTTCGTAGACGGGCTGGTCGACGACCGTAATCGGCGGTGTCGTGACGGTCGTCCAGTCCGCATCAAGGAAAGAGATCATCGATATATCGCGCGGCATGGACAATCCCTGTTTTTGCAAGGTCTTGAAGACCCTGAGCCCGACGAGACTGTCCGACGCTATGATGGCGGTCGGGGGCGCTGCATCTTGCAGCAGGCTCTTGACGACATCATCCGTCCTTGACTGGTCGGTCGCGCCGAGCCGCACGTAATATAGCGCGTTCTCGATGCCCGCATCGGCCTGCTCCTTCAACATGCCATCCACGCGTTCGCGCACGGCGGAATTGGAAATGCTGCTGATATCGCCAAGGGGTTCGCTCCTGGCATCCATCGCCGATATATAGGCGATCCGCCTATGCCCGATGCCGAGAAGATGACGGGTTGCGATCATGGCGGCATCGAAGTCATCGCCCGTCACGGCGTCGACGCCGAGCTCCGGAATGTTGCGGTCAAAAAGGACGAGAGGTACGCCGACACGGCGTATGTCCCGGAGATGCTCCATTCGGTCGCAGCGGGCCGGCGTTACGATCAATCCATCGACGCGCTTACCGATGAGCAGGTCGACTGCCGACTTTTCCGCATCGAGTTCTTCACCGGAATTGGCAATGATCACATTGAAGCCGGCCATGCGCGCGGCATCGCTGATGCCCCGGACGGCAAGGCTGAAGAAGGCATTTTCGATATCGCCGACCACGACCCCGATGATGCCGGATTTGCCTGTCGTCATGCTCCGGGCAAGTTCGTTCGGCCGGTATTCGAGCGCCGCCGCAGCGGCGAGCACCTGCTCGCGAACCTTGTCGCTGACGACGCCATAGCCGCCGAGCACGCGGGCTGCGGTCGCCTTCGAGACCTTCGCGACCCTGGCAACATCGGCGACAGTTACGGAGCGTTTCGAGGTGAGGGGCTCTTCCATGGGATGACGATTACAAGAGTTGTTGACGGGCGGTCAATCTGAAGTTAACAAATAGCATTGAGACCGGTCTCTTTTTGCATGATACCGGTCTCTTGTCCAGAAAGTCTCTTGCTGCCGCAAGGAGTGGAGATGCGGACGCACATGCATGAATGCCGATAAGAGCATCCTTCAGAGCGGAGAACGAACATGAAATTATCCAGCATTTTCTCGGCCATCGCCGCGCCTCTGCGCGCTGGCGTGCTCGCCTATATCGTCGCAGCAAGCGTCGGCCCGGCCGCCGCTGCCGACAATCCTTATAATCTGATCGATCCGAACGTCATCAGCGTCGGCACGATGGGAGATTCCAAGCCCTACACCTTCACGACGGCCGACGGGCAATTCACCGGCTTCGATATCGAGCTCTTTCTGAACGTCGTTTCCCGCATGGGCTTTCCCAAGGACAAGGTGACGTTTACCGGCCAGGAGTTCTCGGCCTTGCTGCCCTCCGTTGCCAACCA
Source organism: Rhizobium sp. 11515TR (assembly GCF_002277895.1). Taxonomy (NCBI): domain Bacteria; kingdom Pseudomonadati; phylum Pseudomonadota; class Alphaproteobacteria; order Hyphomicrobiales; family Rhizobiaceae; genus Rhizobium; species Rhizobium sp. 11515TR. Next base: position 795,096 of record NZ_CP022999.1, on the reverse strand, counting down.
GCGTTTCGACGTCGCCGTGGCGGCGATCGGAACGACCGAGGCACGCAAGAAGACGGTCGACTTCTCCGATGGCTATCTCGCCGGCTATCTCTCGGTTCTGACATCGGATGCCTCGATCAAGGATGCAGCCGGCCTCAAGGGCAAGCGCCTCGGCGTCGTGCAGGGCACGCTGCAGGAGGTCTATGCCACGAAGAATTTCACCGGCACCGATCTCGTCAAATTTCCGGACAACAATTCTGCCGTGGCGGCGCTGAACAACGGCACCATCGACGCGCATTTCCTCGATTATGAAGCAGCCAAACAATATGGTGAGCGCTATCCGGCACTGAAGATTGCCGTGAATATCCCATCCTTCGACGCACCGGCGGGCTTCGTCGTCCACAAGGGCAACGACGCCTTCCGGCTGGCGCTCAATAAGGCGCTGCACGAAGCGATGCAGGACGGCACATGGAAGACGCTCTATGAGAAGTGGTTCCCCGGCTCGCCGATGCCCGATCAATATCTTCCCAAGAAGTAAGGCCGCGCCGCTGCCCGGCTTGCCGGGCGGCGGCATTCACCTGCTTCACGAATTTCATGGGGAATTGAATGGATTGGCTTGAAAATCTCCGTCGCAGCTTCCTTGATTGGGATGCGATGGCAGAAGTCCTGCCGAGCATGATCACGGTCGGACTGAAGAACACACTCATCCTGGCGGCAGCCTCCACCGTGCTCGGCGTCATCATCGGCATGGTGCTGGCCGTTATGGGCATTTCGCAGTCCCGTTGGCTGCGGCTGCCGGCACGCATCTACACCGATATTTTTCGCGGCCTGCCGGCGATCGTGACGATCCTCATCATCGGCCAGGGCTTTGCCCGCATCGGCCGCGAGATCTTCGGGCCGTCGCCTTTTCCGCTTGGCATCATCGCGCTGAGCCTGATTGCAGGCGCCTATATCGGTGAGATCTTTCGATCGGGCATTCAAAGCGTCGAGCGTGGTCAAATGGAAGCCTGCCGCGCGCTGAGCATGAGCTACGGGCAGGGCATGCGGCTGATCGTCATTCCGCAAGGGGTCCGGCGCGTCCTGCCCGCCCTCGTCAACCAGTTCATCGGCAACGTCAAGGATTCAAGCCTTGTCTACTTCCTGGGGCTGCTGGCCTCAGAGCGCGAAATCTTTCGCGTCGGCCAGGATCAGGCTGTGGTGACGGGCAATCTCTCACCTCTGCTGCTGGCCGGCATCTTCTACCTGATCATCACCGTGCCGTTGACGCATCTCGTCAACTATATCGACGCACGTCTGCGCCTTGGACGGCAGGGGCGCGGCTCCGGTGGCACGAGCGGCCTTGTCGAGGTCGGCGAGCTGGAGGCCGCTTCGGGTACCGGGATGCCTTCCGGCGCCGCTGCTTCGCGTTTCAAGGGTGGGGCCGTTCAAATTCGCGATCTCAGCATGTCCTATGGCGATCTCGAAGTGCTGAAAGGCATCGATCTCGACATAGCCAGAGGCACGGTGACCTGCATCATCGGGCCATCGGGCTCGGGCAAGTCGACGCTGCTCCGGTGCTTGAACAGGCTCGTTGAGCCGAAGTGCGGCGACATCGCGCTCGATGGTGAAAGCATTCTGGCGATGAAGCCGGAAAGCCTCCGCCGCCGCGTCGGCATGGTATTCCAGCACTTCAATCTCTTTCCGGATCATACTGCGCTTGAAAACGTCATGCTGTCGCTGAGGAAGATCAAGAGGATGCCGAAAGCTGAGGCGCGGCGGATTGCCGAGACCCGTCTTGCGGAAGTGGGACTTGCCGGGCGCAAGGACCACCGCCCAGCCGGTCTTTCCGGCGGCCAGCAGCAGCGTGTCGCCATTGCCCGCGCCCTTGCCATGGATCCGGAAGTCGTCCTCTTCGACGAGGTCACGAGCGCGCTCGATCCGGAGCTGGTCAAGGGCGTGCTCGACCTGATGGCCAATCTCGGGCGCCAGGGCATGACCATGGCGGTCGTTACTCACGAAATGGGATTTGCCCGCAAGGTCGCCGATCAGGTCGTCTTCATGGATGAAGGCCGCATCGTTGAAGCCGGTCCGCCGCAACAGATCTTCGACAATCCGCAAAGCGAACGGCTGAAACGCTTCCTCGCCGAGGTCCTCTGACAAACGGGCCGGCGAGAAATCTGGCGGCCCTCCGATCATAATATTCCCTACTGACAAGGTTTTCCAACATGCATGCTCCCACTCGTTCTTCAAAAGCCGTTGTTGTCGGCGGCGGTATCTTCGGTGTTTCCACGGCCGTTCATCTCGCGCGGCTTGGCGTTCAGACAACGCTGATCAACGACGGCCCACTGGCGAATGGCGCATCGGGCCGCTCGCTCGCCTGGCTCAATTCCGCAAGGCGCCGCTCCGATGCCTATCATCGGCTGCGTCTCGCCGGCATCGACCGCTATCGCACGCTTTCCGCAAGATATCCGGACGCGGCATGGCTACGCTTCGACGGCGGCCTGACCTGGGATGCCGACGAAGCCGATAACGACATTGCCGCCGTCTTCGATTACGAGCGTGACCTTGGCTATCATGCACAATTGCTGACGTCGGGTGAGATTGCGAAAGTGACGCCGGGAGTCGATGCAAGCGCCGTCACGCAGCAGGGGGCAATCTTCAATCCGGGCGAGGGCTGGGTCGATCTGCCGTCCCTGATTGGCGTTCTTGCCGAAGAGTTTCGGGCATTGGGCGGCGAAATCGTCACCGATGCCGGCCGGGCGGCTATCAAGGTGGAGGATGGCTGCGCCCGCGGCGTCACGACTGCGAATGGCGCCCATTGGACCGCCGATGCCGTATTGTTGGCGGTCGGCGGCGAGGTGCCGGCGATCGTTGCGGAAGCCGGTCAGCATATTGGCGACGATACGCCGATCGCTCTTCTCGTCCGGACGAAGCCGGTCAAGCATCCCCTGAAGGCTGTGCTGAATACGCCGAAAGTTGCCATCCGGCCCACTCCTGACGGCGCTTTTGCGCTCGATTCGGCCTGGTCCGAAGAAGAGGTTATCGTAAAGAACGATGGCAGCTATGAAATCAAACCTTCGACACTCGAAGGGCTGCTGCGGGAAGCTTCAAAGGTCTTAGAAGGGAACCCGAAGCTCGAAATCGGCGACTACGGCGTTGGCCCTAAGCCCATTCCGGGTGATGGCGAGCCGGTTTTCGGCGAATTGCAGGCGATCCCGGGCTATTTCGTTGCCTTCAGCCATAGCGGTGCCACTCTCGGTCTGATCGCAGGCGAACTGCTTGCCGACGAGATCGCCACTGGCAAGCGTCATCCGCTTCTGACCTCTTTCCGGCCGGAACGCTTTGCCAGATAGTTTGATCGGAAAGGCAACCGACAGGTTCAAGAGTGTCCGTGAGCGCACGCAAGCGATCTTCACGGTCAAACCTGTCGCGCCTGCCGGTATTTCGGCCTTCTGATGTCGAGGATGTTGGCGGCGATCAGGCATGCGGCGGCAAGGGAACGCCTGCCAGTTTGGTCTTGATCCAATCCGAAATACGATAATAGCGCAGCGTCAGCTTCGGACCGTAATTCATATAGAAGGGAGCCGCCGAAAGCGGCTCCAGCTTCAGCGACAGGTCTTTTTCCGGTACGCCTCTGGCCCATTCCGAAAGGATTCCGCCGAGCATGCTGCCCGTTGGTACGCCGCGGCCGGACAGGCCGGTCAGCGCCACGACGCCTGGCGCCAGATCGTAGAGGCGGGGGATGGTGCGGTATTGCATGTCCAGCTCGCCAAACCAGAAATATTCCCAGCGGATCTCCTGTTTGATCTGCGGATGCAGCCATTTCAACCGGTCGCTCATGACCTGCCGCGTATAGTCCATGTCGCGGCCGCGCCGTCCCATCGGGAACATGGAGGCGACGATCCGGCCCTCGGCATTGTATTTGTAGACATAGATATCGCCACGCCCATCGTGGATGGTGGTGTTGCGCGGGAGCACCGACAGCCGCTCGTCGTCGGAAAGCGGCTGGGTAGCAGCGACGAAGACCCTCTGGATCTTGAAGGTCCGATCGAGTTTCGGCCAGCCGCCGACAGTATAGGCGCCCGTCGCGAAGATCACCTTGTCGGCAAAGACCTTCCCCTTCGGCGTGCTGAGCGCCCAGCCGCCCGCCACGCGCTCGCATCCCGTCACCGGCGAATCGGTGTGAATAACGCCGCCTTCCTGGATGACAGCGCGTGCGAGACCGCGGGAATAGCCGAGGGGATTAAGATGGCCGGCCTCTTCATGCAGCCAGCCGCCGTGGAAGCGCGGGCTGCCGGTGATCGCTGCAACCTCGTCCCTGCCGATGGCTCGCGTTTTCGCGCCGACGGCATTGTAGGTGCGAACCTTCTCCTCGATTGTCTTCATCAGGCGGGGGTAAAGCGCGCCCATGACATAGCCGTTCTGCTGCCATTCGCATTGGATCTGGTACTGACGGATCATGCTGGAGACGCGGTCGTTGGCGCGCGTCTGCCGGGCGATCAATCGCTCGGCCCAGGGCTCGCCCAGCATGGAGCGCAGTTCCGGCAGGCTGTAATGGGTGAAAGTCGGCGTGCAGTGCCCGGCGTTGCGGCCCGAGCCGCCGAAGCCGATTTCCTCCTTTTCGAGAAGCACGACACTTGTGCCGCTCTTCGCAAGCTCAAGAGCGGTGGTTAGCCCCGTATAGCCGCCACCGACGATGCAGACATCTGCCTTGATCGTGCCTTCCAGCTCCGTTGTATCGGGTGCAGGGGCCGCCGTGGCGTACCACAGGGTTGTTTTGAACGGCGAAAATTTCGTCATCCCGCATCCTCAATGCAGATCGCTGCGGGCATCGAGTGCATCGCGCAGGCCGTCGCCAATGAAGTTGAAGCTGGTAACGGCGAGCGTGATGGCGACACCCGGAACGATGGCCAGCCATGGCGCGCTGGCGAGATATTGCTGGGCGCCGTTCAGCATATTGCCCCAGCTCGGGAGCGGCGGCTGGATACCGTAGCCGAGGAAGCTGACATAGGCTTCGAGCAGGATGGCGCGGGCGACTGTCAGCGTAGCGGCGACGATGATCGGGCCGATGGCGTTCGGCAGCAGTTCGCGAAACATGATCCATCTGTTGGAGAGGCCGAGCATGCGCGCGGCGAGCACGAAATCACGTTCGCGCAGCGATCGTACTTCCGCCTCGACGATGCGCGCGGTCTCCATCCAGCTTGTCACCGCGATGATGACGGTGATCATGAACGGGCTCGGCTTGATGAAGGCGGCCAGCGCCAGCAGCAGGAAGATGCTGGGAAAGGATAGAAAGGCATCGACGAAGCGCATCAGCAATATCCCGATGCGCCCACCGTAATAGCCGGCGACCACACCGATCACCGTGCCGATCAGGGTGCTGAGCACCATCGCGAAGAAGCCGACGAGGAGCGAAATCCGGCCAGCCATGAACAGGCGTACCGCAACGTCGCGCCCGAGCGGGTCGGTGCCGAAAATATGGTAGCCAGCCGCGAAGGGCGGTGCGAAACGAGCCCGCAGGTCGATATAGAGCTCGTCATAGGGAAGCAGCGACGGCCCGAGCAGGCAGGCAAGGACTATGAGCGTGATCATTGCCACGCCAAGGAGCGCGAGCCTATGGCGGACGAAACGGCGCAAGGTCCGATTTTGCCACCAGCGCGAATGGGCGAATAATGATTGCGAAAGGGTTGCGGGGGAGGAGGAAGACATGGCGTTTCTCCTAACCAAGCCGGACGCGCGGATCGACGAAGGCGACGAGCAGATCCGCAAGCAGATTGCCGATCAGCACGAATATTGCGGAGAACATCAGGAGGCCCATGACGACCGGATAGTCGCTGTAGCCAAGGCTATCGAGGAAAAGCCGGCCCATTCCCGGCCAGGTGAAGACGGTCTCCGCCACCAGAGCGCCGCCGAGAATGGTCGGCAATTGCAGGCCGGCAAGCGTGATCATCGGCAGTAGCGCGTTGCCGACGACATGGCGCATCAGGACGCGCCGGGGCGAGAGGCCCTTGGCCCTAGCGGTGCGTACGAAATCCTGGTTGATGACCTCGAGCGTGGCGGTGCGCATGTAACGGCTCCAGACCGCGATGTTGACAAGCGCAAGCACGAGGCTCGGCATGATCAGATGGATCGCATAGTCACCGAGCGAGCCGTTGCCGACCGTGTACATGTTGCCGGCCGGCAGCCATTTCAGCTTCAGCGAGAAGATATAGATGGCGACGAGACCGAACCAGAAGGTCGGTATCGACAGCGCCACCATGGCGCCGACGGTGGCGCTGTAATCAAAGATCGAATAGCGGCGGGTTGCCCCCTTGATGCCGATCCAGGTGCCGATCGCGATCGAGATCACCATCGATGTGCCCATCAGCAGCAGCGTGGCGAAGAGATGGCCGAAAATGATCGACAGTACCGGCTGGTTGTCGCGGTAGGAGCGGCCCCAGTCGCCCATCAGCAGATGTCTCAGCCAGTCGAGATATTGGATCGGCAGCGGCCGGTCGAGGCCCATCTGTGCGGCGATCCTGTCGAGCGCTTCCTTGGTCATGCCTGGCGTCAGCGTATATTGCGACAGCGGACCGCCGGGAGCGAGGGTAAGGACGGCAAAGCCGATCATCGATACGAGGAGCAGCAGCACCAGGCTCTGCCACAGGCGGCTCAGGAGATAGCGCAACATGGCATTCGTCTCCGATGGTTGCGGAATGTGAAGCGATCAACCCTTCGACGCTTCGGCTGAAGGGCTGGAACAAGCAGCAGCCTATGCCTTGGCCCAATACCAAGTGCCCACATTCCAGCTGTCGATGCGCACGTTGATGTTGGGTGTGACGTTTTCGACCCCCACCTTATGGCCGCGCACGGTCGCATACTGGAATAGCGGCAGGAAGGGCAGGTCGTGGCGCATGATCTCCTGGATCTTCTGGTAGACCTTCTTGCGTTCCTCCGGCACGAAGATCTGGCCGCCTTCCGTCAGGAGCTTGTCGACCTCAGGATTGGCATATTGCCAGGAGTTCTGGCCGGCTCCGCCCTTGGCGGTGATCGCCGTGGAGCGGAAATAATCCGAGGTGTCGGGATCGGAGCCGGTCTGGAAGTTGATGCCGACGATGACGGAATCGAACTTCGACATTGTCCAATAGTCGCCCCACATGACCGCCGGCGGCAGGTTGGAGATGGTGAGCTCCACGCCGATGTCCTTGAACGTCTGCTGCATGAACTGCTGCACCTGTTCACGGATATGATTGCCGGCGGTGGTGGAGTTGGTGAAGGAAAGCTTGACGCCATCTTTCACGCGAATGCCGTCGGGACCGGGCTTCCAGCCGGCGTCGTCAAGGATCTTCTTGGCCTTGTCGGTGCTGAATTCCTGCTTCGGCAGGTCTGGATTGTAATAGAAGGACTGCTGCGGGATGTAGCTCTCGGTCGGTGTCGGCAGGCCGTAGTAGAGCGCATCGATGATTGTCTGCTTGTCGATCGCGCAGTAGAGCGCCTCGCGCACCGCCGGATCCTTGAATTGCGGCTTCTCCATGTTGAAGCCGACGGATTCGACCGTGGCGGCCGGAACCACGGCAACAGCCTTCCCATCCAGCCCCTTGGCCTCGTCATAGTGATCCGGGGTGATCCATTGCAGGCCGACGACGTCGATATCGCCGGTCTTGAACTGCGTATACAGCACCGTCAGGTCGGGAACATATTTGTAGACCAGGGTTTCGAGATAAGGGCCGGTGCCGAAATAGTCGGTATTGGCCGCGAGCGTGATGTGATCGCCGGGCACGCGCTCGACCCATTTGAACGGGCCAGTGCCGATGGGTGCATTGTTGAAGGGGGCGGTGTTCTTGTCCTTCTCCGCACCAAGGATATGCTTTGGCACGATGAAGGTCATGGCGAGGATCGACGGGTAGGGCGCAAACGGCTTTTCCATCCGCCAGGTGATTTCCGTCGGCGAGACGACGGTCAGGTCGCGCACCAGCTCGTGGCCGGTCTTGCGCCAGCTGCGGAAGTTCGGATCGACCATGAGTTCGAGGGTGAACTTGACGTCTTCGGCGGTAAACGGTGTGCCGTCATGCCACTTCACGCCATCGCGCAGCTTGACCTTCCAATGAAGGCCGTCGGCCGAGATGCCGCCGTTTTCGACTGTCGGGACTTCGGTTGCAAGCGAAGGGGAAAACTTGCCCTCCGGTGTGACGGTAAAGAGCGGATCGAAGACACTGAAATGGATGCCCTCGTCGACTTCGATGTGGATCAGATGCGGATTGAAGACGGTGGGCTCCTGCGAGAAGCCGATGACAAGCTGGCCGGTCGGCTTGGCGGGCGGTGCCGCGAAAGCTTCGCCGCGACCGAGGATATTGGGCATGATCAGCCCGGAGGCGCCGAGCGCCATCATAGTCAATGCCTGGCGGCGGGTTGGTTTCAGGAGGATGGTGTCATTTGCATCGGTCATGATCGTTCCCCTTTTTGTTGGTAGGATTTCGGCTGTTTTTCTCTTTCGTCTCTTTCGTCTTTGTACTGTCTGCCTGGTTCGGAGAGGTCAGAAACCACTGATCAGTTCGATCTTCGAACCGTCGTGGAAGCGGGAAAAGCGGAAGTTCTTGCGGTCGACCACCGGCAGCTTGCCGGTGACGATGTCGGCCATCAGCCGGCCGGCGGCCGGCCCGATGCCGAAGCCATGGCCGGAAAAGCCGGTGGCGATATGAAAGCCCGGAATACTGTCGATCGCATCGATCACCGGCACGGCATCCGGCGTCACGTCGATATAACCCGCCCAGCGCTGAGCGATCTCGGCCTTCTCGAAAACCGGAAAAGCTTTCTTGAGGTTGGCGAGCGCCGCATTCGAAAGCTTGGTGGAGGGTTTGGGGTCGAGGACGCGGCAATATTCGAAGGGGCTTGCCTCGTCCATCGCCCACCGATTGGGAATGCGCGCTTCGTCGAAGAACCGACCGGAAACGCGGAAGTTCAGCGAGCGCCATTCCTTTTTCAGCGCCGGCAGGAACTTGCCGGCGTAACGGAAGGAGCTCGGCACGATGTCCACGATGTTCTCATGGCCCGACGCGATCGTGTAGCCGCCATCCTGACGCTTGCGCAGGGCAAAGCCGCTCGCCCAGATGGCTTGCTCGGGGCCGCCTTCCAGCGGCTTGGTGCGCAAGACGGAATTCATCACCTTCAACTGCGGCAGATCGAGCCCGAACATGCCGGCAAACAGGCTTGACCAGGCGCCGCCGGCAAGCACGACGGCCTTGCAGGCGATCGGGCCACGTTCGGTGATGACGCCGGAGATGCGGCCGCCGGCTGTCTCGATGCCGCGCACGGCGCATTCGGTCAGAATGGAGGCCCCCTTATCGCGGGCGGCCTCGGCAATGGCGGGGGCGGCTCGCTGCGGCTCGGCACGGCCGTCGGCAGCGGTAAAGAGAGCGCCCTTGAGCTCCATCTGCGTGCCGGGAAAGAGGTTCTTGAATTCGGCGCCGCTGATCATGCGGCTTTCCAGCTGGTAGCCTTCCAGATTGCGGTTCCAGCGCTCATGATCGGCATATTGCTTGTCATCCGCGCAGGTGAAGATGATACCGGCGCGCTTGTAGCCCGTGTCGCGGCCGGTACGTTTGTCGAGCGTGCTCCAGATGCGCAGGGCCTCCGCCATAAGGGGCACTTCGCGCGGATCGCGCCTGGAAATGCGTACCCAACCCCAGTTGCGGCTTGATTGCTCCTGGCCGATGCCGCCCTTCTCGCAAAGCGCGACCCGCAGACCCCGTTCGGCAAGTTCCAGCGTCGTCGAGGTGCCGATGATGCCACCGCCGATGACGACGACGTCGACTTCCTTGGGCAGTTCCGCATCCCCGTGAACGGGGACAACATAGGGGCCGGGCATGGTCAGAAGGACTCCTCTAACTGGCAATTGATGGTAAATTCGGCAACGCTTGCCTCGTTGGGCAAATCCATCAGCGTGGAAATGATGCGGGCGAGGTCGCGCGGATCGGTCATCTCGCTATCGGGCTTGCTCGTAAGCCCGCGCGCCATGTCGGTCGCGACGAAGCCGGGGCAGATGGCGGTAGCGCGGATGCCTAGGTCAAAGCCGGTGTGGCGTATGGCATGGGCCAGCGCGACCGCCGCGAATTTGGAGACGGCATAAAGGCCGGAGTTTGCGGATTTCACCCGCTTTCCCGAAAGCGAAGCGACGATGATGACCCGGCCGCGCCCGCTTGAAGCAAGGGCGCTCCATGCGGATTTTGCAAGCCTTCGGGGTGCCTTGACGTTCACCTCGAGCAGACCGTCGAGGTCGGCATCATCGGCTTCGATCACGCTCTTCGCGATGCCAATGCCGGCATTGGCGACGACCGCATCGATACGCCCGAAGGTGCGAAGCGTCTCTTCCGCCCAGCGATCGGATGCGTCCGCATCGACGGCATCATAGGCAAAGGCGCCAACGCGTGCAGGGTCTGCCCATGCGGGCATTTCGGGACGGCGCATGCCGAGCGAAAGCCGCCATCCCTTGGCGGCAAGTTCCTCGGCGAGTGCCGCGCCGATCCCCCGGCTGGCACCGGATATCATTGCGACACGCTCCTCACTCATGCCCATGTTTGCTCTCCTATGGTTTGCCGGCTCACGATTGCGACACGATGCGCCGGTAAGTCCGTCGCAGTATGTCGATCAGGAGCCTGTGTTCTTCGTCGGTGATGTCGGAAAAGAATTCGCGGGATTGCTTGGTGACGATGGCACGCACGCGTTTTGCCAGTTCGTGACCTTTTTCCGTGATGTAGAGTTCCTGGGCGCGGCTGTCGTCCGCCGACGTCTCGCGCGTAAGGAGATCATGTGCTTCCATCTGTTCGATCAGCCTGCCGGTCGCCGAGCGGTCTTTCAGGATGATTTGCGCAATAGTGGAAGGCCGGATTCCCGGATTGTCGTCGACCAGAAACAGGGTGGTGATCTTTCCCGTTCCGCGGGCGACGTCCAGACCTTCCAGCTTCTCGTCCAGATCGCGCGAGACGGCAAGATTGATGCTGCGGATATAAAAGCTCAGCGTATCCTCAAGGACATCGATATCGATATCCTTCACGGACGTTGGCGGGACCTTGGTCGGCGGCATGGCTCGGAACCTTTGAAAGGCAACGAAACATCGTTCCCACAACCCTTAATGCGTGGCAAGTTCATGATCGTCTGCGGCGGATCGTCGCTGGAAATTTCATGCTCATGAAAGGACGGATAGTGGATAAATGCAACTATTTTTTCGCCCAATCAGATAAAAAATAATCAGCGCGGAAGACTGCCTGTTTCTCAGGCATCAATCGCCGCTGGCGCGTGCACGAATGGTGGTAATTAAGCAGAAGCGGGCCGCATTCGGCGCTGCCATGCTTCGTACGATGGACGCTTTAGCCGACCGCTTCCCAGTCGCTGCCGGGGATGGCAGCCAGCAGGCTTTGAGTATAGGCATGCGACGGCGCGCGGAAGATCTGCGAAGGCGGACCATATTCGACGATCTCGCCCTTGTACATGACGGCGACCTCGTCGCAGATCTGGCTGGCGACGCGCAGATCGTGGGTGATGAAGATCATCGCGACCTTGGTGTCCTGCTGGATTTCGGCAAGAAGCTTGAGGATTTGCGCCTGGATCGAGACGTCGAGAGCGGAGACTGCCTCGTCGGCCACCAGCAGCACTGGGTCGAACATCAAGGCACGGGCGATGCCGATGCGCTGGCGCTGGCCACCGGAGAACTCATGGGGAAAGCGGTCAAAGGCACCTTCGTCGAGGCCGACGCGCTTGAGAAGACGCAGCGCCTTCGCCTTGGCCTCATGCATCGACAGGCCGTGCGCCATCGGTCCGACGGTGAGAATGCGGCCGATCGTATGGCGCGGGTTCAGCGAGGCGAATGGATCTTGAAAGATCATCTGCATATAAGGACGCAATGGCCGGAACTCGTCGTCTGACAGCGGAGCGATATCGCGGCCATCGAAGAGAATCCGACCGCTGTCCGAGCTCAAAAGCTTCAACAGGACGCGGCCGAGCGAGGATTTTCCGGAGCCGGATTCACCGACCACACCCAATGTGCGTCCCTTGCGGATCGAGAAGCTGACGTCGTTGACCGCCTGCACCGTCCGCGATTTCGACAGGAAGCCGCTTCCCGCTCGATAGGTCTTGTTGAGCTTATCGACTTCCAGCACCACGGGCGCTTCGGTAATGGTTTCGCGACCGGCGGTCGTCATGCGGGGAACGGCCGCGATAAGACGCTGCGTATAGGGATGAACAGGCGCATTCAGCACCTGCGCCGCCGGTCCCTGTTCGACGAGGTGACCCTTCTCCATGACGATCACCCTGTCGGCAATCTCGGCGACCACCCCGAAATCATGGGTGATGAACATGACGCTCATCTTTTTGCGCGCCTGTATCTTGCGGATCAATTCGAGGATCTGGGCCTGCGTCGTCACGTCCAGTGCGGTGGTCGGTTCGTCGGCGATCAGCACATCCGGATCGAGCGCCAGCGCCATGGCGATCATCACGCGCTGCCGCTGCCCGCCGGACAGCCGGAAGGGATATTGATGCTGGAGAAGCTCCGGATCAGGCAGGCCGACTTCGCCGAGCAGTTCCTTCACCTTCTGCCGCCGGCTTTCCGGCGTGCCGATCTTGTGAGCATCAAGAACCTCGATGATCTGGTCGCCGATCGTCATCAGGGGATTGAGTGCCGAGAGCGGGTCCTGGAAAATGATCGAAACGGCCCGTCCCCTCAGGCTTCGAAGGGTGGCAGCGTCGGCGCTTACGAGGTTCGCGCCCTTGAAGCGGATCGTACCTGCCGTTACCTTTATGATGGATGGCAGCAGGCCCATGATCGCGTTCGCGGTCACCGATTTTCCCGAGCCGGATTCACCGATGATGCAAAGGATCTCGCCTTGCATCAGGTCGAAGGTGATATCCTGCACCGCATGCACGCGTTCCATGTTCTTCGGAAGGCTGACCGTCAGACCGCGCACGGAAAGTACCGGCTCGTTCGGCAGGACTCTATCTTGAGTATCGGATGGGATCACGGAAGGCCTCCTTGCTCTGAACCAGCGAACACGCCCTCTCAGGGACTGCTCACGAATTGGCAGAAGCAAGAAGAATGCCGGTATTGCTGCCCTGAAGGCAAGCGAAGGAAATTCATCGGCGGATTTTTGCTGTCCATCACCCGTGCTTCAAGCGATCAGTCGCCGCGACCTGCGGATATGGAAGTTTCCGCCTATGCACATTCGCTATCGTTCAAACGGTTCGCCGAGTGAGGCGACACCGTTGAGCTTCAGGAGCCGGCGATCTACGGAGATGATGCCAAGGACGATGATCGTCACGAGATAGGGCAGGCATGCGAGCAATTGCGAGGAAACTGCGAGCCCGCTGGCCTGCGCCGCAAGACCCATCAGCGACACCGCACCGAACAGGCAGGCACCCAGGAAAATCCTGGATGTCAGCCAGGTTCCAAAGACAACGAGGGCAATGGCAATCCAGCCCCGCCCGGCGATCATGCCGTCCGCCCAGAGCGGTGTATAGATCGTCGAGGCATATGCGCCGGCAAATCCGGCCATCATGCCGCCAAACGTAACTGCCGCGAAGCGGATCGAGACAATGGGATAGCCGATGGCATGCGCAGCTTTCGGATTTTCACCGACGGCGCGAAGGATAAGACCAACCTTGCTGTAGGCAAACGTCGCCCATATGCCGATCGTCACGACAAGCGAGATCCAGACGACGATATCCTGACTGAAAAGGCCCCCGACGACCGGAATTTGCGAAAGCCCGGGAATTGCGATCTTTGGCAACGTGGTGACGGTCAGGCTCTCATAACTCTTGCCGAACAGCGCGGAGAGGCCCTGGCCGAGAATGCCGAGGGCAAGACCAGCCGCAACCTGGTTCGCGTTGAAGCCCAGTGTGATACCGGCAAAAAACATGGAGAGGAGCGCACTTCCGAGACCGGCCGCAAGAAAGGCGAGAAGATGACCGCCGCCATGATAAACGACAATGAACGCGATGACGGCGCCAACGGCCATCAAGCCCTCTACGCCGAGGTTCAAGACGCCTGCGCGCTCAGCAACAAGCTCGCCCAGGGCTGCCAGCAGAAACGGCGTTGCGGCTGCCATCATGCCGGCTAGAATGAACTCGACGGCGCTCATGATGCGCTCCGCGCGGGTGTAGGGCGCCAGACGATGCGATAGCGCACGAAGGCGACGGCGATGAGATAGATAAGGAGCAGGCTGCCCTGGAACACGCGGACGGCTGCAATCGGCAGGTTGGCGGAGACCATGGCGTTATCGCCACCGATATAGAGCGCTGCGATGATGATCGCGGAGATGACGATGCCGATTGGATTGAGACCGCCAAGATAGGCAACGATGATTGCCGCGTATCCATATCCGGTCGAGATCGAACGCTGCAGCTGGCCAAGCGGTCCGGCAACTTCGGCGGCACCCGCAAGGCCGGCTGCCGCTCCGCCAATGATCAGCGACAGCCAGATTGCCCAGCTCTCCTTGAAGCCGGCATAGCTTGCCGCCCGGGGCGCCAGCCCGCCGACCTGCAATTTATATCCGGCAAAGCTCTTCTGCATGAAGATCCACGCCGCGATCGACAGACCGGCAGCAAGGATAAGCGAGACATTGACGCGGGTTCCCTCGAACAGGATCGGAACCATTGCGTCGTACTGGAACATGACGGACTGCGGGAAATTGAAGCCGCCCGGATCTTTCCACGGGCCGAGAAGAAGATAGTTGAGCAATTGCGCGGCAACGAAGCTCAGCATCAATGAGACGAGGATTTCATTGGCGTTGAGCCTGACGCGCCAGAAAGCGGTGAGAGACGCCCATAGAGCGCCACCGAGAGTGCCGAGCAGCAGCATTGCGGGCCACATCCATTGGCCTGTTGCCTGCGGCATCCAGATGGGTATGGCGGAGGCGAAGATTGCGCCGAGAATGAATTGGCCTTCGGCGCCGATATTGAAGACCTTCGCGCGAAAGCCGATTGCGAGACCCTGTGCAATCAGAAGCAGTGGGCCGGTCTTCAGCAATACTTCCGAGAACGAGGCCCAGGAGACGAATGGCTCGATCAGCATGGCATAGATCACCCCCATCGGATCACGGCCCATCGCGACATAGAGGCCGAGATTGAGTGCGATGGTGACGATGAGGGCGATCGGCGGCGCGAGCAGCTTTGCGGCGAACGAGGCTCGATCGCGGCGGACCAAGCTGGGAAGGATTGTAGAAAAGGAACGGCTCATGCGAATGCCTTTTCGCCTTGGGGCTGTGCGCCGATCATGTATCGACCGATCTCCTCAGCTTTCGTATCGCGGGTGACGAGTGGCGGGCTCAGCGTGCCGTGGTAAAGGACCTGGATGACGTCGCTGAGCTCGAACAATTCCTCGAGTTCTTCCGATATGACGAGAATTGCCATGCCTTGATTGCGCAGCTCGATCAGCCGCTTGCGAATGGCGGAAGCCGCGCCGACATCGACGCCCCAGGTTGGTTGGGCAAGAAACAGCAGTTTCGGGGCGAGCATGATTTCGCGGCCAACGATGAACTTCTGCAGGTTTCCGCCGGAAAGCGAGCCTGCTTCCGCATCGGGGCCGCGCGTGCGCACGTCATAATTCTGGATGCACTCCTTTGCGAAGTCCGTTGCCTTCGCTTTGTCGAGGAGACCATGCTTGACGAGTTTCAAGGGATGGGCCGTCAGCAGGCTATTAAGCGTTAAGGACATTTCGGGAACGGCGCCATGCCCGAGCCGATCCTCCGGAACAAAGGCAAAGCCAAGCTTCCGACGGCTGGCGGCGTCGAGGCTGCCAACATCCTGTCCCATCATGAAGATCTGATCGCGCTTGTCTCGGGGCAGGGGCGTTTCCCCGGAAATCAGGGCAGCAAGCTCCTTTTGCCCGTTCCCGGAAATGCCGGCGATGCCCAGAATCTCGCCGCTGCGCACCGTCAGGCTGATGCTGGAGAGCGACATGCCGAAAGGATCGTCGGGTCGGTAATCGAGGCCGATGATTTCCAGGCGCTTTTCGTCTTCAGCCATAGGCAATGCGGGAATTGCTTCCGGCATGTCGCGGCCGATCATCATGCGGGCGAGATCATGGGCGTCATGCTCGCGCGGATCCACGTGCCCGGTCACATGGCCGGCACGCAGGATGGTGGCGCGGTCGCATAGGGACTGGATTTCCTCCAGCTTGTGCGAGATGAAGAGGATCGAGACGCCGCCATCGCGCAGGCGGCGCAGCGTATCGAACAGTTTCTCGACGGCCTGCGGCGGCAGGACTGACGTTGGCTCGTCGAGGATCAGCAGCTTCGGATCGGTCATCAGGCATCGGATGATTTCCACCCGCTGCCGCTCGCCAACAGACAGTTCGTGCACATGGGCGAGCGGATCGACTTCGAGACCGAATTCATCCCCCAATGTGCGGATGCGTTGCGCAAGTTCGGCCCTGCGGCCCGCCACGATCAAGCGAATGTTCTCGACGACCGTCAGGTTCTCGAACAGCGAGAAATGCTGAAAGACCATCCCGATGCCGGTACGCCTCGCCTCCGCAGGGGAGGCAAGGCCGAGAGGTTGTCCACGCCATGCGATGGTCCCTTCGTCCGGCTGTTCGACGCCGTAGATCAGCTTCATCAGGGTCGATTTTCCGGCGCCGTTTTCTCCGAGGATGGCATGGATCGAGCCCTTGGCCACATCCAGGTCGATATGCTTGTTGGCATGGACCTGGCCGTAGCTTTTGGAGATGCCGCGCAGCGACAGCAGCGGGATGGTCATGATTTGATTACTTCGGCAAAGGCGTCTTCACACCTTTGACATGCCAGTCCATCGCGACGATCTGCGCATCCGTCAATGTCGCGCCCGAAGCCGCTCCTTCGCTGCCGTCGGCCTTGGTGATCGGGCCGGTAAACGGCGAAAAGCCGCCACTTGCGATCTTGCCTTCGGTTTCTTTGATCTTTGCCATGGTATCGGCCGGGATTGCCGTGCTCCAATCGACGACCTGGACGACCTTTTCCGCGACGCCGAGAAACGCATTGGCGCCTTTGAAGGTGCCGGCGAGATGGGCATCGACCGAGGCCTTGAAGAAGGGCGACCAATCTGTGGACACGCAGCCGAGATAGGTTTTCGGCGCATATTTCTTCATCGAGGAGTTCAGGTTGAAGGCGTAGACGCCGGCTTCCTCGCAGGCCGATATGACCGAGGGCGTATCCTGTGCGTTCGAGAAGATCACGTCGCAGCCTTGCGAGATCAAGGCCTTTGCCGCTTCCTGCTCCTTCGCCGGATCGAACCAGGAATTGACCCAGACGACCGATACTTCGATGTCCGGCTTCACGGCCTGCGCTCCGAGGGTGAAGGCGTTTACCGATGTGATCAGTTCGGGAATCGCGAAGGCGGAAACCGAACCGAGCTTGCCCGTCTTGGAGACGGCGGCCGCCGCCATACCGAGCAGATAGGTTCCCTGAAAATATTTGGCTGCAAACGGCGAGAAATTCGGTGCGACCTGGAAGCCGGAGGCGTGCAGGACGCTAACCTTCGGATTGCGGCGGGCCACCTGAAGCGCGCCGTTTTGATAGCCGAACGAGCCGGCGATCAGGAAGTGGTTTCCGTCGGCGACCGTCTTGTTCATGATGCGGTCCGCATCCGGGCCTTCGGCGATGTTCTCGATCACCGTTACCTTGACCTTGTCGCCATAGGCGGCCTTGATCGGATCGAGGCCAGCGGCCAGCGCATGGCCCCAGCCGACATCGCCGATCGGCGAGGGCACGACGAGCGTGATGCCGAGCGGTTCGGCAGCCGCAAAGGCGGAGCGACCGGTGAAGGCCGTTGCGAGGCTTGCAACGGCCGCGCTCTTCATCAATGTTCTGCGGGTCAGATTCTTCTGCATCCCAGTTCCCCTTGTTGGTTTTCAGAATTCTACTGTTGCAAGAGCCGCTTCGGCCGCCGCAAACAGCGCGGCCTCGTCCAGTCCTGTGAATTCACCGTTTTGCCAGACGATGCGCCCGTTGATCATGGTCAGATCGGTCGGCATGCCGATCCCGATCTTGGCAATCAGGCTCAGCGGGTCATGCCGAGTCCCGACATAGTCCATCCGTCGCGTATCGATCGCGAAAAGGTCCGCCGCCATACCCGGGGCAAGGCGCCCGATATCGGTGCGCCCGAGCAGGCTTGCGCCTCCGCTTGTCGCATAGCGCAGAAAATCGAGCGGGGCGGGGACTGAGTGCTGACGCGTCGAGGCCGTCAGGCACTGCAGCATGTAGGCGGAATGGATGCAGTGCATGAGGTTCGAGTTGTCGTTCGATGCCGCTCCATCGCAGCCGAGGCCGATACGCAGTCCGAAGGCCTGCATTGCCGGGATGTCGGTCACTTCGGCGCCGACGAGGTAAACCGGCTCCGGACAATGGGAGACACCGGTGCCGCTCGACGCCATCTTGCGCAGCTCGTCATGCGTCAGTTCCCAGCAATGGGCGTAGAATGCATCAGGGCCGGCAAAGCCCAATTCGGTGCAGTAATCGACCGTGCGCATGCCGTGCCGCGCCTCGATAACGGGGCTTTCGCCTTCGCCGACATGGGTGTGCATCTGCACGCCGCAATCGCGCGCCAGCGCGGCCGACTCGACGAAGGTTTCGCGATAGCAATTGACCGGCTGGCAAGGCGCAACCACCACCTGGCGCATGCTGAAGGGGCCGGCATCGTGATAGCTGTCGATCAGCCGCGCGCAATCAGCGATGAATTCATCCGTGGTTTCGAGCATGGCATCCGGGATCGTCGATCCCTCGGACTTCGGCAGGGTGTTGCCGCCGCGGCCTGCGTGAAAGCGCATGCCAAGAAGGTCGGCCGCTTCGAACTGACGGTCGATCAGGCGCTTTCCCGCATGCCGGGGAAAGCAATATTGATGGTCGAAGGCGGTCGTGCAGCCATGCTTGATCATCTCCGCCATGGCGGTGACCGAAGAATGATAGAAGCAATCCTCCGTCAGCCGCGAGAAGATCGGATAGATGCGGTCGAGCCATTCGATGACGGAAAGTTTCGTCCAGTCGAGGTCCGCCCGGTTGCGCACGAAGCACTGAAAGAAGTGGTGATGGGTGTTCACAAGCCCCGGATAGACGAACCAGCCGGTAGCATCCTGGACGATAGTGCCATTCGGCAGCGCATTCAGCGACAGGTTCTCCCCGATCGCCTGGATCGCGGGACCCTTGGTAAGCAGGTCGACGTTGCGACGCACGCTCGGTCCCTTGCCCTCATCGACGATCACAGCCGCGCAATTTTTCAGGAGATAGCCGGTCATTTCATCACGTCTCCCCCGCTGGATGCGGATCGGGTTTCAGCTCGTGCAGGCAGTGAATGCCGGGCATTTCGATGAAACCGGGCAGGCTGCGGATGGCGCGCATCCAGAGCCGGATCAACGGGTAGGGGTCAAGCGAGATGCCGCCGTCGGGCGCAAGCGCGACATAGGGAAAGCAGGCGATATCGGCGATGGTCGCCCGGCTTGCTGCAAGGAATTGCATGCCGCGCTCGCCCTGCTCGAACAGGCCAGCTTCGAGCTCGCGCAATGCCGCAATCCCTTGAGCCTGTAGAACCTTGATATTGCCGGGTCGCAGAAGCATTTCGTGGAGCCGCGCGCCACCAAGATTGGCTGTCAGGCGATGCGAAAAGGAGAGCCATTGCTGGACGCGCGCCGTCTCCGGCGGCGAATCCTGGCCCAGCCATTCCGGCGCAGCATTGGCAGCGAGATAGGCAAGCATTGCCGAGGACTCGGTGAGCACGAGATCGCCATCTTCGAGGATCGGGATGGAGCCTGCCGGATTGAGCGCCAGAAGCTCCGGCCCGCGATGCTCCGCGCCGGGATGGAAGTCGACCGGCCGGATTTCGAGCTTAATGCCGAGGATCGCGGCCATCAGCCGGATCTTGTAGCAACTCGGCGATAGAACATAATCGTAGAGCTTCATTGTGCGACCAACTGTGCGCCGTAGGTATAATTATGGCGCTTGAGCCATCGCCGGTAGGCGACCGAGGTGAGGTCGGCCCTTGTCGGAATTTCCATGCCGGGATCGAGCGGAAGAAGCGCGGGTATCTGGTTTTCGAGGATCGAGCGGTCCTGCAGGAAGATCGTCTGCTGAAAGTGGATGAGGTCCGTCATCGGCGTTTCATCATCGAAGAGCGCCATCCACGGCCACACATCGCAGAGGTCTTCGGCAAGAGGCTGGACGAACAAGGTGATGACGTCCCATTCGCTGGGGCGCGGAGGGCATGTCTTGTAGAGGACGGAACAGGTCGGGGCTGGCACGCGGTACATGTACTCGGTGGTAATGCCACCGGTCGCCGACTTGGCAGCCTGCGGCTGATAGAATTTTACCTGCGTTGCCCAGACTTCATCCACACCCTCGCGGATCTCGACCTTATAGTTTTCGACCTCTGTATGCGGTTCCGCGCCGAGGATGTCGGTGTGGACGAAGGGAAAATGCGCGATGTCGAGAAAGTTCTCGACGGCGCGAAGCGGCGAGCAGCGCACGCGAACGACGCCGACATCGACGAAGCGGCGGCCCGGCTGATCGGCCTCCGGAATGGCGAAAAGCTCCTTATCCGGGTTGCCGAGGGAGGACCAGAGATGGCCATACCGGACACGGATGGGGAGGGCTCTTCCCTCGGCGGTCGTCACCTGCGCATTGCCATCCCGATCGCGCGCGACCTCGATCGCCTCGCCCATCAGCCAGGTCTTGTTTCCCTTCTCGCTGAGCTGGCTGAAGAGGCCGACAGGATACCATTCATCGATCATGGCGCCGCCTTTCATTCCGCGATCTCCCTATGGCGCTCTTCCGCCGCACGGCGGATGGATTCGACAATCCGGGACGCCGCAATGCGGTCTGCCGGGCTGCGATCCCTGTCGATCATGAGAAGAATGAGCGTATGCTTCTCCTGTGGCGCCAGCAGCAGCCCGATCCAGGGAAACTCCGACAGGCGGATCAGTCCCCTCGCATCGATCTTCGCCCCTGCCGCGGCCTCGATTGCCGCGACATCCGCTTCCACGCTCAGAGAGCGTAAGGGGACAAGCTCGTCGAATTGGGAAGGCTGCGTTGCCGGCTGTCCGACGGCTGCCCATAAGATACCGTCTGCTTCTTCGATCTGCTGGACGGCGACGCGGATGGTTTCCGGTGGAACCAGGTCCGGATGAGCGGGAATTCGAATACATCCGCCTGACAGCGAATAGCTCCATCCATGATAGATGCAGGAGAGCGCTTGGCCGCGGACGAAGCCATGTGACAATCGCATTCCCCGATGCGGACAGCGATCGGAAGATGCGGTTGCGCGACCCGACTGACTGCGCCATAGGGCGATCGGCCCAACCGATGTCCAGGCCGGCATGACGGTTCCTGGTGGCAGATCGGAGGAAAGGGCGACTGGCGTCCAGGATCCGGCCCCATCAAATGGCATGGTCTCAACTCTCTAATTTCACCAATGGCTTAGCGCCGCTGGTCATAGGCAGGCACTGATGCCTGCATCCCCGTAGTGTTCAAAGATTTTGCATAAATAATTCGCATTGGCAACAATGATTAAATAAAAGGCAATAGATCAGGAATTCCTAAGATGCAATGTTTCCGGCCCATTCATGACCCTGCGTTGAATCTCGTCTACCCAGACGTCGATCGGGCCGAGTGAGCAGCCCATTTCCAGCATGTCGATCAGTTCCACAGGCCCGGTGACCTCAAGTTCGATCCGGTCCGCATCGGAATGGAAAAACGTCTGCGAAAGCCCGAGCTTGTTGGCGTGACGCTGGATCCAGGGGACGAACGAGACTGCGTTAAGGTCGCCCAGTATCGTCATACGCTCCCGAAATTCACCTTGCGGCACCTGCATTCGCCAATGATCCTTGCCTCGCATCAAGATGACAGAATAACCGCTTCGTGGGTTTGCGAAAGGGGTCATCTTACAAAGCAACGCTCCGCCGCCCCTGTGGACAGCGGAGCGTGAGGCCATGTCAATTTTTGACGGTGTCTTCCAGGAAGAAGCGGCCGAGCGGGTTTTGATGGAAGTTATCGATGTTCTTGCGCGCAACGTTGATATAGGGGCTGTAATAGAGGTCGATCCAGTTGACGTCGTCCTTCGCCATCTTCTGCAGATCGACATACATCTCTTCGCGCTTCTTGGGATCGAGCTCCAGGCGAGCCTTGGCAACCAGCTCCTTCACGGCCTCATTCTTGTAGTTGGTTGAATAGTTGTTGTTGGAATCGTGACCGAGCACGAAGGTCGTCTTCTGGTCCGGATCAAGGATATCGTTGGTCCAGTAGTTGACTGAGATGTCGTAATCACCGGCAACCGTCATATCCCATTCCTGGCTCGGATCGACCTTCTGCAGGTTGGCGGTGATGCCGGCCTTGGCAAGCTGCTGTTGCACCAAGACGGCCGTCTGCTCATCCACCTCGTCGCCGGCGCGAATGAGGTACTTTACAGTGAGATTGGAGACGCCGGCCGCCGAAAGCATCTGCTTGGCCTTTTCCGGATCGTAGGGACGCTGCGGATTATCCGCATAGTAATACAAGGCGCCCTTGGGAATATAGGAATTGGCGACGGTGCCCTGATGGAAGGTAACGGCGTCGACGATCGCCTTCTTGTCGATCGCCATATCCAGAGCCTGGCGGACTTCCTTCTTGCCGAGGTCGCCATGGGCGTGGTTGATCAGCAGGTGATCCTCACGCGTGGACGGATCGATCAGCACGTTGAGGTTCGGGTCCTTTTTCAGCTCTTCGACGCGGGAGAATGGCACGAAAATGGCGGTATCGAGCTGGCCGGCCTGCACGTTCAGCATCCGGGTGTTGTCGTCCGGTACCGAGATCCATTCGACGCCGTCGAGCTTGACGCGGTCGGCCTGCCAGAAATTCGGGTTCTTCTTCAGGATGATGCGATCGCCGCGGCGCCACTCCTCGACGGAGAAGGCGCCGGAGGCGATCGGCTTTTCCGCATAGGCATCAGCGCCTAAGGATTGCATGCCGGCCTTGGAGATGACCGAGGCATTCGGGAGCGCCAACGTCGAAAGGAAGGGGGCAGATGCATGCTTGAGTTTAATCGTCAGCGTATGCGGGTCGGTCGCGACAGCAGTGTCGATGACCTTATAGGAATCGCTCCACAGCGATGCCGGATCGTCGCGGATGCGCAGCAGGCTGAAGGCCGCGTCATCAGCCGTCAGCGGTGAGCCGTCCGAGAATTTCGTGTCGCGGATCTTGAAGACATAGGTCAAGCCGTCATCCGAGGTCGTCCAGCTTTCCGCGAGACCCGGTTCCAGCTTCGTCCCCGTCTTGTCGACGCGCACCAGCACGTCGTAGACGTTGGAGAACACCCAGTTGTCGATATTCTGCGCCGTCTTGATCGGGTCGAACGTCGTCGAATCCTCACGGCGGCCGATGGTCAGCACACCGGCGGCTTCTGCATAGCTTGCGCTCAGCGTCAGGCCGGCGAGGATGGCGGCAAGCCCGATTGTCTTCCATTTGTTGATCATGAATTCGTTCCCTTCGTTGTTATCGCATGCGTTTGGCTGATTGGGTCTGCCCGGCCTGTGCCGCGTCGCGTTCGCCATGCAAGGGCCTGTCCGGATCGATATCGGGAATGGCTGCAATGAGCGCTGCGGTATAGGCATGCTTTGGGCGAGAGAAGATTTCCTGCGAGCGGCCTTCCTCGACGATCTCGCCGCGATACATCACGACGGTCCGCTCACAGAGGTCGCGCACGATGGCGAGATCGTGGGCGATGAAGATCAAGGTCAGGTTCATCCTGCGCGTCAGCTCACGGAAGAGGTCGATGATCTGCGCTTGGATGGTGACATCGAGGGCAGCCACGCATTCGTCGGCGATGATAAGCTTCGGGTCGACCGCAAGCGCCCTTGCAATGCCGGCGCGCTGACATTGGCCGCCGCTCATGCTGCGCGGCTTGCGATCCGCGAATTCGCGCTCCAGCCCGACGAGATCGAGCAATTCGCCTATGCGTGCGGGGATCTCAGCCTTTGCGAGCTTGCCCTGGACTTTCAGCACCTCGGCAAGCGTCTGGCCGATCGTCAGGCGCGGGTTGAGTGCGTTGAACGGGTCCTGGAACACCATGGCGGTTTCGCGCCGGAGCCTTGCGAGGCTGGCGCTCTTCCGCTGGGTCAGATCGACACCGTCGAAAGTGACATGGCCGGAGGAAATCGGGGTAAGGCCGAGAATTGCACGGGCAAGCGTGCTCTTGCCGCTGCCGGATTCTCCAACGATGCCGATGGTTTCGCCCGGCATGATCTGCAGGCTCACGCCGGAAACGGCGCTGACCGTCTTTGCCCCGCTGCCCTTCAAGAAACCGCCACTGACTCTGAAGTCGACACGAAGGTCATCGATTTCGAGAAGTGGCTTGGCTGACCTCTCCGGCCTTGTGGATTCCGGCTGCGTCATCGCCGCTTCGTCAGGCAGGGAAGGGTGGCTGTTGATCAGATCGATCGTATAGGGATTTTCAGGCCGGCTGAGGATCATCCTTTTGGGACCCTGTTCAAGCAGCCGGCCGCTGCGCATGACGGCGATCCTGTCGCAGGTCTGGGCGACGATGCCGAGATCGTGGGTGATGAGAATGATCGAAAGCCCGCGCTTGTCGCGGATGTCAATCAGGAGCCGCAGGATCTGCGCCTGGATGGTGACGTCGAGCGCTGTCGTCGGCTCATCGGCGATCAGGATCTTCGGATTACAGGAGAGTGCGACGCCGATCATGGCACGCTGCCGCATTCCGCCGGAAAACTCGTGTGGATAGCTGTCATACTGCCTTTTTGGATCAGGAAAGCCGACCTGCTCCAGGATCTCGGTTGCGGCTGCGCGCGCCTCGCGCGTTTTGAGACCTTGATGGTAGCGGATGCCTTCGGCGATCTGGTCACCGGTGCGCATGACGGGATCGAGATGGCTCGTCGGATTCTGGAAGATCATACCGATCTCGCCGCCACGCACCTCAAGCATTTCGGCATCGCTGATTTCCGTGAGCTCTCGCCCTTGGAGCTGAATGGAGCCGCTTTCGATTTTCAGAAGCGACGAGGGTAGCAGCCGCACCAGCGAGCGGCACAGAAGGCTCTTGCCCGAGCCGCTCTCGCCGACAAGACCGAGAATCTCGCTCTTGCCGAGATCCAGCGAAACGCCGTCGATCAGTGTGCGGGCACCGTCGTCCAGGCGGGCCTTGACCACGAGGTCGCGGACGGAAAGTAGGGAGTCGCTCATTCATGCACCCCCAGCAGCTCGCCGAGCGCGTCGCCCAGCATGCTGAAGCCGAAGGCGAGGCAGACGATGGAAAGGCCGGGAAACAGCGTGATCCACCAGGCCGTGGTGATGAAGCTCTGGCCTTCCGCAACCATGACGCCCCATTCGGCGAGCGGCGGCTGAACGCCGAGGCCGAGATAGCTGACGGCCGCACCGCTTAGGAGCACGAGTACGGCGTCCGACATGGAAAAGACGATCGAACCGGCAATGGCGTTCGGTAGCAGATGGCGAAACATGATCCGGGGACGGCTGAAGCCGAGGCTGACGGCGGCAACGGCATAGTCGCTGCCCTTCAGCACCAGCATCTGCGCACGGATGAGGCGGGCATAGGAGACCCAGCCGACCAGGGCCATGGCAATATAGAAGCTGCTAAGCCCCGGTCCCAGGATGGCGATGATCGACAGCATCAGCACCAGGAAGGGGAAGGCCAAGATGATATCGACGATGCGCATGAAGAGCGCATCGACAATGCCGCCGAAGAAGCCGGCGATGGTGCCGACCGTGGTGCCGATCAGAAAGGGAAAGAGCACGCCGATGACGGCGATCTGCAGGTCGATGCGCGTACCCCAGATGACGCGCGAAAGAATGTCGCGTCCGAAATTATCGGTGCCGAATGGATGCAGGAACGACGGCGCCTGAAGGCGCATCTCGGCATTCTGGAAGATCGGATCGTAGGGTGCGAGAAGTGGCGCCAAGATTGCCAGAAGCAGGAAGAGCAGAAGGATGCCGCCGCCGAGCGTCAGCGTCAGGTGCTTCCCAAAAAACCTGTTCCAGCCAAGGAATGTGGTCGCTGTCGTGTCGACGCTCATAGTTTCACCCGAGGATCGACGGCGACTGTCACGATATCAGCGAAGAAGTTGACCAGCACGGTGGCGCAGGCAAACACCATCGCAACGCCCTGAACGACCATGTAGTCGCGGGAGAAGATGGCGCGCACCAGCAGTTGCCCCATGCCGGGCAGGGCAAAGACGCTTTCAACGACCACCGTACCGCCGATCAGCCAGCCGATGTTGACGGCGAGCAGGTTGATCGTCGGCACCAGCGAGTTCGGCACGACATGCCGCCAGAAGACGATGCCCTCCGGCATACCGCGGGCACGGGCCGCGGTCGCCACATCCGATTTCAAGGATTCGATCATCGCCGCTCGCAGGCTGCGGGTCAGCACCGTCGAAAGCGATAGCGCAACGGTCAGAGCCGGCAGGATGAGATGGGCGATCTTCTCGCCGATCGTCGAGCCGTAGCCCGAGACCGGCAGCATCCCGAGTTGGACGCTGAAGAGGATGATCAGCATCAGCCCCAGCCAGAAGGGCGGAAAGCCGATGCCGAAGGTCGAGACGACGCGCACGATATGATCCGGTGCGCGGCCGACATTGCGCGCGGCGATCGCCGACATCGGCACGGCAATCAGGATCGACAGGATGACGCTGGAGACGACCAGTGCGATCGTCGGCTCGATCCGCGTCGAAATCAGCGGCAGTACATCGATCTTGTAGAGGATCGATTTGCCCATCTCGCCATTGCCGAGGTTTTTGATGAAATAGAAATATTGCAGCCACATCGGCTGATCGAGGCCGTATTGCGCGCGGATGCTGGCAAGAGCGGCCGGCGTGGCGCGCGTACCGAGGATATTGCGCGCGGGATCGCCGGGAATGAGGCGGACCAGAACGAAGGTGATGACGCTGATGCCGAAGAGGACGGGCAGGAATTGCAGTGGCCGTGTCAGTACGAATCTATAGCGATGCATGGCGGCGATCGCCCCCTTGTCGTCGGTGGGATTGGATCACCTTAACTTGCATCAGCTTTCCCTATGCCGTGACAGGAAATCGAGGAGCGCCGGATAGTAATCCCACGGGTTCTCGTAGAAGGGCATGTGGCTGGCATTGGCGAAGACCTTGAGTTCGGCATCCTTCAAGGCAAGTTTCATCCTGAGTGCGCAGGCCGGCGTCAACTCGTCATGTTCGCCCGCCGTGATCAGTACCGGCATGGCAAGTTTCGGAAGGTCCGGAATGCGGTTCCAGTCCTTGAGATTGCCGATGTAGAGAAATTCATTCGGCCCCTGCATCGTCTCGTAGGGACCCATGTTCCAATCGTCGAGCGAACGGCGGACAGGTGCCGGCCATTCCGGCAGGCGGCAGACATGGCGATAGTTGAGGATGGTGACGGCCGCGAGATATTCGGGGTGGTTATAGGTGCCTTGCGCCTCGTGCTTCTGCATCATCGCGACCGTTTCCGGGCCGAGTGCCGCGCGCAGCCGCTCCAGCTCGGAAATCAGGTGCGGCATATCGGCGACGGTGTCTTCGAGGATCAGCGTTTTGAGGTTCTCGGGATAGGTCAGCGCATAGTCGATTGCCAGCCAGCCGCCCCAGGAGTGACCGAGCATATGGACCTTGCCGAGGCCGAGCGCCTTGCGGACGGCCTCGGTCTCCTCGACATAACGGCCGATGGTCCACAAACCCTTGTCGGTCGGGCGGTCTGAGGCGCCGGTGCCGAGCTGGTCGAAGGCGACGACCTTGTATCCCTTGTCGATCAGCCAGGAATGCGCCTCGCGCAGATAGTCGCAGGGCAGGCCGGGGCCGCCATTCAGGCAGAAGACCGTCTCGGGCCCGCTGCCAAAGCTGTAGGCGACCACCTTGTAGCCATCGACCTCGACGACATGCCGCGCCTCCGGCTCAATTTCACGCCACATTGACAACTCCGGCGAAAGATTCTGCTTGCTCAATATTTGAGCATGGCTAAATTTTTACCTTAAACCGCGCTCGGCACCAGCTATAAGAAGTGATAGGTTGGGAGATCGCAGGCTCAGACGGGAACCGCTGCATGTTCGATCAAGTCGGAACCATCAGGCGCCAGTTCACGGCGCATCAGACGCTGGACGGCCGCATCGATCATATCTTCGAGAGCATGAAGGCAATCGGGTTCGAGGCCTTGATCTACGATTATTCGCCGGTTCCCTACGACCTCGACGGCAAGATCATGATCCCATCGCTTTTGAAGCTCAGGAACATCTCCGACGACATGTATGAATACTGGTTCGATCGCGGCTATTTCCGCATCGATCCGGTCCAGCAGGTGGCGCTACGAACCTCGGCGCCGTTCTTCTGGAATTATGATCCCGATGCCGATACGCTGATCAAGCGCTTCATGAGCGAGGACACGGTTCCCGTTGCGCGATACCTGAGCGAGCGCGACATGTCGACGGGTGTGACGGTGCCGGTGCACATGCCTCGCGGCGACTACGCGACGGTCACCGGAATTCGCTTCGGTGCCAACAAGGAGTTCGAGCGCGATGCCATGCGTTACATCGCCGATTTCAACCTGCTTGCGCATGTCTTCCATGAGACGGCCTATTCGCTCTTCGACACTGCAGCGCTCAGTGTCGGCAAGATCCGGCTGACGGAGCGTGAGAGGGAATGCCTGCGCTATTCCGCCGAGGGCTATTCCGCCAAGGAGATTTCCCGCATTATCGATCGCTCGGTGCCGACTGTCGTCATGCATTTGAACGCCGCGGCAAAGAAGCTCGGCGCCAAGAACCGCACGCAGGCGGTCGTTCGCGCCACGCATTATCGGCTGCTGGACGCACAGCCATCCTATAACTTGTGATAGCTGCCGCACCCGTTTCGGGCGCGTTATGGTCTGGTCCATCAAAGCCTGGAGATGGAGAGACACGTGGCCGCAATCCCGACGCAGGAAGCCTTTCTGCCCTTTCGCAAATACCGGACATGGTACCGCATTACCGGCTCGCTCGATTCCGGCAGGCTGCCGCTCGTCGTCGCCCATGGTGGGCCGGGCTGCACGCATGATTATGTCGACAGCTTCAAGGGGATTGCCGAAATCGATGGCCGCGCCGTCATCCATTACGATCAACTCGGCAACGGCAAGTCCACGCGACTGCCGGAGAAGGGCCCCGACTTCTGGACGCCAGCGCTCTTCCTGGATGAGCTGGATACGCTACTAAAGCATCTCGGCATTCAGGATCGCTACGCCTTTCTCGGACAGTCCTGGGGCGGCATGCTGGGCGCTGAACATGCGGTGCGTCGACCGAAGGGGCTGAAGGCGCTGGTAATTGCCAATTCTCCGGCCAACATGCACACCTGGGTTGCGGAAGCGAACCGTCTTCGCGAGGAGCTGCCGCAGGATGTTCAAGATGCGCTGCTGAAGCATGAACAGGCCGCCACGATCGCCGATCCGGAATACATCATCGCCTCCCGCGTCTTCTACGATCGCCATGTCTGCAGGGTCGTGCCTTGGCCGGAGGAAGTTGCGCGCACCTTCGCTACCATGGATGAGGACAATACCGTTTACCGCAACATGAACGGCCCGACCGAGTTTCACGTCATCGGCACGATGAAGGACTGGACGATCGAAGACAGGCTTCCGCTCATTGAGGCGCCTACCTTGCTGATCTCGGGTAAATATGACGAGGCGACGCCGCTGGTAGTCAAGCCCTATGTCGATCGCGTCAGAGGCTGCGAGTGGGTGCTCTTTGAAAATTCCAGCCATATGCCGCATGTCGAGGAGAAGGATCTTTGCCTGAAGACGGTCTCGGAATTCCTGACGCGGTATGACTGATCTTTCTGCCGTAACGGGATATCCAATTGCGCTGCTCGCCTCGCTTCTTCCATCGTCGACCACTTCGGTCCCCGATGGAATGGCGCGATCGTTCTAGATCGGTTTGTGGAGCGTAGGGCGGCCGTTGTCGAAGCTCTTGTGCCCCTTTTTCCAGCCGGCAATCACTCGGGCAATCTCGCGTACCGCCGCACCGGGACCGGAGCTGTCGAGGAGTACGATCGTCGCTTCGTCGCCGGCTTGCAGATGTGTGTCGCCGTCGAGTTGGCCCGCTGCCATTCCGCTCACCATGTCGAAAGCCAGGCTCATATCTTCGTCACGCGAAAGCTGGGCGACATTGGCGTAAAGATTGGCCATGCGAATGAGCGAGGCATCGCCATAGGGTGTGAAGGGATTGAGCATATTGTTGGTCGCGATTGATGTGGCGACCCCTTTCCCGGCGAGCAGATGGGCTGGCGCTACACCACGCGGAACCAAGCGGTCTTGACCGCGGCCCATCAGGAACAGATCCGTCGCCGGAAGCACCGACAGCGCTATGCCGGCTTTCGCCAAGTCATCGGCGATGACAAGAATCTGCGCCTGCGGCATGGCCGACAGATTGGTGACGTGGCCGATCGATACGTGACCCTGCCAACCCTGACGGAGGGTCGCATCGATCACGTTAGGCAGATCGGTTCGATCCGGATCGAGACTGAAATCGAGATGAAAGTCGACCGCAACATTGTGCTTTGCGGCAAGGGAAAAAATCATGTCCACATGCCGGTCGGGAGAGGGATCCGTATAAGGACAGCCGCCCACCAGATCCGCACCATCGGCAAGTGCTGCGTCGAGCATGTCGTATGTTTGGGGCTCGTTCGTGAGCCCGTCCTGAGCAAAGGCACAGATTTCGATGTCGACCGCGAAAGCATAATCCCCACGGATGCGCTTGATTGCCTCAAAAGAGCGGAAGCCTGCGCGCGGATCGATTTCGACGAAGGTGCGCATCCTCGTCGTGCCGTGCGAAATCGCTTGCTCTACGACGCGTGCGGCGCGCTTATAAACATCGGCTTCTTCAAAGCCGGCCTTGGCTTTGGCGACTTCCCGCACGGCCTCAGTCAGCGTGCCCTCGCAAATCGTGCAGCGATCGAGAATGCAGGCCTTGTCGAGATGAATGTGAGTATCGACAAATCCGCCGAAGGCGAAGCTTTTCCCGCCGTCGACGTCCGATACCGCGTCGCACCGAATGCGAGGTTCTATGGCTGCGATCCGGTCACCCCGCACGCCAATGTCGACGAAATCGCCATCTTCCTCGATGCGGACATTTCGGATGATGAGATCGAATTGTTGATCGCTGGCGCTCAAAGCAGGATCGCGCCTCCGTCGCTCCGCGGATCATGCGCGCCGTCGATCGCCCCGTCTTCGCCGATACGGATAATACCGGCTTGGCCCCCAAGTGGACTGAGCGCATCGATGGTGGAGATCTCATGTCCCATGGCGGCAAGGGCAGAAACCAGTTCGGCGCCAATATTTTCCTCGATCTTCAGGCTATCGCGGCTGTCCGAGAATGTTCGGCCGAGCAAAAAGCGCGGGCGTGCGAGCGCTGCTGCGGGATCAAGGCCGTGATCGATCAGCAGGCTGAGCAGCAGCGACAGCGTCTGCGGCTGGCCATCCGCGCCCTGCGTCCCATAGACCAGATGCGGACGCCCGCTCTTCAGCGCAAGACCTGGATTAAGGGTATAGAAAGGACGCTTTCCAGGCTGGATATAATTGGGGCTTGCTGGGTCGGTGCTGAAGGCTGCGCCCCTGTTTTGCCAGAGGAGGCCGGTGTCGCCGACCACCACGCCGCTGCCCCAATCGAAATAGAGGCTTTGCAGCAGCGACGCACATCTTCCATCGGCGTCCACGGCGGCAAGCAGCGCCGTGTCGCCATGTCGATAGTCTTGCGGCCAAGGCAGGGCTCGTGCCGGATCGATCGCCGCAGCCTTGGCGGCAAGGCGCGTCGGATCGAGGAGGTGTTTCGAGACGTCCTCGGCGAAACGAGGATCGGCGATCGCATGTCGATCGAGGAACGCCTGTTTCACGGCTTCGACCAGCGCATGATAATAGGCCGGACCCTCGGGCCGGAAATTCGCCATCGGCAAATGGTCGAGCACACCCATGATGCCGAGGGTGGTTATCCCTTGTGTCGGTGGGGGTGGAGCAAGAAGTATCGCGTCGCGATACGCCTGCTGGAGAGGAGCCGCCGCATCGGTCCGCGTGGCAGCAAGATCTGCGGCCGAAAGAGGAGAGCCGGCCTCTGCAAGCCCGTTCACAATTCGACGGGCGAGAGCTCCCTCATAAAATTCGCGGGGGCCGTGACGCGCAATGGCTTTGAGCGTCTGCGCCAAGGCGGGCTGGTGCTGGATGCCGCCGGACCGGAAGAGCCCGGTAAAGCCTGGCCAGCTCCTCAGCTCATCACGCCGGAATTCGTACCAGAAGGCTTGCGACCTGCTGACTTCGAAGCCGGCATCTGCCAGTGCGATGGCGTCGTCGAGAAGGGTCGGCAATCGCTCCGTGCCGCCCCATGCGTCGGCGGAATAGGCAAGCACTTTCTCCCAGCTATCCACGAGGCAGGCCGTCGTCAGCGTAGAGGCTGCGCCCCGCAAAGGTATGTCTCCACGCGGAATGTCTGCCGTCGCCTGCCCGATGCCGAGGAAAGTCTGTGCATTACCTTTCTCGTCCGCCACCAGCCAGACAGCATCACCGCCGAGCCCGCAGAAATGGGGATAGGTGACCGATAGAGCAGCTCCGGCCGCAACCAGTGCCTCAATCACATTGCCGCCGCGTCTGAGCACTTTCGCGCCTGCTTCGCTGGCCTGCCAATGCGGTGTCGCAATCATGGCACGGGACGATGGCGAATTGGTTTGAGTGGTTTGTTTGGTGGAGGGAGTCATGAAATCAGCGGTCGCACTGATGGCGATGATGTCTTGTTCGGCATTGGTGAATCCTGGCGGCATGGTCTGGAAAGCCGGACATGCAATACCGATGCCATAAGGCGACGCAGCCGGACGATCATGATTCAAGCCATTGTATCTATTCAGAATAAATCAGTTCCTTGTTGCCAAGGCGGCAAAGATGCCAAAGGCCGATCTTGCGTTCATGCCACAGCGAGTGCCGAGGAATTCGCATGTTCGTGTATGGATGATGGAAAAAGTGGCGGTTCAGTCCCCGATGCGGTCTGGAAGATGCCGCGGATGCCTCCGTCACCGCCTCCTGCAATGAAGACGGTGGTGAATGACTTTTTCAGCCATGAGAGGGATGACAAAGCCGTCCGCTCTCCTATTCTCACGGAGCAGATCATTTCTTTCATATCGGCAGCCGCCGATTTCAATCTTGACTTTGGGAGGACATCATGACGCGCACGGTGATTATCGGTGCAACGGGCCATATCGGCACCTATCTCGTGCCGCGGCTCGTGGAAGCGGGGCATGAGGTCGTGGCGATCAGCCGCGGCCAGGCCAAACCCTATTCGCCGAACAAAGCGTGGAATGATGTGGAGATGCAGGCGATGGATCGCTCCGCCATGGAGAAGGAAGGCAGCTTCGGTCCAGCCATTCGCGCCTTGAAACCGGATATCGTCATCGACATGATCTGCTTCACGCTCGACAGCGCAAGGCATCTGACGGAGGCGCTCACCGATCATGTCGGCCATTTCCTGCATACGGGCACGATCTGGACGCATGGATTTTCGACCGTTGTTCCGACGCCGGAAGAGGCGCCGAAGCGGCCCTTCGGCGATTATGGCATTCAGAAGGCGGCGATCGAAGCGCATTTGCTTGAGGAGGCGCGCCGCAGGGGATTCCCCGCAACCCTGATCCATCCCGGCCATATCGTCGGTCCAGGCTGGGAGCCTCTTAATCCCGCCGGGCATTTCAACTTGTCGGCGTTTTCGACCTTGGCGCGCGGTGAAACCTTCGTTCTGCCGAATTTCGGCCTGGAGACAGTCCACCACGTTCATGCCGATGATGTCGCGCAAATGTTCATGGGCGCTATTGCCAATTGGCGGGTCTCGACGGGAGAGGCTTTTCATGCGGTTTCAGGCGGTGCGTTGACGCTCAGAGGCTATGCAGAGGCCATGTCGCGCTGGTTCGGACATGAGCCAAAGTTGGAATTCCTGCCCTATGGGGCATGGGCCGAAAGCCAGTCGGCGGAAGATGCGCAGGCGACCTGGGAGCACATTGCCAGAAGCCCGAATTGCTCGATTGCGAAGGCTGAAAGACTGCTTGGCTACCGGCCCCGCTACACCTCGTTGCAGGCCGTTCAGGAAGCGGTTGCCTGGCTGATGGAGAAGGGCCGGATCGGCTAAAGCTCAGGCGTTCCGGCTTCGATCAACTGGCCTTGAGCCAGGAATCCATGCCTTTTGCCGCTGCATGCCCGGTCGCAAAGCAGGCCGTCAGAAGATAGCCGCCCGTCGGCGCTTCCCAATCGATCATCTCTCCGGCGACGAACATGCCGGGGAGCTTCTTCAGCATGTATCTTTCGTCGAGCTCATCCCAACGAATGCCGCCGGCAGACGAGATGGCCTCGGCAATGAGTCTCGGCCTCAGCAACGGAATCGGCAAAGCCTTGATCAGGCCGGCAAGCGCTTCCGGATGCGAGAGAACGGCGGGTTCGGCAAGCTCGCGCAAAAGACCCGCCTTGACGCCCTCGATGCCGGCGCCCTTGCGCAGGCGATTGGAGAAGCTTGCCTTGGAATCCTGCCGCGCTAGATCGCGCGCCAAACGCTCCTCATTGCGTCCGGGCGCCAAGTCGACAATGAGCGAGGCCTCGCCCATTTTTGCCAACCGGTCGCGTAACGAGGCTGCATGCGCATAGACCAGACTGCCCTCGATCCCTGTTTTCGAGATGACGAATTCGCCGGGAAAAGTCCCGGCTTCCGATGTTGCCGTGACGGCCTTGAGGGGTTCGCCGGCAAAGCGCTCGCTGAAGGTCGCACTCCAGGTGACGTCGAAGCCGCAATTGGCCGGCTGGAAGGTGGCTATGTCGATCCCATTGTCGCGAAGCCAGCTGACCCATGCCGCGTCCGATCCGAGCCGGGCATAGCTTGCCCCGCCGAGCGCGAGCAGAACGGCGTCATGACGCACGAGCTCGCGCCCGTTTACTGTTTCGAAGACTAGACTGTCGTCCTCGAAGCCGCACCAGCGGTGCCGCGTCATGATGCTGACGCCTAGCGTCTCCAGCCTCGCCAGCCAGGCACGCAGCAGCGGCGACGCCTTCATGACTTTCGGGAAGACGCGGCCGGACGAGCCGATGAAGGTTTCCGTTCCCAGGCCTTTCGCCCAGGCTCTGATCTCATCAGGCTGGAAATCGTCAAGCGCCGCGCGCAATCGGGACGAAGCAGCGCCGAAGCGGGTGGCAAAAACACCGTAATCTTCCGAATGCGTGATGTTGAGACCGGATTTTCCGGCCAGCAGAAACTTGCGCGCAACCGTCGGCATGCTGTCATAGACCACGATGCGATGGCCAAGCCGCGATAAGGTCTCTGCCGCCATCAACCCGGCAGGGCCGCCGCCAATGATTGCGATTTGGTTTCTGGTCATGCTCATCCGATGCCGCTTGCTATTGTTGTCTAAGGCCGGATAGGGGCCGAACGCAAGATTGTCGCCGTCCGAGTCCAATCTCACTGTTGTTCAGACGGGTTACGGCAGCGCCGGAAATCCCACGTTTCCTCTCGGTATCCTTCGCCATATCCACATTTAAATCGATATAACCATATGGTTACTATTGCCTTCGATTCACCGGGGGCTGTCAACTTATGCGATGATCGGTTACTTATCGGCGCGAGGGTGGGCCGCATAAGCCTTACGAAATGCCGCCGGGAGCCATGATGTCAGAAGCCAAGACCGTGAAGCGTAGCGCAAGGAATGCAGGCCTTGCGAATGCAGAGAAAACACCCTCGCGCGCAGCTTCGGAACGGCCCCGTCTCAGGGATGCGGAACGCACCAGTAAGGCGATTTTGGCGGCTGCGACCAAGGAATTTGCCGAGCGCGGCTATGGCGGCGCTCGCGTCGATGCCATCGCCGAACGGGCGAAAATCAACAAGCGGATGCTCTATCACTATTTCGGCGGCAAGGATGCGCTCTACGTCGCCGTTCTGGAAGGTAGCTATATCGCGATCCGTTCGGCGGAAGCACGGCTCGATCTCTCGCATCGCTCGCCTGCCGACGGCATGCGGGAGCTGGTCGTCTTCACCTGGCAATATTTTCTGGATCACCCGGAATTCCTGGGGATTCTCAGCACGGAAAACATGCATAAGGCCCGCTTCCTGAAGCGTTCGGCGCGCATTTTCGAGCTGCACTCGCCGCTGGTGTCGGAGATATCCGGCCTGCTTGATCGCGGTGTGGCGACGGGCGTATTCCGCAGCGGCTGCGATCCGGTGAAGATCTATATGAGCATTGCGGCCCTCGGCTCGTTCTTCCTCACGAACCGCTGGACGCTCTCGACGATCTTCCGTCGGAACCTCTCTGACAAGAGTGAGATCGACGCCTGGGGCGAGCATATCGTCGATGTGATTTTCGCCTATCTGCGTCCCTGAAATCCCCGGAGCCACGAGCTCAGCAACGGCAGATGATTGCCGTCGCGGCCATTGACGATGGCCGTTGACAGCATCGGCTCGCCGTGTCAGTTATGTAACTATATAGTTATTTACGGGAGGAAGAAACTCATGGCAACGAAGCCGATCGGCATCATCATGCACGGCATTACCGGCCGCATGGGCTATAACCAGCATCTCGTGCGTTCCATCCTGGCGATCCGCGAGCAGGGCGGCGTTCTTCTGTCGAACGGCGACCGGCTGATGCCGGAGCCGCTGCTTGTCGGCCGCAATGCCGAGAAGATCGAGGCGATCGCCCGCAAGCATGGTCTTTCGAAGACCACGACCGATCTCGATGCCGCTCTTGCCGATCCCAACAATACGATCTTCTTCGATGCCGGTTCGACGCAGATGCGCGTCGAGCTTCTCGAAAAGGCGATTGCCGCCGGCAAGCATGTCTATTGCGAAAAGCCGATCTCCGAGACGCTGGAGGAGGCGCTCTCGGTTGCTGCTTCCGCCGAGCGTCGCGGCGTCAAGAACGGCGTCGTCCAGGACAAGCTCTTCCTGCCGGGCTTGCGCAAGATCGCCATGCTGCGCGACAGCGGCTTCTTCGGCAAGATCCTCTCCGTGCGGGGCGAATTCGGTTACTGGGTCTTCGAAGGCGATTGGGGGGTGAAGGCACAGCGTCCGTCCTGGAACTACCGCAAAAAGGATGGCGGCGGCATGATCCTCGATATGCTGCCGCATTGGCGCTATGTGCTCGATAATCTCTTTGGTGAGGTCAGGTCGGTCAGCTGCCTCGGCGCGACGCATATTCCAAGCCGCGTCGATGAGAACGGTAACATCTATGTTGCCGATGCCGACGATGCCGCCTATGCAACCTTCGAGCTCGAAGGTGGCGTTATCGCGCATATCAACTCCTCTTGGGCGGTCAGGGTTCGCCGCGACGATCTCGTTACCTTCCAGGTCGACGGTACCCATGGATCGGCCGTCTGCGGTCTGATGCGCTGCTGGACGCAGCATCGGGTCAACACGCCGAAGCCCGTCTGGAACCCGGATCAGCCGCAGCCGATCAATTTCTTCGATACCTGGGAAGAGGTGCCCGATACGCAGGCCTTCGACAACGGCTTCAAGGCGCAATGGGAGCAGTTCCTGTGCCATGTGGCCGAGGATGCGCCGTGGAAGTTCACGCTGCGCGAGGGCGCTAAGGGTGTGCAGCTGGCAGAGCTGGCACAGAAGAGCTGGGCCGAGCGTCGCTGGGTCGACGTTCCCTCCCTTTCGGCCCGTTAGGAGGCTGATCTCATGGAGAGAAGCCTTCACTTGCCAAGGGCGGATGGTACGATCGCCGCTTTCACGCCCGTCAATGAGCCGTTGATGGCGCCTGTGAAACCGGCGGGCGGTCATCATTTCAATCGCGTGGCCTATGCTGCCGCGCATGTCGTGGTCGATGCGCTTGCCGATAACGATCCCTGGCTTGACCGCAATATAGACTGGGAGCGCACGATCGCTTTCCGCGAGTATCTCTGGGGACTCGGCCTTGGCGTCGCGGAAGCAATGGATACCGCCCAGCGCGGCATGGGGCTTGACTGGACCGGCGCAAAGGAGCTGATCGCGCATGCGCAGTCGGCCGCCCGCGGCCGGCCGGATGCCGTGATCGCCTATGGCGCCGGGACCGATCACCTGCAGCCCGGTCCCAAAGTCACGATCGATGACGTCATCCGCGCCTATGAGGAACAGGTCGCCTATGTGGAAGGGCAGGGCGGCCGCGTCATTCTCATGGCGAGCCGGGCGCTGGCGGCAGTCGCCAAGAGCCTGGACGACTATGTCAGGGTCTACGACCGCATCCTCGGTCAGGTCAAAGAGCCCGTCATCATTCATTGGCTCGGCTCGATGTTCGATCCGGCGCTGGCGGGCTATTGGGGCTCGGCCGACGACATGCTGGCCATGGAGACCGCGACAGCGATCATCAATCAGAATGCGGCCAAGGTCGATGGCGTGAAGATTTCGCTGCTTTCGGCGGAGAAGGAAATCGTCATGCGCCGCCGGCTCGATCCGTCGGTCAAGATGTATACCGGTGACGATTTCAACTATGCCGAACTGATCGCCGGTGACGAGCAGGGCTATTCGCACGCCTTGCTCGGCATCTTCGATGCCGTCGCGCCGGCGGCAAGTGCGGCGCTCGCAAAGCTCGCTCAGAACGACCTCGAAGCCTTCCACGCAATCCTGGCGCCGACCGTTCCGCTGTCACGCCATATCTTCAAGGCACCGACGCGCTTCTATAAGACCGGCGTCGTCTTCCTCGCCTATCTCAACGGCTTCCAGGATCATTTCCAGATGCTCGGCGGCCAGCAGAGCGCCCGCTCCATCCAGCATCTTTCGGAGCTTTTCCGTCTGGCGGATACGGCGCGCGTGCTGCGTGACCCGGATCTAGCCGTCTATCGCATGAAGGCGATCCTTGCCACCGTAGGCATCGACTAGCGGACAAGATCGGGGAGGATCATCACGATGGCCATAGAGGGTCTGTCCATCAATCTGGCGACGGTCCGCCAGCAATATGACATGCGCCAGGCGGTCGAAGCCTGCTTGAAGCAGGATATCGTCGCGATCGCGCCCTGGCGCGATCAGGTGCACAAGATCGGGCTTTCGGAGGCTGCTCGCATCGTCGCCGACAACAGGCTGAAAGTCACCGGGCTTTGCCGCGGCGGCATGTTTCCTGCCGCAAGCGCCGAGGGTAGGGCGGCTGCGATTGACGACAACAAGCGGGCGATCGACGAAGCGGCGGCGCTGAATGCCGATTGCCTGGTTCTCGTCGTTGGCGGTCTGCCGGAGGGATCGAAGGATATCGCTCATGCCCGCGAGATGGTGGCGGACGGTATCGCGGCGATCCTGCCGCATGCGCGTAGCTCCGGCATACCACTGGCGATCGAGCCGCTACATCCGATGTACGCGGCTGACCGCGCCTGCGTGAACATGCTGGAGCAGGCGCTCGACATCTGCGATCTCCTCGGCGAAGGCATCGGTGTCGCGGTCGATGTCTACCATGTCTGGTGGGACCCGAAGCTTTATCAGCAGATTGCGCGCGCCGGCGCTGGAGGCCGAATTTTAGCGCATCACATCTGCGACTGGCTGGTGCCGACCACGGACCTGCTGCTCGACCGCGGCATGATGGGGGATGGTGTCATCGACTTGAAGCGCATCCGCGCCGAGATCGAGAAGGCCGGTTTCTTCGGCTTGCAGGAGGTCGAGATCTTCTCTCAGAATAATTGGTGGAAGCGGCCGGGAGAGGAGGTTCTCTCCACTTGCATCGAGCGTTTCCGCACCGTTTGCTGAGTGGCAGCGGCTCGGGCAGCATCTCCAATGAAAAAGCTGGGCCAACAACAGGTGGCCCGGCTCTATTTCGAAGCGATGACGTGACGGCTTATTCGGCCGAAACGATCTTGCCGCCTTCCCACTTGTAGAGCGAGAAGCTCTGCGAGGTGAGGTCGCCGGTTTCGCCGTAGGTGACCTTGCCGATGGCGGTGTCGATTGGCTCGCCCTTCTTCAGAGCAGTACCGACGGCTTCGGCGTCATCTGCCTTGCCGGCTTTTTCGATACCAGCCTTCAGGACCTGCACGGCAGCATAGGCGTTCAGCGTGAAGGCTTCGGCCGGGATGTTGCGCGCCTTGAGGGCGGCAACGGCGCTTTGCGAATCCGGATTCTTCAGCGCGTCGGACGCATTGGTGAAGAGCGTGCCGGCCGCCGAATCGTTGGCGATCGCCCAATATTCGGTGTTGGACAGGCCGTCGCCACCGATGATCTGCGCCTTGACGGAGATGTCGTGCAGCTGGCGGGCCAGCAGACCTGCTTCCGGATGATAGCCACCGAAATAGATCACTTCGACGCCGGCCTGCTTCAGCTTCGTCGTCAGAGCGCTGTAATCCTTTTCGCCGGGGGTCAGCGAGTCGTTGACGACTTCGGTGATGCCGCCCTTGTTGATCGCCGCCTTGAAGGCGTCCGCCAGGCCCTTGCCATAAGCGCCCTTGTCGTTGAGGATGGCGATCTTCTTGTCCTTGAAGTTCTTCACCACATATTCGCCGGCAACGACGGCCTGCTGGTCATCGCGGCCGCAGGTGCGGAAGACGTTCGTGAGACCGCGATTGGTCAGATCCGGAGCGGTTGCGGTCGGCGTGACCATCAAGATGCCGTTTTCAGCAAGCGCGTCGGAAACCGGAATGGCAACGCCCGAAGTCACCGGGCCGACGACGAAGCGGATGCTGTCGCCGACAATGCCGTTGGCGACGGATACGCCCTGCTTCGGATCGCCGGCATCATCGCCGAGCTTCAGGACGAGCTTCTGGCCGAGAACGCCGCCGCTCTTGTTGATTTCGTCGATAGCGGTCTGCGCGCCATTCTTGACCTGCTCGCCATAGGCTGCGACCGGGCCGGTCAGCGGCGCGATGAGGCCGATGGTGATGTCCGCATGTGCGAGAGGTGCGAAGGCCAGCGAAGCGACGAAGGTCGCGGCCGTCAATGTCTTCAGACTCATGTTAGCTCTCCTTGGATAGGCGCGGCAGCGCCCTTTGAACCCGTCCGCAATCACCTGTCTCGACGCGCAAACTGCCGTGAGGCGCTCTTTTTAAAGAAACGAGGCTGATATCGAAGCCGATGATCGCCTTCGGACATTTTTTGATCTCGAAAGCGCTCATGAGGGTATTTTGTGTAGGAATATTGCGACGATTCCGCAAGAAAATAACCGTCGCGAAGACAATTTTAGCGTTTTTTCGAAAATTTTGACGAGGGATGGTTGTTGCGCGCTAGCTCCCAAGACCCAGGCGATATGGCGGTAAAGTGAGGTGAATCTAAAAGTGGAAGTTTCGACGCCGCTGACCCACATAGGTAACGGCGCCCGTCATGGCGTGGCCTATGCCGAGGAGATTGATGTCGCGTGAATGAGAGTGACGATTTCAAAGCCTATTTTGACCTCTGGCGGTTGATCCCCGATGGCGCTCCGATCGTGACGCATTCCAGCCGGCTTTTCCCCGTGCGTCGTGATGGTGAGCCGGCGATGCTGAAGATCGCCGACGCACCGGAGGAGAAATCGGGGGCCGAGCTTATGGTCTGGTGGAATGGCATTGGTGCTGCGCGTGTTCTCGAACATCAGGACGATGCTATCCTGCTCGAACGGGCGACAGGCAGCCGCTCACTTGCCGAGATGGCAAGGAATGGCGAGGACGACGAGGCAAGCCGGATCATCTGCGAGGCTGTCGCTGGGCTTCATGCCTCTCGCGGGGGCGGCTTGCCGCAATTGATTCCGCTTGTCCACCGGTTTCGTTCGCTCGAAACTATGGCCCACTGCGAAGGTGGCACTTTCGTACGGTCTGCTGTCACGGCCCGCAAACTGCTGTCGGAACCCCGCGATGTCGTGGCGCTGCATGGCGATATCCATCACGGCAATATTCTTGACTTCTCAGAGCGCGGCTGGCTTGCGATCGATCCCAAGGGGCTCGTAGGCGAACGCGGCTTCGACTACGCCAATCTCTTCTGCAATCCGGATAACGCCGTCGCCACATCTCCCGGCCGTCTTGCCCGGCAAGTGGCAGTCGTTGCCGAGGCGGCGGGAATGGAGCGCGGGCGCCTGTTGCGATGGATCGTTGCCTGGGCCGGCCTTTCAGCAAGCTGGCTGATCGAAGATGGCGAGGATGAACACGTCGAACCGACGCTGCGTGTTGCCGAAATCGCGGCGGCAGAACTCGCCAGAACCGAAGATTAGGAGATCATG
The DNA here is from genome assembly GCF_002277895.1 of Rhizobium sp. 11515TR. Taxonomy (NCBI): domain Bacteria; kingdom Pseudomonadati; phylum Pseudomonadota; class Alphaproteobacteria; order Hyphomicrobiales; family Rhizobiaceae; genus Rhizobium; species Rhizobium sp. 11515TR. Next base: position 753,068 of record NZ_CP022999.1, on the reverse strand, counting down.
GCCTCGCGCCAGGACTGCCGATAGCGCGCCAACCCCGGCAGTTCCGCGCGAACAGGCGGGCTATCCGCGGCACTGATGGGTCTTATCCCTGCCAGCAAGGCGGCACCCTGGCTGGTACCGGTCGAACTCGCTAGTGCGATGACATCGGTGCTCGTCAAGGCAGAGAGGGCAGTGAGGTAGGGGCGATTGAGCGCAAAGGGACCTTCGACGAAGACCGGTCCTTTGGCGCCGATCAGATCGAGGCAGGCTTCCGTCATCAGCGCGAGATAGAGGCTGACGGCTGCGAGCCGTTCGGCCTTGCTCACGGAGATATCCCCGATCCAGCGTCGCGTCTGGCCGGGAAAGGGTCCCGATCCGTCAACGACGTTGGGCAGTAGCATGAGGCCTTTCTCGATCACCGGTTCCAACGCGGCTTCGATTGCTTCATGGGATGCAATACCGATTTCCGCTGCCAGAATCTCGAACTCGCGGCCACCCATGAAGCGGGAAGACGGCACGGCGCGGCCATAGGCATCGATATTGGCAAGGGTATCGCGAGCGGGATCGAGATGATCGAGATCGCCGCCGACGCCGAAACTGATCACCCAGGTTCCCGTCGAGACGACGGCGAAAGGTGCTTCGTTCTCGACCAGATGCGGCAGCAGTGAAGCGTTGGAGTCGTGAATGCCACAATAGGCGGGCACCGATTTTGTTAGTCCGATCTCTTCGCTAAGTGCTGGCAGGACCGGCCCAAGTGCTTCGAAAGCTGAACGGACCGGCGCCATCAGCCCGCGAATGCCAAGCGCGTCGACCAGAGACGAATAGTTTTGGGTGGTTGGATTCCAGAGATCCGTGTGACAGCCAAGCGAGGTCACCTCGTTGGCGGCAACGCCGGTCAGGCGAAACGTCCAATATTGCGGATAGGTCAGGATCGTCGCGACACGAGCGAAATCCGCCGGGAAAGTAATTTTCAGATAATGGATCTGCGCGCCGACGTTCAGGCCACCGGATAGCCGCGGCGAAAAGGTTTCGGCAAAAGCCGGGCGCACTTGCGCATAGGCATCCTGAACGGCTTGGGGATAGCCATGCTCATAGTCGAGAACCGGCAACGCAAGGCTGCCATCGGCTGAAAGCATCACGGCGGATGCGCCATGGGTGGTGATTGATATGGCATCGAAGCCGGGCGTGGCTGCAAAGCCCTTCAACGCCTCGATGATGAAGCGCCATAGGCTTTCGATATCGTAATGCGGGTAAGGACCTGACTTCAGGACGCTGTTTGCGGTCCTGACGGCCGCAATCTCGGCACCGGTCCCGGCATCCAGCACAACGACTTTGGCGTTGGTCTTGCCGATGTCGATCACGGCGATGTGGCGGTAGACTGTCTCGCTGTTCATGGCAGATGAAAGACCGTGACGAGATCGCTTTGGATGGGCGAATTATCGGGATTGGTCGCCATGATATCCGCCATATGCGCCCACCATTTCTTCATGACGGGATGTGCGGGCAGGCTGGCCATCGTGTGATCTTTCGGCCGGGTCAGCACACCGAAAAGCGTATTCGTCTCGCGGTCGAGATGGATGGAATAATCGCTGACGCCGGCCTGATGCAGCAGATCGACCAGCTCGGGCCAGATTTCATCATGCCGCTTCCGGTATTCCGCTTCCATGCCTGGATTGAGCGTCATCTTGAAGGCGTGGCGTTCGAGAGCAGCGGTCATTTGGAGCTCATGGTCCTGATGCGCCTTGCCACGATCGGCAGCGCGATGGTGATGATGAGGAGGAGGCCGATGAAGATCGACATGACGATGCCGGGAACATTGAGCAGGCCGAGGCCGAAGGTGACGAGGCCCATGACAAAGGCGGCGATGACGACACCGCCGATCGTGCCTGAGCCGCCGAGGATCGACACGCCGCCGAGCACGACCATGGTGACCACTTCCAGCTCCCAGCCAAGAGCGATCGAAGGGCGCGTGGAGCCGAGGCGCGACGTGAGGCACACGGCGGCGATACCGCTCATGATGCCGGTCAAGAGAAACAGGATGAATTTGACCCGCTCCACCGGAATGCCCGAGAAGCGTGCGGCGAAATCATTGTTGCCGATCGTATAGACCTGCCGGCCGAAATTCGTCGCATGCAGCAGGATCGCGAAGGTGATCGCCAGCACGATGAAGAGCACGAATTCGAACGAGAAGACCCAGACGACATAGCCCTGGCCGAAATAGGCAAAACTATCCGGATAGTTGCCATAGGCTTGATCGCCGAGAACGATATAGGAAATGCCGCGAAACAGGCTCATCGTGCCGATGGTGACGACGATCGATGGCAGCTTCAGCACGGAAACGAGCAATCCGTTGAAGATGCCGCAGACGAGGCCGACGCCGATACCGATGGCAACGAGGCCGGGCGTATCGACGCCCAGTTGCGCCGCGGCCCCCATGGCCGTCGAGGCGAGCGCGATGATGGCTGCGACCGAGAGGTCGATTTCGCCAGCGATGACGAGGAGCGCCATGGCAAAGGCGATCATCGCCTTTTCGGTGAAGTTGAAGGTCGCGTCCGAGAGATTGAAGGGATCGAGGAAATAGGGCGAAGCCAGCGAATTGAAGATGAAGATCGCGACCGCGACGCCGAAAAGCAGCGTTTCCCAGCTCGCCATGATGCGCTTGAAAGGCGTGCCGAGGCGATCCGGAATGACGCGCTTTTCCGCGGTTACCGCTTGCGAACCGTTGCTCATGCGTGTGCTCCCTGGCTGGCGGTGTCCTTCGCGGCCTGATCGCGCAGAATGATGCGGCCGCGGTTGCGTTCGCGCCGGGCGTTGAAGACGACGGCAAGAATGATGACGGTGCCTGAAATCGCCATTTGCGTGAACGGCGAGATGCCGATGACCGGAAGTGCGTTCTTGATGACGCCGAGGAACAGGGCACCCAAGACCGCGCCGGCGACCGAACCGACGCCACCGGCGATCGAAATGCCGCCGATGACGCAGGCCGCCACGCTATCGAGCTCGAACCCATTGGCGATATCGACATAGGCCACCGCATAGCGCGAGACCCAGAGATAGCCGCTGAGACCGGCGAGCGCGCCGGACAGAACGAAGGCGAGGAAGCGCGTCCAGCCGACGTCGATACCGGCATAGACGGCGGCAACTGGATTGCCGCCGCTCGCATAGGCCGAGCGGCCGAACTGCGTATAGCGCAGCACCAGATACATCATCAGCACGATCGCGATGCCGATCCAGGCAAGTACCGGCAGGCCGAGAAGCGGCGTGCGCGGCACGTTCAGGAAGATCGGCGTGAACTGGTGCGCGTTGACCCAGGCGCCGCCTGAAAGAACGAATGCCATACCGCGATAGATCGTCAGGGTACCGAGCGTGACGACGATCGGCGGGATTTCCAGCGCCCAGACGAGATAGCCATTGATGGCGCCGAGAACCGCACCCATCAGGATTGCCGTGATGACGAGTGCGATCAGCGGAATATCGGGGTAGCCTGCGTTCAGCATCGCAACTGCCATGCCTGTCAGCGCCAGATTGGCGGCAACGGACAGATCGATCGATTTCGTCAGGATGACCGTCATCTGGGCAAGCGCCAGGATGATGAGGATCGAGGTGTCGTTGAAGATATTGGCAAGATTGCTGGGCTCGGCAAAGCCGGCCGCACGCGTTGCGAAACCGGCAATCATTATGACGATGATAACGGCGAGCAGTGTTTCGCGCTTTTTGAGGATGCGTGGCATCCGGCTCTCCTTATGCATTTCCCGTGGCGGCGCGCACCAAGGTTTCCGGCGTCAAACCTTCGCGCTCGAAAAGGCCAGCGGACAGACCCTCCTTCATGACCAGCACGCGATCCGACATGCCAAGAATCTCGGGCAGTTCGGAGGAGATCATGATGATGCTGAGGCCTTCGGCCGCCAGCTCGCTGATGAAGCCGTGGACGGCAGCCTTCGAGCCTATATCGATCCCCTTGGTGGGTTCATCCAGAATGATGATCTTCGGCTGCGTCGCCAGCCACTTGCCGATGACCACCTTCTGCTGGTTGCCGCCGGAGAGCGTTCCCACAGGCACGGAAAGCGCGGCCGCGCGCAAATCCAGCCGTTCAGCGTATTTGCGGGCGAGAGCGAATTCGTTGGCCGCCTTCAGGAAGCCTTTGCGCGAGGTGCGTCCGAGGGAGGGTAGCGACATGTTCTGATAGATCGGCATCGGCAGCGCCAGGCCGTGGCGGCCACGCTCTTCCGGCACGTAGACGATGCCGGCGGCAATGGCATCCTGCGGCGAACGTACCTGGATTTCCTGTCCGTCGAGCGTCAGGCGCCCGGACAGCGGTTTGGTGATGCCGAAGAGCGATTGGCAAAGCTCCGATCGTCCGGCGCCGATCAGCCCGTAAACGCCAAGGATCTCGCCCCGCCTGAGCTTGAAAGAAATGTCGCGGAATTCGGTGCGATGACAGTATTTGTCGACTTCAAGAACAGTGTCGCCGATCGTGACGGGCACTTTCGGGAAAGCATCCTTGACGTCGCGACCGACCATCATGCGGACGATCTCGTCCTGCGGCGTCGACTTCAGTTCGCCGTGACCGACGGCACGACCGTCGCGGAAGACGACGAAATTATCGGCGATTTCATAGAGCTCATCGAACTTGTGGCTGATGAAGAGGATCGCTTTACCCTTCGCCTTCAATCCTTCGACGATGCGGAAGAGATCGTCGATCTCCTTGCGGGAAAGGGCTGCTGTGGGTTCGTCCATGATGACGATGCGGGCCTCGATCGACAGAGCGCGTGCGATTGCCACAAGATGGCGCTGCGCGATGGAGAGGTCTTTCAATCGGGTCGTGGGATCGATGGCGCTTTCCAGCGATTGCAGAAGTTCCCTCGAGCGGCTGTTCATCGTCTTCCAGTCGATGGTGCGCCAGGACGTGCGCGGCGCATGGCCGAGGAAGATGTTTTCGGCAACTGTCAACTCGTCGAAGAGTACGGTTTCCTGATGAATAGCCGTGACGCCGGCATCGATCGCGGCTTGTGCATTGGCGAAAGCCGTTGGTTTGCCGTCGACGAGGATCTCGCCTTCATTCGGACGATAGATGCCGGTCAAAATCTTCACGAGGGTCGATTTGCCCGCGCCGTTCTCGCCGATCAGCGCGGTCACCTTGCCGGGATAGAGCGAAATGCTGACGCCATCCAGCGCTTTCACGCCTGGAAAGATCTGGGAAATGCCCCGCATTTCCAGAATGGCCTGATTGTTCGCGGCTGGTGCGTCCGCGATGGAGCGTTGAAGGACTGTGGTCATCAGCAATGTACCGGATCAATGAAACCAGGTCCGGCGGCTGATGCCGCCGGAGAGCTGCGAGTTCGATTTTCGATCAGAAAACCTTGGAGAACTGATCGATGTTCGAAGCGTTGTAGACGAACGGATCGGCCATGGCGGCTTCGCCGTTTTCGCCAACCTTGATCTTGCCCATGCGGCCGGCATTGATCTCGCTGCCGGGTTTGCCGTCGGTCTCGCCCTTGACGAGGCGATAGGCGATCTGCGTTGCGGAATAGCCGAGATCGATCGGGTTCCAGATCGCAAATTCCTTCGTTGCACCGGACTTGATGGCGCCGGCCATTTCGGACGGCAGGCCGAGACCGGTCACGTAGACCTGGCCGATCTTGCCGGCATCCTTGACGGCCTGCGAAGCGGCGAGCACGCCGACCGTCGTCGGAGCGACGATGACCTTGACTTCCGGATGCGAGGTCAAAAGGCCTTGGGCTTCACGATAGCTCTTGTCCGAGAGGTCGTCGCCATAGACCGTTGTCACCAGGTTGAGGCCCGGGAAATCCTTCAGCTGCTTCTTCATCTCGCCGATCCAGATGTTTTGGTTCGTCGACGTCGTCGTGGCCGACAGGATGGCGAAGTTGCCCTTGCCGCCGTCGAGGTGATCCTTGGCGAGCGTCAGGCACATCTTGCCGATCAGCTCGTTGGACGAGGGGTTCAGCTGCAGGATGCGGCCGGCCTTGGCGACACCGGAATCCCAGGAGATCACCTTGATGCCGCGCTGGGTGGCCTTCTTGAGAGCCGGGACGACTGCATCGGGGTCATTTGCCGAAATCGCGATGGCATCGACGCCCTGCGCGATCAACGAGTTGATGACTTCGATCTGGCCTTCGGCCGTGGTCGAGGTCGGTCCGGTGTAGATCACCTGCACGCCGCCGAGATCCTTTGCGGCTTCCTGTGCGCCCTTGTTGGCGGCTTCGAAGAAGCCGTTGCCCAACGACTTCACCACGAGACCGATCTTGATGTCCTTTGCACTGGCCGCGCCGGCGAAAAGCGTGGCGGCGAGCGCGACGCCGATCGCCAGTTTCTTTGCAATATTCATGTCACTTCCTCCCAAAGTTAATAGGCATGCTCACCCCGCCTGAGCCGCGCGTCTCATGCGACCGACGGGGAATCTTCCTCCTCGGCCTGAGCCGAAACATTTGCAATAATGAGCGAAATGCCCGCATCCTCGATCATGCGGACCGTGTCGGCGGAAACGCCGTCATCCGTAATGATGGTCGAGACCTGCTCAAGCGGACAAAGGATCAGGCTGGAGCGCTGACGGAATTTGCTCGAATCGACCATGACGACGAGTTCGTCGGCCTGACGCATGAGCTTCTGTTCGCTCTGGATGACAAGCGCGTCGGCTTCCATGACGCCGAGCGGGCCGACGCCCTGTGCACCAACGAACATGCGCCGCGCATAGAAATTCCGGATCGTATCGTTGTCGAAAGGCGAGAGGATCAGGCTTTGTTCGCGATAGATCGCGCCGCCCGGCACCGTCACGTTGTTCTTCGAATGCTTGACCAGGTGTTCGGCGATGGCAAAGGAATTGGTCATTACCTGCAGCCGGAAGGCCGAGATATAGTGAACCAGCTGGAATGTCGTCGTACCGCCATTGATGATAATGGCGTCGCCGGGATTGCAGAGTTCGGCGGCCTTGCGCGCAATTGCGCGCTTCCTATCGATGTTGACGGCTTCGGATACACGAAAAGGCCGCGCCGCCAGATTCCCAAGCTGCGGAGGATGGATCGATTCCGCTCCGCCGCGCACACGCCGGATCTTTCCCTGCACATGCAGGGCAGCGATATCACGGCGTATCGTCGCTTCCGAAGCCTCGGTCAGCTCGGTAATATCCTGAATCGTCACGACAGACTTTTCCTGTACGGCGCTCAGGATAATGCGATGGCGTTCGCGTTCGTGCATTGGCTCCTCCTTGTCGGCGGTTATTTCGCAAATATGACAATGTGTCAATCACAAACGATCATAAACTTTCATATTGCATCGCAACATTATCGAATTTGATCGTTTTCGATTGACAAGGTGACTATACGTGAGCGATACCCTGCTCACAAAGGGCGGCGCCATCATGATCCGGTCCGCCCGAAAGACTTGATTTCAAGGGAGGATGACATGGCGGCTGGCGTTCAGCTTCTGAAGAACCGTTGGGATGATGCATATGCTGATGGACTCGATGAGCCGGGCAAGCTGCTTTATCGGTCGAATTTGCTCGGTGCCGACAAGCGTATCACCAACTATGGCGGCGGCAACACCTCGGCCAAGGTCATGGAAACCGATCCGCTCTCCGGCGAGAAGGTTAGGGTGCTCTGGGTCAAAGGCTCAGGCGGCGATGTCGGCACCATCAAGCTCGACGGTTTCGCTACGCTTTATCAGGACAAGCTCGACAGCCTGAAGAACATCTATCAGGGCGTTGCCGACGAGGATCGCATGGTCGGCTTCCTGCCGCATTGCACCTTTAATCTGAATGCCCGAGCCGCTTCGATCGATACGCCGCTGCACGGCTTCGTGCCGTTCACCCATGTCGACCACATGCATCCGGATGCCATCATCGCCATCGCCGCTTCGAAGAATTCGCGCGAACTGACGCGCGAGATCTTCGGCGACGAGATCGGCTGGCTGCCCTGGCGCCGTCCCGGCTTCCAGCTCGGCCTCGATCTTGAAGCCTTCGTCAAGGCGCATCCGAATGCCAAGGGTGTTGTTCTCGAAAGCCATGGTCTCTTCACCTGGGCCAACGACGCCAAGGAATGCTACGAGCTGACGCTCGCGATCATCAACAAGGCGATCGAATGGTTCGCCGCCAAGACGGAAGGCAAGACGATTTTCGGCGGTGCCATTACCCAGAGCCTGCCGCAGGCGGAGCGCCGCGCCATCGCTGCCCGGCTGATGCCTGAGATCCGCGGCCGCATCGGCAAGGCCGAGCGCAAGCTCGGCGATTTCGACGATCAGGATGCCGTGCTCGAATTCGTCAATTCGAAGAGCCTTCGTCCGCTCGGCGCGCTCGGCACCAGCTGCCCGGATCACTTCCTGCGCACCAAGATCCGACCGTTGATCGTCGATTTCGACCCGACCAAGCCCGATGTCGATGCCGTCATCGCCGGTCTCGACAAGGCGCTGGAAGATTACCGCGCCGATTACGCGCGCTACTACAATGATTGCAAGCATGACAATTCGCCTGCCATGCGCGATCCGAACCCGGTGATCTTCCTCGTGCCCGGCGTCGGCATGCTGTCCTTTGCCCGCGACAAGGCGACGGCCCGTATCGCCGGCGAGTTCTATGTCAACGCCATCAATGTCATGCGCGGCGCCTCCACGGTTTCCGAATATCAGGGCCTGCCGGAGCAGGAAGCCTTCGATATCGAATATTGGCTGCTGGAAGAGGCGAAGCTTCAGCGCATGCCGAAGCCGAAGAGCCTTGCCGGCCGTGTCGCTTTCGTCACCGGCGGCGCCGGCGGCATCGGCCGTGCGACGGCGGCACGCCTGGTGGGCGAGGGCGCTTGTGTGGTTCTGGCTGACATCGATCAGGCGGCGCTGGAGAGCACACAGGCCGATTTCGCCAAAAGATACGGAGCGGATGCGGTGCGCAGCGTCAAGCTCGACGTGACCAAGGAAGATGCCGTCATCTCCTCCTTTGCCGAGGCTTGCGTCGAATTCGGCGGCGTCGATATTCTGGTCTCAAACGCCGGGATCGCGTCTTCTGCGCCGATCGAGAGCACCGAGCTTTCGATGTGGAACCGCAATATCGATATCCTCACGACAGGCTATTTCCTCGTTTCGCGCGAAGCCTTCCGGCTGTTCCGCCGCCAGAATCTCGGCGGCAATGTCGTCTTCGTCGCGTCGAAGAACGGTTTGGCCTCCTCGCCGAATGCCGCCGCTTACTGCACGGCAAAAGCCGCCGAGATTCATCTCGCCCGCTGCCTGGCACTGGAAGGTGCTGAAGCTGGCATTCGCGTGAACACGGTCAATCCCGACGCCGTGTTGCGCGGCTCGAAGATCTGGAATGGCGAATGGCGCGAGCAGCGCGCCGCCTCCTCGAAGATCGAGGTGGACGAGCTGGAGGAACATTATCGCAAGCGCTCGATGCTGAAGCTGAATGTTTTCCCGGAGGACATCGCCGAAGCGATCTACTTCCTGGCATCGGACCTTTCCGCCAAGTCGACGGGCAATATCATCAACGTCGACGCCGGCAACGCGCAGAGTTTTACGCGGTAACGGCTGCATTTTTCCTTCTCCCCACCGGGGAGAAGGTGGCCCGAAGGGTCGGATGAGGGGGACCGCGGAAAATGCAGTTCTATCTTTCGCTTACGCTCAAGATGTGAATTGCTATGCTCTTCACTTCCCCCTCATCTGCCCGTTGGGCATCTTCTCCCCGCGGGGGAGAAGAGGGAATAAGCTGATCGAGACGCCGATATTTCGAATAACGCATTGGGAGGAAAGAATGGCCGAATACAGGATCGCGCCCGATCTGGTCGCTGAGGAAAATGACAAGCGTGTCGCCGCGCTGAAATCCGATTATGAGGCGCTCGGTGCCACGCTCGCCCGCCGCGGCATCGATATCGAAGCCGTCACCAAAAAAGTTTCAGAATTCTTCGTTGCCGTTCCGTCCTGGGGCGTTGGCACCGGCGGCACGCGCTTTGCCCGTTTCCCCGGCACCGGCGAGCCACGCGGCATCTTCGATAAGCTTGATGATTGCGCCGTCATTCAGCAGCTGACGCGGGCAACACCAAGGGTTTCGCTGCACATTCCTTGGGACAAGGCCGATGCGAGGGAATTGAAGTCGAAAGGCGATGCACTCGGCCTCGGCTTTGACGCCATGAACTCCAACACCTTTTCCGATGCGCCCGGTCAGGCCCATTCCTACAAGTTCGGTTCGCTGAGCCACGTCGATGCTGCGACCCGCACCCAGGCCGTCGAGCACAACATCGAATGCATCGAAATCGGCAAGGCGCTCGGCTCGAAGGCGCTGACGGTGTGGATCGGCGACGGCTCGAACTTCCCCGGCCAGACCAATTTCACCAAGGCCTTCGAGCGCTATCTCGCCGCCATGACCGACATCTACAAGGCGCTGCCGGATGACTGGCGGCTGTTTTCAGAGCACAAGATGTATGAGCCGGCCTTCTATTCCACGGTCGTGCAAGACTGGGGCACCAACTATCTGATCGCGCAGACACTTGGCCCAAAGGCGCAGTGCCTCGTCGATCTCGGTCACCACGCGCCGAATACCAATATCGAGATGATCGTCGCGCGCCTCATCCAATTCGGCAAGCTCGGCGGTTTCCATTTCAACGATTCCAAGTATGGCGACGACGATCTCGATGCCGGCGCCATCGAGCCCTACCGCCTGTTCCTCGTCTTCAACGAGCTGGTCGATGCCGAACGGCGCGGGGTCAACGACTTCAATCCGGCGCATATGATCGACCAGTCGCACAACGTCACGGACCCCATCGAAAGCCTGATTTCCAGCGCCAACGAGATCCGCCGCGCCTACGCACAGGCGCTGATTGTCGATCGTAAGGCGCTGGACGGCTATCAGGATGCGAATGACGCGCTGATGGCGTCGGAAACACTGAAGCGCGCCTATCGCGCCGATGTCGAGCCGATCCTGGCCGAAGCCCGCCGTCGCGCCGGCGGCGCCATCGATCCGGTCGCCACCTACAGGGCGAGCGGTTATCGCAACAAAGTCGCCGCCGAGCGTCCGGCTTCCGTTGCTGGCGGTGGCGGGATCATCTGAGATGATCGGGTGCTGGTGGCTAATGATGTCAGCACCCGATACCTAGGCTTTCTGCTGAGATTGCTGAAGTTCTGCCTCTCGCCAGGCTGCCCAGCGGCGGCGAAGCTCGCCTGGCCGCAGGCCATGACCTTCATTGAGGATATCGGCCTCTGTAATCCGCTCCGTGCGGAAATGCCGGAAGCCTTGGCGTAGCTCGCACCAGGCCACCAGAATGCGGCTGGTGTCGGAATAGCCGAGGATGACGGGCCAGACGATCCTTGTACTTTCCGCGCCCGCATCCGACCGATAACGCAGCCGAAGTTTTCGCCCTTCGCGGATTGCCGCCCGCAGCATGAGCAGGTCGATGTTTTCCTCTTCGGCTTCCTGAAGAAGCGGCTTGGCGCCGACGCTCGGCTCAAGGATGAAGGGACGCAGGTGCTCGGGCACGATGGCGGTGATCTTGGCAACCACATCGCGTGCGGCATTGGCAAGGGTCTTGTCGGCACGGCCCGCAACCCATTGTGTTCCGAGGACGACGGCCTCAATCTCCTCGGGCGTCAGCATGAGCGGCGGCATTTCGTAGCCCGGTGAGAGGAGATATCCAAAACCGGCCTCACCCTCGATCGGAACGCGTTGACTCATCAGATCGGCGACGTCGCGATAGACCGTGCGCTTGGAGACTTCGAGCTCATCCGCCAGCGCGGCAGCGGTCACCGGCCGGCTCGACCGGCGCAATATCTGTATGATCTGAAACAAACGGTCGGCGCGACGCATTCCTGCTGACTCCTGCTGCCAGTATGGTGGCAACAGCCTTATGCAACAAGAGCCTTCGAGCCGCCAACGATATGTTCGGCCGGCCTTTTGAAGGAGCATTCGATGAAACTGGCATCCACGCGTCTGATCGCTTCAGACATCAGGAAAATGGTCGGCTTTTATGAGATGGTCACGGGTCAGGCTGCGGAGTGGCTGGCGCCGGTCTTTGCCGAGATCGTCACCTCCTCGGCGACGCTCGCGATCGGAAGCGCCGAGACTGTCGCCCTGTTCAAGGAGGGCAGTGCCGAACCCGGCGTCAACCGATCGCTTGTTATCGAATTCCAGGTCGACGATGTCGATGCCGAATTCGCAAGGTTGAAGGACAAGGTAGAGGTCGTGCACGAACCGAAGCTGATGCCCTGGGGCAACCGGGCAGGGCAGATCCGCGATCCCGAGGGAACGCTCATCAGCCTCTACACGCCTGTTACGGACTTTGCGAAGCAGCGTTTTGCTGATCGCTGAGCGATAAGGAGCCGGCGAGATCCCGCGGAGGAGAGATGCCGTCGGCCTGTCGGCATCTCTCGTCTTCACTCACGCCTTGGCCGCCTTGCGAGCGTGACGAACCGACCCAAATAGCTGGATATTTGTCATGGTCGTCTGGCAGATTTGAAATCACCCTTATGCACGGCAACCGACGATGGTCGAGGTCGTGCTTTGTCGACTTGTATCAGTCGCATGTGCACTTTCGAGTGGCTCGGCAATGGGAATTGAGTATTGTCGATTGCAACGGCTCGCCGTGATTTGGCGGTTGAGGCGAGCTCCAAAAATGGGGCCGGGTCTTGATAGGTGAGGAAAGACGATGACGACTGACATGAACGGTTTTGCCGGACGCCTGGAGCGCCGCGAGAATGGCGGCATGATCTCCGGCTGGGTCGGTATTCCTGATCCGATGCTCGTCAACCATCTGGCTCAGGAAGATTTCGATACTATTGTGCTCGATATGCAGCATGGCATGTGGAACATGGAGTCCGCCGCCAACGGGATCGCCTATGTGCGCCTGGCCGGCAAGCCGGCGATTGCCCGCATTCCCGTCGGCGATTTTGCTTCTGCCTCGCGCCTTCTCGATGCCGGCGCCTCCGCCATTATCGCGCCGATGATCAATTCTGCCGATGATGCGCGCGCCTTGGTGCAAGCGACGAAATATCCGCCGCTCGGCGAGCGGAGCTGGGGGCCATCGCTGGCGCTCAATCATTTCGGCCTGCCAGCTGAAGATTATCTGCAGAGCGCCAACAGCCTGACCGCTACCATCGCCATGGTGGAAACCCACATGGCGCTCGATGCGATCGACGAGATTCTCGCAGTCGACGGCATCGATGGTATCTTCGTCGGCCCGTCCGATCTTTCCATCGCGCTTTCGAACGGCGCCCGTCTTGCACCCGATAGCGCCGCGATCGATCAGGCGCTCGCAACCGCGCTGGCACGCTGCCGCGCCCATGGCAAGGTAATCTGTGCCTTCGGCGGCGATGGCGCACGCGCTGGGGAATATCTGAAGCTTGGCCTCGATCTGGTCATCGCCGGCACGGAAACGGCGCAACTGCGCGCCGGCGCCCGCACGGCCATTCAGGCTGCGCGAAAAGGCGCTGATTCATAATCGGCTGGGATAAAAGCTGCCCGAGGTATCCCAGGGGCAGCAGTGGTTGCGCTAGAGCCGGCTGATTTTAGGTCTGTTCGACCTAAAATCTGAATCCGCTTTAGTTCACCAGCTTTACATAGCAGGGCCGGTAGGTCTCGGTACCGCAGCCGCCACCGACGGCTTGTGCCGGCGTGATTGTGTTTTGGATCGCGATTGCCGCGAGCGCGACGGCGATGATTGTCAAAACGGTTTTGGTATATTTGTCCATGAGTTTCCCCTAATAATAGAATGGCTAACGATATGCACCTTAAAATTGCCTTTCTGAATGCCGGCTGAATATAGATGCTCAGGGTTGTGCCCTGATGTCGCGTGATACTATCGGATAACAGCCTAAACACGAGCTTCTCCCTTGTCGACTTTGATCGCAGCCTGCGCTTGCATCGTCACCCGCCTGCGGGCATTCTCGCCCCGTCATGGCGGAGCGGAATGATTTGTCGAAAGTGCAGGGATTGACGGCAGGACGCGGCTTGCGTCGCGAAGTAGGTCAGCGCGTGACCTTGCGGACCGTGGCGACAGCTCTCGGTCTTTCGGTCACGACGGTCAGCCGTGCCCTCAAGGAAGGCCCAGAGGTCAATCGCGAGACCATCGAACTGGTCAAGCGCGTTGCGGGCGAGCTTGGCTATCGTCCCAATCTCGGCGGCATCAATCTGCGCACCGGCAAAACCCACGCCATCGGCATCGTGCTGCCTTTCGGGCGCGAGGGCGAGATGAACATTGTCGTTGCCTCGCTGATCGAAGGCGCTTCGCGCTATATGAAGGCGCGAGGGTACCGAACGACGATCGTCCCGCAGCTCCAGGCAGATGATCCACTCGCGACGGTGCGCGATATCGTCGAGGAGGGATCGGTCGACGGCATCATCATCACGCATACGACACCACAGGACGATCGCGTCAAATATCTGCTTGAAGTCGGCATGCCTTTCGTCACCTTCGGGCGGACGGAGCTCTTGAGCGTTCATCCGAGCATCGATCTCGATCATGAACTGATCGGCGCAGAGGCTGCACGCCTCCTGCTCGATGCCGGCCATCAGAGGCCGCTGCTGATCGCGCCTAGCCAGCAATTCACCTATAGCCTGCAATTCGTAAGAGGGTGGCGCAGGACTTTTGCCGAGCATCACCTCGATGTGCCTGATGATAGCATCCATTTCACCACGGCCACACCCGACAACGGTCGCGGGATGGCAGAGCTCATAGCAGCGCAGAATCCGGCAGCGACGGCCGCCTTCGTCGCCAGCGAGGAGGCTGCGCTAGGTTTCCTCGCCGGTCTGCGCGATGCCGGGCGGCAGGCCGGCAGGGATTTCGCGCTGATTACCTATGGCGGCACCGCGCTACCCGATTTCTTCAACCCGCCTTTGAGTACCTTTCACTATTCGAACCATGCCATAGGCGAGCGATTGGCCGCCTTCCTGCATCGGGCGATCGGCGGCGAAAATCCGGCCGATCTGCGCGAAGTCGTCCGAGCCGCCTTCGTCGATCATCAAAGCCAGTCACGTCACGCTTAAAAAATATTGCTACTTGCAGGATGAGCAGGCGCCGAGAAGATATTCGTAACGTTACGAATTTGTAGATTGAGCAACATTGAAACGCTAATCGGCCAGGAAATAGCTGATTGACAGCCTCTTTCTTTTCCATAATCGTAACGTTACGAATTGTCGATTTCCGAGCGAGGAGGCTCATCGGCAAGGCACATTGTTCAGGCGTGGAGGTCTCGTCGCGAGCGGCTCCACGCATTGCAAGGGAGGATGACGTGAGCGACGGATCGCTTTTTTTCGGATCGCCTATTTGGACCTTCAATTGGAACCCGCCGTATCAGGCGCCGTTGCGGCGGCTCGCCGCGGCAGGCTGCAAGGGCTTTGAGCTCACCGCCTGGTCGGTGGACATGTTGAGCTACTATACGCCCGAAACCATCCACGAGTTGAAGCAGATTGCTGATGGAGAGGGGCTGGTGCTCACCAACTTCTTCTTCAATCTACCCTTCAGCCGCGCCGCAAATGCTGCCGTTTCGACAGTCGACCTGGATGGCTACCAGCGCGGCATGGAAGTCGCGGCCGCAATCGGCACGCCGATCGTCACCAGCATGACGCCCTATCCGTTTCAGTCCGAGGTCAGGCCGATCCTGCAGAGGCCGATCTCGCAGGAGTGGGGCGCGGCGGTCGAACCGCAATGGGATTGGACGGGTGAGTATAATGCCGTAGTCGAGGGTTTTGCCCGAGCTTGCGAGATTGCCGCTGCTGGGGATCTCAAGGTCGCGATCGAGCCGCATCCCTATCGCTGGGTCAGCTCCGGTCAAGGCATGCTGCGGCTGATCGAGCGCACCGGTGCCGCCAATCTCGGCCTGAACTTCGATCCGAGCCATCTCTTTCCGGCTGGCGACATGCCGCATTACGTCGTGCTGGCGCTCAGCGATCGGATCTTCAATACGCATTTTTCCGATAATGAAGGGCACACCAACGCCCATTGGCGCCCGGGGCGCGGCAAGATCGATTGGAAGGCGATTTTCGCGGCACTCAAGACCATCGGCTATTCCGGCCCGATCACGCTGGAGCTGGAAGATGCGCCGGGTGCATCGCATTGGACCCATTTCCGCGAAGCGACGCCGGAATTCGATGACGAGATGCGCCGTGGCATGAGCTATCTGCGCACTGCTGCCGCCGAACTCGATATCACCATTTCCTAAAGGCAAGCCAATGAACAACGAACCCATGAAAGTCGGCATTGTCGGCGCCGGCAATATCAGTGCCACCTATGTCGCGACCCTCCATATGTTTGATTTCATTCGCGTGAAGTCTGTTTACGATCTTTATCAGGAGCCTGCCCGCAAGCTCGCCGAGCAGTTCGGTATAGAGGCCGTTGCGCTCGATACGATGCTTTCCGATCCGGAAATCGGCCTCATCATCAACCTGACGACCCCGGTCTCGCATTATGCCATCAGCAAGAAGGCGCTGCTTGCCGGCAAGCATGTCTATTCGGAGAAGCCGCTTGGCGTCTCCATGGCCGAGTCGGAGGAGTTGATGGCCATCGCGCGGGCAGCAGACCTGCGGCTCGGTTGCGCTCCCGACACCTTCCTCGGCGGCGGTCACCAGTTGACACGGCGCTTGCTCGATGAAGGGCGCATCGGCAAGACGATTTCGGCCACCGCCATGCTGCTGTTGCCGGGTCATGAGCATTGGCATCCCAACCCAGCCTTCTTCTATGGCCGCGGCGGCGGGCCGATGCTCGATGTCGGTCCGTACTACGTGACGAACCTCATCGCCTTACTCGGCCCTGTGCGCGAGGTCTTCGGCACTGCGAAGATCACCCGCATCGAACGCACGGTGAAGACCGATCCGCGTCGCGGCGAGACGATCAAGGTACTGGTGCCGACCCATCTGACTGGTGTTATGGAGTTCCATAGCGGTGCGACCGTCACCATTGCCACCAGCTTCGATGTCATCAAACATAAGCACAATCAGATCGAGCTTTACGGCTCGGAAGGCACTATGGTGACGCCGGATCCGAACAATTTCAGCGGCAAGGTCGAGATATTTCGCGATGGTGACGATGCGTGGAGGGAAATCCCCGTCGATCACCCTTATACGGAAGGTGTGCCAGGTCATCTCGGCCTGCGCGGATTGGGCGCGGCGGAGATGGTGGATTCCCTTCGCTCGGAACGCCAGCATCGGGTATCGTCGGAACTGGCTTTCCACGCCCTTGAGGTGATGACGGCATTCGAGCGTTCGGCGCAATCGCGTTCGGTGGTTGCAATCCACAGTAGTTGCGGTCGCCCCGATCCGATACCCCGCGCAATAAATGAGGGACGTTTCTCATTGAGTGCGCTATAGAGTTGAGAAAATGCGGTCCTTTTGGACTGCGGGCTTGACGAAGGGGCAATGCCTGAGGAAGCATTGCTCACTTGCTGCGGGGAGCGGAGGCCCTGCCGCACAGTTTTGGAGGATCAGGAGATTCGGCATCCGGTGTCTGGAGACGGCGGAGGCTGAAGAAAGGCGTTTGAAGAACGCCGTCAAAGGAGGAGGAACGCATGCGCAAATTGATGATGGCATTGGTCGGCGCCACGGCGCTGGTCGCGGCGAGCGTGACCGGCGCTCTGGCCGAAGGCAAGAAGGCCGAAGTTCTGCATTGGTGGACTTCGGGCGGTGAAGCCGCAGCCGTGAAGGAACTGGCCAAGGCCTTCAACGCTGCAGGCGGCGAATGGGTGGATACCGCAATTGCCGGTTCCGGCTCGACTGCTCGTCCGATCGGCATCAACCGCATCATCGGCGGCAATCCGCCGACGGCCATGCAGTTCAACACCGGCACGCAGATGAACGAACTGGCTCAACAGGGCCTATTGCGGCCGCTCGACGATCTCGCCAAGGAGCAGGATTGGAAATCGGTTCTGACGCCATCTTTCTATCAGGCCATCCAGTTCCAGGATCATATCTATGGCGCTCCCATCAACGACCACGGCCAGAACTGGGTCTTCTATTCCAAGGCCGTCTTCACCAAGGCCGGCGTGACGGAAGAGCCGAAGACCTGGGATGAAATGTTTGCCGCGCTCGACAAGATCAAGGCTGCCGGCCTGATCCCGGTTGCCGTCGGCGGTCAACCCTGGCAGCTGCAGTCGATGTTCAACGCCATCCTGCTCGGCGAGGGTGGGAAGGATCTCTATGCCAAGGTCTGGAAGGATCTCGACACGGATGCCGTCAAGTCCGACAAGTTCAAGCATGTGGCGGAAGTCTTCGCCAAGTTGCGCAACTATCAGGACCCTGGCAGCCCGAACCGCGACTGGAACGTCGCGACCGGCATGCTGATCGACGGCAAGGCCGGCATCCAGTTCATGGGAGACTGGGCCAAGGGTGAATTCATCCATGCCGGCCTCGTCGCCGACAAGGATTTCGGCTGCATTCTCGGGCCTGGCGAATCCAACTTCATGATGGGCGGCGACATCTTCGTCTTCCCTGTCCTCAAGGATAAGACGGCCACCGACGCCCAGACACTGCTCGCAACCGTCATCATGTCGAAGGAAGGCCAGCTTGCCTTCAACTCCAAGAAGGGTTCCGTGCCCGTGCGTCTCGACGTCGATACGTCGAAGCTCGACGCCTGCGCCCAGAAGGGCCTGAACGCGCTCAAGGATCCGAGCCGCCAGATCCTGGCGCCCGATGTGCTGACTCCTCAGGATGTCGTCCAGACCGAAGGCGATCTCATTGCTCAATACTGGACGACACCCAGCATGACGGCGGACCAGTTCGCCGCGCAGTTTGCGCAGGTCATCGAACAGGCCAAGTAAGCTTCGATCGACATCCATGCGGCGGCAGGTAAGCCTGCCGCCGATTTCCATGAATGCTGAGGAGGAGCGCGCCCATGAGCAGCCCAAATACGAGCGCCACTGCCGTAAAGGCGGCTGTCGCCCCTGCGAGCGTCAGCCGTAGGAAGATGCATATTTCGCCCTACGTGGCCCTGTTTCCGGCTTTCGCCATCGTTCTTCTTGCCTATGTTGTCACGGTGGTCTGGAACATCTGGATATCGTTTACGGACAGCAAGGTGCTGCCGGTCAACATTTTCGTCGGCACGAAGCAGTATGAGCGGTTGTTTTCGACGGCGCGCTGGCTGCTGTCGCTGCAGAACGTCGTCATCTTCGGTATTCTGTTCATCGCGGGCTGCCTGATCCTCGGCTTTCTTCTAGCCGTCGCGCTCGACCAAAAGGTCCGTTTCGAAAACACCTTCCGAACGATCTTCCTCTATCCCTTCGCTATGTCCTTCATCGTCACCGGGCTGGTCTGGCAGTGGATCATGAACCCGACGCTCGGCTTGCAGAAGGTTGCCGACAGCATCGGCTTCACCTGGTTCCGCTTCGACTGGATCGTTCAGAGCGATCTCGCGCTTTACGTCATCGTGCTTGCCGGTGTCTGGCAATCTTCCGGCCTCGTCATGGCGATCATGCTCGCGGGCCTGCGCGGCGTCGACCGGGAATTATGGAAGGCGACGCGCATCGACGGCATACCGAGCTGGCGCGTCTATCTTCATATCGTCATTCCGATCCTGAGACCGACCATCATCACCGCCAGTGTGCTTCTGGCGATTGCTGTCGTCAGGGTCTACGAACTGGTGCTGGCGACCACCGGCGGCGGGCCGGGTATCGCGACCGAAGTGCCAGGGAAATTCATCATGGATTACCTGTTCGGGCGTGGCAATATCGGTCTGGCAACGGGGGCATCGACCGTGATGTTCATCACTGTGGTGATCCTGGTGACGCCGTGGCTCTATTATGAATATTTCCGTGAAAAGCCGAGGGGGAACTGATGACGACGCCATCTTCCGTCACTGGTGCCATGCAGGGTCCGACCGGCCGCAAGCCGCAGCATCTGACCCCTGGACGCATCGGCCTTTATCTCTTTCTCGTCCTTGCGGCACTGTTCTTCCTGCTACCGCTCTATGTGATGCTCGTCACTTCGTTCAAATCCATGCCGGAGATCCGTCAGGGCAATATCTTCGCCTTTCCGCAGATGTGGACGGCGGATGCCTGGGTACAGGCATGGAGCACGGCCTGCACCGGGCTTGAATGCGGCGGCATCAGCGTCGGCTTCTGGAACTCGGTGAAGATCCTCATCCCGAGCATGATCCTGTCGATCCTGATCTCGTCGCTGACCGGCTATGCGCTGTCCTTCTGGCGGGTCAAAGGGGCAAACGTGCTCTTTGCCATCCTGCTGCTCGGCGCTTTCATCCCTTATCAGGTCTTCATCTATCCGCTGGTTCTGATCTATCGCGACGTCGGCATCTATTCGACGCTGCCCTGCATCATCATTACCCACACGGTCTTCGGCCTGCCGGTACTGACGCTGCTCTTCCGCAACTATTATTCCAGCCTGCCGATGGAACTCTTCAAGGCGGCTCGCATCGATGGCGCCGGGCTTTGGCAGATCTTCTTTCGGCTGATGATCCCGATGTCGATCCCCATCCTGGTGGTTGCCGCGATCCTGCAGGTGACAGGCATCTGGAACGACTTCCTCTTCGGCGTCGTTTTCGCCGGCCGGGAAAACTTCCCCATGACCGTGCAACTGAACAACATCGTCAACTCGACCCAGGGCGAGAAGCTCTACAACGTCAACATGGCGGCAACCATCCTCACTGCCCTGGTGCCGCTGATCGTCTATTTCGGATCGGGTCGCTGGTTCGTGCGCGGCATCACCGCCGGTGCAGTCAAGGGATAGTTCATGGCCAATGTTTCCATTCGCGAACTTGCTATCGATTTCGGCAGCGTCAGCGTCCTGAAATCGCTTAATCTCGAAATACAATCCGGCGAGTTCATCGTGCTGCTTGGCCCCTCCGGCTGCGGCAAGTCGACCCTGCTCAACGCCATTGCCGGGCTGACCGATATCACCGACGGCCAGATCTGGATCGGCGACAGGAACGTCACCTGGGAGGAGCCCAAGGACCGCGGCATCGGCATGGTGTTCCAGTCCTATGCGCTTTATCCGACGATGACCGTCGAGGGAAATCTCTCCTTCGGGCTGCGTATTGCCGGTATGGCGAAGGAGGAGATTGCCCAGCGTGTCGACCGCGCCGTGCAGATCCTGCAGATCGACCCATTGCGCAAACGGCGACCGGGGGAGCTTTCCGGCGGCCAGCGCCAGCGTGTCGCCATCGGCCGTGCGCTGGTGCGTGACGTCGACGTCTTCCTGTTCGACGAGCCGCTCTCCAACCTTGACGCGAAGCTTCGAACCGAACTGCGCGTCGAGCTGAAGCGCCTTCATAGCGGCCTCGGCTCCACCATGATCTACGTGACGCACGACCAGATCGAGGCGCTGACGCTTGCCGATCGTATCGCCGTCATGAGCGGCGGCGTCATTCAGCAGTTCGCGACGCCGAAGGAGATCTATCGCCGCCCGGTCAATCGCTTCGTGGCAGGTTTCGTCGGCTCGCCCTCGATGAACTTCCTGTCAGGGCAGGTAACGAGCAACGGCGGCGTGCCGGCGTTCATATTGCCGGATGGCCGCGCGATCGACCTCAACGGTTACGAGTTTTCCGGTACGCCCGGCGAGGGTCGCAAGGCGACGCTTGGCGTCCGGCCCGAGCAAATGCAGTTCCGGCCCGCGAGCGGACGGGCTGCCAGCCTGCCGGCGACGTTCACCATCGTCGAGCCCATGGGCTCGGACAATCTGATTTGGGGTCAGGTCGGCAGCGAGACGCTGTCGGTGCGTATCGATGCCGATGAGGATGTCGCGCTCGACACCGAGCAGCCGGTTTATTTCCAGCCGGCGCTCGCGTCGTTGTTCGGGGAAGACGGCCAGCGTCTATAAGATGCGGTGCCGCGTGCTGGACGACGCGCGCGGCACAATCTTCATGCCCTGACTTCGAAGACCATGTTGAACGGCGTCTCAGTCGCTTTGCGGAAATGCGAATAGCCTGCATCCATGGCAACCTTTCGCAGTTTCAGCTCGCCAGCCTGCGCGCCCAGACCCAGCCCGACTTCTTGCGACAGCGAGGCCGGTGTACAGATCATCGTTGAAGCCCCGTAGTAGACGCGGCCGACCGGGTTGAGATTGTCCTTCAGGCAATCATGGGCGAAGGGCTCGACGATCATCCAGGTGCCGTCATCGGCGAGGGTTTCCTTGATATGTTTGCCGGCACCGACGGGATCGCCCATGTCGTGCAGGCAATCGAACATCGCCACAAGATCGTAGTCGGCAGCCGGGAAGTCCTTGGCGGTCGCCTGTTCGAACGTGATACGGCCCGCAACACCCGCCTCCTGCGCCGCAGCTTTTGCTCGTTCGATGGACGGGAGATGGTAGTCGAAGCCGAAGAAGGTCGAGTTCGGATAGGCTTCTGCCATCAGGATGGTCGAGGCGCCGTGGCCACAGCCGACATCGGCGACAATTGCGCCGGCCTCGAGCTTTTCCTGCATGCCGTCGAGCGCCGGTATCCATTCCGGAATGAGATGGCTGTTGTAGCCAGGCCGGAAAAAACGCTCGGTGCCGCGGAACAGGCAGGCGCTATGCTCATGCCAGCCAAGGCCGCTGCCGGTCTTGAAGGCGTTGACGACCTTCGGCTCGTCGATCCACATGGATTGAACGACATCGAAAGCGCCCGCGAAGAAGGCAGGGCTGTTTTCCTCCGCGAATACCATTGCCTGTTCCGGTGTCAGGTAGAAACGCTCGGTCTTGTCGTCATAACTGACATAGTCGGCGGCTGCCTGAGCTGACAGCCATTCGCGCACATAGCGCTCTTTCACACCGACTTTATCGGCCAAGTCAGCCGAAGTTCTCGGCGTTCCATCCGCCATAGCCTTGAAGAGGCCCAAATGGTCTCCGAGTGTCACCAAAACACCTGAGACCGCCGCGCCGAGATCGCCGACCAGGCGCCCGACAAGGGTATCGAGTTTCTGCATATCAGGTTCGCGCATGACATCCTCCCATCAGAATTGATGCAGCGTTCCGTCACGATGTATTCGGATAGGGAAAGATACTCCCAGGCTAGAGGGCAGGCAATTACGCCATCCGGCTGAACACGTCAGGCCCTCGCCCTGAAAAGTGACGCAACCTATTGATGTGATGCGTTATTTTGGAGGCCCAAAAGAGAGCGGGCGCCTCAGCCGGCGCGCGCCAGTTCCTTTTCCAGAACCGAGAGCAGGCGCGGATCGTCGGCGGTTACGTCGGGCGCAAAGCGGGCGGCAACCTTGCCGTCGCGGCCAATCAGGAATTTCTCGAAGTTCCAGACAATGCCGCCGTTTTCGCCGGTGTGCAGGCCGCGTTCGGCCAGGCGGGCGCGCATCGGACCGTCGCCGGTCGTCTCGACGCCTGAGGCGATGAGATTGTTATAGAGCGGATGGCGCTCTTCGCCTGTGACGGCGATCTTTGAGAACATCGGGAACTGCACGTCGTAGGTCAGCGTGCAGAAGTCCAGAATCTCTTTGTCGGTGCCCGGCTCCTGGCCCTTGAAATCATTGGCTGGGAAGCCGGCGATAACCAGACCTTCGCCGCGCTTTTCTTCATAGAGCTTTTCCAGCCCTTCGTACTGTACCGTCAGGCCGCATTTGGACGCGACATTGACGACCATGATGACCTTGCCGCGATAGTCGGCAAGCGTCGTCTCGCTGCCGTCGATTCTCTTTACCGGAATATCGAGCACGTTATCGGTCATATCATTCACTCCAGATCAGATGGAAAAACAGGATGCCGATATTTGTCCGGAATTCGGTGGCGTCAAGGTCAGAATACGCCTCAGGCGGCCTCTTCCATTCGAACCAGATGGCCCTGCGAGACTTCCCGGTAGTGTCGCGCGGGTGGCTGATAGCCGACGGGGCGCACCGGGCTCTTCAACTCGTCGACGGCGAGGTTGCGCCGGATGCCGCGCCGTGATGGATCCGGCACCGGGACGGCCGCCATCAGCTTCTTTGTATAGGCATGCTGCGGATTTTCGAACACCGATGCGCGCGGGCCGATTTCGACAATCTCGCCAAGATACATGACGGCGACGCGATGGCTGACACGCTCGACCACGGCCATGTCGTGCGAGATGAAGAGATAGGAGAGTTTGAGGCTTTGCTGCAGATCCATCAGCAGATTGCAAACCTGCGCCTTGATCGAGACGTCGAGCGCCGAGACGCTTTCGTCGGCGACGATCACCTTCGGATCGAGGGCGAGCGCGCGGGCGATGCAGATGCGCTGCCGCTGGCCGCCCGAGAATTCATGCGGGTAACGGCTCATCATATCGGCTTTCAGGCCGACCCGCTCCAGAAGATCGGCAGCCTTTTCCCGGGCTTCGGAGCGCGTACCCAAGCGATGCTCGATGAAGGGTTCGGCAACCGCAGCACCGATCGTCATGCGCGGATTAAGGCTCGCGAACGGGTCCTGGAAGATCATCTGGATGCTGCGGCGCATCCGGCGCAGTTCGAGCGCGTCCAGCTTCATCACATCATAGCCGTCCAGCCGAACTTCGCCGGATTTCGGGGTGATGAGGCGCATGATGGAGCGGCCGGTCGTGGACTTGCCGCAGCCGGATTCTCCGACCAGCGACAGGGTTTCCCCCTGAGCGAGATCGAAGGAGACATTTTCGACGGCGTGGATAGCGCCCGTCGGACGGGCAAGCAGGCCACCGCGAAGATCGAAGCGGGTGACGAGGTTCTTCACCTCGAGCACCGGTGTCTTGCCGTGATCGACGGTATCCGCGAGCGCCTTCGGTTCGCTGCGCTCGCCGGTGCTGGCGTCGACGACCGGGAAGCGCAGCGGCTGCGGCTGGTCCTTCATCGAACCGAGACGCGGCACGGCTGACAGCAGGGCGCGGGTATAAGGATGTTGGCCGCGATGGAAGATATCGTCGGTCTTGCCCGTTTCCACTGCCTCGCCGCGATACATGACGATGGTACGATCGGATATCTCGGCGACGACGCCCATGTCGTGGGTGATGAAGAGGACGGACATGCCTTCCTCTTCCTGCAGCACCTTGATGAGATCGAGGATCTGGCCCTGGATTGTCACGTCGAGCGCGGTCGTCGGCTCGTCGGCGATCAGCAGTTTCGGCCGGCTGGCGAGCGCCATCGCGATCATCACGCGCTGGCGCATACCGCCGGAAAATTGATGCGGATATTCATCGAAGCGCGAGGACGCGTTAGGGATGCGCACCTTTTCCAGAAGGCGGATCGTTTCGGCTTTTGCCTCCGCCTTGGAAATATTGCCATGGCAGGTCAAAGCCTCGGAAATCTGCCGGCCGATGGTGAAGATCGGATTGAGTGAGGTCATCGGCTCCTGGAAGATCATTGCGACATCCTTGCCGCGCACCTTTCGCATCTCGGCTTCCGGTAGTGCCAGGAGATCGCGGCCGTTGAGCCTGACCGCACCCTCGATGCGGCTGCTGGCCCTGGCGAGCAGCCGCATGATCGAAAGCGACGTCACGCTCTTGCCTGAACCGCTTTCGCCGACGATGGCGACCGTCTCTCCCGGCATGACATCGAAGGAAATGTCCTTCACGACCTTGCGCCACTCGCCATCGACGAGAAACGATGTGGTGAGATTGGAGATGGAAAGAACAGGCTGGGCGTCTGGATTGGTCATCTGCGCTGCAACGGTCGGCATGAAGTTCCCTTTTATGATTTTACCATTGGTCAGGCTTCAACTGAATTTACTCACGATGGAACTGCTATCGTGGCGTGGGAGGCTGAAGGGCGACCTTCGGCAATCCTCTTGGCCTCGAGCGCGGCAATCTTCTCGTCGATCTCGCGGCGGTCGGTCATCCCGCTGGGGTTCTGCCGCGTTGGCATGGTTTCTGCGACATGCAAATAGCGTTCCTGCGCAACTGCATAGAGCCGTTCGAGTTCGGTCAGCGGATCAGCGCTGTCGTCGACTCGGATGTTCAGCCAGGCGTAATCCTGGTCGCGGTGGATGACGAGTGCTGCCGATTGCTTGCCACGCCTATCCCCGCCTGCATCTTCGCCCGCCCGCATGGCTTCGAGCAGCCGTTCGGCGAGTGGTTTGCCTACGGTTTTCTTGAAGGTCGCAAGCGTTTCCGCGATCACCTGCGGGCCGGCCAGCATGTTGCCGGCCACCGATACATTGTCGTCGACCAGATGCCCCGCCCAATCGATACACCTGGCGCCGGTAAAGGCGGCGTTGTTACCCTTGTTGTCGATCAGGTGAAATTGCCGCTGCTCGCGGCCTTCGTCGCGGGCTCTCAGCGTTTCAAGAATTTCATGGGGTGCGTGACCGGATGCCAGCATCGCAAGTCCGTCAATGCCGTAAAGCGGGCTGGCAAAGGCCTGCGTCGCAACCGCGCCGATGCCGCCGCGAATATGCGGTACGATGCTGCCGACGGCAAAGAAGCGCGTGGCGACGGCGATGGCGAGATGGCCGGTTTCGGGTTCTCTGGCAACGATCGACCAGGTCATCGCCTCTATCTCCCAACGGCGTAAGCTTGCATCAAACGAGGTGTTGCCGCAGCGCGCAAGAGGCCGTCGGCGTCGCGCCGTGCGGCGGTCAGGCGGCCCACGGTCCATTCCGGCGCGACGGTCAGCTGGTGACCTCTCTTGCGAAGCGTATCGAGCACCTCGGCGCTGAAATTCGCTTCCGCCGTGAGGCCGCCCGGTTCGCGGGTGCGCGGATAGAAGGAGCTCGGGAAATGCGTGCTGTGGAACAGCGGCTTGTCGATCGCTTCCTGCAGGTTCAGCCCATGATGGACATAGCGCAGGAAGAAGGAGAGCTGCCACTGCTCCTGCTGATCGCCGCCGGGCGTGCCGAAAGCGAGCGTCGGGCGTCCCTCATGCAGTGCCATCGTCGGGGTCAGCGTCGTGCGCGGCCGCTTGCCCGGTGCCAGCGAGGAGGGCAGGCCCGGCTGCAGCCAAAACATCTGGGCGCGTGAATTGAGGCAGAAGCCGAGACCCGGAATGATCGGCGAGGATTGCAGCCAGCCGCCCGATGGCGTGACCGACACCATATTGCCTTCTCGGTCCATGACATCGATATGCACGGTGTCGCCGCGCTTCTCGGTGAGATGCGACATTGTCGGCTCGTAGACTGCGCCGCTCTTGGCTTCCGGCTCGTCGAGCATCGCCATTGTGAGATCGTACTGGCTTTCAAAGCCGGGCAGCTTACCGGGGCGCAAGGCAAGCGATGCCTCAGACGAAATCAGCCGCCTGCGTTCGACGGCATAGGCATCCGACAGCAGAGTTTCGATCGGTACATTCGTGAAATTGGGATCGCCGTAATAGACCTCGCGGTCGGCAAAGGCGAGTTTCATCGCTTCCGTGACGGTATGGACGAAATCGGCGCCTGCGGGGTTCATCGCGGCCAGGTCGAAACCCTTTAGCAGTGCCAACGTTTGGAGGAAGACGGGTCCCTGGCCCCACGGACCGATCTTGGCGACCGTCCAGCCGTGATAGTCATAGGTCAGCGGCTCTTCGATCGTAGCCTGCCAATTGGCCATATCGTCAGCGGTCAACACTCCCTTGTGGCGGGTGCCGCTCGCATCCATGACCTCGGTCTTGCTGACATAGCTGTCGATCGCTTCAGCGACGAAGCCGCGGTAATAGGCATCGCGTGCGGCTTCGATCTGCGCTTCGCGATCGCTCTTGCTTTCCGCCTCGGCGACGACCCGCTTCCAGGTTTCGGCAAGAACCGGGTTCTTGAAGTTGGACCAGGGTTCGGGGGCGGCACCGCCGGGAAGCCAGGTGTCGTAGGAGGTCGGCCATTCCTTGCGATAGAAATCGGCAAGACCTGCGATGGTGGCGGAGACGCGCGGCAGGACGGGATGGCCTTTTTCGGCATAATGGATCGCCGGTTCCAGCACGTCGCGGACGGTCAGCCGGCCGTAATCGCGCAGCATCAGCATCCAGCCGTCGAAGGAGCCGGGGATGACGGTGGCGAGCAGCCCATCGCCGGGAACGAGCTTAAGCCCCTCCCGCGTGTAGTGCTCGATCGTTGCAACGGCCGGCGCTGGCCCCTGGGCGCAGATGACCTCGACCTTGTCCTTCTTCTTCGAATAGAGGATGGCCGGCATGTCGCCGCCCGGCCCGCAGAGATGCGGCTCGACAATCTGCAGCACGAAGCCTGTCGCAACGGCGGCGTCGAAGGCGTTGCCGCCCTTTTCGAGAATGCTCATGCCGACGGCGGATGCGATCCAGTGCGTCGAGGTGACGACGCCGAAGGTGCCGAGGATTTCGGGGCGGGTGGTGAATGCGGTCATTGGGGGCATCCTTTTAAGTTTATTCATACTTCGCGAGGGTCGAGCGCATCGCGCAGGCCGTCGCCGAGGAGATTGAAGCCGATCACGACGAGAAAAATGGCGGCACCCGGCCACATGGCCATCCAGGGCGCCTGTTCGAGATAATTCTTGGCGACATTGAGCATCGAGCCCCAGCTAGGGGCAGGCGGCTGCTGGCCGAGGCCGAGGAAGGAGAGGCTGGCCTCTGCGATGATGGCGGTCGCGATGGTGAGTGTTGCCTGCACGAGGATTGGCGCGAAGACGTTCGGCAGGATATAGCGGGTGATGATGCTGAAATGGGTGAGACCGATCGATCGGGCGCCCTCGACATAATCCTCTGTCTTGACCGCCAGCACCTGGCCGCGCGTCAGCCGCACGAAGACTGGCGTTGCGGAAAATCCGATCGCGATCATCGCATTGGTGAGGCTCGGGCCGAGGAAGGCGGCAAGCGCAATGGCGGTGATAAGGAAAGGCATCGCCAGGAAGGCTTCGGTGATGCGCGAGATGATCTGGTCGATCCAGCCGCCATAGTAACCGGAGATCAGACCGAAGGGCACGCCGATCGCGACCGCAATAGCAACCGAGAAGACGCCGGCCATCAGCGATGCCCGTGCGCCCCAGATCATGCGGGAGAGAATGTCCCGGCCGAGGTCGTCGGTGCCGAGCCAGTGCGCAGCCGATGGCGCCTTGCGGATCGCCGACCAGCTGGTTGCGACCGGATCGGGAATAGGCAGGAGCGATGCCAGCGCGGCGAGTGCGGTAAAGAACAGGATGATCGCAAGCCCGACCAGTGCCCCTTTGTTGGCTCGCAGCTTACGCCAGGCCCGATTGGGAGCGCGTTTGGCGGAAGGGGTTGCCGCGGTCGTCTGAACGATCGTGCTCATAGGGCTGCCTTCATGCGCGGATTGAGGATGACGTAGAGAATATCGGCAATAAGGTTCATGGCGATGAAGCCGATGGCCGTGCAGAGCACCACGCCCTGGACGACGGCGTAATCCCGGTTGAAGACGGCGTCGACGATGAGCTTGCCGAAGCCGGGGATGGTGAAGATTTGCTCGGTCAGAACGGCACCGGCCAGGAGCTCCCCGAACAGCAGAGCGCTGACTGTCACGACCGGCAGGATGGCGTTGCGGAAGCTGTGCTGCAGCACGACGGCGGTTTCCGGCAGTCCCTTGGCGCGGGCCGTCCGGATATAGTCGGCGCTGAGTACGCTCAGCATCGACGAGCGCGTGTGGCGCATCAAGGTGGCCGCAAGCGCATTGCCGAGCACGAAGGACGGCATCAGCATCGTCTGGATCGAGCGCCATGGATCTTCGAAGAAGGGCTGGTATCCCGAGGCCGGCAGCCAATGCAGCTTCACCGAAACCAGCAGGATCAGCATGATGCCGAGCCAGAAATTCGGCACTGAGAGGCCGCACAGGGCGACGATATTGGCGAGAAAATCGATGAAGCTATTCCTCTTCACCGCCGCCAATATGCCCATGGGAATGCCGATGGCGAAGGCGAAGATCATCGACATCACGGCAAGCTGAATGGTGACCGGTAGTTTTTCTGCAACGAGCGTCAGCACCGGCTGATTGGTGCGCAGCGAAACGCCGAGATCACCCCTCGCGACGCCCTGCAGCCAGTAGCCATATTGATAGATGACTGGGTCGTTCAGGCGATATTTCTCGCGAAGCAGCTCTAGGACCTGCGGATCGCGCTCCTCGCCGGCCATGGCAAGCACAGGATCGCCGGGCAGAAGCTTCTGCAGCGAGAAGACGAAGATCGAAATGATCAGCAGCGTCGGTATCGCGACGAGCAGCCTCTTTCCGATATAGCTATACATGGGCAGATCCTTGCCGCGATGTCGAATATGAAAGGGCCATGCAGGAAGGAGCCCGCATGGCGCTAGTCGCTCAGCTATTCTTCTTCACGCCAACGAGACGGATCATGCCATCCGGGGAGGGCACGAAGCCAGATACCTTCTTGTTGTAGGCCCAGATCCAGGCCTGATGCCCGAGGAAAATGATCGGCAGGTCCTGGCTGAGGATCGCCTCTGCAGCGTCGTATTTCTGCTTGCGTACGGCATTGTCCTGCGACTGGCGTGCCTCCAGCAGCAGCTTGTCGACTTCCGGATTGCTGTATTTGGAATCGTTAAGGCCGGCTCCAGTCGTCACAAACTGCTGGATGTTGCCATCCGGATCGGAGCGGCCGGACCAGTCGGAGCGGCTGAGCTGATAATTGCCGCTCGACTGTGCGTCGAGGAGGGTCGCGAATTCGGTCGTCTTCAGCGTCACGTCGAAACCGGCTTCGGCAACCATCGACTGGATGATTTGCATCATCTGCATGGAAACCGGATTGTTGGCGACGGCGAGCTCGACCGGGATGCGGTCGAAGCCGGCTTCCTTGACCAGCGCCTTGGCCTTGTCGATATCGCGAGCGGGCACCGGAATATCCTTGTCGAACCAGGGGCTGTTCGGTGCGAACGGCTGGTTGCCGGCAAGCCCCGTACCATCGAAGACGATCTGCATGGCGGCTTCGCGGTCGATCGCCAGTGAGAAAGCCTGGCGCAGGCGCTTGTCCTTGCCCATCGGATTGTCGGCGCGAGCGCCATTGCCGACATTGGCGTAGACGCCGAGCCAGCCGGTGCCGACAGCATCGGCGTAGACGAGATTGGGATCGCCCTTGACAGTGCCGGCATCGGAGGCTGCGACACGCTCGATCATGTCGAGGTCGCCCGAACGCAGGTTTGCGAGGCGCACCGTTGTGTCGGGGATCGGCAGATAGGTCACCTTATCGATGAAGATCTTGTCCTTGTTCCAGTAATCCTGGAATTTCTCCAGCACGATGCGGTCCTGCTGCACGCGCTCGACGAATTTGAAGGGCCCGGAGCAGACGGGATGATCGCCGAATTTGGCACCGGCAGCCTTTGCCGCCGTTGGCGAGACCATCATGCCGGAACGGTCGGAAAGCTGGGCAAGCAGCGTGACATCAGGCGCTTTCAGGGTGAAGGTAGCTTCGTAGTCGCCGGATGCTTCGACCTTGGCAACGGAGGAAAGTTCGCTCTTGCGGCGTGATTCCGGCATGGTTTGATAGCGCTGGATGTTGTCGACAACAGCTTGCGCATTGAACGGTGTGCCGTCTTGGAATTTCACGCCTTGGCGCAGCTGCATGACGAGCTGCTTGCCGTCGGCGGACCATTTCCAGGATGTGGCAAGCTGCGGTACGAACTGCAGGTCCGGTGTTACGTCGACGAGCTTGTCGCAGAGTGCGGTATAGACGATGCGGCCGACGAAGGTGCGCGATTGCGCGGGATCCAGCGCGTCGGCATCGTCCTGCAGGCCGATCTTGAGTTCGACGGCGAATGCCGGCAGCGCGATCAGGGCGCCGGCGGCAAGCGATGCCATGAATTTGGCGATCTTCATTCTGTTCTCCTGTTTATCGTTTTCGTTCTTTGCAGTCTCGACCGGTTTCCTCTCCGGGCATCGTGGGCGAGCCCGCTTTTGGATCAGCCCACCTCCTTAGTCAGTGGCTCCTCAGCTTGGCGCGCATCCAGCGAGGTGATGCGGATCAGGCTTTCCTGCAGCATCAGCAGATGTTCGCGCATGGCTTCGGCCGCCTTCATCGGGTTGCGTGCGGCAATGGCGTCGATAATCGTCCTATGCTGGGCGTAGGAGACCGGGCGGGTCTTGTTGATGCTGCGGGCCAATTCGCGAATGGTTTGCCAGGCTTCATCCTGACGGACATGGTTGATGACGTCGAAAATCGTCAGGAAGAACTGGTTGCCGGCGCTTTGTGCGATCAGCCGATGCAATGCGCCATCCCAGAGTTCGCGGCTGTCGGCATCATCGCTGGCGGTGATCTTCTTTGCCAGTTCATACATGCGGTCGATGTCGTCGGGCTTGGCGCGCATGGCGGCGAGCTGGGCGAGCTGCGGCTCGATACGCAGGCGGACTTCCATGACCTCCATGAGAT
Organism: Rhizobium sp. 11515TR; assembly: GCF_002277895.1. NCBI lineage: Bacteria > Pseudomonadati > Pseudomonadota > Alphaproteobacteria > Hyphomicrobiales > Rhizobiaceae > Rhizobium > Rhizobium sp. 11515TR. The sequence goes on along the minus strand of NZ_CP022999.1, from coordinate 721,005 downwards.
CTGTGCCCGCCACAAGCGTGCTGACATGCTGGCTCCAGTCGTCCGGTCGCTGCCCGACATAGGTTCCGGACCCCTGGCGCCGCCAGACGCGACCTTCCGCTTCCAACACTTCTAGCGCCCGCCGGATCGCCCGCCGGCTGACACCCAGCGTCTCCGATAGAGCCCGCTCAGTCGGCAGTTTTCCGTCAGCCGGGAGATCGGCCGAATTCAAAAGCCCACGGAGCCTTTCCAGGGCATGGACCGAATTTTCCGGAAGGCTGTCGATTGCCATATTGAGAGGTGAACCAATTTGAAATTGGTTCAATAGAAATTGAACTCGCCCGCCTCGTCAAGCACTTTTTTGTGCAATTTCGGCGATGCACAATGTTTGTGCGCAATGCAGAAAGGCGACCCGCAAAAACGAGTCGCCTTCTTGAGATGACAGATCAACGATGCCGCTCTTGCGGTTCTTTGACTTGAGCCTCAGCGCCCGACGGCGCGCGCAGAAATCGCCGTCTCTGGCATGAAGTCGAAATCCTTGTCGAAGGGGTAAGTCGGCTTGGTCTTGCGCAGGCGCGGCAGGCGTTCGACGAACTGATCGACGACACCGGGGGACAGAGCCATCAGGTTCGGGTTGGCGATCGGCGCCAGCTCGGGCGAGAGGTAGCCGGATTTGACGACGATGATCTTTGCCTTGTGCGGATCGAGGCAAAGGCGGGTGAAATCGGCAATATTATGATAGGGGCGACGCTTGGCCGACAGCACAAGATCGATGCCGCCGATGGAGACGACAGCCTGTCTGTCGCTCGCTTCCGTAGTGCCCAGCAAATGTTTGACGGTGAAGTTGCCTCGTACCGGCTTGCTGCCCTTGGTGTCGAGCGATGCGCCGACCGAGAGATCGAGGGTGGCGCCCAGGCCAGCGGCGTAGCAGGCTTCCGTGGCGGCCTTGTCGGCGATGCCGGCGAAAATGACGCCTTGTGCTTTCTTGGCAATCAGTGCCGCCAGCACATCGGCACGGTCACCGACGCCGCCGCCCGTCGGATTATCTCCAGATTCCGCCAGAACCACGGGCGCGGTCGTGCTGGCGATTGCCTTGGCGACGCATTCCTCGATCGAGCCGGTCTCCGAGCCGAAAACGAAATCCTTGCGCACGTCCCAATAGGCCTGCGCCAGGCGTTTTGCTTCCCGCTCAAGCACGACGCGATCTGTGCCGGTCATGATGGCGGCAGCCGTGGCGCGCGGCTCGTCGGCCCAGACATAGCCGACCATGAGAGAGGCGTCCCAGACGCCGTCGAGGGCATCGATTCCGGGCAGCCTATCATAAAGGCTCTTGGCCGGCTCATCGACGGTACTGGTGCGTTCGCCCGGCAGCACGACGGGGATCGCCGCCCAGAGCAGGATCGGCTTCACGCCGGTCTTCAGGCTCTCCGTCAGCATCTTGACGGCGCGGCGCATGGTTTCCTCGACATCGATATGCGGGGCGGTGCGATAGGTGGAGTACATGTCGAGCGCATCGATGATGCGCTGGGTGACATTGCCGTGCAGATCGTAGCTCGCCGAGACCATGCAATCCTCGCCGACGACGGCGCGAGCCGCACTGATCCAGTCACCCTCGGCGTCTTCCATACCTTCGACATACATGGCGCCATGCATGGCGAGATAGAGTCCATCGAGCGGCAGTAGCGCCTTCAATCCTTCCAGGAACTCTGTCTTGAAGGCTTCGTATGTATGATGGGCGACCGGACCGCCGGCGATCGCTCTGGCGTGGAGGGTTGGCAGGAATTCGCCATCATAATCCCTAAGAAAGGCGAAATAGGGCGAGGCCGTCAGCTCCGCGCCGCGCAGAACGCGAAAATCCTTCTCTTCGTTCAGGACGGGATTGTAGGTGCTGCATTCGATGTGAATGCCTCCAACGGCAATGCGCATGGGAACCTCAATAGGGGTTGGGACCAATCAGGAAATTATGGGCGGCAATGCTGGCAGCGCCGCGCGCCCAGACATCGCCATCGACACGCTGCGTGCGGATCGGCGTCTGGCCGGCATAGCGCGGCAATACGTTGCCCTCGACTGCCTGCCGCATGACAGTGCCGAACAGGCCATCAAACCGGCCCTCGACATGGGTAATCAGGATCAGGCCGGGATCGTTGAACTGGATGAGATGCGCAATCGCAAGCCCCAGTGCGCTGCCCGCGCGATGCAGGATGCGGATCGCCGCGGCATTGCCGAGTGATGCCTCCGTCTCCAGAGCGTCGAGGGATTGGCAGGCGAGACCTTCCGCCTTTGCCATTTCCTTGATCGCCTTCAGCGAGGCTACGGTATCGAGACAGCCGCGCTTGCCGCAGCGGCAGGGCGCACCATTGGGCTCGATCGTGCAATGAGCGATTTCGCCGGCGCCGCCATGATTGCCGCGATAGAGTTTGCCGCCGACGAAATGGGCGCAGCCGATGCCGTCATCGAAGGAAACGACGCTGAAATTCTGCACGTCGCGGGCGCCGCCGAACAGCTTTTCGCTGACGGCGACCGCCTTGGCGTCGTTTTCGATAAATGTGGCTATGCCGGTCTTCTGCCTGACGATGCCGGCAAGCGGCACGTCCTGCCAGCCGAGTAGCGTGGATTTGACGCAGCTCGCCTGCTTTTCATCGACGAAACCGGAGAGCGCAATACCAAGGCCTGAAAGCTTTCGTCCGGCATCTTTACATTCGGAAAGCAATTTCGGCAGCGTGTCGGCGATCATCGCGGCGATGACATCAGGATCGCGCGACAGCGGCATCGTCTGGCGAGCGACGATATTGCCGTTGAAATCGCTGAGTACCAGCGGCGCCGGGTCTTCGAGCAGCGAAATGCCGCCGAAGAAGGCGCCTTTCGGATGCAGGTCCAGCAGGATCGACGGGCGGCCCTGTCCGTAGATCGTTTCCGTCTCCCGCAAGACGCCGAGGGAAATCAGATCGCGCGCAATCCCGCTCATCGCAGCCTTGCTTAGCCCCATGGAGGCTGCCAGAACCGTGCGGCTGGAAGGGCCTGATTGGCTGATGACCCGTAAAAGCTGCTGCTGGGAGGACGTTAGCAATTCGACGTTCCGCCTGGATTTTGCCTGTTTTGCGGAGAATAAGTTCAGGAAATAAACAAAGCAACCATATTTAGTTTTATTGCAGGCCTAATCATGCCGTGCCGCAATATCGCAATATATTGGAAGGCGCATCGATTTGCTCGACCTGTTTTGTGAATGACGGCAGTCCAGGCGCCGTCTTGGGGCGATTTCGCGAAACATGTTCGCGTTTAAATAGTTGACATCGACCTGTATCAATATGCAAAGCTTATCATAACGATTCAGCCGGCGCTCGCCCGCAATCGTCTCGTCCCTAGACTTTGATCCCACAAGCTAAGCGCTCGACCATGGCCGTTATGGCGGCATGTGCATGTTTCGATCCCGGGCGCAGCAGTCAGAAAGGAATGCCATGTCCAGCACGGTCGATCGTTCGAGACGCCCGTTGGTCATCGTCTCGATCATGCTTGCGACCTTCATGGTCGCCATCGAAGCGACCATCGTCGCGACCGCCATGCCGCGCATCGTCGGCCAGCTCGGCGGCTTCACCTATTATAGCTGGGTCTTTTCCGCCTTTCTGCTGGCGCAATCGACCACCACCGTCATCTATGGCAAGCTCTCCGATATTTTCGGCCGCAAGCCGATGCTGATCGGCGGCATCATCATCTTTCTCATAGGCTCGACGCTCGCCGGTTTCGCCTGGTCGATGGCGTCCCTTATCGTCTTCAGGCTGCTGCAGGGCCTCGGTGCGGGTGCCATTCAGCCTGTGACGATGACCGTCGTCGGCGATCTCTACAAGCTGGAGGAGCGCGCCAAGGTGCAGGGCGCGCTTGCCAGCGTCTGGGCGATCTCCGCCGTCATCGGCCCGCTCGCCGGCGGCATCATCGTCGACAATCTCTCCTGGGCCTGGATTTTCTGGATCAACCTGCCGCTTGGCGTGCTCGCCATCGCCGGGTTCATCCTCTTCCTGCACGAGTCGGTTACGCCGCGCGAGGCGAAGATCGATTATCTCGGCACGATCCTGTTTTCGATATCGATCGTGTCGCTTCTCGTCATCCTGACGGAAACCAATGCAGGCTTCGCCGTTCTCTGTCCCCTGGCGATCGTCTTTATCGTTACCGGCATCCTGTTCCTGTGGCAGGAGCGGCGAGCGCCGGAGCCGATCATTTCGATCGCTCTCTGGAGCCAGCGGCTGATTGCGACCAGCAATGCTGCGACGCTGCTTGCCGGCATGGCGTTGATCGGCCTGACGACCGTTCTGCCGATCTATGTTCAGGGTGTCCTTGGCCGTTCGCCGCTGGAGGCAGGCTTTACGCTGACGATGCTGATTGTCGGCTGGCCGCTGGCCGTGATGCTGGCGAGCCGGTTCTTCCGCACCTTCGGCATCCGCAACACCCTGCGCGCCGGCAGTCTCATGTTTCCCTTCGGCTCGCTTTTCCTGCTGTTCCTGACGCCGGAGAGCAGCCCGGTGATCGCCGGCATCGGCTCGTTCCTGATGGGCTTCGGCATGGGTCTCATCAGCCTTACGAGCGTCGTGCTGGTGCAGGAAAGTGTGGAGTGGTCGATGCGCGGCAGCGCCACCGCATCGATCATCTTCTCGCGCAGCCTCGGCAACACGCTTGGCGCAACCGCGCTCGGTGCGATCATGAATGTCGGCATCGCGCATTACGGCAGCGGCGAGCTGGCCAACAGGCTGCACGATATCCTCAACCAGCCGGCCGGCCTTGCCGATCTCGTCACCGATCCCGCGATCAGAAGCGTTTTCGATGCGGCCCTGCACTGGAGTTTCTGGGGTGTCGTCATCGTCGCTCTGACGACCTGTGTGACCATCTGGCTGATCCCGGTTACGCGAGATGCCGGTCGCGGGTCGTCGGCGCCCAAGGCGGATGCGCAGGAAGCCATGACCCATTAGCGCAAGGGCAGGGCGCTCGGCGGCGGAGCTTGATCTGTCAGAAGCCGTAGTCGCGCGCGAGCCAGGCGTCCAGCAGGTTTCGCGATGCCTTGATTGCGGCGTCCGTGTCCTGCGTGACGATGGCGTCTAGGATGGCCTTGTGGAGGGGCAGGGCGCGCTTTTGCCCTTCGGCTATGTCCTCATGGCCGGAAAGCGTGCGATTGGCGTAGATCCCGACGGCGATCAGATCGATCAGCTGCGAATAGATCATATTGTGTGTGGCGGCGAAGATCGCCGTATGAAAGCGCAGATCGGCATCGGCATTGCTGTTGACGTCTCCGATGGTAGACGCCATCTCCTCGTAGGCGGAGCTGATCGCGGCAATGTCGCTCTCGGTGCGGCGCAGGGCCGCGCGCGCCGTCGCCTCCGGCTCGAGTGCCAATCGCAGGTCCTTGATCGATCGCATGATTTCGACCGATGGGCCGGTCTCGTAGTACCAGACCATGACATCCGTATCGAGATGATGCCAGTTGGAGCGTTCCTTGACGCGCGTGCCGACGCGGGTCTTGATCTCGACCAATCCCTTGCCGGCCAGGCACTTCATCGCTTCGCGGATGACCGTGCGGCTGATGCCGAATTGTTCGACCAAATCAGGCTCGTTCGGGAGTGTTGCGCTGACTGGATAGTCTCCGCCGACGATGCGGCGGCCGAGCTCATGGACGAAATAGCCGAAGACGCCGCGTCGCGGGATCGTACCGTATTTTCGCACAAAGGCATCGAAGGGCGACTGCGTTACGATCAGTTTCGACTCCGGGGTAGCCCTGGAGGTCATTGCGTCCTGGCCATGTTTCATTATGCGGGACTCTCGTTCCTTATTGATGCGCCGTTCGAACAATCGTCAGCCTACGTCGATTTGTGAGGCTTTTTGCTGGTATCTCGGCCAGTTTGAGGCTGTTCCATATTGATGTTGTATCGATCCCATTGTTCTTCCCGCGGCATTTTCCAGTGAAAACCCTAGCATGTCTTACGTATGCATGCCTACTGGCACCGAGTTGATCGATCTGTTTACCAATTTGAACATGCTGATGCGTTTCGCTACGGGCCTATTGGGATCGGCAGCGGTATCGGCGCGGAGATCAAATTGCGCACCATCCGCTGAGCGAAACGTGATCGCTTAATCGATTGATGGGACGATTTCGACTATCGTAAACGTTACCGAACCGGTTAAATGCAGGCGGGATGCGAGGCGGATTCGGAGTTGCTGATCCATGAATGACATGTCCACGCCTGGGCAAAGGGAGGATGCGCAGGAAGCGGGCTCGTGCTCGCTGTTGATTGCATTGCTCGTGGCCGGCGCCTTCTTCATGGAAAATCTCGACGGTACGGTCATCGCGACCGCATTGCCGCAGATGGCCGTTTCGTTCGGTGCTCGCCCGGTCGACCTCAATATCGGCATGAGTGCCTATCTTCTGACCCTCGGCGTCTTCATTCCGATTAGCGGCTGGATCAGCGATCGCTTCGGTGCGCGTCTGGTCTTCACGACAGCCGTCGTCATTTTCACACTCGCCTCGGTTCTCTGCGGCTTTGCCAATGGCGTCGGCTCCTTCGTTGCCATGCGCATTCTGCAAGGTATCGGCGGGGCCATGATGGTGCCGGTGGGCCGGCTTGTGGTCTTGAACAATACGCCGAAGGACAAGCTGATATCGGCTATTGCGACGATCACCTGGCCGGCGTTGGTGGCGCCGATCCTGGGCCCACCGCTCGGCGGCTTCATCACCGACCATGCAAGCTGGCGCTGGATCTTCTTCCTCAACCTGCCGCTCGGCATATTGGCCTTTATCTTCTCACTCATGCTCATTCCGGAGACGAAAAGCGCAGCACGCCCGCCATTCGATTGGATCGGCTTCGTCGTGAGCGGTATCGGACTTGCCGGCCTCATGTATGGGCTGGAGCTGATCGGGCGCCCTGATCCCGTCTGGCTGGAAGCCTGGACCTACGTGATCGTCGGCTTTGTCCTGCTTGCGGTCGCCGTCTTTCATTTTCTCCGCACTGAGCATCCGCTCATCGATCTCTCCGGGCTGAAGCTGCCGACGTTCGCTATAACCATCTCCGGCGGATCGCTGTTTCGCACTGCCATCGGCGCCGTGCCCTTCCTGCTGCCGTTGATGTTTCAGGTCGGATTCGGGCTCAGCGCCTTCCATGCCGGCATGCTGACGCTTGCCGTCTTTGCCGGCAATCTGGCGATGAAGCCGGCAACGACGCCCATTCTGCGCCGCTTCGGCTTCAAGCCGGTGCTAATCGTCAACGGCCTGTTGAATGCCATCTTCATTGCCGCCTGTGCGCTGTTTTCGCCCGATACGCCGCTCTGGTTCGTCGTGCCGGTGCTGTTCATCGGCGGCATGTGCCGGTCGATGCATTTTACCGCACTCAACACGATCGCGTTTGCCGATATCCCACCGGGGCAGATGACGGGTGCCAATACGCTGTTCAGCACAGTCTTTCAGCTGACGATGGGCATGGGCATCGCCGTTGGCGCGATCGGCATTCGCATTGGTCAGGCGATCAGCGCACCGCTCGGAGTGGAGAGCACCGTCGCCATCGAGTTCCGCCTGGCCTTTGTGCTGCTCGGCATCATCGCGCTACTCGCCGTGCTGGATTGCTTGCCGCTTGACCGCAAGGCGGGCGAAAACGTCTCGCGTAAGCCAAAGAAGGGCGTGTCGAAAGCGGCGTAGCGATGTCTTCTTTCGAAGCGGTTAGTATGAGAGTTGGACGAGATTGTAATGCAGCAATATCGCTGGAATCGCCATCAGGATGATCAGAACTATTGCGACGCTTGCAGCGCGCATCATCCTCCTCCGGCGGGCGCGCTGACCGGTCCAATCATATACTGTCATAATGAGCCCTCCTTCTCATTAGTGATTAGAAAGACAAGAAATGGAACGCCAGTCAATATCGGCAATAGCGAGCTAAATAATAAGCGTTATCTAATATTTGGAAGGCGAAGCATACTTCGATGGCCGAAGAGAGCCGTCGAACTTCATCTGTAAGAGCCTAAAGAGCGTTTTATGATGCCGGCTCACACGATATAAGGGAAAGGATTTCGTCTCCGCGTCAGCGGGACGCCGGCTGCTTTGGAAAGAGGAAAAGGCAATGAGCAAGATGCGTGCCCTGGTTTTAGAGCGTCAGCATGAACTGGCGATCCGTGATATCGATCTGCCCCAGGAGGTCGGGCCGGGCCAGGTGAAGATCAAGATCCATACGGTCGGTGTCTGCGGGTCGGATGTGCACTATTACACGCACGGAAAAATCGGCCCCTTCATCGTCAACGAGCCCATGGTGCTCGGGCACGAAGCGGCGGGAACGGTGGTGGAAGTCGGCGCTGGTGTGACGCATCTGAAAGTCGGTGACCGGGTCTGCATGGAGCCCGGCATTCCCGATGCCAATTCCAAAGCGAGCCGTCTCGGCATGTACAATATCGATCCTGCGGTCACCTTCTGGGCGACGCCCCCGATCCATGGCGTGCTGACGCCTTTCGTCGTGCATCCGGCCAACTACACCTTCAAGCTGCCTGATAATGTCAGCTTTGCGGAAGGGGCGATGGTCGAGCCTTTCGCCGTCGGCATGCAGGCAGCCACCAAGGCGCGCATCACGCCCGGCGACACCGCTGTCGTGCTTGGTGCCGGCCCGATCGGTATCATGGTGGCGGTTGCAGCGCTTGCCGGCGGCTGCGCGCGAGCGATCGTCGCAGATCTCGCCCAGCCGAAGCTCGATATCGCCGCACAGTATCAAGGCGTGATTCCGGTCAATATTCGCGAGAAAAACCTCGTCGAGGAAGTCGATCGCCTGACCGATGGCTGGGGCGCGGATGTTGTCTTCGAATGCTCGGGCTCGCCGAAGGCGTGGGAAACGGTCATGACGCTGCCATGTCCCGGCGGCGTGATCGTCGCCGTCGGCTTGCCGGTCAATCCGGTCGGCTTCGATGTTTCCACGGCGTCGACCAAGGAGATCCGTATCGAGACGGTCTTCCGCTATGCGCATCAGTATGAGCGTTCGATCGCGCTGATCGCCTCCGGTCGCGTCGATCTGAAGCCCTTGATCTCCGAAACATTCGACTTCGAGGATTCCATCAAGGCTTTCGATCGCGCTGTCGAAGCCCGTCCGACCGACGTCAAATTGCAGATTGTCCTCAAGCAATAGGCGCTCGCTGTCACATCGTCTTGTCTCAAGTCATCAGCCGGTTTCGCGCTTCGGCAAGGCGATGTTTTCCCAAGGTTTCATATCTCCCGTAGACGGCCTGGCAAAAGCGATGCTAGGTAGCCTTTCACAGAGGGAAACAGGCTTTAACGCCGTGAAACGGGAAGGACAGCCGTGCCGCACGACGTTGCATTGATCGCATTGATTGCCGCGGGCTTCGTATTCGCAGCCATTTTCGGCTATCTGGCCGACAGGCTGCATCTGCCGCCGCTGGTCGGCTATCTGGTGGCCGGCGTCATCATAGGCTCGTCCACTCCGGGTTTCGTCGCCGATGTTTCGCTGGCATCGCAATTGGCCGAGATCGGCGTCATCCTGCTGATGTTCGGCGTCGGCCTGCATTTCTCGGCCGCCGACCTGTTGGCCGTGCGCGGCGTCGCCATTCCCGGCGCCATCGGTCAGATTGCGATCGCGACGCTGCTCGGTGTGGGCTTGACGTCGCTATGGGGCTGGAGCGTCGGCGCCGGCGTGGTCTTCGGCCTCAGCCTTGCGGTTGCCAGTACGGTCGTGCTGTTGAAGGCGCTGGAGGAGCGCAATCTCGTGAGCTCGACGAATGGCCGCGTCGCCGTAGGCTGGCTGATCGTCGAGGATCTGGCCATGGTCCTTGCGCTTGTGCTCTTGCCGGCCTTTGCCGGTGTTTTGGGCGGTCATGCGGATGCCGGCGGCCATGCTGCCTCCGGTTCCATCTGGCTGACGATCGGCATGACCCTTCTCAAGGTCGCAGCCTTTGCAGCTGTCGCCGTCTTCATCGGCCCGCGTGTGGTGCCATGGCTCCTGACCTCGGTTGCGCGCACGGGTTCGCGCGAACTGTTCACGCTGTCGGTTCTGGCGATCGCGCTCGGTATCGCCTTCGGTGCGGCAGAAATCTTCGGTGTGTCCTTTGCGCTCGGCGCCTTCTTTGCCGGCCTCGTGATGAGTGAATCCCACCTCAGCCACAGGGCGGCGGCCGACTCTCTGCCATTGCAGAATGCCTTTTCGGTTCTGTTTTTCGTGTCCGTCGGCATGCTCTTCGACCCGACGGTGCTGATCCGCGAACCATTGATGATCATCGGCGTGCTTGCGCTGATCATGCTCGGCAAGGCCTTGATCGCCTTCGGCGTCGTTCTGTTGCTGCGCTATCCCGCCAGCATCGGCTTTGCAGTTGCAGCTGGTCTTGCGCAGATCGGCGAATTCTCTTTCATCCTGGCAGGGCTCGGGGTTTCACTCGGGCTGCTGACGCGGGAAGGGCAGGATCTCATCCTTGCCGGTGCGATCCTGTCGATCACGCTCAATCCGCTGGCTTTCTACGCCACGGAAAAGCTGGAAAACTGGGCCTTTGCGCGCTGGCCTCTCCTGGCGAACAAATATGGCACGGCCAAGCAGGAGGCTCTTCGCCGCCAGTTGACCATCATCAACAAGCAGCGTGAGGAGCGGGATCGCCAGCATCATCTTGAGATCGAGCAGCTCATAGAAACCTTCCCGATGTTTGCCGAACTTGATGATAACGAGCACGAGGAACTTCTGCTGCTCTTCCGCCCGAGATCGGCCTCGCCGGGTGACCGGGTGATCCGAACTGGGGATCGCGGCGACAGCATGTTCTTCATCGCTTCGGGCGCGGTCGAGGTACAGCTGGAGGATGACGAGATCCGGCTCGGCGCCGGGGCCTTCTTTGGCGAAATGGCGCTGCTGACGGGCGCGCGCCGCACGGCCGATGTCGTCGCCGTCGATTTCTGCCAGCTTTTCGTACTCGATCGCCGGGACTTCAATCTGTTCATGTCGCGCCATCCACAGCTGCGTGCCGCCGTCAGCCGCATGGCGCGGGAGCGGCAGGAAAGCAACGTGTCGCGCCAGCGGCGCGACCTTTCCCAAGATGCGGGCTAATATCAGGCTGACATTTTATCGGCGTTTCAGCCAGGACTTCGAGACACGGCAGGCCATCGTATAAGCAGGGTCGAAGACGTTGCCGACATCGTAGCGCACGACCTGACCGAGCAGGTGGCTGGCTGCGGTCTTGTCGAGACCGTAATCGGAGCCGAGCCAGCGCAGCATTTCGCTGGTGGCATGCTGCAGGGCCTGATCGAGCGGCCGGGCATTGCCAATGGTGAAAATATCCTCCGCCGTCTCTCCGCGCGGCCAGATGATCGTCCTTTTCTTTTCGACGCTGAGGCGCACCGTCACTTCGAAAGTGGTCTCGATACCCGTACCGACGATCTCTCCATCGCCCTGGACGGCATGGCAGTCGCCCAGGAAAAAGAGAGCGCCAGGCGTCGAGACCGGAAACCAGATGGTCGTCCCTGGCCCGAGCAGACGATAATCCATGTTGCCGCCGAATTCGCCGCTGGTGGCGGTCGATATGGCCTGGCCGAGAGATGGTGCGACCCCGAAGCAGCCGATCATCGGCGACAGCGGCAGAACAAGCGCTTCCAGGCCCGCAACGGGTTCGGCAAGCCGCGCCGTCAGGGCCTCTCGATCGATCCGCCAGTATACCTTCTTGCTCGCCGGCAAGTCGCGTACGTCATGCGCGTCGACGACGTTGCTTGCTACCACACTGCGGGTAAAACCCGTGTCGCGCGTCGGCACCATGGCGAGAATCTCGACCTTGAGGCTGTCGCCCGGTTCCGCGCCGTCGACGAAGATCGGGCCGTTCATCGGGTTCGGCCCCGAGATGCGGTTGATGTCATGCTTGTCGTAGCCGGCCGCATCAAGCGTTTCGGTGACGACAATATCGCCATCGGCGATATGTAAGGCTGGCGGCAGCGAGCCGATGACATTGTAATAGGTGTCGGGAATGAAACGATGGGTCGCCATCTTGCTGAAGCCTTATATGGAATCCGGTGACGGCAGCCTATGACGACTCCGAGCGTCTCGGAAAGAGCGAAGCGGCCATATTTATGCAGTAAGGTCACGTCGCTTGTTGTGCGCGCAAATATCTGGCGCCGCAGGTAAGCTTCAAGCAAAATGATCGCGAAATGCCTGCGGTGTCGTCCCGAATTTCCGCATGAAATTGCGTCGCATGGTTTCTTCCGATGTGAAGCCGCAGCGCATGCGCGCCTGATGCACGCTCAGGCCTTGCTCCAGAAGGCGGCGGGCGGCCTCGATGCGGATTTCCTCCACAGCTCTCGCGGGCGTCCGCCCGGTCGCTTTCAGATAATGGCGGGAAAAGCTGCGCGCGCTCATATTGACCTGCTCGGCAAGCGCCGGCAGGGAAAGATCGGCGCGTAGATTGTCCATGATCCAGCCATGCAGACGGTCGAAGCGTTCGCCGCCCTCCTGCAGTCTCAGTGCCGAACTGAACTGCGCCTGACCGCCGGGACGCTTGAGGAAGACGACGAGCGCGCGAGCTACGGAAAGCGCCAGCGGGCGGCCGAGATCTTCCTCGACCAATGCAAGCGAGAGATCGATCCCGGCAGTCACGCCCGCGGAACTCCAGATCTGCCCGTCCTGAACGAAGATCGGATCGGGCTCAAGCTTCACTTGCGGAAAGCGCTTGGCAAATTCTTCGCACCGGTTCCAATGCGTCGCTGCCCGTCGCCCATCCAGGAGACCGGCTTCCGCAAGCAGAAAGGCGCCGCTGCAGACAGAGGCTACCCGTCGAGCACTCGCGGCGCGCCCGCGCACCCATTCGATCAGGCCGGGGTTCTCGCAGGCTTTATTGACGCCCCGGCCGCCGGCGATGATCAAAGTGTCGAGCGGACTATCGATATCGGAAAGCGAGGTAGTCATAAGCGCTAGACCCGAGCTCGTTCGGGTCTGCGGGTTTTCCGCGACAACGATGGCTTCGTAGGGTTTCGGCCGATCGAGCTCATGCGCCGCCTCGTTGGCGCTGGTGAAAACCTGCAGCGGACCGGTGATGTCGAGCAGTTGGGCGTTGTCGAAGGCAAGAATTTCGATGTGGCGCATGATTGGCAAAAAATGACGGTGGTTTGGCAAATATGCCAGATCGTTGTCGCATAGGCTTGGAAAAGTCAATCATCGGAGACATGTCATGACCATTCGCTTCGGCCTGCTTGCCTTTCCAGGCGTCCAGCAACTCGATCTGACCGTACCCTACGAGGTATTCGCCTCGATGGATGATGCGGAGGTGCATCTGGTGTGGAAGGACACGTCGCCCATCGTATCGGCAACGAAGCTGGCGTTGCAGCCAACAACGACGTTTGCCGAATGCCCGCCGCTTGACGTCATCTGCGTGCCCGGCGGCGTCGGCGTCAATGCATTGCTGGAGGATGCGGTCGTCCTGAGCTTCGTCCGGGAACAGGCGACCCGAGCGCGCTTCGTGACGTCGGTGTGCACCGGTTCCCTCGTCCTTGGAGCGGCCGGCCTGCTCAAGGGCAAGAAGGCCACAACCCATTGGAATGCGCTTGATTTCCTCGCGAGTTTCGGAGCCGTTGTTACGCCGGGGCGCGTAGTGCGGGACGGTAATCTCTTCACAGCGGGCGGCGTGACCGCCGGCATCGATTTCGGACTGACGATTGCTGCCGCCTTGCGCGGTCGAGAGGAAGCCGAAGCGATCCAACTGTCGCTGGAATACGCGCCGGAGCCGCCATTTCATTCCGGATTGCCTGAGAAGGCTAGTGCTGAGGTATTGGCCAGAACCAGGCAACGCCTTGCCGGCTCGAGAATGGCGCGGCAGGAGATCATCGCCCGCCTTACGGCGGTCAGACATGAGCCTGAATGAACATCGACTTGTCCACCGGCGCTGTCACCTCAATGAAACGGAGCACCGATAGGCAAGCGATCATCGGTCGATCGTGTCGAGGCAATGATGGGTAACGGATGAATGGAAATTCCAGTCTCACATCGCCTATCATACTTGACACAAATAGCTTTTCTGCGACCGTGGCATCACAATAGCGTCCACGGCCTTACGGGGAAAAGGCTTATTTGATGAACGAGTTCCGATCATTGCGCCGCATATTCCGTTTCGTCATGGCAGTGACCGTTCTGATATGTGCAGGCCTGGGGTCGATATCGCAAGCTGCAGCCGCCGAGACATCCGAGATTGCTCCGCAAACAAAGACTTCGAGCGAGCAGACCGAGAAGCTGATCGGCACCTTGCGCGACAGCGGCGCGGTGTCCGGAGCCGACCTGTTGCAACGCCGCTCCGATTTCGAAAAGCTCATGTCATCGACCCCAGGCCCGGCGCGTGTCCAGATACGTCATGTCGACGCCAACGGGGTGGATGGCGATCTGATCTGGCCGGCACGGTTGCATCATCCGATCGGGCGGCGTGCCATCCTTTATTTGCATGGCGGCGGCTTCTATAGCGGCTCCCTTCGCACGCACGCCAACATAGCGGGTTCGCTCGCCAAGGCCGCCTCAGCCGATGTGCTGTTGATCGACTATCGCCTCACGCCCGAAAATCGCTTTCCCGCGCAAAGGGACGATGCCATTGCGGCCTATCGCTGGCTTCTGACATCAGGATACAAGGCCGGCAACGTCGTTATCGTCGGCGAGTCGGTTGGCGCAACTCTGGCCATCGAGGTCGTTTTGAACCAGCTTAGGCTGAGTGGTCCGCTTCCCGCTGCCGTGGTCGCGATGAGCCCGATTACCGATTTCGCCGCAACGGGCGCGTCCCTGGCCGCCAACGCCGCCAGCGATCCCTTCATGAACAAGGCCGAGTTGACCCTTATCCACGATGCGTTCGCGCACGACCGTCCTCTTGCCGATCCCGATATATCGCCGCTCTATGGCAATGTCTCCGGGTTTCCTCCGCTGCTGATCCAGGTCGGCGCTCGCGAGGTGCTACTTGATGACGCCTCGCGGTTTGCAGACAAAGTACGCCAGGCGGGTGGTAACGTGAGCCTGGAAGTCTGGCCGGGGATGATCCATCAATGGCAGATTTTCCCGTTCTGGCTCGACGATGCGAGGAAATCGAACGAGCGCGTTGCGCAATTCGCGATTGCGCATTTTGTCGATAAGCCAGTGCAATAGCTCGCACACCTGGTCGAACTCAATCTGATTGCGAAAATGTCTGCTCTTCTGCGGTGCCTCATTAAGCGCGCTCGGCCGATTGGACTATGGCGTCTAATTATTTATCGCAATAAATAATCGTGGATCAATTTTTTATATGGACAGGGCAGGTGAAAGCCATTATGCATGTCCATGTCGCGATAATAAATCGCACGATAAATTTAAGTGGAGATTGAAATGAGCCAGTCTATCCCTCAAGCTACTCGTCGGGGCGTTATGACAGCCGGGCTTGGCCTTGCCGCTGCTGCAGCTGCCAGCCCCTTCGCTCAACCTGCGCAAGCCTCTACAAAGCAATCAACTTCGAAAGGTAAGGACACAATGAGCAGCAGCACGATCACCACCAAGGACGGAACCCAGATCTTCTACAAGGATTGGGGAGCGGGCCAGCCGATCGTCTTCCATCACGGATGGCCCCTGAGCTCTGACGATTGGGATGCCCAGATGCTATTCTTCCTTCACCAGGGCTACCGCGTCATCGCCCACGACCGTCGCGGCCATGGCCGTTCCAGCCAGACCGCAACAGGCAACGAGATGGACACCTATGCCGCCGATGTCGCGGCGCTGGCAGAACATCTGGATCTCAAGGGCGCCATCCATGTCGGCCATTCGACAGGCGGCGGCGAAGTTGCCCGCTATGTCGCCCAGTATGGCGGCCATGGCCGCGTCTCGAAGGCCGTGCTGATCGGCGCCGTACCGCCGATCATGGTCAAGTCCGACAAGAACCCCGGCGGCCTGCCGCTGGAAGTCTTTGATGGCTTCCGTACAGCGCTTGCGGCCAACCGCGCTCAGTTCTTCCGCGATATTCCGGCGGGGCCCTTCTACGGTTTCAATCGTCCCGGCGCAGCTGTTTCGCAGGGCGTTATCGATAATTGGTGGCGCCAAGGCATGATGGGCGGCACCAAGGCCCATTATGATTGCATCAAAGCCTTTTCGGAAACAGACTTCACCGAAGACTTGAAGAAGATCGAAGTCCCGACCCTCGTCATGCATGGCGACGACGACCAGATTGTGCCGATCGCGGATTCGGCGCTTCTCTCCTCGAAGCTGCTAAAGAATGGCACGCTCAAGGTCTATAAGGGCTTCCCGCACGGTATGGCCACCACGCATGCGGACGTGATCAACGCGGACCTGCTCGCCTTCTTCAAGGCCTAAGCATTAAAAAGGTCATGCGCCCGCCAAAAAGGCGGGCGCTTCACAGCCTGCCGGGTGCTGGTTACAGCCCTTGCCTCTTCAGCTGTCGAGTTTCAACGAAAGCTGAACGGCGCGGGGCAAGGGCGGTAGCGGCCGGCTGATTTCAACGCGGCGCGTCCATGTGGCGCGCCGTTCCTGTTCGCGCTCCCGAAGGGCCTTCGAGACAGCGACAAAGGTCATTGCACGTTCGATGACTTGTTCTGCCTTGGTCATGGAAAACTCCATTTGTTCACTTTATGTTCTCATATGAAGTTCTGAAAGTCAAGCAAGACAGCGTCCGGGCCGCGGCCGCCGATAAGCGCAGCGGCTTGCCAATGAAAACGCTAACCAGCGATCCTAATTCCCTTGTAATGTATGGGTGATTTTTAGCCAAACTCATCAATCAGAAAATGTAGCCTTG
Organism: Rhizobium sp. 11515TR; assembly: GCF_002277895.1. NCBI lineage: Bacteria > Pseudomonadati > Pseudomonadota > Alphaproteobacteria > Hyphomicrobiales > Rhizobiaceae > Rhizobium > Rhizobium sp. 11515TR. The sequence continues at coordinate 704,301 of NZ_CP022999.1, read as the reverse complement.
CCTTCGCCCTATTTCATACCTATGTTCTTTTTGTCGATCTTGCTTGATGATCTTTGTTTGCCCGGAAGCGTGGCGCGAATTTTCTTTCAATTTCGGTTTGTAATACTGCCGAGAACGGTTTTCGGCGGAACGAAATCCCATGTCTAATTGAAAGGAAACCGCTATGAATTCAGGAACAGTAAAATGGTTCAATAGCGCCAAGGGCTTCGGCTTCATTCAGCCTGAAGATGGCGCAACCGATGTGTTCGTTCACATTTCCGCCGTCGAGCGCGCGGGTATGAATGCTCTCGCAGAGGGTCAGAAGGTCAGCTACGAACTGGTGCGCGATCGCAAGACCGGCAAGAGCTCCGCTGATAATCTGAGAGCAATCTAATTGTCACTCATCTTGCTGACCACGGATGTACTGGCAGCAATGATTTGATTGACGGAGAAGGTCGGGTTATGGCCCGGCCTTTTGTATTTCTGCGACCCATCTGCAAGGGGATGCGATGAGCAGAATGAAATATTCAGTTGGAGACACCGTGGCCCTGAAGGCTGATCTCACCCGGCTGAAAGCGGCTCCGAGACTATGTCGGATCGTAAATACACTGCCCTCAGATTCCGACGAGATCCATTATCAAGTGCGCTTTTTGGACGAGAGTTTCGAGCGGCGCATCTTGTCGACCGAAATCGAGAAATTGAGCACGGATCCAACTGCCGATCAGCAAGGATCAATTTCTCGTAAACAGGAGCCATGGCTCAAACCTCTCGCGATAGGTGGCAAAGGCAAGCATTCCGTTAAGACATAAAGCATCGCAGAAACACTCCAGCGAAAGAGTATGTTTTGCAAGTTTTTGTAAGAGATAACGATATTGATCAAGCGCTGCGCGTGCTCAAGAAGATGATGATCCGAGATGGTGTATTCCACGAGATAAACATGCGCTCAGCCTATATAAAGCCATCCGAGCGCCGTGCTCGGGAAAAGACGCAAGCCATTCGGCGGCAGCGCAAGTTGCTGCGAAAAAAGTTGCAAAGAGGTGGTTTGCTGCCCAAAAGTAATCGCAGCAGGGGGCCAAGTCGTTAACATCTGGGCATTCATCCCCATTCGGTACTCCGCAGGAAGGAGCGATCATGTCAGCTACCAAGGAACAGTTCTTTAGAAAGACCGCGTCTCTCGGCAATGATAAAGCCACCATTACCGATAACGCGGCAAAGACCATTGTCGCGGCAGAAAACTCCGCACGGGAAAAGAAAACGGAGGCTTTACGAGCCCTTCGCCTGCAGCGAGAAGCAATGGTGGAACCGAAGGCAGAAAAGTCGGTCAAAGCACGGAAAAACCCCATGCGGCGTGGTAAGGCATGAGCTTGATTTTGTTTAACCGGCGCAATGAATAATACGCGGAGAATTCGGCTGCGGAAGCCGACACTGATAGTCTAAAATCCCAGTCGCTCGACGTCTTTGACGTTGAGAATGGTGCAATAAGCCTTCGCCTCTTTCTCAGTCAGAAGACTTAAAATCCAAGGTGTAGGCTGAGCAGCTCTTCCTGTGAAAATATCGTACACAGTCCAAGTGCGGTCACACTCCTGGCGAACCGCGTATCTGAGCGTCACCCTCGACATGTGCCACCTATGAAGGATGGCGGCGGAACGATTTCCGTGTCGCATCGATCGGTTTCAATTTATCAGCTTATTCGATGTCCAGAGAAGCTGAATTGATGACTGCGCTTCCGTTTCGCGAAAACTCTTTTTATCCACGCGATCGAATGGCACTTCTATAGAAATAAATTTTCTAAACGCTTGAATTCTACGGAATAATGGCCTAAATGTAGAAAATGGCATTGTTCGTGAGCGCCAATCAAATTTGGAGACTCGCAATGTCTTAGTCGCTTTCCTCTTCTGACCACGGATGTACTGGCATTGGTGCGAAGGCGATATCGGGAAGGTCGGCGCGATTTCGCTCCGGCCTTTTTTGTTGCCGGCTGCTCAGGGAGGCAACATGAGTGCATATAGGATCAATCGGCAAAACAAGCCTTTGTCCAAAGCCGAGAAGGCTGCGATTGTTACGAATGAATCTGCGTGGACCATCATTCACAACGAAGAGGCCGCGCGTGAAACCAAGACTGAGCGGCTTCGCAAGGCAAGGCTGGCCAAGGAGACCTCTGAGCCGTTGGTTGAGAAGCCAGCGGGTAAACGGCCCCGCAAAAGCAGAAGCTGACCGATCGCCAAAATCCAATTCGACACGCATCTGTCGTGCCGACAGATCTGATCTCGACGAACGTCGGGCCGATGACCGGCTTTGGTTGACGAAGAAGCAACGGGCTTTCGTTTTCAGCCTCATTGGCGATGCAGATTGATCTCGCTGGTTACGACCGATTTGCCGGAGCTCAGATCCTTGTCGATGGTCCGGAGCGTCAGCTGGCCGTTGCCCTGCCTGCGAATGGTCATACTGGCATCGCGATCGCCGTTGACGAGGCGTGCCCAGCGCACCTTCAGATTGATGACATCGCCCTGCCTGCTGCCCGACAGCTGCGATGTCGCACCGGAAGGACCGGTGTAGGTGCCTGAGTATCTGCTTCCGCGCGCCGTGAGCTGGGCCGATATCGCGCGACTGATGATGAGAAGGCCGCGGCAATTTCCTCTCATCGAAATCGACGAATCCGGCGCGCTGATGGTGAATCTGCAGGAGACATTGATCGGCGCGTCGCCGATCTTTCGAAGCACCTTGCCGGTTCCCGTCCAGCTGCCGTTCAGCGGCTTCAGAAATCCGATTTCATCGGCGGCGGCAGGTGTCGCCAGGCAAGCAGCGGCAAGGAGGGCAAGAAGGCACGCTTGATAACGCATGGTATCAATCCCTTCGTCAGATTAACTAGGAACGCCGCAGGCTATGCTCGGTTCCCAGATAGTCAGAGCCAGTTGATGCGTTTCAGAATATAGAGGGTGACGATGGAGGTGACGGCGACCAATACGACGATGATGACAAAGGCCCAGGTATCGTTGACGCCTGGAATGCCGCCGACATTCATGCCGAACAGGCCGGCAACGACGCTCGGCGGCAGCAGCAACGCGGCAAGCGCTGCAAGCCTGTTGGAGTTGCGGGCGATGCGCTCGCTGATGACGGTCGAAAGGTCATCGTGCAGGATGCCCGTCCGGTCGCGGATTGCATCCAGATACTCGATGCAGCGCATCAGCTTGTCGATCACCTCACGCATGCGCAGCTTGTCGCGTTCGGCAAGCCAGGGAGCGTCGTCATGTTCGATGCGATTGAGGGCATCGCGTTGCGGCGAAAGATAGCGTCTTAGCTGCACGGCGCGTCTGCGAAGTAGCTTTAGGCGCTCGCGGACTTCGGCGGCCTCGCCATGGAAGATCAGCTCATCCAGCTCGTCAACTTCCTCATCCATCTGATCAAGAACGGGCTCCAGGTCCCTCACGAGCTTGTCGCTGACGAGAGCAAGCAGTTCGCCGGTGCGCTTCGGCCCCTTGCCCTTTTCGAGCGCCTGGCGAATGTCCCGAAGAGCGGTGATGTAATGGCCGCTGTCGCGAAGCGTCACGACGCGGTTCTCGTCCACCCAGGCATGCAGGGGAACGAGATCCAGATCCTCGACCGCCACATCCGCCTCGTCGGGCGGTGCAGCGCAGACGCCACGAAGAATGATCAGCAGGCCGTCGTCAACCGGCTCGACACGGGGACGCGATTCATCCTCGAGCAACGCGTCGGCGACGAGCGGATCGAAACCGCCATTTCGTGTTATCCAAGCGGCCGCCGCACCATGGTCACGCTCGAGATGAACCCAGAGAATTCCATCTGCCGGCTTCCAACTCTGCAGGCCGGCGGCACCGATCTCGCGACAGCTGCCATTGCCGTCAAGAAGGACGGCGAAGCGTATGCCCGGCTCGGCGCCGTAGCTGAGTTGAACCTTCCGGCCCTCGATCTCCATCCGCTCCCATCCTCCCCCGAGTGTAAAAGGAAAGCGAAATCATGCAGCTATTTTCAATAGTTCTAGCACCGAGAACATTAAGGTGAAACTGCAGTTTAACACGAATGATCGGTTATGCTGCCGGACCGTTCATTCTGCCGCCGCGGCAAGACAGCTATCGACGATCGTACGGATCTCGGCGCGGCAGGAGCCGCAATTGGTTCCGGCATTGAGCTCCCTGCCGACGGCTTCGACACTGTAACAGCCGCCGCGAATGGCCGCGACGATCTGGTTGACGCCGACGCTGAAGCAGGAGCAGACCGTTGCACCGGCGTCGATCGTATCGGCTCCCGGTCTGCCGGCGATGAGCGCAAACCGTTTGCTGAGATTGCCATGCGATGCCGAAAGCTGGGCGATCGCCCAGTTTCTGGCCACGGCTACAGGCTGCCGCGCGACGAAGAGAGCCGCAAGCAGCCGCTCGCCATCGAAGAAGGCAAGACGCAAGTCGCCAGAGGCTTGGTCGGCGTAGCCGAGTGGCTCGAGATCGGGAGGTATGTCGAATGTCGCGCGACACCAGCCGATCCAGTCGTCCGGTACCAGATCGAACGCAAGCTCTGTCCGCCAGCCGCCATCCGCCTTGGCGAGCGCCCAATAGGCGCTGTCGAGATCCTGCGGCTTTGCTGTGGAGACCGCGAAGCAATAATGCGAGGCCTGGAAGCGGCGGGCGCGGACTGCGACATTCTTCGAGGCGGGCTGGCCGGAAATCGGGTCCGTAAGGGGAGCGACTACGGCATCGACGCGGGCTTTGGCGGCGAAGCTATCGTTCCAGTGCATCGGTACGAAGAGGCTGCCGCGCGCCTGGCGCTCTGTCACCAAGGCGCGGACGATTACTCTGCCATACGGGCTCTCGATCTCGACCAGGCCGGCTTCGGCGACACCGATCTCGATTGCATCACGCGGATGGACCTCGACGAAGGGCTCGGCGATGTGGCCAGACAGGCGGGCGCTCTTGCCGGTCCGTGTCATCGTATGCCAGTGATCGCGAACGCGTCCGGTATTGAGCGTCAGGGGGAAGCGGCTGTCTGTTCGGTCGGTTGCCGGCGGCTCTATGGCGACGAAGCGCGCCTTGCGATCGGGATGATAGAAACCGCCATTCGCAAAGAAGCGGGTGATCCGTGGTGCCGCCCCGGCTGGCTGTGGCCATTGGAACGGCGTGAGCGCGTCATATTCTTCTGTGACGATCGCTTGATAAGCGCCGATGTCGAAGTCCCGGCTTCCCTCGTTTTCGAAGCCGGAAAGGCCCGCGTGCTCGGCGAATATCTCGGCATTCGTGCGAAAGGAGAAGGCTTGCGAAAATCCCATGCGGCGGCCGACTTCGGCCATTTGCCACCAGTCGGGCCTGGCTTCGCCAGGCGCTGTGAGAAACTGACGCTGCCTCGAAATCCGCCGTTCGGAATTGGTGACGGTGCCGTCCTTCTCGCCCCAGCCGAGCGAGGGCAGCAGCACATGCGCGTGCCGCGTCGTATCCGTCTCACGCAGGACGTCGGAGACGACGACGAACGGACAGGCCTTGATGGCCGTCTCGACGGCATCGGCGTCCGGCATGGAGACCACGGGGTTGGTCGCCATGATCCACAATGCCTTGATGCGGCCGTCGGCGACGGCGCGAAACATGTCGACCGCCTTCAATCCCGGCTTTCCGGCAATCCGCGGCGATTGCCAGAAGCGCTGAACGCGGTCGCGATCCCCGGCATTTTCGATCGCCATGTGAGTGGCGAGCATGTTGGCGAGACCGCCGACCTCGCGGCCGCCCATGGCATTCGGCTGGCCGGTCAGCGAGAAGGGTCCCATGCCGGGCCGGCCGATGCGGCCAGTCGCGAGATGGCAATTGATGATGGCGTTGACCTTGTCGGTGCCGGATGAGGATTGGTTGACGCCCTGGCTGTAGCAGGTAACGACCTTCTCGGTCTGGGCAAACAGCCGGTAGAATTCGCGAAGCTGCATGGCGGGTAGGCCTGTCAGCTCAAGCACACGGTTGAACGACATGGAGCTGGCGGTGGCGAAAGCCTCGGCAAAGCCGCTGGTGTGCTCGGCAATGTAATTCTGGTCGATGGTGTTGTTTGTAATCAGATGCTCGAAGAGACCCAGGAACAGGGCGACATCGCCATCCGGCCGGATCGCCAGATGCAGATCGGCGATATCGCAGGTCATGGTCCGGCGCGGATCGATGACGACGATCTTCATCGCCGGCCGTGCCGCCTTTGCCGTCGCCAGCCGCTGATAGATGACCGGATGGCACCAGGCGAGATTGGAGCCGGTGAGGATGACAAGATCGGCCAGCTCGATATCCTCGTAAGTGCCGGGCACCGTATCCGACCCAAAGGCGCGGCGATGACCGGCGACCGAGGATGACATGCAGAGCCGCGAATTCGTGTCGATGTTGCCCGAGCCGATGAAGCCCTTCATCAGCTTGTTGGCAACGTAATAATCCTCCGTCAGCAGCTGGCCGGAGACGTAGAAGCCAACGGCATCAGGGCCATGCTCGGCAATCGTCTCACTGAAGCGCTTTGCGACCAGACCAAGCGCCTCGTCCCAGCTGGCCCTCTGGCCGGCAATTTCCGGATGGAGCAGGCGTCCGTCGAGGTCGATCGTTTCGGCAAGGGCGGAGCCCTTCGAGCACAGACGTCCGAAGTTGGCAGGGTGGTCAGGGTCGCCTTTGACGGAAACCTTGCCGTCATGGTCGACCTTGGCGATGACGCCGCATCCGACGCCGCAATAGGGGCAGGTGGTTTTGGTTTCAATGGACATGGATTGCGTCCATGAAGGTTAGAGCCTGGGAGAACACCCCCCTCTGTCCCTGCGGGACATCTCGCCTACAAGGCAGGGGTATCGCATATGAGCGGAGATCGCCGCTGTCCCCCTTCTCCCCAGCGGGAAGAAGGTGCCGCCAGGTGGATGAGGGGGTGCCCGCCAAGACCACAAAAATCCATGAATTCAAATAGATAACCTCCTCATCTGACCCTTCGGGCCACCTTCTCCCCAAGGGGAGAAGGAGCTTATTGTGCTCGTCCGCCTCCATATGCGATAGCCCCGCCCCTTGTGGGGGAGATGTCAGCGAAGCTGACAGAGGGGGGTGATTTTTCCCGCGCACCGTCATCGTCACTCCGCCGCCATCATCAGGCTTTCGAGCGCGATGAAAAGCGCACCGTCCTCGTTGCGGACGGGAATGGTCCGCACCTCGCCCTGGTCGGCTCCAAGTGCCTTGCCGGTTTCGAGCGAGATCACCCAGTTGTGCAGCGGGCAGGTCACGGCTTTCCCGTGAACGATTCCCTGGGAGAGCGGGCCGCCCTTGTGCGGGCAGTGGTCGTCGATGGCGAAGACCTCGTTTTCGGCCGTGCGGAACACGGCGATTTTGCCCTGCGGGGTTTTCACGCAGCGTGCGCCGCGAGGCGGGATGTCGGAGATGTCGCCGATTTCGATCCAGTTCATATTCATCTCCTCACTCGGCGGCCTGCGGGAAGCCGACTGTCGCCATCGGCTTGAACTCGTGTTTGTCCTTACCGGAGACGCGCTCGGACCAGGGGTCGACCTGTGCGAATTTCTGACTGAAGACGAAGCGCTCGTAATAGGCCTTGCGCTTTTCGGCATCGCCCATGATCTGGCGGCGGATTTCGTCGAGGCCGATGCGCTTGGCCCATTTGTAGATACGTTCGAGATAGCGGGCCTGCTCACGGTACATCTGCGTCAGCGCCACGATGTGTTCGAGCGCCTCGTCTTCCGTCTTGACGAGGCCCAGCACTTCCGTGCCTTTGATGTCGAGACCAGCGGCACCGGCGAAATGGATTTCGAAGCCGCTGTCGACGCAGATGACGCCGACATCCTTGCAGGTCGCCTCGGCGCAATTGCGCGGGCAGCCGGAAACCGCCATCTTCACCTTCGCCGGCGTCCACGAGCCCCACATGAATTTTTCGATGCGGATGCCGAGGCCGGTCGAATCCTGCGTTCCGAAGCGGCACCAGTCGGAGCCGACGCACGTCTTCACCGTGCGCAGGCCCTTGGCATACGCCTGGCCGGAGATGAAACCGGCCTTGCCGAGGTCGGCCCAGACGGCGGGCAGATCCTCCTTCTGCACGCCAAGCAAGTCGATGCGCTGACCGCCGGTGACCTTCACCATCGGGATCTCGAACTTGTCGACGACATCGGCAATCGCGCGCAGCTCGTTCGAACTGGTGACGCCGCCCCACATGCGCGGCACGACGGAATAGGTGCCGTCCTTCTGGATGTTGGCGTGAACGCGCTCATTGATGAAGCGCGACTGATAGTCATCGGCATATTCATCCGGCCAGTCGCAGACGAGGTAGTAGTTCAACGCCGGGCGGCATTTCGCGCAGCCGCAGGAGGTCTTCCATTCAAGCTCCTGCATGACGGCGGGAATGGTCTTCAGGCCCTTGGCTTTTATCAGCCTTCTGACATCGTCATGGCCGAGCTCGGTGCAGGTGCACATCGGCTGGACGGCGGCAGGATTGTAGCTGTCGCCGAGCGTGATCGACATCAGCTGTTCGACGAGGCCGGTGCAGGAGCCGCAGGAGGCCGAAGCCTTCGTGTGGGCGCGCACGTCGTCGAGTGAGGTTAGGCCTCTGGCCGTGATCGTCGAAGTGATCTTGCCCTTGCAGACGCCGTTGCAGCCGCAGATCTCCGCATCATCCGGCAAGGCTGCAACGGCCGCCATAGGGTCCAGCGGCGACCCTCCCTGATAGGCCTGGCCGAAGATCAGGGTCTCGCGCATCTCGGAAATGTCGGTCGCCTTCTTCTTCAGGTCGTTGAACCAGGCGCCGTCGGCCGTCTCGCCGTAAAGCACGGTGCCGATGATCTTGTTATCTTTCAGCACGAGGCGCTTGTAGACCCCGGCCGCCGCATCGCGCAGAACGATCTCCTCGCGGTCGTCGCCATCGGCGAAGTCACCGAGCGAAAACAAATCAATGCCCGTGACCTTGAGTTTCGTCGGCGTGTCCGAGTGCACGAAGGCGGCGCTCGTATCGCCGGCCAGATGCGAGGCGGCCACACGCGCCATCTCGTAGAGTGGGGCGACGAGGCCATAGACCATGCCGCCAACTTCGGCACATTCGCCAAGCGCCATGATCGAGCCGTCCGAGGTCTGCATGCCGTCATCGACGACGATGCCGCGGTTGACGGCGATGCCGGCTTCCTTGGCAAGGCCGACATTGGGACGGATCCCGACGGCCATGACGACGAGCGTGGCCGGGATCACGCGGCCGTCGTCCAGTTCGATCCCCTCGACCTTGCCATCACCGATGATCGCCTTGGTATTGGCCTTGGTGATGACCTTGATGCCGCGCTCCTCGACGGCCTTTTGCAGGAGATAGCCGGCGGCCGGATCGAGCTGACGTTCCATCAGCGTCGGCTGCACATGGAGAACGGTGACATCCATACCACGCAGGCTGAGGCCGGCGGCGGCTTCGAGACCGAGCAGGCCGCCGCCGATGACAACGGCCTTCTCGCGCGACTGAGCCGCAAGCAACATGGCCTGCACATCGTCTAGATCGCGATAGGTGATGACCCCGCGCAATTCCTTGCCCGGAACCGGAATGATGAAGGGGACGGAGCCGGTTGCGATGACAAGCTTGTCGTAGCTTTCGGTCACGCCGTGATCGGAGGTGACCGTCTTTGCCACCCGATCGATGGCGATGATCTTGTGTCCCTTGTAGAGGGTGATGCCGTGTTTGATGTACCAGCCGTCGCCGTGGATGATGATCTGCTCGAAGTCCTTTTCGCCGGAGAGAACCGGCGACAGCATGATGCGGTCGTAATTGACGCGCGGTTCGGCGTTGAAGATCGTGACCTGATAGAGATCCGGCGCTTTTTCCAGCAGGTGCTCCAGCATGCGCCCTGGCGCCATGCCGTTGCCGATGATGACGAGTTTCTGGGTCATGATATCACTCCGCGGCTTCAACGAAGCGGTGGCGTTCGTAGAGGAACTTCAGCACGGCCTCGCGGCATTTGAGGTAGGTTCTGTCGGATGCAAGCTCGATGCGGTTGCGCGGCCGCGAGATCGGTACTTCGAGGATATCGCCGATATGAGCGGCCGGGCCGTTGGTCATCATGACGATGCGGTCGGAGAGCAATACGGCTTCATCGACATCATGGGTAATCATCACCATTGTGCTGCCGAGGCGGGCATGGATTTCCATGACGGCATCCTGAAGATGGGCGCGGGTGAGCGCATCCAGTGCCCCGAAGGGCTCGTCTAGCAACAGGATCTTGGGCTGCATGGCGAGCGCGCGGGCAATGCCGACACGCTGCTTCATACCGCCTGATATTTCCGAGGGACGCTTGTCCTTGGCATGTGCCATCTGCACGAGATCGAGGTTGCGCATGACCCAGTCATGGCGCTCGGCCTTTGTCTTCGTGCCACGGAACACCTTCGAAACGGCGAGATTGACGTTCTCGTAGACGCTGAGCCAGGGCAGCAGGCTATGATTCTGGAAGACCACGGCCCGATCCGGACCCGGTGAGTTCACCTCGCGGTTCTCAAGCAGCACCGCGCCGGCAGAGACCGGCGTCAGGCCGGCAATGAGGTTCAAAAGGGTCGATTTGCCGCAGCCGGAATGGCCGATGATCGACACGAATTCGCCCTTGTCGATGACGAGTTCGATGCCATTCAGGACTTCGGCACGCTGGCCGCCGCGGTCGAAATACTTGTCGATATGATCGAGCTTCAGATAGGCGCTCATCCGGTTCTCCTCAATTGCCAGTCATGCCGCGGGTCACGACGGCACCAAGGCCAGCGACCAGACGATCGAGGACAAAGCCGGTGATGCCGATATAGGCGAGCGCGACGATGATGTCGGGCAGGCGCGACGAGTTCCACGCGTCCCAGATGAAGAAGCCGATGCCGACACCGCCGGTCAGCATTTCGGCGGCAACGATCGCAAGCCATGAGAGCCCGGCGCCGATGCGAAGACCCGTGAAGATGTAGGGGGCGGCCGCCGGCACCATGATGCGGAAGAAGAATTCGATCTGGTTCAGCCGCAGCACCTTGGCGACATTGCGATAATCCTGCGGAATGTTGCGAACGCCGACCGCCGTGTTGATGATGACGGGCCAGATCGAGGTGATGAAGATCACGAAGATCGCGGAGGGGTTGGAATTCTGGAAGGCCGCGAGCGACAGCGGCAGCCATGCCAGTGGCGGCACGGTGCGCAGCACCTGGAAGATAGGATCAAGACCGCGCATCGCCCAGACCGATTGCCCGATCACCGCGCCGACGAGCACGCCGGCAACGGCGGCAAGGCCGAAGCCATAGGCGACGCGCTGCAAGGAGACGAGCACGCGCCAGGCAAGCCCGATATCCTGGGGCCCGTTGTAGAAGAAGGGATAGACGATGAGGTCGTAGCTGTCCTGCCAGACTTGCGAGGGCGGCGGCAGGCTGGCGCCCGGCTGCTCACAGAGCAGCTGCCAGATAGCGAGCAGAAGCACGAGCACTACGAGGGGCGGCAAGACGTTGCGCAGGACTGCGAGCCCGATATGACGGATGTCGATGCGGCGAACAGGGCGGACCGCCAATGTCACGACATGGCTCTTTGCGGGAGCAGGCGTTTGCGCAACGGAGGCTTGCTGTTTGCGGGCGGTTACGGACATTGAACGAATCCTTTTTGGAGGAGAGTGCCGACCATCACGACGCCACCTTGATCGAGAGACTTTCGAGGTAGGCAGTCGGGTTTTCGGGATCGAAAACCTTGCCGTCGAAGAAGGTTTCCTTGCCGCGCGAGGTCGATGCCGGAATGTCCGATGCGGCGACACCGAGTTCCTTGGCGGCGTCGCGCCAGATGTCCTGGCGGTTGACCTGGCCGACCAGCGTCTTGATATCGGTATTGGGCGCGAACTTGCCCCAGCGAATGTTCTCGGCAAGGAACCAGGCGTCATGGCTCTGATAGGGATAGGAAACGCCGCCCTTCCAGAACTTCATGTAGAGATCGGTGCTTTTGGCGATCCGGCCGTTGCCGTAGTTGATGTCGCCCTTGAGTCGGCCGAGCACGTCCTTGGGTGGCACGTTGAACCATTGCCGCTTGCCGAGGATGGTGGCCATCTCCTCCTTATTGTCCATGCTGTCGCACCATTGCTGGGCCTCCATGACCGCCATCAGCAGGGCCTTGGCGGCATTCGGATTCTTCTCGATCCAGTCGGCGCGCATGCCGAGCGCTTTTTCCGGATGGCCTTTCCAGATCTCGCCGGTCGTACAGGCGGTGAAGCCGATGCCTTGGTTGACGAGTTGCTCGTTCCAGGGCTCGCCGACACAGAAGACGTCCATGTTACCGACCTTCATGTTCGCCACCATCTGCGGCGGCGGTACGACGATGGTCGAGACGTCCTTGTCGGGATGGATGCCGCCGGCGGCCAACCAGTAGCGGATCCAAAGATCATGCGTGCCGCCCGGGAAGGTCATGGCCGCCTTGATCTCCTTGCCCGCGGCTCTTTTCGCGTCGAAGGCTGCTTTCAGCTTGGATGCGTCAAGCTGCACACCGGTTTCCGCATATTCCTTTGCGACCGAAATGCCCTGGCTGTCGTAATTAAGGCGCGCGAGGATCGCCATCGGCACGGGCTGGTTGTTCTGCGTCACCTTGCCGGTGTGCATTAGGTAGGGGAGCGGCGAGAGAATATGGGCGCCGTCGATGCCGTTTGCCGCCCCGCCGAGCACGAGATTGTCGCGGGTTGCACCCCAGGATGCCTGCTTGGCCACATCGACATTGGAAAGGCCATGCTTTTCGAACAGGCCTTTTTCCTTGGCGATGACCAGGGGCGCGGCATCTGTCAGCGCGATATAACCCAGCTTCACGTCTGACACCTCAGGTCCGGCGGTTGCTGCGAAGGCACCGGAAGGGAAGGCGGCCTTGACCGCGCCGATCAGGGCTGCGGTGGCGGATGTCTTCAAAAGGTTTCGGCGCGTAACATCACCGGACAAGATCTTCTTCACTTGCAGTCCCCTTGTTTTGCTCGTGACGCGTGGATTTTGGACATAAAAAAACGCCGCTGGGTCGATGCAGCCCGGGACAGGAAGGAAATCCTCGGGGCAAGAACCTTGCGACGTCGATGTCTTTGCGAGCGCGTTTTCCGCGCATTGCTTGCTTCGATCGCCGTTGACCGAAGCGAAATTGAATAAGCAAGCCGCGTGCCAGTTTTTCACGGCGAGATCATGGCATTGTAATTGCTCGATTATTCAGGGGGATGGTCCGATGGCTCCTTTTGCGGGCAGTTGCGATTTCTGCAAATATTTTGAGCGGATGCCATTCATGCGGCTCTCGATCCTGCGCTTATTCTATGCAGAGCAGCATAAGTGGACGCTAGATGTCGTCGCTCGAAGACTGCGTCGCGCTTGTCGTTTTCACGGCAAATCCGGCGACATAGGCGGCGATCTCCGCTGGATCGAAAATATGGCCGTCCATGAAGCGGTCGCCATCCCGGTCACCCTCGATACGGATATCGGCATCGTCGGGAGACGCCTCGCTGCCGAGTGCCCGCCGATAGAGGTCGGAACGGTAGGCCGAGGCCGCCATCTTCATGTTCTGCTCGGAAAATGCGCTTTGCCCCCAGCGTATCATCTGGCTGAAGATCCAAAGCGCGTGGCTCGGGCGCGGATAGTTGGCAAAGCCGCCATGGAAACTGAAATACCTGTCGATGATGCGGCGATGGCCCCTGGCATCAAGGTTGAATTCGCCCGCCAGCACATGGCGGATGATGTGCACGGGTGCTGCAATATAGCGCTGATCGGCAAGCGCTTCGGCAAGGGCGTCATGATTTTCCGGCCGGTCACACCAGCGCGCTGCTGCGTCCAGCGCCACGATAAGGCGCGACACGGTTTCCGGATGGCTTTCGGCCCATTCCGGGCGCATGCCGATCACCTTTTCGGGTGCGGAGGGCCAGATATCCTGCTTGGCCGCGACGATGCGGCCGACGCCTCGTTCGGATGCGACCATGTTCCAGGGTGCGCCGACGCAGAAGCCATCGATAGCTCCGGCGGCAAGCGCGTCGGATGTGAGAGGTGGCGGCACGACGACAAGCTTCACGTCCCGGTCCGGATCGATGCCGCCGGCGGCCAGCCAATAGCGGAATTCGTAGTTGTGCGACGAGAAGGGATAGGTCATGCCAAGCGTTGGCGGCTGCTCCCCGCGCGCCTTCATGGTGTCGACCACTTTCGCAAGCGCCTGCGAATTTTCCAGTGCGCTTGCCTGATCGGAAAGACCTGTTTCTTCGCACATGCGGTCGAACAGCCGCGTCGATAGCGTGATGGCATTGCCGCCGCAGCCGAGAGAGAATGGCGTAATCGTGGGCGAGGGGTTCGAGCCGAGCCCGAGCATCGCTGCGACCGGCATCGGCGAGAGCATGTGGGCGATGTCGAACTGGCGAAAGGCAAGCCGGTCGCGGACATTGGCCCAGGAAACGTCCTTGACGAGATCGAGGGCGATCCCCTCCTTGTGGGCGAAACCGAATTCCGCCGCCGCAATCAGGACAGAAGCATCGACGAGCGGAATGAAGCCGGCGCGCAATGTACGCGGGCCTTCGCCGGTAATTTTGGCAGGCGCCGAAGGATTGCTGTCGCCTGCCCGTTGGGCTTTGGCGGAACGGGCTGTTTGCACTTTCATATTCACTCCGATGCCTCCCCTCTCAAGGCGACGGACAAGATGGAACTCGGTACGCTCACATCAGCAACCCCGCTGCCGTCACGACGCTTTGCGCGATCTCGGACATCTTCTTCTTCTCGTTCATGGCCGTCTGCCGCAGCAGCGCGAAGGCCTCGTCTTCCGAAAGGCCGCGCATCTTCATCAGGATGCCCTTGGCGCGCTCGACGATCTTGCGTTCCTCCAGCGCCGACTTGGCATCCGCCAACTCCCGCTGCAGCCGGCTGAAGGCATTGAAGCGGCTGACGGCCATGTCGAGGATCGGCTTGACGCGTTCCTTCTTGAGGCCGTCGACGATATAGGCTGAAACGCCGGCCTCGACGGCCGCCTCGATCGAGGCGGTGTCGGAGCGATCGACGAACATGGCGATCGGTCGCCCTACCGTCCGCGTCAGCTGAAACAGATGCTCCATCATGTCGCGATTCGGATTTTCGAGATCGATAATGATGACGTCAGGACGAAGTGTCTCGATCGTGCGTGCGACGCCCTGCACTTCGTGGATAACCGTCACCCGCGCATGACCAGCCTCCCGCAGCCCCTCTTCGATGATCGAGGCGCGGATCGTGTTTTCATCGATCACGAGAATGGTCAGGTCGAGACGGCTCATTGCATCTTTATGACGCAATGCAGCAAGGCGAACAAGTGTTGTTCGCTGAAATATTGGGCGATTATAAAATCGCCTAAATATTAGGCTATTTCGACCTGTTGTGGCTATTTCCTCATCAACGCTGCCAATAGGCCGCGATGCTGAAGGTGCCGGGATCCCTGACGATCTCGCTCTTGACGAAAGCGCGAACGGCACGGGCCTGCTTCTGTTCGCAGGCAACCCAGACAAAGGTTTCCGGATCGGCCGCAGGCACGATGTCGCGCAGGATGCGTTCCAGCGCATCCGTCGTCCCGGCAGCGGCGCCATTGCGATGCAGCCAGGTGATGTCCATCGATGCTTTTGATGTCAGCGGCTGCTCTTCTTGTTTGTCGGCGACCTCGAGAAAGATGCGCAGCTCGGCATCGGCAGGCACGGAGGCTGCGATGCGGGCGATGGCGGGCAGCGCGGTTTCGTCGCCAGCGAGAACGAGCTTGCGCGCTGTCGGCACGCCGCCACCACCGGGGCCGATCAGGCCGGCACGATCGCCCGGGCGCGCGGTCATCGCCCACGTCGCTCCCGGCACATCGTCGCCTTCATGCACAACGAAATCGATGTTCATCTCGCCGCGGTCAAGATCGATGCTGCGTATCGTATAGGCGCGGATGGTCAGCGCATCATCGCCCTTCGGCCAATGGATGCGGCCGTCCGGCTCCGTATGCGGCCAGACCGGCTCGCGGCCTTTCGGCGGGATGAGCAGGCGGACATGCATGCCGCCCTCGACGAAATGCCTGGCGTCCTCGGTCGCGACGACGACGCGGCGCATATGCGGCGTGATTTCGTAGGCATCGGCGACGCTGATCTCGCGGAAGTTCGGTATGGCAGACGGCTGCGGCCCGTCAGCCCAATCGAGGGCGAGCGTGTGGCTGGTAGAGAGTTCGAACAGGCTTTCGGCGACCATGCTGCGGATCGTGAAGAGCATGGCTGCCGTCGGGCAACGCAGCTTTATGTCGAGACGATCGTTGCTGACGGCGATGTCGGCGCTGCCGATGACGGTATCGAGGCGGGCTCCGGCCACGCTTCGCGTGATGGTGACATGTTCGGCAAAACGCGCGCAGAACTGTTCCAGCAATTGACCGGCATCCTTGTGGGTCGCCACGCCGGAAGCGGTGAAATCCCTTGCATGCATCATTTTTTCGTCTCCTTGCGGGTCAGGAACCAGATGAGATAGGGGCCGCCGATCAGCGCCGCGAACAGGCCGACGGGAACCTCATAGGGAAAGATCACCATTCGCGACAGCCAGTCGGCCAGCACCAGCAGCATGGCGCCAAGCAGCAGGCTGGCCGTTAATTGCTTGACTGTATCGCGGAAGCCGATGAGGCGCCCGAGATGCGGCGCGATCAGCCCGGTCAGGCTGAGCGGGCCGACGAGGAAGGAAGGGATCGCAGTCAGGAGAGCCGCAAGAACCGCCAGAGTGAGGCGGCTTGCTGCAACCGAGAGGCCGATGGAGCGCGAAACGTCGCCACCGAGCGGCAGCACATCGAACCATCGCCGCAGGATCGGCAGGATCGGAACGAGAAGCGCAAGCGAGATGATGCCGGTCCAGGCTTCGAGGGAACCGGCCCGATTGGTGGAGCCCGACAGCCAGGTCAAGAGGAGATAGGCGCGCAGATCGCCGCGTGAGAGAACGACAGTGACGATTGCCATGCAGAGAGCGCCGATGGCGACGCCCGAAAGCAGCAGTCGCTCGGGGTCGAAGCCGCCGCGCGCGCTGAATGCCATCATGACAAGGAATGCAATCAGCGCGCCGATCGTCATTGCGGTGATCGTGACGACGGGCGAGGGGAATGCAAAGAGAAAGAGTGCGATCGTCAGGCCCGCACCGCCGCCGGCGCTCACTCCGAGGACCTCGGGGCTTGCGTGCGGATTGGCAGTGAGGCGCTGCATGATGAAGCCGGCTGCGGCGAGCATCGCGCCGGCAGTTGCCGCAACGACGGTGCGCGGCAGGCGGAAAGGCAGAAGTTCCCGAAACTGATTGCCGATCGCCACGTGCCAGCCATCGAAGCTGCGCCCGACCGAGAGAACAAGGAGGACCAGGAGAACGAAGCCGAGCGCAAGCAAAGCAAGCGCTCGTCCCGGTGCTGCAATAGTCAGCCGCGCCCGAGGACCGCCATCGGTGCGGAGCGCATTGCCGGAATGCAGGCGCCGTAGAAGCAGCAATAGGAGCGGTCCGCCAAGGAGCGCGGTCGCTGCTCCCGTCGGGGCAAGGTCGGTAAACCCCGGCGAAAGGAGCTGCACCAGACAATCCGTCAGGAACAGCAGGCCGGCGCCGGCGACAGGGGAGGCGATCAGCAGCTCCCGGGTGCGCCGCGCGCCGCAGAATCTGGCGATGTGAGGTGCGGCAAGCCCCAGAAAGCCGATGATGCCGACCTGTGCCGTCACCGAAGCCGCCAGCCAGACGGCAAGCACCAGAATGGCAAAGCGCATGCTGTGCAATGCAAGGCCGAGGTTCTTGGCGCTGCTGTCGTCCAGGCTCATGACAGTCAGAGGACGGACCAGTACCAATGCAATGGCAAAGCCTATGATCAGGCGCGGCGCGAGCGTGATGACGCCATCCCAGTTTTGCTGGTTCAGCGCGCCCGCGCCCCAGATGAAGACGGCCATGGCATATTCGCCGCGCGCGAGAATAATCGTGACGCTAAGTGCGGTTGCTACCAGCGTCACCATCATGCCGCATAGCGCCACCGTCACCGGGTCGAGACCACGTCGCCAACTCAATGCCAGGACGATCAGGACCGCCGAAAGGCCGCCGACAAAGGCAGAGATTTCCCTTGGCAGGCCGATCAGCAAGGGAAAGAGCCCGACAGCGATTGTCATCGCCAGCTGCGACCCGGCGGCGATCCCGAGCGTCGAGGCGTCGGCGATCGGATTGCGCAAGACTCTTTGCAGCAAGGCGCCCGAAAGGCCGAGAGCCGCACCGGCTATGATTGCGATAGCCGAGCGCGGCAGCAGGCTATCGGTGAGCAAGATATGATTGAGTGCGGCTGCCTCGCGTACATCAGCGGCAAGCTGCGGCCGCAGCAAGAGCAGAGCTGCAAAAGCAAGGATGCAGAGAGTGGCGAGCAGAGCACCGTTGCGTGCCAGCGATTTGCCTTGGGCAATCACAGGCCAATCAACCATTCCATGCACGGTTGAGCCCTCCTGCAAGGAGATCGGCGAAGCGTTCTGCTGCCGGCAGCGCACCATAGGGATTGATCGGGCCGAGCATGAGGACACGACCTTGCCGTACCGGCGGAAGCGCATTCCAGAATGCGCTTTGCTGGAGTTCCGCCAGAGCTTCGCCCGGATGCGGCGGGATGAGAACGATCCATGCATCCGGCATGGCGGCGAGCCGTTCGATGCCGACGGGTGCGGTTGCCGAATAACTCGTCAAATCCGGCCAGGCATTGGTCAGGCCGGTGCGGGTGAGAACTTCCCCGAACATGCTATCGGAGCCGAAGACGCGAAAGTGCCTGGCGTCGCCCAGATTGATCGGCAGGATCGGCCGGTGATCGCCCTTGCTGAAACTGGCGCGATAGGCTTCGAGTTTTTCGCGCGTCTTATCGACGAGGGCGCGACCGGTCGTAAGTCCGAGCCGCTCGCCGATCGCAAGGGTTGCCTGCTCCGAAAGCTGGTAGGGGCTGGTTCCGGGTTGATAAATGGCGTGGCTCGCGACCGGTGCGATCAGTCGCATGCGATCGTCGGCCCAGGTATAGAAATTGGAATTGAAGATCAGATTTGGCCTGGATGCATAAAGGACTTCGAAGTTCGGCGTGCCGCGTAGCCCGAGATCGGCAACGCCCGCGGGAATGGCGGGGGTCACGGCAACGTCGCGGAATTGCAGTAATTCGGTGCCGGCAACCACATTTGCGCCGATCGCCAGCAGGGTTTCCAGAATGGCCCAATCGAGCGTCGCCACACGCTGGCTCGCCGCCGCGCGCGCCGGCGTCAGGCCGGCGATCGCGCCTGCGCCTGCCATCGCAATGAACTGTCTTCGAGACAGCTTATGAGCGTTTCCTGCTGTCATTGGAAATAGCTGACCAGGCTGCAGCACTGTGACTGGGCAAGCATCCCCGCGCCGACGCGGTAAATTCGCAGCCACTGTGTCGTCATGCGTAAGCGTTGCCTTCGGTTTGAAACGAGTTCGAGGATTGCCTTGCGGCAATCCCCGGTTCCTTGCCATGATCGAAAATGAAAGTATACTATAATTCTCAACTTACCACTTCTTGCTGAGCTTGAAGGTGATGGTTCTCGCTTCGCCGTAGCCGCACACATTCTCGCCGGCGCAGCCCGAGACATATTCCTTGTCGAACAGGTTCGAGACGTTGAGCGCCGCACCCCAGCCCTTCTTCTCGTAGCGGATGCCCGCATCGAAGAGTGTTGCCGAGGGTACGCGCAGCGTATTGGCTTGGTCTGCCCAGGACTTGCCCTGGTAGCGTACGCCGGCGCCGATGCTGAGCCCGTCAAGCGCATCGCTCGTGAAGGCGTAGTCGAGCCAGAGGGATGCGGTGGAATTCGGCACCAGATAGGGCGAGTTGCCGATGATGGAGGAGTCTAGGTCCTTGGTGATCGTCAGATCGGTGTAGGAATAGGAGCCGAGGAGCTTCCAATTGTCATCCAGATTGACCTTGCCTTCAAATTCGACACCGCGCGAGCGGACCTCGCCGACCTGGCGCTGCAGGAAGGTGACCGGATCGGTCAGCGCCATGTTCTTGCGGTTAATCTGGAAGATGGAAGCCGTGAACAGACCGTCGATGAAGTCGGGCTCATACTTGATGCCGGCCTCGTATTGCTCGCCCTTCTCCGGCGTCAAACCACCGCCGGTAACGCTGGTGCCGATCAGAGGATTGAAGAAGGTGCCGGCGCTGACATAGGGCGTGATGCCGTTGGAAAACTCGTAGGCGAGGCCCGCACGGCCGCTTGGCGCTGATGCGTTCGACTTGTAACTCGTGCCGACCTTCGAGTCGGAATTGGTGTCGACAAAGTCGTAACGGCCGTTGAGCGTGACCAGCCAGCCATCGCCGAAGCGCATCTGGTCCTGCGTATAGATACCGAGTTGCTGCTGCGTCATGACCTGATTGAGGTAGACGAAGTTGGTTCCCTGCGGCGTGCCGTAGACCGGGTTCGTTGCGCTGATCGGATTGGAGCCGCAGCACGCCTGGATCTGGTCGAGGCGGTAGATCGAATAGTCCGTGCCGATCAGGAAATCATGGCTGATCGGGCCGGTGTCGAACTTGTTTTCCGCGCGCGTGTCGACGGAGAAGGTATCGACCTTGGAGCGCTCGAAGAAGCCGATGCGGTTTAGCATGTAGTTGGGATCGTCATAACCAGGGCTGAGCGGATTGCCGTCGACATAGCCGTTCAGATACGGGCCTTCCTCGCGCTTGTAGAGGTGACCGTAGCGCGCATTCTGCGACACGGTCCAGCCGCCGTCGAAATCGTGCGAGAATTCGTAACCCAGCATCTGCTGGGCATATTTGAGATTATCGATGCTTCGCTCGCCATAGAATGCGTCGCGCTTGATCTTGCCGAAGGGCGCATCGACAACGGTGCCGACGTAAGGGAAGAAGCCGTTGCCGCTGTGGATTTCGTCGAGACCGCTCAGCATGCCGAAGACGGTGAGCTTGGTGGACTCGTCAGGCGAGATGGTGACCTGCGGCATGATGAAGCCGCGCAGGTCATGGGTGCCGTCGCTATAGGTGTCGCCGCCGGCAACCTTGCCGGTCAGGCGGTAGCGATAGACGCCGTCGGCCGAAAGCTTGTCGGAGAAATCGAAGCCAACGAAGGCATTGCCGAGATTGTTGATGCCGATCTCGGTCGAATATTGAGGAGTGTCCGTCGGCTCCTTGCGGACCATGTTGACGAGGCCGCCCGGATTGGCGCCGCCATAAAGCACGGAGGAAGGCCCCTTCAGCACTTCGACGCGCTCAAGCATGTACGGATCGATCTGGAAGCCGCCGAAGCCGTAGCTATAGAGCGTCAGGCCATTCATGAAGACGCCGCTCTGCGTCGCGTCGAAGCCGCGAATGTAGAACCAGTCGGTATCGCCATCATTGCCGAAGGGCTGCGCGGTGACGCCGGGCGTATAACGCAGAACCTCATCCACCTTGTTGGTGATGCCGCGATCCTGCATTTCCTGCTGGCCGATGACGGAGACCGATTGCGGTACCTCGGTGATTGGCGTGTCGGATTTTGAGCCTGCCGTGGTCTTCCTGGCGACATAGCCCTTGACCGGCGCGGTGCCGCTGTCTTCACTCTTCTGTTGCGAACCCTGAATAACCAAAGGCTGCAGCTCCGTCGGCGTTTCCTGCGCCATGACCTTGGAGCCCGCCAGCAGCGCGATAATGGCTGCGCCTGTCGCCATGAGCCGCGCTCGCGATACGTCCTGCTTCAATTCCTGCATTTCCGTCATTCGTCCCGAATTCTTGCCCCCGTTCGGCCGGTGGGCCGATCCCTCAATAAGGTGAGTAGTTAACTCATATTTATGGGTGCGGCTTGTCTGTCACGGGGGAAATTGAATGTTTTTGGGCAATTCTCCACAAAACGTGCAATTGCTCGCGGACTGTGGTTTTCAGGCAAGCCTGCTCCGCTTCCAACTGGCGGGCGCGGTGCCGACATTCTTGCGGAAGACACGGGTGAAATGCGCTTGATCGGCAAAGCCGGTTTCGACGGCGACTGTCGTCAACGGCATCTCGCTGTTCAGAAGAAGTTGCTTCGCCCGTTCGAGCCTGGCCTGCGTTTGCCATTGATGCGGCGGCAGACCCGTCGACGCCTTGAAGGCGTGGCTGAAATGCGACTGCGAGAGGCCGGTCAGCGCCGCCAGTTCTTCCAGCCGGATAGCGCGCGTGCAGTTCTCTTCGATATAATCGACCGCGCGCCGCAGCTGCCAGGTAGCAAGGCCGCTGCGTTTGCGTGGCTGGGTTCCGCGTAACTGCAGCACGTCGATCAAAAGCGAAAGCGTCAGACCATCGCCGTAGAGATCGTGCAGCGGCTCGGGGTTTTCACATTCGGCGGCGATAAGCTCGGCGAGCGCCATCACCCGCGGGTCGTTGAAATGCAGCTGCGGCCGGTCGAGCTGTGCCGGATCGATATTTTCCATCAGGCGTTGGCTGACAACCCCAGCATCGAAATGAATATCGAGGTGGCGTACGAATTCGACGCCTGCCATGTCGACCCAGAGCTCCATGCCGGCGGGGATATAGGAGATGCGACCGCTACTATAATCCTGCAGCTGGGCCTGCGCGCGAGGCGAGGGGCGGACATTGGTCTTGCCTGCACCACGCTGTTCCAGAAGGATGAACAGGCGCGGATCGCGTGCCACATAATATCCGCCGGCCTGTGCGGCGCAATTGACGTTCCAGATATCGGCAACCATGCCGTTCCAGTAGCGGCGATGCATACCGCCGATGACGGAAAAGCCTCCGATCTTGTTCTGCATTCTCGGCTGAAACGTCATTTGCTGCTTCCGGCGTCGCCTTTGTGCAATAATCCTTCAAATTAAACTCAAGTTATTATAGCAACACTGCCCGGATAGCAATCCGCATGGTCGCGAGGGCGATTGCCATGCAAAAATATCTCCACCCGCGTCTCCAAAGACAAACGGGATGCCCTTTCGAGCATCCCGCCTTTGATATCGATATTGCCGACTTGGGGTCTGTATCCTAGAACAGACCTGCCAATCTCACCGTTTTTGCATCGGGCTGAAACGAAGCCTGGATCACGTTGGACGGCTGATGGTTGGGAGATGGCTGAGGCGCAATGGCATGTGCCGGCCGGGTAGCCAGGCTCTGAGCCGGGCCGCAGCTTCCGGAGCTCGTTTTCTCGACCCGAGGTTTGCCGCTGCCGGAGCTGAAATACTCCACGGTTTGAGTGCAGGTGCCCTTGGCCGATGTGGTGGAGATGACCGTATATCCTTTCACGCCTGTGGGGAGCTTCGACAGATCGATCTTCATGAGATTATCCGAGCCATCCGGCCACGGCGCGAAAAGATGGGGATCATTCATCAGGGCTGCAGCCTCGCGATCCATGGCAGCCGAGATACGTTCTATGTCGGCGAAGGGCGAGATGTCGTCGAATGGAGCAAAGCCCGCCATCGACGCCGGATCGTCCCGGAAGGTAATCGTCGGTGGCTGAGCGCCGCTGTAGCGGATCAATTCCAGCGAGCCGTCCGGCAGGCGAACTGTCATTTGGTGCGTATTGGCGGATTGCTCAATCTTCTGCTGAGCGACGGCCTGGCTCGCCAATCCTGTGGCTGTGATAAGGCCGGCGCCGATAAGAAATGCATTGCGGAGGGTTAGCACGATGATCTCCTTTGCGTTGAGAGCATGTCGGATCGGCTCCCGCTTGAATGGCTTGGAGCGCCGATCGATGCGACCCTTTCGATCTTGGTCTCGCCTCTGCCAAATTTATGGCAGTGACTGCGGCACCGTGCCGCAGTCGGGCCGCACTGATGTCAATCCTGCGTGATAAGCCCGTGACAGAAGCGTCGCGTGAACGCTTCCGCACGCGAAAGCGGGCCTATTCGCTCGTTTTGAGCTCCGTGAGACAACGCAAGCTTGAAATTTCCCTCGTCTTCCGCCACCTGTGCGGCGCGACTTTTTTATTCCCAGGAGACTAGACGCTTATGACGACCACCACCGCAGAAAATACCGCCGAGAGCCACGTTTTCGAGGCCGACGTTGCCCGCCTTCTGCATATGATGGTTCACTCGGTTTATTCGGACAAGGATGTCTTCCTGCGCGAGCTGATCTCGAACGCGGCCGATGCCTGCGAGAAGCTGCGCTACGAAGCGATTGTCCATCCCGGCCTGCTTGCCAACGATCCCGACAGCCGCATCCTGCTGACGCTCGATGTCGATGGCGGCAAGCTCGTTGTCGAGGATAACGGCATCGGCATGAGCCGCGACGAGATGATCGAGGCGCTCGGCACGATCGCCCGCTCGGGCACGCGCGCCTTCATGGAGCGTATCGAGGCCAACAAGCAGGGCGAGGGTGCGCAGCTCATCGGCCAGTTCGGCGTCGGCTTCTATTCCTGTTTCATGGTTGCCGACCGCGTCGACGTCATCTCGCGCCGCGCCGGTGCCGAGGATGCCTGGCTCTGGTCTTCCGACGGCAAGGGCGGCTACAGCGTTGCGCCTGTTGACGTCAGCGAAGCGCCGGCGCGCGGCACCCGCATCACGCTGCATCTGATGGAAGATGCAAAGAGCTATGCTTCGCGCTGGAGCGTCGAGCGTATCGTCAAGGAACAATCCGGTCATGTCCCGGTGCCGATCAAGATCGCGGAGAAGCCCGGCGAGGAAGCGACACAGCTGACCGACGGCACTGCGCTCTGGACGAAATCGAAGAACGACATCACGTCCGAGGAATATACCGATTTCTATCGCGGCGTTTCCGGCCAGTATGACGAGCCGGCGCTGACGGTGCATTTCCGCGCCGAGGGCCGCCATGAATATTCCGCGCTTGCCTTCGTGCCCGGTTCGCAGCCGTTCGATCTCTTCGATCCCGATCGCAAGGGCCGCATGAAGCTCTATGTGAAGCGCGTCTTCATCACCGATGAAGCCGAATTGCTGCCGCGCTATCTCCGCTTTGTGCGCGGTCTCGTCGATACGTCCGACCTGCCGCTCAACGTCTCGCGCGAGATGATCCAGGAAAGCCCGATCCTGACTGCGATCCGCAAAGGCGTGACCAATCGCATCATCACGGCGATCGAGAAGCAGGCCGAGAGCGATCACGACGCCTTCCTGAAGATCTGGGAGAATTTCGGCAGCCTCATCAAGGAAGGCCTTTACGAGGACTTCGAGCGTCGCTCACAGCTTCTGGCGCTCTCGCGCTTCCGCACGACTACCTCGGGAGATGGCTATCGTTCACTTGCCGATTACGTCAGGGATGCGAAGGAAGGTCAGCAGTCGATCTATTATCTGGTCGGCGGCAGCCTCGAGCAGCTGAAGGCGTCGCCGCAGCTTGAAGGTTTCCGTGCCCGCGGCATCGAAGTTCTGTTGTTGACCGATTCCGTCGACAGCTTCTGGGTGACCAATGCACCGGAATTCGAAGGCAAGAGCTTCAAGTCGATCACGCAAGGCTCGGCTGATCTCGCCCAGTTCAAGAAGCAGGATGAAGACAAGCCGGAAAGCGAAAGCGCACCCGCGGACGTGCAGGCTTTCCTTGACTATGCCAAGCAGAAGCTTGCCGACGAGGTATCCGATGTCCGCGCCTCCGACCGCCTGATCGAAAGCGCTGTCTGCCTCGTTGCCTCGGAGCAGGGCTATGATCGCCAGCTAGAAAAGATCCTGCAGGGGGCCGGCCGCCTGCAGTCCGGCGCCAAGCCGATCCTTGAGATCAACATGGATCACCCGGTCGTCAAGGCGATTGCCGCCAAGGCGGATGCGCCGTCCCTGCGCGACGATGCTGCCTTCCTACTGCTCGATCAGGCTCGTGTTCTGGACGGCGACAAGCCTGCCGATCCGCGTGCCTTTGCCGAGCGGCTGGCGCGTTTGATGGAGAAAGCGCTGCAGTAATCCCATGGAGATCGGCACGGTTCGAAGCAGCCGTGCCGATCTGCTTCGCAGAGGCCTGCGATGGCGCTCGATTTTCTATGGCTCAGAAAACTTGTCTAGAAAAATCATCTTTTTGTTGCGGTGTAAGAATTCTTCTTCTATAGGTGACGCAGATTGGCTTGATATCGTCCAGCCACGTAAGCGTTAACGTCACTCAACGCGTATGATCGAACGGCTCTGCGGCTTCGGTCTGCGCGACTGTGTCCTGCGGATCGAGATCGAGGCGCCTCGAAAGGACACCCATGGATACCCCCCATAATTCAAACCCGGCCGTCTCCACTCCGAAGATCGAGCGCGTGCGCCATGAACTGAAGCGGCGCACCCTGACTGTAACGGCCATCGACAGGATCACGCCCGGCATGCTGCGCATTCGGCTGGCCGGCGAAGATCTCGCCGATTTCGTCAGCCTTGCGCCCGACGACCACATCAAGGTGATGGTTCCAGGCGTCGGCGAGGAAATGGAGCGGCGTGACTATACGCCTCGCCATTACGACACCGACGCGCGGACACTCGTCCTCGATTTTGCCGTCCATGAGGCAGGCCCTGCCACGCAATGGGCGCTCGACGCTCGCGTCGGCGACAGGCTGGAGATCGGCGGTCCCCGCGGCTCGGCCGTCGTGTCCGCAGATATCGAGAACTGGCTGCTGATCGGCGACGAGACGGCGCTGCCGGCCATCGGCCGCCGGATTGAGGAGGCTCGTATAGGGGCGCATATAACGGCGATCGCCGCGGTTGCCGATGCTCATGAACATCAGGCATTTCAAACCGATGCGCAGCTAGATATGCGCTGGGCATATCGGCCTCTTTCGGAAGCGGCGGATCCGTCCTCGCTTCTGAAGATATTGCAGTCGATCGATGTGGTGCCTGGCACGTTCGTCTGGATCGCCGCCGAAGCCTCCGTCACGCGCGCCTTGCGCTCCTATCTCGTCGAAGACCGCGGCTATCCGCTGAGCTGGATCAAGGCGTCCGGCTATTGGGTCAAGGGCAAGGCGGACACGACGGAGAAATTCGATTGAACGCGGGAGGCAGGCGGCAAGATGCCGCTTGCTCATCCTAATATGATGGGTCAGGCATCTTGCCGGAACAGGCTGCTGCCCCATTTCATGGCGCAATTGTCCCGCAAGTGGACAAGGCGTTCCGCGATAAGGTTGGGTTCACCGAAACTGCATTCTGGATAGATTTCGACTTCTTCAATTGCATGGGATCGTCGAAGGTTAGGCTTGAAGCGGGAATAGTGGCGAAGCCATAGGCGATCGCTTTGCAGGTCCATGCGCCGAGCGGGAGGCGGTGCTTTGGGCGTCATGTAAATCCTGCCGTACGCGACGGCCAATGTTGAGGATCGACGCAAGGTGCTTGCCGTCCCGAAAGACCCGCCGCAAACATTCGTTGCGCTGATGCTGTCGGCGCTTCGCAGGGCCTTCATCGGCATCGCCCTAGCGAGCGCCGCCATAAACGTGCTGGCGCTGACCGGCTCCTTCTTCATGCTGCAGGTCTATGATCGGGTCATTCCGAGCCATAGCCTGCCGACGCTGTCCGGTCTCGTCATCATCGTCGTGACCCTCTATCTTTTTCAGGGCGTGATCGAATTCCTGCGATCCATGCTGCTTGTGCGCATCGGAATGTCGCTTGACGAGCGTTTAAACAGGAAGGTCTTTGGCGCGCTTCTGTTCCTGCCGAGCAAAAAACAGACATCGGACGATGGGCTGCAATCGGTGCGTGATCTCGAGCAGATCCGCTCCTTCCTTTCCGGTAGCGGTTCGACGGCGCTGTTCGATCTGCCATGGGTGCCGTTCTATCTGCTCCTTTGCTTTCTGTTCCACTTCTGGATCGGCTTTACAGCTCTTTGCGGTGCCTTGTTGCTCGTCGGCATTACCGTGGCTGCCGAAATGCTGTCGCGTCGACCGGCGCTGGAGGCGGCCAAGTCTTCGGCGGCGCGCCTCGGCTTTGCTCAGGCTGCGCGGCGCAACTGGGAGGCTGCTATTGCCATGGGTTTTTCTGGCCGCCTCACCGATAAATGGGCTGTTATGAATGAGGATTATCTCAGTCACCAGGCGATAGCGAACACCCGTGTCGGCGCGCTGACCATCGCCGCCAAGATTGCACGCATGATGCTGCAATCCGGTGTCCTTGCCGTCGGCGCGATCCTCGTCATTCGCCAGGAAGCGACGGGAGGTATCATCATTGCCAGTTCGATCTTGGTGACGCGGGCGCTGGCGCCCGTCGAGCTTGCAATCGGCCAATGGAAGGGTTTTGTGGCTGCACGCCAGGGCTGGACGCGGCTTGCTGCACTCCTCGATGCAGCGCCGCCCGAGAAGCAGGCTTTCGCCTTGCCCGCGCCGTCGCGGGAGCTCAGCGTCGAGAATATCACCGTGACGTCGCCCGGCAGCCGCGATCTTATCCTGCGCAATGTCTCGTTCAAGATATCGGCGGGAACCATACTCGGCGTCATCGGCCCGAGCGCATCAGGCAAGTCTTCGCTGGCACGTGCGATCGCCGGCTTGTGGCCGGTTGCAATCGGCTCGGTGCGGCTCGATCGCGCCGCTCTTTCGCAATGGGATACCGATGAGCTTGGGCAGCATATCGGCTATCTGCCGCAGGATGTGGACCTCTTCGACGGCACGATCGCCGAGAATATTTCGCGTTTTGCCGAGGGCATGCGAACCGAGTCGATCATTGCGGCGGCGAAGGCGGCGGGTGTCTTTGACATGATCGTCAAGCTTCCGGATGGCTTCGATACCAAGATCGGCGAAGGCGGATCGCGCCTGTCGGCCGGGCAAAGGCAGCGTATCGCCCTGGCGAGGGCGCTTTATGGCGATCCCTTTCTGGTGCTTCTCGACGAGCCGAATTCCAATCTGGATGCGGAAGGCGAAGCGGCACTGACGGCGGCGCTTGCAGGTGTGAAGGAGAGGGGTGGCATTGCGATCGTCATTGCCCACCGGCCCAGCGCTCTTGCCGCCGCCGATACGGTGATGATCGTTGCCGGCGGCCAGATCCAGGCATTCGGGCCGAAGAAGGACATCCTCGGTCCGTCGCCCAAGCAGCTCGCAACAGCTCATCTGGCCATCGCCGGCGGGGAGACGCACGGATGATCGGCAAGGCCCCGTCATCGAACGAACGGACGATCCGCCGCCTGTCGCTGTTGGTGATAGCTGCCATTCTGCTGCTGTTCGGCGTCATGGGCGGCCTTGCCGCCGCAACGAAGATTTCTGGCGCGGTCGTCACCTCCGGCACGCTCGTCGTCGACAGCTATGTAAAACCAATAAAGCATTTGAAGGGCGGGATCGCCCGTGCGATCCTGGTGAAGAACGGCGATCATGTCGCCGCCGGCCAGGTGCTCGTCCGGCTTGACGACACCCAGACCAGAGCCAACCTCACGATCATCCGCAAACGGCTCAACGAACTTTCTGCCCGCACGGCGCGTCTGGCAGCGGAGCGCGACGGCCGGCAGGATATCGACTTTCCGGCCGATCTGCTCTCGTTTGCTGAAGATGCTGATGTGGCAGCTATCATGGCAGGCGAGCGTCGGCTCTTTCGCGATCGTCAGATATCGCGCGACGGGCAGAAGTCGCAGCTTCACGAGCGCATTCAGCAGCTCAGGCAGGAGATTGACGGTCTCGTCGCTCAGGAAGAGGGCAAGCGGCGGGAGATCGCACTCATTGCCAAGGAGCTCGGCAGCCTACAAGGCCTGCTCGATCAGGGCATCATTTCGGCGACGAAGGTCTACTCGTTGCAGCGGGAAAGCGCTTCGCTGAACGGCGATCTCGGAAATCTCGTCTCGTCCATTGCCCAGACCAAAGGCAAGATTGCGGAAACCGAGCTGCAGATCCTGCAGATCGATGCCGACCGCAGTTCGGAAGTATCCGAGCAATTGCGCCAGGCGGAAAGCGATAGCGGCCAGTTTGCCGAGCGCCTTATCGCCGCCGAGGACGATCTGAAGCGGATCGACATTAAGGCGCCGCAGGCGGGGATTGTGGATCAGCTAAGCGTCCATGCCGAAGGGGCTGTCATTTCGCCGGCAGAGGCGATCCTGCAGATTGTTCCGGACAAGGACGCGCTGGTCGCAGAGCTGAAACTCGCTCCCCAGGATATTGATCAGATTACGGTAGGGCAGGCGGTATCCCTGCGTTTTCCTGCTTTCAATCAGCGGATCACGCCGGAATTGAACGGGCAGGTCGATACCATTTCCGCGGATCTGGCGACGGATCAGCGTTCGGGCCAAAGCTATTATGTCGTGCGAGCAAAGGTGGCGAAGCCGGAATGGGATCGGCTGGGGCAGCTTACTCCGCTGCCCGGCATGCCTGTGGAGGCCTTTCTGCAGACAGGCCAGCGAAGCGTCCTTGCTTATCTGACAAAGCCGATGACCGACCAGATCAGGCGAGCGTTCAAAGAGGATTAGGCATATAGGTGCATCGGCTCAGAGTTGTGATGCGCAGGAGCGCTATTGCTCACAGCGATCAATTGCACAGCGGTCGACGCAAACGCTTCATCGCTTGACTTTTGAGGAGGGTAGCATGGATCGATACAAGGGCGGTTGCCTATGCGGCGACCTCCGATTTGTGGCATCGGGTAGGCCGTACCGGGTCGGTCTCTGCCATTGTCTCGACTGTCGCAAGCATCATGGTGCGCTTTTTCATGCCTCTGCGATATTCCCCGAGCGCGCGGTCAAGATCGACGGCGAAGCCCGGGATTATGCCGGCCGCTTCTTCTGTCCCCGCTGCGGCTCCTCCGTTTTTTCCCGCACCGCGGATGAAATCGAGATAAGTCTGGGCTCCCTGGATGCTCCCGACCAGCTAAAGCCCACTTACGAGCTATGGACCATCCGTCGCGAATCTTGGCTGCCGCCTTTTCCGCTCGAGAAGCGATACGCACGCGATCGCGAGGGTACCAGTCGCTTCGAGGAATAGCTCCCGATGACGGTCGCTTTCGGCCGGATCGATCCGTCCGAAGCACCTGGTTTGACGCACCGATTGTTCGATGCAGTCAGATGTGCCAGTCTGTCGTGTGGGCGGATTGCGTCGAGGCGGCAAGCTGGGCGCTGTGATCGTCCAGGGAATAGGCCTTGATATAGTCGATCTTCATCTCCGACCCATTCGGGAGACCGTCCGTCGGAGTGCCCGCCACGCCGCCGACGGCGAGGTCGACCAGCATATACATCGGTCCGTGCATATCGGCCGGCGTATCGGCATGGGCAACGGCAACGTCGTCGAAATACCAGACGATCTGATCCTTGTCCCAAAGCACGCCATAATTGTGAAAGCCATCGGTGCTTGGCACTTCCACCGGAATAGAGGTCTTCGTGTGTTCGCCGGTGGCATTCGAATGAACCGTCACATTGACCGTCGTCGGGTTTTGTCCGCGCATTTCCACCACATCGAGTTCCGGTGGCCAGGAACCATCCTCCGGCAGCAGCCAGAAGGCAGGCCAGACGCCCTGGTTATGCGGCATCTCCGCCCGCATTTCGAAATAGCCGTAGGTCTGCGAGAAGGTGGAATGAGTGGTCAGAATGCCTGATGTATAATCATGGTTCTCGACGATCGATTTCAATGCATCCGGCGTCTGCTTTGCCGTGATCGTCAGAACGCCGTCGGAGACGGAAAACGGGTTTACTGAGGCAGTCGGCGCATAAGAAGGATTGATGTACCACTGCAGTTCGTCATTCAGGCTGCTGCCCTTGTCCGGCGCCCAGGAATATTTCGCATCCCAGGTGCCCTGCGTTCCCTCATGCAGCGAGAGCGTGTTGAAATCATCCGAAAAGGTCTGCGTCAGCGATGATCTGTCAAGCCCAAGCTGAAACTGGTCTTCATGCAGGTCGGAAATGGTCTTGTTGGCGAAGACCAAGCTTTCGCCATTGCCCAGATCGAGTCGGACATTGGCGCCTTCCTGCGTGGAATGGCTGACAACCTGATCGAACGACGTCAGGCCATATTGATTGAGCCTGACCTTGTCGTCATCGCTGAAATCGGTGATGAGATCGCTGCCGTTGCCCTTGCTGATGACGAAGGTGTCGGCCCCGCCGCCGCCTGTCAGCACGTCGTTGCCGGCACCGCCATCGATGGTCTGGCTGCCGCTGCCGCCGGTGATGATGTTGTCGGCGTCATTGCCATAGGCATGACGGTTGTTGCCGGTGACCGTGAGATTTTCGAAATTTTCCGGCAGCGTATAATCCATCCAGGTATTGATGGTATCGACGCCGGCATTGGGCGCCTCATAGGCATGATTGATGCTGGAATAGAGATAGTAGATATCGTCGCCGGTGCCGCCCATCATCGTCACATTGACGGAGGCGTCACCCCACATGGAGTCGTTGCCGGCGGTGCCGTAAAGCACCGGGCCAGAGCCGGTGGCGGAAAAGAAGCCTGTCGACGTGTCGCTATAGTAAAGTGGCTGTCCAAGGGCATTCAAAACTGAATTGGGCATGAGAATCCTCTTCCTTTGTGCCGGACGACCTCCTCCATCGAGCTAATATTTCTCCTCGCTCATATGCATCAAATAGCGTGCATTGTTTTTCTGCCCACCCCCGACGGCAAGTTTTTTCGCCAAGCTGTCCAAAAGTGCTGGTTGGAGCATTCGCGCTCATGGCTATGAGGCCGGGACGCAGTGATTCACCGCGTCCCCAAAGCCAGAATTTAGAGCGCGGCCTTTACCTTGGCAGCGGCATCTGGGCTTACCCATGCCGTCCAGATGTCTTCATGGTTCTTCAGGAAGTATCGGGCGGTGTCTTCGTTGGTGCCCTGATTGTCCGTCTGCCAGGCAAGAATGCTGTTGACGAGATCGTTCGTCCATTTCCGTTTCTTCAGATAGTCCATCGCGACGCCGGCGTGATCGGCAAACTTCTTGGTGACGACGGTGTAGACTTCCGAGACGGGATAGGAATTGACCTTTGGATTGGCGCAATCCATGATCGAGGTGCATGCGTCCCATTCGGCCTTGTCGTGGGGTACGCCGAAGGAAAGGCGCACCATTGGATACTTACCGAGGATAGCGGTCGGCGACCAATAATAGCCAAGCCAGCCCGTCTTCTTTTCGAAGGCATTGGCGATCGTGCCGTCGAGAGCGGCGGCAGAGCCGGTCTCGACGATTTCAAAGCCCTTCTTCTCGCCGTCGAGCGCCCGGAAGAGATTGCCGAGCGACGCCTGACACTGCCAGCCGGGCGGGCAATTGTAGATGACGCCCTTTTTCGGATCGTCCGGCGCGGGGAAAAATTCCGGGTGTTCCAGCGCCTGCTGGACGGTCTTGATATCAGGATGGGCGTCGGCCAGGAACTTCGGAATCCACCAGCCATCCTGGCCGCCATCGGAAAGAATGCCGGCAGCGATGACCAACCGTCCCTCGGAAACGGCCTGATCGAGCGGCGTGCGCACCGCATTGATCCAGAGTTCCGGAGCGATGTCCGGCTGGCCCTTCTCGTTCATCGAAGTAAATGTTGGCAGCGTGTCGCCCGTGAGGAGTTCGACCGAGCAGCCATAGCCTTCCTGGAGGATGATCTTGTCTACATTTGCCGCAACGCCGGCCGATGCCCAGTTCATTTCGGCGATGGAGACCGAACCGCAATCGGCATGCGCGGCACCGGCAAAGGTATAAAGTGCTGCAGCGAAGACGGCGGCAGCAATAAGCTTCTTCATGTAAGACCTCCAGGTCCTGATGTTGCTGTTGTCGAAGGATGTCGCGGGTGAAGCCGTCGATCTTTTCCTTCGCTCTTACGATGCCCCGGCAGCGCAACGGCCACGCAGGGGCAAATCCGGACAGTCAAAGCCGTCCGGGCGCGTCCGGATTACTGCCACATCAATCCCGATACCATGTGTTGGCCGGATGAAGTTTGAAGCTTTCCCACAGGAAATGAACCGATGCTACCGGCGTCATCAGCGCCTTATGCCCAATGTGGAAGCTGGAGATCCGTTTGATCGCTGCCGAACGGACCTGCGCGCGAGCTGCGGAGGGAACGGGCAGTTCCGTTGGCGACCACGATGATATCGAAGGCTTCAGCTTTCTTTCGGCCCTCCACAGTGATGCTCTTCTGGGTAGAACGCTTTCCGACTTTGCAGCTATTGCCTTCAAGGCGTTCGAGGATACATCGCAGCATGTTGAAGCAATCAGGAGTTTCATATGCGGAAGATCATTCTGATCGGTATCGTGGCATGCGGATTTGCCGCGCCAAGCTATGCACAGGTATCAAACGACCAACTGGAATTGGCGTATAATTCGGCACGCAATCAACTTGGCGTGCTGAAATATTGCCAGAATGCAGGCCACATCGATGGAGCCGCTGTCGAGACTCAAGCGAAAATGCTCGCTCTCATACCGGCGCCTTCGGATACGGCGAAGGGCGATGCGGCCGAGCAAGAAGGCGAAAAAGGCAAGATCTCCGCCATGGGCGTGAATCAGGATCTTGCAGCCATTACGAAAGCGCAGAACGTGACCGAAAAGCAGTTTTGCGAAACCATCGCAAATGCGGTGAAGCAGGCTGGCGCGCAACTTCCAAAATGAAATGCAAAACTGCGACGGTGCGAGCCGTCGCAGTTTGGCACGTGCAGTATCCTCTTGGCATCTGCATCGCTTCGAGCTGCCTGAGAGTTTGCTTGAAATCATTCCAACGCCAATGAACGAGCCACGGGTCAGGTTGCTGCCGACGGTCTCAGCGATCTTGAAACGGATTTCCGCCTG
Source organism: Rhizobium sp. 11515TR (assembly GCF_002277895.1). NCBI lineage: Bacteria > Pseudomonadati > Pseudomonadota > Alphaproteobacteria > Hyphomicrobiales > Rhizobiaceae > Rhizobium > Rhizobium sp. 11515TR. The sequence continues at coordinate 669,880 of NZ_CP022999.1, read as the reverse complement.
TCTTCGCATAAACGCATCACAATGCCTTTAGTCTAGTATTCTTATAGACAATTATCGTGCCGTTCAGTCTGAGCGATGTCGAGTGGCCTCTTGGCCGCATGATCGATGTCGTGGCAGCCAAAATAGGGACGGGATATGAGAAAAACGCATTCAAGCGAGAAGACTATCAGGCGAAGCAAGATCCGCATTGCCCTGGCATTTTCTTTTGTGACGATGATGGGCACTGTCGCAAATGCCGCATCCGACACGGCAAAGCCGGTCGATGGGGGCACTCTCAACGTCGGGCTGGCGACGGATGCCTCCATTATCGACCCGTCGATCACGGGCAACTCGGTCACGGCGTTGATTACCCGCAATATCGTCGACTCGCTTGTCGGGCAGGCCGAAGACAACAAGTTCACGCCGTGGCTGGCAGAAAGCTGGGACATTAACGGCGACAATACCGTTTATACTTTCCATCTGCGTCAGGGCGTGACATTCAGCGATGGCACCCCGCTCGACGCAGCCGCGGTCAAATACAATTTCGATCGCATTCTCGATCCGACGACGACATCGAGCTACGCCAAGTCGCTGCTCGGACCGATCGACAAGATCGAGGCGCCGGATAGCCGTACGGTTGTGATCCGCTATCGCCAATCCTTTGCTCCCTTGCTGCAGGGATTGAGCCTTCCCTATCTCGGTATCCAGTCTCCGACCTATCTTCAGAAAGCGCAGAGCACGACGAATACGGTCATCGGATCGGGTCCCTACGTGCTCGACAATTTCACCAAGGGCAGCGGCAGCAAGCTGAGCCGCCGTGCGGATTACAATTGGGGTCCCGGCTATGCCGCGCATAAAGGGCCGGCCCATTTCGATCAGATCGTCTTCAAATATCTGCCGGAGGCTTCCGTGCGTCTCGGTGCGCTGGCAAGCGGTCAGCTGCAGGCGATCGACGCGGTGCCGCCGGCAAATTATCGCTCCGTTCAGGGTAACGGCAAGCTGCAGGTGGTGACGCGGGAAAACCCAGGCGTCAACAGCGCCTATTTCCTGAACACCTCGAAGGGACCGTTTCAGGATTTGAAGGTGCGGCAGGCTTTCCAGAGCGCGGTCAATGGACCCGCAGCGGTCAAGGCCGCCTTCTTCGGAACCCTGAAGCCGGCCGACAATATCCTCGGCCCCTCGACGCTCTATTATGACCACGATATTTCCAGCTCATGGAGCTTCGATCTGGCAAAGGCCAACCGGCTGCTTGATGAGGCGGGCTGGTCGCAGAAAGACGCCGATGGTATCCGCAAGAAGGACGGCGGCCGGCTGACCCTGCATTATGTCTACGACAGCACCTCGCTCGCCGCGACGGAAGTGACCTTGGCGCAGGCCGTTCAATATCAGGTGCGGCAGGCCGGTTTCGATTTGCAGCTTGATCCGGTCGATTCCGGTGGCTGGACCGCTCGCGCCAATGCCAATGATTACGATCTCGTGTCCTTCTACTATGTGCGTGCGGAGCCTGATATCCTGCGCACGGTATTCCATTCGGCCTATATTCCTCCAGCCGGTCAGAATGCGTCTCGCGTTAAAAGCCTCGATGAAAAGCTGACGAAAGCGGTCGGGGCTTCTGATGCCGAGCGTAAGAAACTCTATGCCGAGATACAGAAGGAAGTGATAGAGCAGGCTTATGCCGTCCCACTTTTCGTGGCCGCCTATCAGCTCGGCGCCTCGAAGAGCCTGCATGGCATTTCCTGGGCCACCAATGCGAAGCCGAATTTCTACGATGCCTGGCTGGACCGCTAAGCTCTTCCAAACCGCTGTGCGGCGGACCGGGGTGATCGTTGCCGTGCTTTGGGGTGCGGCAACGATTGCCTTTATCGCTGTAAAGCTCATTCCCGGCGATCCCGTCGCGATCCTGGCTGGCGGGGAGAACGTCGTCGATGAGGCAGAACGGGCCGCATTGGTGCATCAATATGGCCTCGATCAGCCGCTTGCGCTGCAATATGCGCATTATATTGGCAAGGCTTTAAGTGGCGATTTCGGACAAAGCTACCAGTACAGGCAGCCTGTTTTAGAGGTGATCTATGAGGCGGCTGGGCCGACATTGCAGCTCGCCGGGAGCGCGATCGTGCTTGCTCTCCTTCTGGCGATCAGCGTGGCTCTCGCGACAGCCGGTCGTCGTAGAAGCCTGACGCTGCTGTCCTCGGGGATAGAGCTGATCCTTCTGAGCACGCCCGTCTATTGGATCGGCATCGTCCTGTTGACGGTCTTCAGCTTCAATCTCGAATGGTTTCCGGTCACAGGCAATGATGGGCCATCGGCACTTGTGCTGCCTGCGATCGCCTTGAGCCTGCCGCTCGCCGCACTCTTAAGCCAAGTATTGCGTGACGGCCTGGAAGAGGCGCTCTCCCAGCCGTTTTCGCTGACGGTCCGGACACGCGGCGTAGGCGAGACGGTCCTACGTATCAGGCATGGTTTGCGGCACGCCGCACTGGCGGCCTCGACCCTTACCGGTACTCTGCTCGCCACCACCCTCGGCGGCTCGATCCTGACCGAGTCGGTGTTCGGCCGTTCGGGAATCGGGCAGATCACGCTTCAGGCGATCAAGACCCGCGACATGCCGTTGATCCTCGGTCTGGTGATGCTGTCTGCCTTTGTCTTCGTCATCGTCAATCTGCTGGTCGATGCGCTCTACCTTTTGATCGATCCACGTCTACGGAGGACAAGCCTTTGAGCGATGTCGTGCTAGCTGAAAGCGGACAGCAGCGCCGCATCACGCGCAGACGCCCGGTCTGGCTGTCTTTCGGACTGCTTGTTCCCTTCGCCTTTGTCGTCCTTCTTTGTGTTGCGGTCTGGGCGCCACAATGGCTCTCTACGCTCGATCCCGAGGCAGTCGATCCGAATGCGATCCTGCTGCCGCCTGATGGGCAACATTGGTTTGGAACGGACGAACTGGGGCGGGATCTGTTTTCACGCGTCGTTTACGGAACCTCGCAGTCCCTGACGATCGGCATCGGGGCGACCCTGATTGCCAGCCTCGGCGGTATCGTATTGGGGACGACGGCAGCGCTGGCTCCGAGGCCGATCGGCCGGCTTCTCTTGCGCTTCATCGATATCCTGCTTGCCTTTCCGGAAATGCTGCTTGCGCTGCTGGTGATCGCAGTTCTCGGCCGCGGGCCTGGCAACACGCTGTTGGCAGTCGGGCTTGCCAGCATCGCCGGCTATGCCCGGGTGATCCGCTCGCAGGTGCTTCACATCAGGCTGTCGGGCTATGTCGAACATGCTGTGGCACTTGGCGAGCATCCGTGGACGATCATCAGCCGGCATATCGTCCCCAATTCCATCCGGCCGCTTCTCATCCTTGCGACGGTTGGTGTAGGGAGTTCGGTACTGTCCGCTTCGGCCTTGAGCTTCCTTGGCCTGGGCGTCGTGCCTCCGGCGGCTGAATGGGGTGCGCTCCTCGCCAATGGCCGCAATTTTCTCGATATCGCGCCCTGGACCAGCCTGTTGCCGGCGACGGTGGTTGCGCTTTCCGTCATTTCGATCACGCTTTTGGGCCGCCGACTGCAAACCCTCCTCGCAACGGGAGATCTGTGATGAATATTCAGTCCGGCCTGCGAAACTTTCAGACCGCCGATTCAGAGCTGCCGCAGCTGCTTGCAGTCAAAGGATTGAATGTGGCCTTTCAGACCCCGCAGGGCCGCGTGGATGCGGTTCGCGACCTGTCGTTACAAATCGCGCCTGGCGAGATCCTCGCATTGGTTGGCGAATCCGGCTCCGGAAAGTCTGTAACGGCCCGGGCGATTGTCGGTCTCGCTGGATCGCGCTCCGTGGTAAAAGCCGACAGGATGGAACTGAGCGCGCATGATGGCCGGCCGCTCGACCTCCTCGATCTGTCGGAAAAAGCCTGGCGCCATGTGCGCGGTCGCGAAATCGGTTTCATTCTTCAGGATGCGCTCGTATCGCTCGATCCCTTGAGGACAGTCGGTCGTGAAATAGCCGAGCCCATCCTCACGCATCGACTGGCACCACGCTCGCTCGTATCGCAACATGTCGTGGAATTGCTGGAACGCGTCGGTGTTCCCGAGCCGGATTTACGGATGGGGCAATATGCGCATCAATTGTCCGGCGGATTACGGCAAAGGGCATTGATTGCCTCCGCACTTGCCGGCCAGCCGCGCTTGCTCGTCGCCGACGAACCGACGACGGCGCTGGATGTCAGCGTCCAGAAAAGAGTGCTCGCCATCTTCAAGGAGCTGGCCGCTGCCGGCCATGGCATCCTCCTGATCACGCATGATCTCTCCGTTGCCGCCCAGCTCGCCGATCGGGTCGCCGTGATGCAAAAGGGCCAGCTAGTGGAAACAGGCCCGGCACGCAGCGTTCTGTCAGATCCACAACATGACTACACCCGGCAGCTCCTGGCAGCCGTACCGACAGCGGCCAATCGCGGCCGTCGCCTCAGTGCAGCGAATACGCCCTTGCCGCTCCGGAAGCCCGTTTGCTCCGCCGAGCGTCTGCTGGAGATACGCAACGTATCGATGAGCTTCAGGCACGCTGATGGCAGTCTTCTGCGCGCTGTCAGCGACGTATCGCTTCACATCGGCGGCGGCGAAACGCTGGGTGTGGTCGGTGAATCCGGTTCGGGCAAGACCACGCTCGGCAAGATTGCGCTGGCGCTGCAGCAGCCGGATGCGGGAGAGGTGCTGTATGAGGGGCGACCGTGGAGCGCGCTTTCCGAACGCATCCGCCGCCCCCTCAGAGCCGGAATACAGACCATCAGCCAGGACCCGCTGAGCTCCTTCAATCCGCGCTTCACCGTCGAGCGCATCATTGATCAGCCTCTGCTGCTTCAAGGGGGTCTCGGTAGATCGGAGCGCCGCGAGAAGGTCATCGGTCTGCTGGCTCTGGTTGGTTTGCCACCGGATTTGCTCGCCCGGAGGCCGACCGCGCTTTCCGGTGGCCAGCGCCAGCGCGTATCGATCGCCCAGGCTCTTGCGGCCGCGCCGAAGCTTCTGATTTGTGACGAGCCGGTTTCGGCACTCGACGTCACGACACAAGCCCAGGTTCTGGATCTATTGGTCGATCTGCAGGCAAGGCTCGGCCTGTCGATGATGTTCATTTCGCATGATCTGGGGGTGATCCAGCATATCAGCCATCGGATCGTCGTCATGAAGCAGGGAGCGATCGTCGAGGCTGGGTCTGTCGAAGAGGTCTTCGAACGGCCTCGTCATGCCTATACGCGCGAACTTATTGCATCCGTGCCGAGGTTTTCGCGCTAAAAGGCCTGATCGTAGCGTGGTCGGCCTCATTCCTTACGCCTCCTGCCGCCGGTAAAATAGCCGGTTCCGGCGTAATTGCTGTCGGCGCGTCACCCTTGAGAAGCATCACGCCGTCAAACTGCTGGGTATCAGCTTCATAATATCTGCCAGAACGGACCGGAGCTGAGGCTGCTGACGTTGCCGCCGGGATCGTTGGCGACCAGCGTTTCGCCGGAAAAGCCGCCGCCGCTGATCTTGCTGTCACCGGGGCGGCGAGAGAGATTGTCGGTGCAGTCTTTCTGGGAGCCGTCATTCAATTGACCGACCAGCCTCGCTCTATTCGTGAGCGGCTTGTGCAATATCATTCAAACCTATTTTGCCTGTAATTGTTATTTTCAATATAAGTGAAATTGAAGTAAAAATTAATAATACAAATTGAAACAGATATTTTTAAATCATAAATTCTATGTATAGCCTACAAAAATACCTGGCGAAGGCTGACGGAGGTTATGCTAATTGAACATGATGAAAATGTAATTCTTATTGCTATATAAATTATATGATGCAATGGCATAAAATTAACGCTATTGTTATCGTAATAACCTCGCGTTTTGAGGGCCGAGAGGTAAGGTGGGGCGCATAATGTTGCGGGGAGCAGAGATGAATGGGATGGCGTTGTCCGCGCCCATAAGGCATGCCGATAGGCATTTGCCCATATGGGCAAATCGACCGAGCGGAGGATTGTGATGGTTGGGCGGACTACCATCGCCGCCGGCTCAAGCACATTGCAGGAGCGTTACGGCGACTGGACGCTTACCATCGTCAATCAGGGAACTGCCGATCAAGCGCGGCCGCATTATGCGATTTCCTATACGCTGTATGATCTGCAGACCAACGCGCCTGTGCTTTCGATCGAACTTACTCCCGACGGCGGGAGCCTAAGGGGTATATTGGCCTTGCCGCTGGGGCTGCAGCTGCGGAGCGGGCGGCTGCCGCGGGGTGACGAAGCTGCTTTGGGTCTGGCTCAGCCGTTCGGTGCGGCTTCTTCGCGCGGCTGTCCGGTCGAGCTGAAGCTCGATGCAGCCATGATTGCCAACCTGCGGCGACGGCGTAGCCTCCGCGTGATGCTGGCGGCGACCGACACGGGTCGTGACAAGAGCTACGTCATTTCGCTCAATGGGTTTGCAGAGGCTCTCAGCCGGGCGCTCTCCATTGTCGATCCTTATGCCGCAAGAGCCGACATCAGATCGGGCTTGACCCTTCAGTAGCAGGTTGGATTTCGGGCAGGTTTGCCCGTGCGATTGGCCGTGCCGCCAATCGCACGCATTTCCTTCGCTCCGGCGGTATGCTCGAATTCCGATGTCAAGTTTCCCGACTGATGCTTGCAAGCAATGTCCGGCGCGCCTCGCTCAGATGCGCCGTGCAGGTCTGGCTAATTTTACTTTGGTCTCTTGAGAGAATCGCATCGATGTAAGCTAGGTGCTGGTACACGGCCGCTTCGTTGCGAACGCGCTCGTCTTTCTTATTCCATTGGTAATGGTAGAAGAAAATCAGCGAGATGACGTGGTAGAATTCGGTGACGAAGCGATTGCTGGAAGCGCTGTTGATCAAGCGATGCAACTGCTCGTCAAGGAGCGAGAACCGGTGATAATCGGTCTCGATCGTCTCCAGTAGCGCAAGGTGCTCGGTGCGCAGCCTGCGTAGCTCGTTCCAGCTCGAGTCGCTGTCATCGAGTTCCGCAAAGCGCATGACGGACCGCATTTCGAAAATTTCGCGGATATCGGAAAGCTCGTTGGCGAATTCCAGCGTCATGCCGCGGAAGACCCATTTGCCGCCGGCTTCGCGCTCCATCAAGCCAAAATGCCTGAAGCTCTGCAGAAACTCGCGGATCGTCGTCGTGGACACGCCAAATTGCCGCGCGAGCTGAAGCGCATTGATTGCCTGGCCCGGACCGCTATCGGATTGGAGTATCCAGGTCAGGAAGGCGCGCTCGACGATCAATGTCGGCGGGATAGTCTCTGCTTCAGCATAGAGCTCGGATGGCTCTGCCTGCCGCAGCACTATCCTGTCCCTGGATAGAAGGCCGCCCTCCATCGCGGCCGCCAGGCACTTGCGGACTGTCGTTCTGCTGGTCCCGAGGGTTCGGCCGATCTCGCGTTCCGAGCCAAGAGGGTGGCCATGACCGACCGATTGTATGTGGCGCAGGAATTCGTTGAACTGCCGTTTGAAGAGGTTTTCAGAACGCATGCCGATTTGGTTTCGTTGGTTTTTTAAACAAAAAATACCACTTTAAATCGCTCGCCTCAACCGTGTAGATTCCGCCTCAGGCTAGGGAGGATAGCTCGGGAATGAGACCAGCACATCTCGTTGCTCATTGGCGCTGCCGGGAAGATGGCGTCGCATGAGCTACACTTTTGATTTCGAGGGCCTGCTTCCTTATTGGGACCAGTTTGCGGAAGGCGTCTGGCTGACGATTCAGCTTTCGGTGGCGGCAACTATCGTGGGGTTTGTGCTGGGTACATTCTGTGCGATCGCACGGACCAGCGGCTCGGCGACGCTGAAGACAGTCGTCGGCGCCTATGTCGACGTCATTCGCAACACGCCGCTGCTGGTGCAACTATTCATCATCTATTTCGGCATCGCCACGCTTGGCTTGCGCATTCCGGCCAATATCGCTGCGACCATCGCGCTCGTCGTCAACATCGGCGCCTATGTCTGCGAGATCATGCGTGCCGGCATTGAGGCGGTTCCGAAGGCTCAGATCGAGGCGGCCGAATGTCTCGGGCTTTCGCCTGCGCAAACCTACTGGCATGTCATTCTCCAGCCGGCGGTCGAGCGGGTCTATCCAGCGCTGGTCAGCCAGTTCGTGCTGCTCATGCTCGCGTCGTCGATCACGTCACAGATTTCAGCGGAGGAGTTGACGGCAGTCGCCAACCGTATCCAGTCCGACACCTTCCTGTCCTTCGAGACCTACATCGTCGTCGGTGCTCTCTATCTGGCGCTGTCCTTCCTCATGCGGTGGGCGCTTCTTGGAGTAGGTTTCATGGTTTTCAAACGCCAGCGCAAGCTCGGCACGGCCCTGTGAGGAGGATCCCATGCCCACCTTCGGCCTGACACAGTTCATCTTCCTGCTCGATGCGGCCGTCTGGACGCTCGCATTGTCGGCGCTTGGTTTCATCGGCGGCGGTTTGGTCGGCTTCGTCGTGGCTCTGGCACGGATCTCGCCGAGCCGCACCATTCGCTGGACTGCGATGATCTATGTGCAGCTGATCCAGGGAACGCCTCTGCTGGTATTGCTTTTCATCGTCTATTTCGGGCTCAGCATTGCCGGGTTCAACAATCTTCCGGCCTTGCTGGCCGCCGGTGTCGCGATCACGCTCTACACTTCGGCCTTTCTTGCCGAGATCTGGCGCGGTTCGATCCGGTCGATTGCCAAGACGCAATGGGAGGCTGCGGAATGTCTTGGTCTCTCGCGCTGGCAGCGCATGACACGGGTCATTCTTCCCCAGTCGCTGCGCATCGCGACGCCACCCACGGTCGGCTTCCTCGTTCAGGTGATAAAGAACACGTCGCTCGCCTCGGCGATCGGTTTTGTCGAGCTCGCGCAGGCCGGCAAACTGATCAACAATTCCACCTTCCAGCCCTTCAGCATCTTCATGGTGGTCGCCGCAATCTATTTCGCTATCTGCTTCCCGCTCACGCTCGCCAGCCGGAAGCTGGAAAGGAAACTGAATGTCTCCAATCGTTAGATTATCCGATGTCCGCAAGAGCTTTGGCGCGCTGCAGGTCCTGAACGGTGTCTCCTTCTCGGTCGATGCCGGCGAAGTGGTTGCCATCATCGGACAGTCCGGTTCAGGCAAGTCGACCGCTTTGCGATGCATCGATGCGCTGGAGACCATTCAAGGCGGCGAGATCGAGGTTTGCGGGCACAAGATCCACTCGCCGGATCTCGACAAGCGCGCGCTTCGTCGCGACGTTGGCATTGTCTTCCAGAGCTATAACCTGTTCCCGCATCTGACCGTCCTGGAGAATGCTTCGCTGGCGCTGACCTGTGTCAAGAAGCTGAGCAAGGCCGAAGCCAGGGACATATCGCTCGACTGTCTCGGTCGGGTCGGACTTGCCGAGAAAGCCTCTTTCTACCCCGAGCAATTGTCCGGCGGCCAGCAGCAGCGCGCTGCAATCGCCCGGTCGCTGGCCATGCAGCCGCAGGTCATGCTGTTCGACGAGGTGACGTCCGCGCTTGATCCGCAGCTGACCGGCGAGGTGCTGAAGGTCATCGAAAACCTGGCGCGCGGCGGCATGACGATGATCCTCGTCACCCATGAAATGGCTTTTGCCCGGAAGGTGGCGAGCAACGTCCTTTACATGCATCTCGGCCGGGTTTGGGAGCATGGCCCGGCGGCCCTGCTCGATGCCCCTCAGACCGAGGAACTGCGCAGTTTCGTCGGCAACGGGCTTTGAGGACCACGGGCAGCGAAATGCAATCAAAACTAAATCGGAGGAGAACCATGAAGCGCCGTCATATTCTAGCAGCCACCGCACTTGCAATCCTGGGCACGTTCGCCAGCCATGCGCAGGCAGACGCCCTTGCGGATATCCAGGCCCGGAAAAAGGTCCTTATCGCCCTCGATCTCGGCTCGCCGCCGTTCGGCATGATCGATGCCAACATGCAGCCCTACGGCTCCGATGTCGAAGTTGCCAAGCTTCTTGCCGAACAGCTTGGTCAGCCGCTTGATATCGTCCAGGTGACCAGCCCCAACCGCATTCCCTATCTGCAGACGGGCAAGGCGGATATGGTCATCGCGTCGCTCAGCGTGACGGACGAGCGCAAGCGGGTCATCGACTATTCAAAGCCCTATGGTGTGATCCAATCGGTCGTCGCGGCACCTGCCGGCCAGACCATCAAGACCATGGCCGACCTGAAGGGCAAGCGCATCGGCACCACGCGCGGCAGCGTCAACGACAAGGAAGTCACGAAGGTCAACGACGGCTCGGAAATCGTGCGTTACGATGATGACGCCACTCTGGTCACGGCACTCGTCAGCGGCCAGGTCGATGTGATGGCGACGTCGCCGCAAATCATGAAGGCGGCGAACGAGCGCAATCCGGCGTCGAAATTCGAGGTGAAGATGGTGCTCAAGGTATTCCCCTATGCCATAGGCATCCGCAAGGGCGAGACTGCCTTGAAGCAGCGGCTCGACAAGTTCGTCGACGAGAACCTTGCGACCGGCAAACTCAACGAGATCTACAAGAAATACAACGGCGTCGACCTGCCGGCCGACATCGCTACCCTGAACTGAACTGTTTCCAGCGAACCGGGCGCAAGCGTCCGGTTCACGCCCCCAAACCGGAAAGGTATCGTCCCGTGAAAGCCCTGTTGATCGAAAGTGAAGGTGTCAGCCGTTTCACCGATGTCGCCCGCCCGCAGCTCGGGGAAGGCGATGTCCGTATTTCCGTGCGCCATGTCGGCATCTGCGGGAGTGACCTCAACACGTTTCGAGGCCTCAACCCGCTGGTGGAGCTGCCGCGCATCCCAGGGCACGAAATCGGTGGCGAGATCATCGAGACAGGGGCGGGCGTTTCGTCCGCCTATCAACCGGGACAGCGCGTCATCGTTCTTCCCTATACCAGTTGCGGCACTTGCTCTTCCTGCCGCAAGGGTCGCGTGAATGCCTGCCGCTACAATCGGACGCTCGGTGTTCAGCAGGATGGCGGGCTTGCCGAAGAGATCGTTCTTCCCGCGGAAAAGATGATTCTGAATGAGACGCTCGATCCTCGCTTCCTTGCCTTGGTTGAGCCGCTATCGGTAGGCTTCCATGCGGTGGCGCGCGGCCGCGTTTCGTCGAGTGATCGCATTGTCGTGCTGGGCTGCGGCATGATTGGCATGGGCGTAGTCATCGGAGCCGTTGCGCGCGGAGCCGAGGTGATTGCCGTCGATCTCAGCGCGGAAAAGACCGCGCTGGCGAGGCAGTTCGGCGCTCGCCACACAATCGATGCCGGTACGGAAGATGTCGCGGCGCGCATTGTCGAACTGACTGATGATCAGGGCGTCGACGTGGCTTTCGAGGCGGTCGGTCTTCCGGAAACCTTTCGCCAGGCGATCGATCTTGCCGGCTTTTGCGGGCGTGTCGTCTATGTCGGCTACGCCAAGGCTCCTGTCACCTATCAAACACAAATGTTCAATCTCAAGGAGTTGGATATCATGGGGTCGCGCAACGCGACCAGGTCCGATTTCGATGCGGTGATCGCTTACCTCGAGACGATCGGCGATCGAGCCGCCTCGCTCATTTCCAAGGTCATACCTTTCGCCGAGGCCGAAGGTGCATTGCCCTTTTGGGACAAGAATCGCGACGTTTTGAAGGTCATTGTCGAAATATGAATATGCAAGCAAGCATGAAATCTCCAACCGCGCTTCCGGACTGGTATGGTGCGTTCCGACTGGACGGGCAGCGCGCGCTGGTGACCGGCGGAGGTAGTGGACTGGGCCTCGCGATCGCGCGTTGCCTCGCGGCCTCGGGTGCTGAGGTGGTGCTGGCAGGCCGCAGGTCGGATCTTCTTGAGGAAGCCGCGGAATCGATTGGCCCCCTGGCGAAGGCCGCACAGCTCGACCTTCGTGATCTTGCCTCGATCAAAGCTTTCGCGGCCGGAGTGGAGGAGGCGCACGGCCCGGTCGATATCGTCGTCAACAATGCCGGGAATACGGTGAAGAAGCCGTTCGAGGAATCCGATATTGCCGACTTTGACGAAGTCATGGATGTCCATGTTCGCGGCGCGCTGGAACTGACCCGGCAATTCCTGCCAGGTCAGATCGCCAGAGGAAGCGGCTGCGTGCTCTTCACCGCGTCCATGACATCCTTCATCGGCCAGCCCTTGGTCATGGGCTATACGACGGCGAAGACGGCGCTGACGGGTGCCGTGCGCGGGCTTTCGGCCGAGTTTGCCGGCAGAGGAATCCGTGTCAATGCGGTGGCGCCTGGCTGGATCGATACGGATCTGTTTCAGAAGGCTACGGCCAACGATCCGGCCCGCCGCGCCAAAATCATGGGCCGCATCCAGATGAACCGTCTCGGCTCGGCCGAGGAAATCGGCTGGACATGCGCGTTCCTCGCATCACCGGCCGCCGGCTATATCACCGGCCAAACCATCATCGTAGACGGCGGCGCCGTCATTGGCTTCTAAAAATTGCAATGAAGGGAGGTTTCCCGATGGATACCACAGCGACCTATTTAACCGACGCCGATCTGTTCCGCGTGTTGAAAGCCGAGCTCTTTACCGCTGTCGTCGGCGATATCCTTGATACGCTCGGTCATCGTCGACAGTTCCTGCCCGCTGGCATCAAGCCTCTGCGCGACGACATGAAGATCGCCGGTCGCGCAATGCCGGTGCTTGAAGCCGATATCTTCTCGGACGGGAAGGGCTCTTTCGGCCCGCTCGCTGACAAGCCGTTCGGCATCATGTTCGAAGCGCTGGATTCACTGAAGCCGGGCGACGTCTATGTTGCTACGGGTTCGTCGCTTCGCTACGCGCTTTGGGGCGGTCTGATGTCGACGAGAGCCACTCATCTGCAGGCCGCGGGTGCCATTCTCGACGGTTATGTGCGCGATGCCGGCGAAATCGAACGGCTTGGCTTCCCGACCTTTTCTCGCGGGATCTATGCGCAGGATCAGGGGCCGCGCGGTAAGGTCATCGACTACAATACCCCGATCGAAATCGAAGGTGTCCGCATCGAACCTGGCGATCTGCTCTATGGCGACCGCGAAGGCGTTCTCGTCATCCCGAAGGCGGTAGAAAAGGAAGCGATCTCGCTCGCCCTGGGAAAGGTGCGTACCGAAAACAAGGTGGCGGAGGCAATCCGCAACGGCATGAGCACGGTCGAAGCCTTCGCGACGTTTGGAGTGATGTGAGGTCATGGGCTCTGGCGCGCCGCTAGCACATGCCGATGATCCGCGGCTGCTGCTGCTTTCGGAGAAGGACAATGTTTTCGTCTGCCGCGAGGATATTCCCGCAGGGGAACATGTTCGTGTCGGGGAACGGGAGATGACACTCGCAAAGACGATTTTGCGAGGCCACAAGATCGCCCGGCATGAGATCGCACCGGGCGCCAAGGTCTACAAATACGGCGCTCCGATCGGCTCTGCCATTGCGCCGATCGCGCCCGGTGACCACGTCCACGTGCACAACGTCAAGAGCGACTACACGCCGAGCCACTTCTTCGACATCCAGGAGGTTATCAAAAAATGACCTTGCAAGGCTATCTGCGGCCGGATGGCCGCAAAGGCATTCGCAATATCGTCGCCGTCGCCTATCTGGTCGAATGTGCCCACCACGTCGGACGTCAGATCATCTCGGCTTTCGACGGACAGGAGGTTCATCTCATCGGCTTCCCCGGCTGTTTTCCCAATGCCTACGCCCAACGGATGATGGAGCGGCTCTGTACCCATCCGAATATCGGTGCGGTTCTGCTGCTGTCGCTCGGCTGTGAAAGCTTCAACAAATACTCGCTATCCAAGATCATCGAGGAGAGCGGCAGGCCGGTGGAGACACTGACCATCCAGAACGATGGCGGCACGCGCAGCACGATTGCGGCCGGTCGTGCCTGGGTAAGCAAGCAGCTCGAAAACCTGGCGTGCGATGTACGGGTGCCGATGGACATCAGCGAGCTGATCGTCGGGACGGTTTGCGGCGGGTCGGACGGAACCAGCGGGATTACCGGTAATCCGGCAGCGGGCCGTGCTTTCGATTCTCTGGTAGCGGCCGGTGCTACCTGCATTTTCGAGGAAACCGGCGAGCTCATCGGCTGCGAGGAGATCATGGCCGATCGCGCGGTCACGCCCGAACTCGCCGAGGAGCTTCGTGCGGCGGTTGCCAAGGCGGCACGCTACTATGCCACGCTCGGCTACGGCAGCTTTGCACCGGGCAATGCCGATGGCGGGCTGACGACGATCGAAGAGAAGTCGATGGGCGCCTACGCCAAGTCGGGGGCATCGCCGATCGCCGGCCTGATCAAACCCGGTGATATTCCGCCGCGTGGCGGTCTTTATCTGATGGACGTGGTGCCTGACGGCGAGGTGCGGTTCGGCTTCCCGAATATTTCCGACAATGCCGAAATTGTCGAGATGATAGCGTCCGGCTGTCACATGGTGTTCTTTGTCACCGGCCGCGGCTCGGTTTCAGGCTCGGCAATCTCGCCGGTGATCAAGATCTGCGCCAATCCGGATACTTACCGCCGGCTGGAGGAGGACATGGATGTCGATGCTGGCCGTATCCTCGAGGGGCGAGCAAGTCTTGATGAGGTCGGCCAGGAGATCGTCACGCTTCTTCAGGACGTTGCCGGTGGTAAACCGACGAAGTCGGAAAGCCTCGGCCATCAGGAGTTCATCCTGACCTACAAGTCTTTTGAGCCGATCGGGCCGGCATGTCTGCCGGCCTAGAATCTATCGGAGCTAGATTTAAGCATATCCGGCATGTCCTGATATGCGGCGCAACGATGTAGGGCAAAGGCCTCAGGAACTTCGTCGACACGGCATATATTGCGATGCGATCCAGCTAAAAGCTGACCTCCTCTAATAGAGGACAGCCGCCGTCTTCAGCGTGCCATGTCCCGCCGTGTCGCGGGTTTCTTACCCATGACGCAGCCCGAACTGTGCCTTTCGGCCCGCGCACCGACATTGTCGCGCCCCGTCCAGCTGGTTGCAATGTAGAAAGAGATTTTCCAATTCCTATACCTTTCAGAGATCGCTGTTTCTTTTAATCTACTTTTTTTATGGACAATATTATCGAAAATGCATGCGATCTGCGGAAGGGATGAGAATGAGTGCGCCCAAACTCGTCGGCGTTGCCGGCAGCTTCAACAGGCCATCGAAGACTTACGCGCTGGTCCAAACCGTCGCGGATCTGGCCGTTGAGCGATATGGCTTCTCAAGCAAGGTCTATGATCTGCACGATGTTGGTCCGTCCCTCGGCGCCGCTCAGTGGCGCAAGGAGCTCGACGACCAGGCGAAAGGCGTGATCGACGATATCGTCTCATCGGATGCGCTGATTATCGGTTCGCCGACGTTCAAGGGATCCTATCCCGGACTGTTCAAGCATCTGATCGATCTTATCGATCCGCACGAGCTGCGCGCCAAGCCGATCATCATCACCGCGACCGGCGGCGGAGATCGGCACGCGCTGATGGTGGAACATCAGCTGCGGCCGCTCTTCGGCTTCTTCATGGCACACACCCTGCCAACCGCTGTCTATGCGTCTGATCGTGATTTTACCGACTATAAGGTCTCTTCGGAACCGCTGGCCAACCGGATCAATGAAGTCGTCGGCGAGCTCTCGGCTTTCTTCCCACATTCGGTAAGGGTGCTCGCTGCGGCCGAATGACGGGCCGACGAATAAATTGCCTTCAACCGCCTCGGATCTATCAACCAAATGGAGGGTTACATGAAATGGAATGTCATTAGCCGTCTGAAGACGATTTTCGCTGGGCGCGCGTTGCGGGATGCGGACGGACGCATCCGGTCCGTCGATCGGCCCGAGTCGGCCGAGCGAGAGCTCTCCGCGCGCGACTACGAGATCTACTATTGGTGTACATCCCCTGCGCCTTGGCATTGAAGGGATATGTGCTTTTGATGTCCTGTCGCAAGCTTTGTGTTCGATCTTTCTCGTGAGGCTCATATGACCAGAGTACTGATTGTGCCTGGCCTTTTCGGCTCGGGCGAGGGGCATTGGCAGCGCTATTGGCTGCAGGATCATCGCGATGTTCGGCTCGTCGAACAGGATGACTGGGACTTTCCCAATCTCGGCAACTGGATGGAAAAATTGGAAGCAGCGCTGGAAGAGGCCGGTGAAGCCTATATCGTCGCCCACAGCCTGGGCTGCGTGTTGACGGCGAGGCTGGCTGGCCGCGAGGCCGCACGAAGGGTCAAAGGTGCGCTGCTCGTCGCGCCCTGCGATATTCCGGTGACGGAAACCCTTCATGCCGGACATCTGTCCTTCGGCACCATGCCGACCGACACGCTGCCATTTTCCAGCATGACAGTCGGAAGCCTGAACGACATCTATATGAGCCTCGACCGGCTCGGCATGTTCGGACGGCTCTGGAATTCGGACGTCCGCAATATCGGTCTTGCCGGGCATATCAACGTAGCGAGTGGTTTCGGGCGCTGGGCAAGCGGTTACGGCTTCCTTGAAATGCTGAAGGCGCGCAGCAGGCATCGCAGGCCGCAAGGGTTTTCAGCGGCAATCGCGGCGTCCATTTAAAAGAAGGCCTTTTCATATCCGACATTCGACGCCATTGTGCGACGAATTTTTTTCTCGTTCCCTGGCTGTTACAAATGCGCGCCGGGGCAGGTTTTGGAGGTAAGACAATGAGTTTGCGCATCAACGATATCGCGCCGGATTTTACGGCCGAGACGACGCAGGGCGAGATTAAGTTCCATGACTGGATCGGTAACGGCTGGGCCGTGCTCTTCTCGCATCCGAAGAACTTCACGCCGGTCTGCACGACGGAACTCGGCGCAATGGCTGGCCTCGAAGGCGAATTCCGCAAGCGCGGCGTCAAGATCATCGGTATTTCCGTCGATCCCGTAGAGAGCCATGGTCGCTGGAAGAACGATATCAAGACGGCGACCGGTTTCGACGTCGATTATCCGCTGATCGGCGACAAGGACCTGAAGATCGCCAAACTCTATGACATGCTGCCGGCAGGCGCCGGCGAAAGCTCGGAAGGCCGCACGCCGGCTGATAATGCCACGGTTCGCTCCGTTTTCGTCGTTGGTCCCGACAAGAAGATCAAGCTAATCCTTACCTATCCGATGACGACGGGCCGGAACTTCGGCGAAATCCTGCGTGCGATCGACTCGATCCAGCTGACATCCAAGCATCAGGTCGCAACACCGGCAAACTGGCAGCAGGGCGAGGACGTCATCATCACCGCCGCCGTCTCCAACGAAGATGCCATCACCCGCTTCGGCTCGTTCGACACGGTCTTGCCCTATCTGCGAAAGACCCGCCAGCCATCAGCCTGATCGGCGCCACGATCGCCTTTCCAAGGGATGCGATGCGGTCGTTCAGGCCGCATCGCTTTTTCAAAGGCTGACATTCTCGCGCAAGAAATCCAGCAAGGCACGCACGCGCGCTGGCAGGGGGCCGCCCTGGCCGATATAGACGGCGTGGAATTCCTCGATATCTCCGGGATTGAATTCTTCCAGCACGGGCTGCAGCCGCCCCGCCGCGATATCCGATTTGACGGTGAAAGCGGCAAGCCGGGCTAGGCCGGCGCCGGCAAGTGCAAGATGACGCATGGCTTCGCCGTCGCTCACCTGCAGGCTGCGTGCGGCGGGGATCGTCGTAACCACGCCGTTATCCAGCAAAGGCCAGCCTTCGATTGCCCGGGAATAGCTAAAGCTAATGCGGCAATGTTTTGTCAGCTCGACCAGAGAGCGCGGCGTCCCATGCCTGCGTAGATAGTCCGGCGAGGCGACAATGATGCTTCGTGTCGTTCCAAGCTTGCGGGCCATCAGGCTGGAGCTCTTCAGCGGCCCAGCACGGATGGCGACATCAGCGCGCTCCTCCATCAGGTCGATGACCCGATCCGTATGGAATATCTCCAGCGAGACATTGGGATACAGCGCCATGAAGCTCGGAACGAGCGGAGCCAGCACATGATTGCCGAAGGAACCGCTGGTGTTGATGCGGATATGGCCGGCTACCTGCTCTCCCGCCGATGCATGGCGTTCGGCTTCGGCAATATCGGCAAGAATGGCGACGCTGCGCTCGAAGAAGGCGCATCCCTCTGGGGTGAGCTGCAATCGCCGCGTCGAGCGGTGGATAAGCCGCGCGCCGAGGCGCTTTTCGAGTCTCGTAATAAGCTTGCTAACGGCAGACGGCGTCATCCGGCAGGCCGCGGCCGCGGCAGTGAAGCCGCCAAGTTCCACCGCACGCACGAAGACTTCCATTTCCCCGGAGCGATTGATCTCTTGGCGGCTCATGATGAATTCAAATCACAAATTAGTTTCTTTCCGGCAATCTATATCATCTTCATTCGAGCGTCTATCTAACTGAAGAACCAATAGGAGACAGACGATGGAATACAGAAATCTCGGTGCTTCCGGCTTGCGCGTTCCGGTTCTCAGTTTCGGCGCCGGCACCTTTGCCGGCAGCGGGCCTCTCTTCAGCGCCTGGGGCTCGACGGATGCGATAGAAGCGCGGCGCTTGGTCGACATCTGCCTCAAGGCCGGCGTCAATCTCTTCGACACGGCCGATGTCTATTCGGCAGGCGCATCGGAAGAGGTGCTTGGTCAGGCGATCCGGGGCAGGCGGGATGCTGTCCTGATCTCGACGAAGACAGCTTTGCCGATGGGCGATGGACCGGCCGATTGGGGGAGTTCGCGTTCGCGCTTGATTACATCGGTGGACGCCACCTTGCGGCGGCTCGGCACCGATTATATCGACCTTTTGCAATTGCATGCTTTCGACGCCTCGACGCCCATTGAGGAAACGCTTTCCACCCTTGATGGCCTCGTGAAGGCGGGAAAGGTCCGCTACATCGGCGCTTCCAACTTCGCCGGCTGGGAGCTGATGAAATCGCTCGCTGTTTCGGAGAAGCACTCCTACGTGCGTCATGTCGCCCATCAGGTCTATTACTCGCTCGCCGGCCGCGATTACGAATGGGAGCTGATGCCGCTCGCTGCGGATCAGAATGTCGGCGCCCTGGTCTGGAGTCCGCTGGCATGGGGCAGGCTTACCGGCAAGATTCGTCGCGGACAGCCATTGCCCGAAAAGAGCCGCTTGCACGAAACCGCGACCTTCGGCCCGCCCGTCGATGACGACAAGCTGTTCGATATCGTCGATGTGCTGGATGAGATTGCTGTCGAGACTGGGAAGAACGTGCCGCAAATCGCCATCAACTGGCTACTGAGCCGGCCGACCGTTGCAAGCGTCATCATTGGCGCGCGCAACGAGGAGCAGTTGCGGCAGAATCTCGGTGCGGTCGGCTGGACGCTTTCGAAAGAGCAGATCGAGAGGCTGGATAAGGTCAGTGAGATAACGGCTCCCTATCCCTATTTTCCCTACCGACGCAAGGAAGGTTTTGCCAGACTTAACCCGCCGCTCGTCTGACGCAGCAGGCGATCCCAACGACGGCGGCGAAGCAGGCAAATGCTTCGCCGCCGGATGCGACTTAACGGCCACCCTCTATCTTGCGATGGCGCTGGTTCCGGCCGCTTTCGCCATAAGGATAGGCAGCGGGTTGCGGCGCGCTGACCTCGTTCAGCCGATCCATCTCCGCCTCCGAGAGCGTCAGCTTGGCGGCGCCAAGATTGTCGGCAAGCTGCTCGGGCGTGCGGGCGCCGAGAATGACTGACGTTACCGCCGGGCGTGCTGCCGTCCAGGCAAGCGCTACCTGTGCCATGGTCACGTCTCGTGTTCTGGCGATCTCCTCGACGGCGGCAATGATTGCCCAGGTCCGTTCCTGGGCGTTGCGTGGCGCGAAGGATTCGCTGCCGCGGTTGGGGTTCTCGCCAAGCCGCGTGGCGCCGGTCGGCATTTCGTCGCGCTTATATTTGCCTGTTAGCCATCCGCCGCCAAGCGGCGACCAGGGAAGCAGGCCCAAGCCGGCATCAAGGCAGGCATCGACGATCTCGAGCTCGATGTCGCGAACGAGCAGATTATATTGCGGCTGCAGCGTCACCGGCCGCGTGTAACCCTGTGCCTTGGCGATCTCGACGGCCTTGGCGATATGCCAGCCGACGTAATTGGAGAAGCCGTAGTAGCCGATCTTGCCGGCGCGCACGGCATCGTCGAGAAACCGCAACGTCTCCTCGATCGGCGTCAGGGCATCCCAGGCATGCATCTGATAAAGATCGATATGTTCGATGCCGAGACGGCGCAGGGAATCGTCCAGCGCCTGGCCGAGATGACGACGCGACAGACCGAGATCGTTCGGACCGTTGCCCATTGGGAAACGGCCCTTGGTTGCGATGATGGCCTGGCGGGCCTCGGCGGGGCGAGCTTTCAGCCAACGGCCGATGATCTCCTCAGACTTGCCGGCGCTGTAGACATCGGCGGTGTCGATGAAATTGCCGCCCCATGCGAAATAATCGTCAAGAAGTTTATGCGATGCGGCCTCGTCTGCTTCCGCGCCGAAAGTCATGGTGCCAAGGCAATAGGCCGTGACAACGGCCCCGCTTGGGCCGAGCTTGCGATAATCCATTCCTGCCTCCTCTGAACGGAGCGCTGGCACCCGATCGGCAAAGCTGCCGGGAAAGCCGCAGGCTCCGTGATCCATAGCAATGTGATGCTTGAGACGGCCTCCACCGTCGATGGGGTTCGACGCTCGGCGTTTGACTGCCTTGGCCGCAAAATGAGCATAACCAATCATCCCATGATTACCAAGCGCATTCATTGCCTGAGCGATCTGGCTTGCGTAAAATTCTCGGTGATGATTCCTTTCTCGCCGAATGCTTCCCTTCATGGATGAAACGCCGACAAGCCGCATGCTCTCCTGGGCACGCAACTCCACCATCTATCGTCTCGAGCGCCGGATGATGACCGAGAAGCAGCTGTTCGACGCGATCGCCAAGAAGGCGAAGCAGAAGTTCGAGGATATCAGCGATGCGCAGATCAAGGCACTTGCCGATTTCGCCGTCAAATTCGCTTATGAACTGAAAGTGCTTGATGACGTCGCTTTCGCCGAGATCAGCACGCGCTCGGCAGTTCGTTCCGGCAAATCGAAGAAAGCCATCGCCTTCAAGCTCGCGTCCAAAGGCATTGCTGGCGAAACGGTCGTTGCGGCCGTGGAGGAGGTCGACGATCTCCATTCCGCCGTCATCTTTGCCAGGAAACGCGGTTTCGGCCCCTTCCGGCGCGGCGATCTCGATGAAAAGCGCAAGGCAAAGGAACTATCCGCCTTCGCCCGCAACGGTTTCAGCTTCGCAGTCGGCAAACGGGTCTTCGAGATGGAGCGAGAGGATGCCGAGGAACTGTTGCTGTCGGCCACGGCATTCTGAAGATCGATGCTCATTGAAATAGCCGAAGTCACCCGCTAGCTTTGCCGCGCTTGAGTGGGCATGCAGGGGACGTTCGTGAAAGCAGATATCCGATTACTGGTAGCGGTGACGTGCATTGCCTCCTTGCCGATGATCGCTCATGCCGAGTGGCGGGCGGTCGAGACGACCAAGACCTACGCAATTACAGGAACATCGGGGCGCGAGCTCTACGATTCCATCGGCGAGCGCGGTCCCTTGCTCGGACCCAAGGTCAGGGCGATCGCCCATACCGATTTCAAGCTGACCTGGACCCGGAAATACGAACCGCAGCCGGACGGCACCTGCATGATCACGGTCAACATACCGAAGCTGATCATTACCTACACGCTGCCGAAGCCTTCGGCGCAATTGCCGGCGTCGACCCGCAAAAGCTGGCAGAAATTCATCGCCGGAGTCGAGGCGCATGAGCGGGTACATGGCGGCTTCATCAAGGATATGGTCAAGGAGATCGAGACGATGAGCGTCGGCTTTTCCGTGCCCGACGACCCGAAATGCAGCAAAATCCGCGTGGAACTGACGAAGCGGCTCGGTGAGATTTCCAACAGGGAACGGCAGCGCAACAGCGATTTCGATAGGGTCGAATTCAGCGATGGCGGCAATCTCCAGCAGCTCGTTCTGAAGCTGGTCAAGGAAGAGTAACTAAGAGAGCCGCAGCCGGATAAATCCGCCGGCTGCGTGACCTATGTGGTCTTATCGACCCTTCCGCTTCCGCCATTCGGCGAATTTGAGTTTCGGCGCGTCGCTGGTCGCCGGATAGAGGCCGATGATGGTCGCACCGTTCATGACCTCTTCCGTGACGAAGTCCTCATAGGCCGTCATTTCCACGGTCTCAGTGGCAATCTCATCGGCAAGGTGCGCGGGGATGACGATGACGCCCTCATTATCGCCAACCAGCACGTCGCCAGGAAAAACTGCCACATCGCCGCAGCCGATCGGACCGTTGATTTCGATGGCCTGATGCAGCGTCAGGTTCGTCGGTGCGGACGGGCGGTGATGATAGGAGGGGATATCGAGGGCGGCGATTTCCGGGCTGTCGCGGAAGCCGCCATCGGTGACGACGCCGGCCACCCCACGCACCTGCAGACGCGAGATGAGAATGGAGCCGGCAGAGGCGGCGCGTGCATCTTTGCGGCTATCCATGACCAGCACGAAGCCGGGCGGGCATTGCTCGACGGCGGCACGCTGCGGATGCTCTGGGTTGCGGAAGACTTCCAGCGTATTCAGGTCCTCGCGCGCCGGAATATAGCGCAGCGTGAAGGCCTGGCCGACCATGTTTGCCTTCTTCGGCGAGAGCGGGCGCACATCCTGGATGAACTGGTTGCGCAGGCCGCGCCGGAAAAGCGCGGTGGCGATCGTCGGTGTTGCGACACCCATCAGCTTGTCGCGCGTCTCTTTGCTCAGCACATAGTTGCTCATGCGATATATCCCTCGTGATTAGTAGATGTCGGGTTCGCCCGGCATCGGGCCGAAGCTGTTTTCCAGGAAGTCGAAATCACAGCCGGTATCGGCCTGCGCCACATGGCGCGAGAACATCCAGCCATAGCCTCGGCCGAATTTTTCCGCCGGCTTGACCCAGGCATCGCGACGGCGCTGCAATTCGTCTTCGTCAACGAGCATGTCGATGCGCCGTGCCTCGAGATCGAGGCGGACGATATCGCCGTTACGCAAGAGCGCCAGCGGGCCGCCGATATGGGACTCGGGTGAGACGTGCAGAATGCAGGCGCCATAGCTGGTGCCGCTCATGCGGGCATCGGAGAGGCGGAGCATATCCCTATGCCCTTTCTTCAGAAGCGCCTTCGGGATCGGTAGCATCCCCCATTCCGGCATACCGGGACCGCCTTGCGGGCCGGCACCGCGCAGCACCATGACGTGATCGGGCGTAATGTCGAGATCCTCATCGTCGACCGCCGCCTTCATCTCAGGATAGCTGTCGAAGACGAGTGCCGGACCCTGGTGCTTGTGGAAGCGCGGATCGCAGGCGGCCGGCTTGATGACGGCGCCGGTTGGTGCAAGGTTGCCCTTCAACACCGCAAGCGAGCCTTCATGATAGACCGGATTGTCGAGCGAGCGGATCACGTCGTCATTGTAGCATTTCGCTCCCTCCAGCGTTTCGCCGAGGGTGACGCCGGAGACGGTCAGCGTGGAAAGATCGAGCTTGGAGGCGAGCTTGGACATCAGTGCCCGGAGGCCGCCGGCATAGTAAAAATCTTCCATCAGATAGGTCTTGCCGGTCGGCCTGATATTGGCGAGCACGGGTGTCGTGCGTCCGGCCTTGTCGAGATCGTCGAGCGAGAGATTGGTGCCGGCGCGGCGTGCCATGGCAATCAGATGGACGACGGCATTGGTGGAACAGCCCGTCGCCATCGCGACAGCGACGGCATTGTTGACGGCGGCCTGCGTGACGATTTTCGAGGGGACCAGATCTTCCCAAACCATCTCGACGATACGCCGGCCGACAGCTGATGACATGCGGATATGGTTGGCATCCGGTGCGGGGATCGAGCTTGCGCCGGGGAGGGTGAGGCCCAGCGCCTCGGCGATCGCCGTCATCGTGCTCGCCGTGCCCATCGTCATACAGTGGCCGTAGGAACGCGCGATGCCTGCCTCGACATCGACCCATTCCTTCTCCGAAATGGTGCCGGCGCGGCGCTCGTCCCAGAACTTCCAGGCGTCGGATCCGGATCCCAGATATTCGCCGCGATAATTGCCGCGCAGCATCGGGCCGGCAGGCAGGTAGATCATCGGCAGGCCCATGGAGAGCGCGCCCATGACAAGACCCGGCGTGGTCTTGTCGCAGCCGCCCATCAGCACGGCGCCGTCGACCGGATGGGAGCGCAAAAGCTCTTCGGCCTCCATCGCGAGCATGTTGCGATAGAGCATGGTCGTCGGCTTGACGTAGCTTTCCGATAGCGACAGCGCCGGCAGCTCCAGCGGAAAGCCGCCGGCCTGCAAGATGCCGCGCTTCACGTCCTCGACGCGATGCTTGAAATGAGCATGGCACGGATTGGCGTCGGACCAGGTGTTGAGGATGGCGATGACGGGCTTGTCCACCCATTCCTCGGGTGCATAGCCCATCTGCATGGTGCGCGAGCGATGCCCCGAGCTTCTGAGATCATCCGGGGCGAACCATCTGGCGCTGCGTAAATCCTGGGGCTTCTTCCTGCTGTTCATTGTAGTTGCGCCTTGTATTCGAATGTTGGTCGAAGGGATAAAAGCATGCGCCGCATCATTCCTTCATGCCCCATTTTAGCAGGGTGCGGCGTTCGATCGTTTGGAAAACCAGATTTTCGACAATAAGCCCGATGACGATCACAGTCAGCAGGCCGGCAAATACCGAGGGTATGTCGAGAAGATTGCGGTTTTCGAAGATGAACCAGCCGAGGCCGCCCTGGCCGGAAGAGACGCCGAAGACGAGCTCGGCGGCGATCAGCGTGCGCCAGGAGAAGGCCCAGCCGATTTTCAACCCCGTTAGGATCGACGGGAAGGCCGCGGGGATCAGGATGCGGAAGACATAGGAAAGACCCGTCAGCCCATAATTGGCGCCGACCATGCGCAGGGTGCGGGAAACGCCGAGAAAGCCGGCATGCGTGTTAAGCGCGACGGCCCAGAGCACAGAATGTATAAGCACGAAGACGAGGCTTGCCGGACCGAGGCCGAACCAGATGAGGGCGAGCGGCAGCAGCGAGATGGCCGGCAGCGGATTGAACATCGCCGTCATGGTCTCGAGAAAATCGGTGCCGATGCGGGTGTTGATCGCAACGACCGTCAACACGGCGGCAAGCACCGTTCCCGAGATGTAACCGGTCACCAGTATCTTCAGCGTGGTCCAGATGCGGGCCGGCAGCACGCCGTCCGCGAAGCGGTCATAAAGCGCGGTCAGCGTGTCGCTCAGCGTCGGAAACAGCAGCGGATTGTCGAGGTGCCGGGCATAGGCCTCCCATATGACGGCGAGGATAACGATCAGCAATGACTTGCGGAACAGGCCCGACTGCCAAAGGAGTTCCATCGTGCCGAGCTTTTGCTCGACGGCTGCGATGTGGCCGGCGACTTCCGTTGTCTGTGGAGCAAGGATGATCTGTGGCGCGCTCATGGTTTACTCCCTGTGTCCCTGCTCGGCAAACAGCATGTGATGGATCTCCTGTTCCAGCTTGGCGGCAGCAGCGGGATCGTCACGGACGGCTTCCACCTCGCGCACTTCGGCCTTGACGCGGCCGGGATGCGGCGACAGCAGCAGGATGCGGTTGGAGATCTTGATCGCCTCGGCGATCGAGTGCGTCACGAAGATGACGGTAAAGCGCGTGTCTTCCCAGAGCTGCAGGAGTTCGTCCTGCATCTGTCGGCGGGTGAGGGCATCGAGCGCGGCGAAAGGCTCGTCCATCAGGAGGATATCGGGCTGCATCGCCATGCCGCGGGCAATGGCGACACGCTGCTTCATGCCGCCGGACAGCATGTGCGGGTAAGTGTCGACCGCGCGGGTGAGCTTGACCTTGTCGATATAATCGCGGGCGATGGCCTCGGCTTCGCCGCGCGGTAGGCGGCGGGCCGTTGTCAGGGGGAACATGACATTTTCCAGAACGGTCTTCCATGGCAGCAGCTGGTCGAATTCCTGGAAGACCATCATGCGGTCGGCGCCCGGTTTCTTGACCGGCTGCCCCTTGATTTCGATGCGGCCCGTCGTCGGCGTCATATAGCCGCCGATCGCCTTCAGCAGCGTCGATTTTCCGCAGCCTGAGGGGCCGAGGAGGACGAAGCGATCGGACTGGGCAACGGAGAAGCTGACATTTTCCGTTGCGGTGATCAGCAGGTTCGGCGTCTTGTAGCGAAGCGTTACCCTGTCGACATTCAGAAGCGGTGTTGCAGTCATTGTTTCCGTCATCGGCATTTCGGCGTGCGTTTTTGCCTGAAGCATGAGGGCTCCTCCAAGAAATGGCGCGACGGCGGCATTCGCGCCGCCCGCAGGCGTCAGTTGCCATTAAGATCGGCTGCTTCCGGCAGGTAATAGTCGGTCCAGGCCTTGGGCATCGTCTTCAGCGTGCCGATCTTGTAGAGATGGGTCGCAAACTTCATGGTCCCCTGCGGATCCATGCGGAATTCCATCATGTGCGGCTCATTCAGGATCGCTAGCAGATCTTCGACGCTGGTCTTGTCACCGCTGACGGTCTTGTAGGCTTCCACAGCCGATTTCGGATCCTTCTTGATGAGATCGATGGCCTCAGCCGTCGCCTCGCGCACGGCCTTGATGATCGTCGGGTTGGCGCTTGCGAACTGGGTGGTGGTGAAGAAGGTGCCCTGAGTCAAATCGCCGCCAATGATGTCGCGTGAATCGATGACCTTGTGAACGCCCGGCTGCTTCAGCTCGAGATATTGGAAGGGCGGGGCGGAGAAGTGGTTCTTGACC
Organism: Rhizobium sp. 11515TR; assembly: GCF_002277895.1. NCBI lineage: Bacteria > Pseudomonadati > Pseudomonadota > Alphaproteobacteria > Hyphomicrobiales > Rhizobiaceae > Rhizobium > Rhizobium sp. 11515TR. Next base: position 643,223 of record NZ_CP022999.1, on the reverse strand, counting down.
TCATGGGTCTGGTTGGCGAGCGCCGCCATCGCATCCGGGTGGCCGAGCTGCACCGTATTGGCGTCGAACTTATGCACCTGGTCGTCGCCATACATTTGCGCGGCGGCCATCTGCAGCAGGATTGCCTGCGTCGAGACGCCAACCGTCGGCACGGCGATCTTGTCGTTCGGTTGAATATCCTTCAACGACTGGATGCGCGCATCGCGCGAGACCATGATGACCGGCTGCGCCGAATTGGTGACGATCCCCTTGACCTTGCCTCGGGTGCGGTCCCAAAGCAGCAGCAGATTACCGGTGCCGGTATTGACGATGTCGACGTTGCCGGACAGCAGCGCGTCGGTCTGCGCGCCGCCACCGCTGAAGGTCCGCCATTCCACTTTGACGCCCTGAAGGCCATCGGCGGCCGCATGTTTCTCGATCAGCTTCTGCGTCTCCATCACATGGCTGGCGAGATAAAGAATGCCCGGCTGGCGCGTGATCGAAATATCGGTCTTTTCGGCCGCACCGGCCGAAAAGTTGCCTGCGACCACCATGCCGACCGCGGTCAGACAGCGAAGAAATCCTCTCATTTGCTCCTCCCGATTGGTCCAACTTTGAAAAACGAAGTTGGCTTGGATCAACTAAAGCACTAATGTATCAGTGCATCAAGCCCTGAACTGTGTTTAATGAGCAAACGCTCTCGATCAGAAAGGCCGCCAGTGAAGCTCAACCCGAAAGAATTCGCCCTCGATCGCTCCCGCCAAGTTGGGCCTCAGATCCTGGAGATCCTGCGATCACGCATTCTTTCGATGAGCCTACCGCCGACGACGGTCTTGTCGCGCATCTCGCTGCAAAGCGAATTCAATGTCAGCCAGACCCCCGTGCGCGATGCCCTGATCCGGCTTGAGGAGGAGGGGCTGGTGGAGGTCTATCCGCAATATGCGACTGTCGTTGCGAGGATCGATATCCGCAACGCGACAGAGGCGCATTTCCTGCGATTGTCGATCGAACTGGAGGCTGTTCGCAGGCTGGCTGCGGAATCACCTGCAGAAACCGCAGCAATCCTGGAAGGCATCCTGGCTCGACAGAAGCATGTGGTGTCACAGGAAACCTATGATCTCTTCGATATGCTCGACAAGGATTTCCATCGCGTTCTCTATGAGCGCGCCGGCATTCTCGGCCTCTGGTCCACGGTCCGGCGCCAGAGCGTGCATCTGGACCGGCTGCGCATGCTCAACCTGCCCATGCCCGGCAAGCTCGAGCAGATCATTGTCGATCATCAAGCCGTGGTCGATGCTATCAGCTCGGCCGATGCGGAGGCTGCCGTCGCTGCTTTGCGCCGGCATTTGTCGGGCACCTTGTCGATCGTCGATCTCATTTGCGAACAGTATCCAGACTATGTGAGCCGCTAGGCCCGAAATTTGCGTGGCTGCCTTGTAGGGTTGCAGCGGCACCAACAAGGATCGATGCCGCCGGCAATCTAACAGCCGCCAAAACTCATCGAGCGCATCATGACAATGATGGCCTGAGGGTTTATATTTTCGCTTCACCACTTAGGGAGGTGATATTGGAAGCGCCCAATAGCCTTGTCATTGATCTCCTGGTTTTTTTGAAAGCTGGTCCGCGACCTTATCGCGAGGTCATGGATGCGTGGCGGACGAGCTGTCCCCGATTGCCCATCTGGGAGGATGCAATGGATCTTGGTCTCGTTGAGCGGGAGCAAGGTTTTATCGTGCTGACCGATGCGGGAAGAAACCTGGTGGAATCTCGTCAGTAAAGATCGCTATTTCCACGATTGATTCGATACGCTTCATTTTGCCAGTAGATGTGGAGCGCGCCAGCACCCGCATTGGCTTGCGCCTCGCTTCATGCGACAAAGTCCCAGGGAAACAATTCATGGAGTTCGCTTGACCATCGGGCTTGCGCATGCGGAGCTGATTGCGGTTCTGACGGCCGTTACGGGTAGTGATCCGAGGGTAATGACGGTGCGGTCGGGCGATGCTTTGCCATCCGGCCCGTTTGAGCTCGGACATCGCACGCTGCAGAGCGGATTGCGCGAATGGGTTCAGGAGCAGACGGCCCATCCCGTCGGCTATCTGGAGCAGCTTTATACCTTTGCCGATCGCGATCGAAACAATGACATTCTCGGCGGTCGCACGATTTCCATCAGCTATCTGGGGCTGGTGCGCGAGCAAGCGGCACCCGGCGGCGGGATGCCGGGGTGGCATGGCTGGTACGAATATCTTCCGTGGGAGGATCATCGAGATGGCCGGCCGCCGATCCTCGACGATATCGCCGCTCGGCTTGAATCCTGGATCGGGGAGGACGCGATGCGCAGCAGCCAGCGCCGCCGCCGCGCCGACTTCGACTTCGGGCTGAATGGTGCGGCATGGAACGAGGATCTTGTCCTGCAGCGCTATGAACTGCTCTACGAAGCACGTCTCGTCACCGAGGCGGGTTGCGATCTCAAGCATAATTTCGGCCGATCGATGTTTGCCGATCATCGCCGCATCCTTGCGACCGGCATGGCGCGGCTTAGGGCCAAGATCAAATATCGGCCCGTCGTCTTCGAACTCATGCCCGAAAATTTTACGCTGCTGCAATTGCAGAAAACCGTCGAGGCATTGGCAGGGCTGATGCTGCACAAACAGAATTTCCGCCGGCTGATCGAGCAGCAGGAGCTGGTCGAGGAAACCGGCGGCACCGAAAGCGAGACCGGCGGCCGTCCCGCCAAGCTCTTCCGCTTCCGCCGCGCAGTCCTCGAAGAACGCGAATTCGCCGGAACGAAATTACCGCTCTCCCGCAATTGACATATGCTCGTACTGAGAATATCTATTTGCTCACGATATACTCAAAATGAGCATAATAAGGAGCCGGCCATGAATCTTCCCGTATCCGCATCCTCCCTTTACGATCGTGTCAGCCGCGTCATCCCGAAAGCCGAATGGCTGACGTTCCAGGATGATGTCGAGGCGATCCTTGAATTGAAGCGACGGCACAATGCCGTCATTCTCGCTCACAACTATCAGACGCCGGAAATCTTCCATGGCGTTGCCGATATCGTCGGCGACAGCCTCGCGCTCGCCCGCAAGGCAGTCGAAGTGGACGCCGACATCATCGTCCTTGCTGGCGTGCATTTCATGGCCGAGACGGCGAAGCTGTTGAACCCGGAAAAGACTGTGTTGATCCCCGACATGGAAGCCGGATGCTCCCTCGCGGAATCGATCACGCCGGAGGATATCGCTTTGCTACGTCAGGCCCATCCCGGTGTTCCCGTCGTCACCTACGTCAATACGTCGGCAGCCGTGAAGGCTGCCTCCGACATCTGCTGCACGTCGGGCAATGCCCGGCAGGTGGTGGAATCGCTCGGCGTGCCGAAGGTATTGATGCTTCCGGACGAATATCTGGCGCGCAATGTCGCGCGCGAAACCAATGTCGAGCTCATCGCCTGGCATGGGCACTGCGAGGTTCACGAGCTCTTCACGGCAGACGATATCCGCCAGCTTCGCGAGAATTATCCCGGCGTAACTGTGCTGGCCCATCCGGAATGCCCGCCCGATGTCGTCGAGGCAGCGGACTTTGCCGGCTCGACGGCCGTCATGTCCGATTATGTCGGCAAAAGGCATCCATCGCGCGTCGTTCTCCTGACCGAATGTTCGATGAGCGACAATGTCGCCGTGCATCATCCGGATGTCGAATTCATCCGGCCCTGCAATCTCTGCCCGCACATGAAACGCATCACGCTTGGCAATATCCGCAAGGCCCTGGAACAGGGGCAGCATGAGGTGACGGTCGACCCGGCAATTGCCGCAAATGCCCGTCGGGCGGTTGAAAGGATGCTGGCGATATGAGCGAGATTCGTGAAGACTTGAGCGGCCGCATCGTCGTCGTTGGCAGCGGCCTCGCCGGATTGATGACGGCGCTGACGCTGGCGCCTCAGCCGACGGTCATTGTTACCCGCGCCCTGATCGGTGCGGAGACATCGAGCGCCTGGGCGCAGGGTGGCATCGCTGCCGGTATAGGCGAGGGCGACAGTGCGGCCCTGCATCTTGCCGATACGCTTGCCGCTGGCGATGGACTTTGCGATGCAAAGGTCGCGGCAAAGATCGTCGCCGAAGCACCTGCCGCCATCGCGGCGCTGGAGCGCTTCGGTGTTGAGTTCGACCGCAACGATGCCGGCGAATTGTCCCTCGGCCTCGAAGCTGCCCATTCGCTTCGGCGCATCGTACATTCCAAGGGTGATGGTTCGGGGGCTGCCATCGTCCGCGCGCTTGCCGAGGCGGTCGTCTGCACGCCGTCGATCACGGTGCTCGAGGGCTATCAGGCGCAGAGGCTGCTGCTGGATGGGGATCGCGTCGCCGGCCTTTTGTGCTTGACTGACAAGGGCAATGTCGTCTTGCCGTCCTCCCGTGTCGTCCTTGCCACGGGCGGCATCGGCGGCCTCTTCGATGCCACCACCAATCCAGTCGGCAATTTCGGGCAGGGGATTGCGCTTGCGGCACGGGCAGGGGCGCGGCTTGCCGATATGGAGTTCGTGCAATTCCATCCAACGGCGCTCGATAGCCGCAGGCGTCCGCTGGCGCTTGTCAGCGAGGCGGTTCGCGGCGAGGGCGCGCTCCTCATCAATGAAAGCGGCGAGCGCTTCATGGCCGATGTCGAAGGCGCCGAGCTTGCGCCGCGCGATGTGGTCGCCCGTGCCATCAGCGCGGAAATCGCGCGCGGCGGACGGGTTTTTCTCGATGCGCGAGCTGCGCTCGGCAATCGCTTTGGCAGCCGCTTTCCGGTGATTGAAGCCCTTTGCAACGAGGCAGGCGTCGATCCGGCGAGCGATCTCATCCCGGTGCGTCCGGCCGTTCACTACCACATGGGCGGCGTTGCGACCGACGAGAGCGGCCGCAGTTCGGTTCCCGGCCTATGGGTGGTGGGCGAGGCGGCTTCCACCGGCCTGCACGGCGCCAACCGTCTCGCCAGCAATTCTCTGCTTGAGGCTGCGGTTATGGGCATGCGGGCAGCGCGCGATATCGCCGGCACGGATGGAGGTGCCACAAGGTTGCCGAAGCATCTTCCCGAGACATTCGCGCCAGACCTGACGCTTGTCCGGCCGATCGTGTCGCGCCATCTCGGTGTGCTGCGTAACGCAGGCGCCATCCATGGCTCGATCGCTGCTCTTCTGCCGCTTTGCGAGAGTGAAGGTCCAGCGACAGATCCCGCGGTGGTGGCTTTGCTGATCGCCGTCTTTGCAAGCCTCAGGACGGAGTCGCGCGGCGCCCATGCCCGCACGGATTTTCCGCTGAAACTGCAACATGCGCAGCGCCGCATGATGAACCTTTCCGACGCCTTGGATATTGCCAGGTCCGTCACCCCCTATTCGCTCGCAAGGAGTGCCTGACATGACGCTTGCTCCCCTCCAGCGCCTGACCGTCGAGCCACTGGTGCGCAATGCGTTGGTCGAAGATCTCGGCCTCGCCGGCGACATCACATCTACGGCCGTCATCCCGGCGGAACATCGGTCCCGCGTTGCTATGGTCACCCGCCAGCCGGGCGTGGTCGCCGGTCTCGATGCCTCCGAACTTGCCTTCGAGCTGGTCGATCCCACTATCGTCATGACCCGGCACGTGCCCGATGGTGCGAAGGTTGATGTCGGCGAGGTCATCGCGACGATCGAAGGGCCATCCCGCGGCCTGCTGACGGCGGAACGCACCGCGCTTAATTTCCTCGGCCATCTCTCCGGTATTGCCTCTGTGACCGGCAGCCTCGTCGAGGCGATCGCCGGCACGAAGGCCTCGATCGTCTGCACCCGCAAGACGACACCGGGACTCAGGGCGCTTGAGAAATATGCAGTTCGCGCCGGCGGCGGCATGAACCATCGCTTCGCGCTCTATGACGCGGTGTTGATCAAGGACAATCACGTCGCGATTGCCGGAGGCATCACTGAAGCCATTCGCCGAGCCAAGGCGGGCGTCGGTCATATGGTCAAGATCGAGGTCGAGGTGGATACGCTGGAGCAGCTTCGCGAAGCGATGCAGGAAGGCGTCGATGCCGTGCTGCTCGACAACATGACGCCGGATCAACTGCGCGAGGCGGTCCATATTGTCGGCGGCCGGGCGATCACCGAAGCATCCGGCCGCATCACGCCGGCGACGGCTGCCGCAATCGCCGCTACCGGCGTCGATCTCATCTCCGTCGGCTGGCTGACGCATAGCGCGCCGACGCTCGATATCGGGCTGGACTGGAAGGCTGCAGCCTAGAGCCGCCGATCGCCGGTCAAACGACGACCGGCACCTGCGCGCCGTCCATGCTGATCACGACGCCGGTGACGTAGCCGGCCTTGGCCGAACTCAGGAAAGCAACGACATTGGCGATGTCGCCTGGATCGGCCATACGGCCGATCGGGATGCGCTTCAGGGCATCGGCCAGCGCTTCCTTCTCGGTCGAGCCGGAAGCCTTCGCGGCCGCCTTCAGGCCCTCGGCGACGCGGTCCGTCTCGGTGAGGCCGGGATTGAGGCCGACGACACGCACACCTTTGCCGGCATAGGCGTTGGCAAGGCCAACGCTTGCGAGCATCAGGGCGGCATTGGCCGATCCACCGGCCAGGTGGACGGGCGAGGCGATCTTGCCGCCATTACCGATGATATTGATGACGGCACCTGAGCCGCGCGCGCCCATGCGTTTGATGACGGGATCGATCACGTTGATGTAAGAAAAATACTTCGCATCCATCGCAGCCCGCCAGATGGCAGGCGTCAGCTCATCCGCCGGCGTGCGGGCCGCGGCACCTGCGCTGTTGACGAGGATATCGATCGGGCCGACATCGGACTCGACCTTGTTCACCACGGCAAGTGCCTGCTCGTCGGAGATCAGGTCAGCGGCGTAGCCGCGCGCACCAGGAAGACGCGAAAGTGCAGTATCGATATTCGACGGTGAGCGCGAGCAGATCGCAACGCGCGCGCCTTCCTGCAGGAAGAGTTCAGCACAGGCAAAACCGATGCCCTTCGAGCCGCCCGTGATCAGAACGACTTTATCCTTGAGGCCGAGGTCCATGGAATATCTCCGGAATGATTTGCTTGGATCACCAAGCTACGTCCCGAAATCACCACCGTACAGGGTCGCGGTCGTCACAGCTTGGTTACCCGATCGCGATCTTATGAAAGACGCTTGGCCTTCAGCACGGAAACGGCCGTCTCGCTATTATGGACATAGTCGTTGGCATCGGGCTGACGCTGCACCAGGAGAATGAACAGCAGATCGGTCAGCATCAGCTGCGCGTCACGGGCGGTGATCGCCGACGAGCGGACGCGATCCTCATCGCCGACGGTATGAAGGCAGATATCGGCGACGCGCGCGAGCGGATTGTCCTGCAGCCCGGTGACGGCAATGACGGTTGCCTGGCGCTGGCTTGCCAATTCCGCAATCCGCAGCGTCTCGATGCTGGCGCCGGAATAGGAAAGCCCAAAGAGCAGGTCGTCCGGCCCGAGCGTCGACGCGTTTGCCATCTGCACGTGGCTGTCGCTGTCATGCAGCACATTGCGACCGAGCTTCATCAGCTTGTAGGAAAAGTCGCGCGCCACTAGCGAAGAGGCGCCGACACCTGCCAGATGGATACGCCGGGCATCATGAAGCGCCTCGAGCGCCTTTTCGATATCGGCTTCGTTGTTGACCGAGATGGTCTGCTGCATGGCCTGCATCTTGCTGCCGAGCAGCTTCTGCAGGATCGTGAGATAGCCGTCGTCCACCTCGATCGTGCCGTGGATCATGCCGGCCGGCGCCTGCCATTCCTGCGCTTTCGCCTCGCTGACGGCGAGCTTCAACTCCTGATAGCCGGCATAGCCCAGCTTCTGGCTGAACTTCACGACGCTCGACTGGCTGCGGCCGGTTTCGATCGCGAGCGCTGCCGAGGATAGCCGCAGCATTTGGTCGGGATTGTCGATGATGAACTGTCCGATCTGGCGATCGGCCGGGGCCATGGTTTCGAGCTGCGCGCTGATTTTCTTTAAGATCGACATTTGTCCCTTCTAGCCATCAAGGCCGCGTTACCCATCGACACGAGCGAACCAAAAATAGCATCCGGTTCAAGCTCGGCAATCTCGCTTCATGCGATCGGACATTATCACAGCAGCTTGGAATAAAAAATTCCAAATCTGGTTGACACTCTGGAATGGCCGATTAGTCTTTGGAGGAAACGCGTGAAGGACTCGTGGCGTCCTCACCTTTTCCTCGACGGATTTTCATCATGGACAGACTTCGCATCTCCGGCGGCAAAAGGTTGCAGGGCGCGGTGACCATCGCTGGCGCCAAGAACGCCGCCTTGCCGCAGATCGCAGCGGCGCTCTTGAGCCCGTATCCGCTGGAGCTCACGAACCTGCCGGCCGTCAGCGACGTCGAAAACATGCTCGGCGTTATTGCGCTGCACGGCGCCAAGATCGCACGCTGGCCGCATGGCACGACGATCGATGCGAGCGAGATCGTCTCGAAAGAGACGTCCTACGATACGGTCAGGCGCATGCGGGCGACGGTGCTGGTGCTGGCGCCGCTGCTTGCCCGCTTCGGCCATGCGCGTGTTTCCCTTCCTGGCGGCTGCGCCATCGGCGCGCGGCCCGTCGATATGCATATCAAGGCCCTGGCGACTCTGGGCGCCGATATCGCGATCGAAAGCGGTCTGATTGTCGCTTCAGCCTCGAAGGGGCTGAAGGGGGCGCGGATCGTGCTGAGCTCGCCATCCGTCGGCGCGACGGAGACGGCCATGATGGCTGCCTGCGCGGCCAAGGGCGAAACCGAGATCCTGAATGCCGCCCGTGAGCCGGAGGTGGCTGATCTCGCGGCTTGTCTTTGCGCCATGGGTGCGCGGATCGAAGGGGCGGGGACCCATCGCATCCTCATCGATGGTGACACCGATTGGCGGCCCGCCAAGCATCACGGTATCCCTGACCGCATCGAAGCCGGCACCTATGCCATAGTAGCCGCGATCACCGGCGGTCAGCTCGAGCTCATTCATGCCCGGTTGGAAAATCTCGCCTCCGTCGTCCAGGCTTTGGAAGCCATGGGAGTGAGCGTTTGGCCGAGCGATCGCGGACTGGTCGTCTCCAGGGACGGCCCGCTCAGGGGAGCCGATATCACCACCGAACCCTATCCCGGCTTCCCGACGGATCTGCAGGCACAGTTCATGGCTCTGGCCTGCTGTGCGGAAGGCGCGTCGCTAATCCGTGAGACGGTGTTCGAAAACCGCTTCATGCATGTGCCGGAGTTGACGCGCCTCGGCGCCAATATCACCTTGCAGGGCACGACTGCTTTGGTGCGCGGCGGAGCGCCGCTCAAGGGCGCGCAGGTGATGGCGACGGATCTTCGCGCATCCGTTTCGCTCGTCCTGGCCGCCCTAGTGTCGGAAGGTGAAACCATCATCAACCGCGTCTATCATCTTGATCGTGGCTACGAGCAACTGGATCGCAAGTTGCGCCTATGCGGCGCTGATATCGAACGGCTGACGTCATGACGGCCGCATCGGAAAACGCTCCCTATTTCCTCGGCATTGACGGCGGTGGCACCGGCTGCCGGGCTCGTATCGAGGATGCTGAAGGTACGGTTTTGGGGCAGGGATTGTCCGGCCCGGCAACGACCAGGCTCGGGATAGCCGAAGCATGGGCGTCGATTTCGCGTGCCTTTGACGCAGCAATCGAAGAAGCCGGGTTGAGTGCCGATAATATCGGGCGTATCCACGTCGGCGTCGGGCTGGCGGGCATCGGCCGCAAGGGCGCGCTTGATGCGTTGAAGGCGATAGAACATCCATTTGCCAGCATCGCTTTCATCAGCGATGGCGAGGGCGCCAGCCTTGGCGCCCATTCCGGTCGCGATGGTGCCATCGTCATCGCCGGCACCGGTTCGATCGGTCTCGGCCTCGTCGAAGGACGGCAATTGCGGGTCGGCGGCTATGGTTTTCCCATTTCGGATGAGGGGAGCGGCGCCTATCTCGGATTGAAGGCGGTGCAGCTTGCGCTGCGTGCCCATGACGGTCGCGAACAGAAGACCGCTTTGCTGGCCGAAATCATGCAGCGCTTCCAGAACGATCCGATGGAGGCAGTCGCCTGGATGGACCGGGCTTCGGCCACGGATTATGCCGCCCTTGCACCGATGGTCCTGCGACATGCCGATCAGGGAGATGCTGCCGCACGGCGGATCGTGCAAAGCGCGGCCGGCCATATCGATACTCTGGTTCGCACCCTGTTCGAGAAAGGTGCACCGCGCGTCTGCCTGCTCGGCGGTCTCGCAAGCCCGCTTGAACCCTGGCTCTCGCCCGATGTACGCCGTCGATTGAAACCCAGCGATGGCGACGCGGTATCCGGTGCGATCATTTTGGCAAGACAGGCAATTTGCGACTCTCGAACCGAATGACCCATGGGATGCAATAAACGTCTTTCTCTTTTCTCTTGATTCTATCGACGGCAGGCCCTATTTTGACTATATATGGTCATTTTCGATTGAGGGCGTGATGTCAACAATTAGCGTAGCAGAGGCAAAGGCAGGCTTTGCCAATTTGGTCGATGAAGCCGCCAACGGTGATTTTGTCACCATTACGCGCCACGGGAAGCCCGCTGCCGTACTTGTGTCGGTCGAAGCGGCAGAGGCCGCAAAGAAGGCTTTGGAGAAGCCCAAGCCGAATTTCGGGGATTTCCTGCTCACCTTTCCCGGTGGTGTCGATCTGGATCGAAACTCCTCAAAAATGAGGGACGTTGATCTGTGACGGAGTACCTGCTCGATACGAATATTATCAGCAGATTTGCGCCGGATAAGGTGCCGCCCTCCGATGCCATCCGGATGTGGTTCCACAATCAGGGCGAAGCCGATGCGCTATTTCTGTCGGCCATGTCTGTCTCGGAGATCGAAAAGGGAATACGCTCCCTTCATCGTCGCGGCGGAACTGAGCGAGCCAAGCGTCTCTCTGACTGGCTCGATTTCATCACGGATAGTTTCAGCGATCGTATCCTACCCATGGATACAGTGGTCGCGCGGGTCGCCGGTGCTCTGGAAGACGACGCCCTGAGCAAGGGCCACAATCCTGGCCTCGGCGACATTATCATTGCAGCGACGGCGCGGGCTTATGACCTGACCGTCATCACCGAAAACTTACGGCATTTCCGGCCGCTCGACGTGTCGGCTGATCTTCCGATGGTTTTCAGATCGGAATGATCGCTCTCTTCCTATTGAATACCAGCGTGATGATGGCGACGTCTAAGAGCAAGCTGACCGATCTGGAGCCGAAGCGTTAGCTTGCGTCGGTCGGTAAATCACACTTACCGCTGTGTGCTGTCGCCGCATAATCCGCAGTGGTGAATTCGCGCGGCAGAATTGGAATATTTTATTCCTTTATAGATTGACGAAAGGAATAATCAGACATAGTGTTAACCAAGGTAAACAGGGAGTGGGCAGGAAGCGAAGCCGAAAAAGGCCGTCCGAGCCCTGGCTGATTTTGATCGGCCGTCTGACTGAAAGCCGAACTTTGCTGAGGGGTGTTCGATACTGAAATGGTCGAACTTGCCACTGCGAGTTATTGATATCGAAGCGTTATTTCGCGAGCAGGCCCATGACAGAACAGACGTTGATATCCGAACTGGAACAATTGGTTTCCGAAGGGCGCAATCCGAATACGATGCATATCGATCTGTTGCCGACCTTCGATATCCTGCGTGAAATCAATTATGAGGATCAGACGGTGCCCGTCGCCGTCGAGAAGGTCATTCCGGCGATTGCCGCTGCCGTCAATCAGATCGTCGCCGCTTTCCAGAAGGGTGGACGGCTGATCTATATGGGAGCCGGCACCAGCGGTCGTCTCGGCGTTCTCGACGCCTCCGAATGCCCGCCCACCTTCAGCGTGCCGCCTGATATGGTCATTGGATTGATTGCGGGCGGCCCGGATGCGCTGCGCCGTTCGATCGAAGGCGCAGAAGATGATCCGGTACAGGGGCGTCAGGCGCTGGAGGAGATCAAACTCACCAAGGATGATGTGGTCGTCGGCATCGCAGTCAGTGGCCGCACGCCCTATGTCATCGGTGGTCTGAACTACGCCAAGAGTATCGGTGCCTTTACCGTCGCACTATCCTGCAATCCCAATTCCACCATCGCCGGCATTGCCGATCTGGCGATCTCGCCTGTTGTCGGCCCGGAAATCCTGACCGGCTCGACCCGGCTGAAATCCGGCACGGCCCAGAAACTCATTCTCAACATGCTGACGACGGCGAGCATGATCCGCATCGGCAAGAGCTATCAGAACCTGATGGTCGATGTCAGCGCCAGCAACAAGAAGCTGGTGGCGCGCGCCTCGCGCATCGTCATGCAGGCGACCGGTTGCACCCAGCAGGAGGCCCGCCGGGTGCTTGATCTCACCGGCAATGACGTCAAGCTAGCCATTCTCATGGAAATTACCGGGATGGCCATTGAAGAAGCCCGCACGGCATTGCAAAACGCTGATGGATTCCTGCGCAAGGCCATCAACGCCAGGACTGCTTGAGACAACCATCGCGGCATGCCGCGACGGCAATCAATGGGCCAAAATCGGCCGGGGACATTTAAAAAATTTGGAGGACTGAAAGTGGAAGGGAATTTTGGAAAGAAGTTGATTTCGGGCGTGGCGCTGGCCGTGGGGATCGGTCTGGCGACGGTTGCGATACCCGTAGAGGCAGCGACGTTGCGCATGGCATGGTCGCAGGACGCAACCGGGCTCGATCCGCATAAGCAGACGGCCTTCTCCTCCATCCGCCTGCTGGAGCTGATCTACGAACCGCTCGTTCGTCTCGACAGCAATCTGCAGATCGCGCCTGGCGTTGCCGAAAGCTGGCAGTTCTCGCCAGACGGCAAGCAGCTGACCTTTAAGCTCAATGCCAAGGCCAAATTCCAGAACGGCGCAGCTGTCACCTCGGCCGACGTCAAGGCCTCCTTCCAGCGCATTCTCGACCAGGCGACCGGCGCGGTCGCTCGGGCCAACTTCCTGTCGATTGCAAGCATCGACACGCCCGATGCCAATACCGTTGTCTTCAATCTGTCGCAGCCCGACGTTCCCCTTCTGACGGCCATGACGAGCCTCAACGCGGCGATCGTTCCGGCAAGCGAGATCACCGCCGGCACTATCGGCACGAAGGCGATCGGCTCCGGCCCCTTCAAGCTCGACAGCTGGGTTCCGAATTCCAAGGAAATCCTGAGCGCCAACAAGGATTGGGCCGGCGGTGTCACCGGCGTCGATGGCATCAATATCAGCGTGTTGCCGGATGAAACCGCGATCCTTGCGTCGCTCCGCACCGGTCAGATCGATTTCGCGCTGCTCAACGATCCACTCGTGGCAACGCTTGTGCCGAAGGAGCCGAAGCTGCAGCTCACTCGCACGCCAGTGCTCTCCTACAACGTCCTGCAGCTTAATCCCTCGCGCAAGCCGATGGATCAGCTCGCCGTGCGTCAGGCGATCTCCTGCGCCATCGATCGCAAAGATGTGATGGATACGGCCGCCCTCGGCGAAGGCAAGGTAACGGGGCCGCTGACGATGCCGCTCTATGCGACCGATCCCAGCAAGCTCTTCTGCTACACGCGCGATGTCGCCAAGGCGAAGAAGCTGATGGCCGATGCCGGCTTTGCCAACGGCTTTTCGGCGACTGTGATTGCCGCAACCGGCGAGCCGCCGACCGCTACGGCCGAGGCGCAGGTCATTCAGTCGCAGCTCGCCGAAATCGGCATCAAGCTCGATATCAAGGTGATGGAACTCAACGTCTATGTCGACACCTGGCTGAAGGGCAATTTCGACATGGCTGTAGCGCTCAATGGCGGCAGTGCCGACCCCTATTCGATGTACAACCGTTATTGGACAAAGACCGGCAACCTGCAGAAGGTCGCCAACTATATCGACGACACGCTCGACAGCTTGATGCAGAAGGGCCGCGCGGAGACCGATCCGGGCAAGCGCAAGGAGATCTTCGCCGAATTCGAAAAGCATCTCGCCGAAGTCTCGCCCTGGATCTGGCTCTATACGGCTTATGGCTATACGGCCGAGCAAAAGAACGTCGAAGGTTTCGTGCCTACACCGACCGGCTCGCTGTTCGGCCTCAGCAAGGTTTCGATCAAGTAGCGATGACCGGGACATAGAGCATTTCCCTTCAATCTATGTCATGGAAATGCTCTATCTCTTTGTTTTTAAGCAATTTCAGCTGTCAGTTCACGTCTTGGTTTAGCTGAAGTTGTTCTAGAGGAATTGCAATGTCATATCTGACGCGCCGGCTGATGACATTCCCGCTGATCATGCTGGGCGTTTCCATCTTCGTCTTCGTCTCCATCCGGCTGGTGCCGGGCGATGCGATCACGGCGATGCTCGGAACCAATGCGGGCTTGCTGACGCCGGAGCAGCGAGAGGCTCTAGCCGCCTATTTCGGCATCGACCAGTCCTGGCCGATCCAGTACTGGCACTGGCTGCTCGGTGTATTTCGGGGCAATCTCGGCATATCGGTTACCTATGGCAAGCCGGTGCTCGACATCATCCTGGAACGCTTTCCGCTGACGCTCGAGCTTGCCTTGCTTTCCATGATGATTGCGCTTGCCATCGGCCTGCCGGCGGGAGTCTTCGCCGCTACGCGGAACGAGAAACTGTCCGACCTTGCCGTGCGCATCGTCGCCATGATCGGACAGTCCACGCCGAATTTCGTTCTCGGACTGCTGCTGATCTATGCCTTGTCGGCGGGATTTGGCATGTTGCCGACCATGGGTGCATTCACACCCCTTTGGGAGAACCCGCTCGAAAATCTCAGCCAGATGATCCTGCCGGCGCTGACGCTCGGTTTTGCCTTTGCCGCTTCCGTGACACGCGTCGTGCGCTCCGCCATGCTCGATGTCCTGAGCGATGATTATGTCCGCACCGCCCGCAGCCGTGGCGTGCCGGCGCGCGGCGTCATCTGGCGGCATGCTTTGCCGAATGCATTGATCCCGGTGGTGACCTTGAGCGGCGTCGAATTTGGCTATCTGCTTGGCGGTGCCGTGTTGGTCGAGCAGATCTATGCCCTCCCCGGGCTGGGGCGCATGGTACTCGATGCCATCCTGCAGCGCGACTACGCGCTGGTGCAGGGCAGCGTGCTATTCATTGCCTTCAATTTCATGATCGTCAATCTGCTGGTCGATCTCGCTTACGTCGCGCTTGATCCGCGCGTTCGGCTTGGAGAAGGCTGATGCGCATCGTCAAAGCCATCTTCGGACATATGAGCGGCCGGATCGGCGGCGTTATCGTTCTTATCTATATCCTGCTTGCCATTCTCGGCACGCTCGGTGTCACGCCGCACGATCCACTGACGCAGAATCGCATCGATAGGCTGCATGCGCCGAGCCTCACATACTGGATGGGCACGGACCTCTTCGGCCGCGATGTTGCGAGCCGCCTGATGCACGGCATCGGCGAATCCTTCATAGTCGCCTTCTTTTCCGTCGCTGTTGCGACCCTGATCGGCACCGTGCTTGGCTTGACCGCTGCCTGGTCGGGCAAACGTTGGGATGGCGTCATCATGCGCGCGATGGATGTGCTTCTAGCTTTCCCGGCGATCCTGCTGGCGCTCCTGATCATCGCCATTGTCGGGCCTGGTACCTGGACAAGCGTTGCCGCAATTGCGATCGTCTATACGCCGATCTTCACCCGCGTCGTGCGCGGCCCGGCTCTTTCCTTGAAGGGACGCGATTTCGTCGATGCCGCCCGCACCTTCGGCAGCAGCCGTTCTTACATCCTGACGCGGCATCTCCTGCTCAATCTCGTCGCACCCTTGACGGTGCAGGTAACACTGGCGCTCGCCTGGTCGCTGCTGACGGAGGCGGGTCTCAGCTTCCTCGGCTTGGGAACGCAGCCGCCGGCTTCTTCGCTTGGGCTGATGCTGAGCGACAGTCGCAATCTCATGGAAACGGCGCCTTGGCTGCTGATCTTCCCCGGCGTGACCATCATGATTTCCATTCTCGGCTTCAACCTGCTCGGTGATGCCCTGCGCGATATCCTTGATCCGAAGATGCGGAGGGCGACCGTATGACACCGCTTCTTTCCGTTTGCGATCTCAGCGTCGGCTTCGGACGCAATGCCGAGGCCAATCCCATCGTTCGCAGCGTCAGCTTCGATCTCGAAGCGGGCGAGACGCTGGCGATCGTCGGCGAGAGCGGCTCGGGCAAGTCAGTAACGGCACTGTCAATTAATCGCCTCGTCGATTTCGGCGGTGGCCGCATTATCGGCGGCTCGATCCGGTTCAAGCGTGGCGACAACAGCATCCTCGATCTCACCAAAGCGGGCGAAGCGGAACTGACGAAGATCCGTGGTGCCGAGATCGGCATGATCTTCCAAGAGCCGATGACCTCTCTTAATCCGGTTCTGACCATCGGCACGCAGATCGAGGAATCCTTCCGGCTGCATCGCGGCCTGACCGGCAAGCAGGCGAAAGCGGCGGCCAAGGACGCCCTGGATCGTGTGCGTATTCCGGATGCGGCGCGTCGGTTGACCTATTGTCCGAACCAGCTTTCCGGCGGCATGCTTCAGCGCGTGATGATCGCAACGGCCCTTGCCTGCAATCCGCGTCTATTGATTGCCGATGAGCCGACGACGGCGCTCGATGTCACTGTGCAGGCGCAGATCATGGCACTGCTCGCCGAATTGAAGCGCGAGACCAGCATGTCGATGATCTTCATCACGCACGATATCGGCCTCGTTGCCGGCATTGCCGACAAGGTGATGGTGATGCAGGCAGGCCAGGCGGTTGAGCAGGGCGAGCTTAATCAGATCCTCGATCATCCAAGCCATCCCTATACCCGGCATCTATTGCATTCCATCCCGCATTTCGCGTCGGGGCAGGCTGCACGCACCGATTTTCAAAGGAATGAGGCGTCGCCCAAGCCGGCATTAAAGGTTGATGGCTTGACGGTCCGTTTTCCGGTTAAGGGCGGCCTCCTTCGGCGGTCGAGCGGCGCCGTTCATGCCGTCGAAGGCGTCGGTTTCGACCTGATGCCGGGCGAGACGTTGGCGATCGCCGGCGAAAGCGGATCGGGTAAATCCACCACCGCCCGCGCGATCCTCGGATTGGTGAAATCGACCCGCGGCAGCTTTACGACGAATAGCGGCAAGGCGGCGGATCGCACCAGCGCGGTGCAAATGGTCTTCCAGAACCCATACGCTTCGCTCAACCCGAGACTGCGCATCGATAGCATCCTTGCCGAACCGGTGATCGCCGCGGGCAGCCGCGTCTCAGCCGAGACACGAGACCGGATGGTTATGCTTTTGAATCGCGTGGGGTTGCCGGAAAACGCCCTGGAGCGCTATCCGCACGAATTTTCCGGCGGCCAGCGTCAGCGGCTTTGCATCGCGCGCGCTTTGATGCCGAATCCCTCGGTGCTGGTGCTTGATGAAGCGGTTTCCGCGCTCGACGTGTCCGTTCAAGCTCAGGTTCTGGAATTGTTGATCGAGCTTCAGCGCGAATATGGTCTTGCCTATCTCTTCATCTCACATGACATGGCTGTCGTGGAGCGGATCGCCCATCGCATCGCGGTGATCTATGCCGGCCAGATCGTCGAGATCGGCGATGCCGCCTCGGTCTTGTCCGAGCCCAAGCATTCCTATACCAGGCGGTTGATCGCGGCGGTTCCGACGGTTGCGCGGCGCAAGGAAAACTTCACGCTCGATACTCGCCAGGTTCCGTCGCTAGTGCGCCCCTTGGGCTTCGAGCCGGCCGTTCCCGAGTGGCGCCGCTTTGCGCCGGATCACATCGCACTGGCAGAAGCCTGAGCGATGCCTAGGAGAGGCGAGATGGCAGCAGGGGGGAGCATGCGGTTTCAGGAGCGTTTCGATCGGGCCTTCGCGCCGCTCGAGCAATCGGTTGCGGCGGCGCGCATTCCCGGCGGCGTGCTTGGTATCGTCGATCTCGACGGCAACCGACGGGTTCGCGCTGCCGGTTCGGCACAGAAGGTACCTGACATTAGGCCGATGCTGGCCGATACCTGGTTCGATCTCGCATCCCTTACGAAAGTCATTTTCACCACGCCGCGCATCCTGGCCCTGGCCGAGGCTGGCACGATCGACCTTGATGCTCCGTTGACGACGCTGCTCCCTGACCTGCGTCAATACAGCGCCGAGGCATGGGAACGGAAGGTGACGTTCCGCCAGTGCCTGGGTCACCAGACACCGTTTCCGGCAGTCGAGCCGATCTACACCTACGGCCGCGACCCCGACCTCCTGCGCACCTTCATTCTGCAGCGCGAATGGCGCGCCGGCCCGCCCGTCTATTCCGATATCAATTTCATCCTACTCGGCTTCGCGCTGGAGCGGCTGAATAGAAAGACAATCCGAGCCATGGATCCGGGGCCGGGATTTGCCTTCTCCACGCCGCCGGAATTGGCTGCTGCAACGGAAGACTGCACCTGGCGTCACCGCGTTCTCTCGGGCGAGGTTCATGACGACAATTGTTCGGCGCTGCAGGGCGCCGGCCATGCCGGGCTGTTCGGCACGGTGGATTCGATCCTCGATTTCGCTAAGGGATTGCTTGACGGTAGCGGCGCGTCGGCGCAGTCAATCGCGCTGATGCGGACACCGCTTTCGGCCACACGCACGCATGGCTGGGAACGGCCCTATGACGGTTGGCATGGCGGCACTCTTTGCTCGCCCGGCACGATCGGCCATACGGGGTTTACAGGCGTGGCCCTCTGGATCGATTTCGACCAAGGCCGAGCCTGGACCCTCCTTACCAACCGCATCCATCCGACACGCCATTTCGACAGCGGCATTCTGGCGCTCCGTCAGACCGTCAGCGATCTCGTCAACGCAGCATAGGAGCCTGACCATGGAACCAATCTGGGCAGTCGGTCTGATGACCGGGACCGTCCTCGACGGCAATATCGATGTCGCCATGCTGAAGACGGACGGCGAGCGGATCGAGGAGTTCGGCCCCTATGTTCTGGCTCCTTATCCCAGCTGGATTCGGGAACTGCTGGAAGAGACGCTGCGGCAGGCGCGCGCGTGGAATTTTGAGGGACCCGAACCGGCGATCTTCAAGGCGGCCGAGGAAGCTTTGACGCGAGCGCAGTCGGAGGCCGTGAAGGAACTCGTGGAAAGCAACGGCATGACGATGGCCGACATCGGCGTTGTCGGTTTCCATGGCCAAACCGTGCTGCATCGCGCGCCGCAGAAGGACCGGCTGGGGCAGACGCGCCAGCTTGGGGACGGTGAGCTGATGCGGTCCATTCTCGGCACCAAGGTCGCCTATGATTTCCGTTCGGCCGACATGCGTGCCGGCGGGCAGGGCGCACCGCTTGCTGCTGCCTATCATACCGCGCTGCTGCGCGGGGCGGGTGCCGCAGGAGAGGCGGCCATTCTCAATCTTGGCGGCGTTGCCAATGTCACCTGGTGGGATGGAGAGGGCAATTTCGTTGCCTTTGATACCGGTCCTGCCAATGCGCCGCTCAATGATTTCATCAAGTCCCGCGGGCTCGGCGAAATGGACCGTGACGGTGCGCTTGGAGCTGCCGGCAAGGTCGATGAGGCGCGGCTCGAGCGGCTGTTGCAGCACCCATATATGACTGCGCCCTATCCGAAATCGCTGGATCGTTTCGATTTCGGTGCCGCCATGGCGGATGGCCTCAGCCCGGAAGATGGCGCCGCCACGCTTTCGGCCTTCACGGCAAGCGCCGTCGGCAAGGCGCTGGACCTGCTGCCGCGCAGGCCCACCAAGGTCGTCGTCAGCGGCGGCGGCCGGCACAACCCGACGATCATGTCGATGCTGAAAAGCCGGGCCGGCGTCGAGCCGATCTTTGCCGAAGATCTCGGCTGGCGCGGCGATGCAGTCGAGGCGGAATGCTTTGCGTTTCTCGCCGTACGCGTTCTGCGTGGCCTCCCGATCAGCTTCCCCGGCACGACGGGCGTGCCGGCGCCGATGCGCGGCGGACGCCTCGCAGAGTAACAGCCTTAGCGCTGGCTGTCGGGCGAGAGGTTTTCGCTTCCGTCCATCGATGATATGAAGAGGCCGCGAATTTGCGATCGGTTGGTCTCGGACGGATATCGCTTAAATGGCAGGCAGGCATTACCGGGCAGGCTTCTTCGGCATCATCGTCGCTTTTGCGATCGCGTTTTCCGTTAACGGTGTTGCTTTCAGACCCGCGAGAGCTCAACCGGAATGGACTGTCGCACCGCCTGTCTGCATTTCGGGGCCGCTGACGACGGAGACGGGCCAAACGCTGTGCCTGCGCAGGGACAGCTACAATCGCGATCTCTGCACGGCCATAGAGTATTTCGCTCATGCCAACCATCTGCCGCCGGATTATCTCGCACGGCTCGTCTGGCGCGAAAGCCTGTTCCGCTCCGATGCCGTCAGTCCCAAAGGCGCGCGCGGTATCGCGCAGTTCATGCCGGGAACGGCGAAGCTGCGTGGTGTGCGCGACAGCTACGATGCGCTCGAAGCGCTCGGCAAGGCGGCAACCTATCTCGATGAATTGCGCGACCGCTTCGGCAATCTCGGGCTTGCGGCGGCTGCTTATAATGCCGGCGAGGCCGGCCTTGCCAATTTCCTGAATTCCGGCGGGCTTCCCTATGAGACCCGCAACTATGTGAGTGCCATCACGGCCCACAGTGTCGAAGAATGGCGCGATGATCCGCCCGATATCGCGGCCCCAGTGCTCGACAAGGGCAAGCCTTTCGTCGACTCCTGCGTCGCCCTCGCCCAGAGCCGGCGCCTGAAACCGACGCCCCTGGAGCAGGAGCGGCCCTGGGCGCCCTGGGGCGCTCAACTGGCCGAGCATTTCCAGCTGGATGCGGCTCGGCGGCTATTTGTCGCGAATATCCGGAAGCTGCCTTCGCCATTGAATGTTGAGAAGCCGTTGATCGTGCGTCAGCGCAACGCAGATTTCGGTCGCCGCATCCGCTACGCGGCGCGCATAGGCCGCGACACCCGCGAAGAGGCCGATGCCGTTTGCATTCAGGTGCGGCAGCAGGGCGGCAGTTGCCTGGTTTTTAAGAACTGAGTTTGAGGCGCGTCAATACCAGCGTCATTTGCGGTCAGCGCGTATCGATTGTTTTGTCAAGTGCCTATTGGTAGCGCTTTACTCTCTCCTGCCGCCCGCTTATTCGTTAGAAATCGGCATTTGGGAGGAAGCCGCTTGGGTAGCCAAAGGAGCGTATGATGGCGCAGAAGCGTGAAGTCCCCGGTATTCGTCCCTACAATAGCCCGGCCGGCGGCTGGGGAGCCCTGAAGGCGACGGCCAATGCGGTGCGCTTGCAGATGGACGTTACGGAAGCGCCCGGCCTGCTACTGCGCACCAACAAGCCCACGGGCTTCGATTGCCCGGGTTGCGCATGGCCAGACAAGGAACACACCTCCACTTTCCAGTTCTGTGAAAACGGTGCCAAGGCCGTCACCTGGGAAGCGACGAACAAGCGTGTGACGCCGGAATTCTTCGCCGAACATACGGTCAGCGAGCTTTTGACCTGGAGCGATTATGAGCTCGAAAATGCCGGCCGATTGACCCATCCGATGGTCTATGATCGGGCATCCGACACCTACCGGCCGATTGCCTGGGAAGATGCCTTTGCCCGAATCGGCGAGGTCATGCGCAGCCAGCCCGATCCGGATATGGTCGAATTCTACACATCCGGCCGCGCCTCCAACGAGGCGGCCTTCCTCTTCCAGATATTTGCGCGCGAATACGGCACCAACAATTTCCCCGATTGCTCGAACATGTGCCACGAGGCAACCAGCGTCGGCCTGCCGCAATCGATCGGCATCGGCAAGGGCACGGTATCGCTCGACGACTTCGACGAATGCGATCTGATCATCTCCATGGGGCACAATCCCGGCACCAACCATCCGCGCATGATGGGCACGCTGCATGAATGCTCGCGGCGAGGCGTGCCGATCATCGTCTTCAACCCCTTGAAGGAGCGGGCGCTCGAGCGTTTTGCCGATCCGCAGGATCCGATCGAGATGGGAACCTTCAGCTCGACCCGGATCGCCTCCTCCTATTACCAGGTTAAGATCGGCGGCGATGCGGCGGCGCTGAAGGGCATCATGAAGGCGGTCCTGGCGCTGGCCGAGACCTCCCCTGACGTTCTCGATCACGCCTTCATCGCCGAGCACACCACAGGCTTCGACGCCCTTGTTGCCGATATCAACCAGACGGAGTGGGCTGATATCGAACGGGTTTCGGGCCTTGCCCGCGCCGATCTGGAACGGGTAGCAGAGATCTATGCCAAGTCGAAGGCAACGATCATTGCCTATGGCATGGGTATCACGCAGCATGCCAAGGGGACGGCGAATGTCCAGCAGATCGCCAATCTCTTACTGCTGCGCGGCAATTTCGGCAAACCGGGTGCCGGCATCTGCCCGCTGCGCGGCCATTCCAACGTGCAGGGCAATCGTACCGTCGGGATTACCGAGAAGCCGACGCCGGCCCTGATCGAGGGCATCGAACGGGCCTTCGGCTTCACCGCGCCGGCTCATCATGGTCACGATGCCGTCGCCGCCATGCAGGCCATGGCGGAGGGGCGCTCCAAGGTGCTCATCTGCCTCGGTGGTAATTTCTCGATCGCGCTTCCCGATCCGGAACTCTGCGCGCAGGCGATGCGCAAGCTCGATCTTGCCGCCCATATGAACACCAAGCTCAATCGTTCTAACCTGCTGATCGGCAAGGAATCCTTCCTGTTCCCGGTGCTCGGTCGCACCGAGCAGGATATTCAGGCGACCGGTGCGCAATCGGTGACCATCGAGGATTCGATGTCGATGGTGCATGCCTCGCGCGGCAGGCTGAAGCCGGCCTCCGACCAGCTTCGCTCAGAGCCGGCCATCGTCGCGGGAATAGCGCAGGCGACCCTGCCGAATAGCAAGGTCGCGTGGATGGAGCTCATCACCGATTACGATCTGATCCGCGACAAGATCGAAGTGGTCTATCCGGATTTCGCCGACTACAACGAGCGCATCCGGGTGCCGGGTGGCTTTCGCCTGCCGATCGGGCCGACTGAACGTGTCTGGAAGACGCCATCCGGCAAGGCCGAGTTCAAGCTCTTTGAAGGTCTGAACGAAGACATCTCCCTTTCGGATGGAACCATCCTCAAGCTCGCTACAATCCGCAGCCACGATCAGTACAACACGACGATCTATGGCCTCGACGACCGATATCGCGGCGTCTTCGGCCGCCGCGACATCCTGTTCATGAACGACAAGGATCTGAAAGCAAAGGGCCTGGAGCACGGCGATCTCGTCGAGATCGAAACGGCGCTCCCATCGGGTGCCAAGCGATTGCTGAAGCTGACGGCGATTTCTTACGATATTTCCGAGGGCTCCGTCGCTGCCTATTACCCGGAGGCGAATTGCCTGATCCCGATCGATTACCAGGACAAGGAAAGCGGCACGCCGTCGTATAAATCCGTTCCGGTACGGGTCAGCAAGGCGGCATAGTTCGTTTTGCCATCTGGCCGTCTTTTGCCATCTTGATGGCTGATTGTCCTGTAGCTATATAGTTGGAACAGGAGACAGATATGGCTGAACCACAATTGTCCGTTCGTAGTGCTAGAGCGCGTGACCTCGCGCATCGGCTCGCACGGCGCGAAAACCGCACTATCGCCGATGTCGTTGAGCGAGCGCTGGAAGCTTATGAGATTCGAGAGGCTGGTCGCGAACCGGCATCGTCTTTCTATGGTCGAATGGCGATGAGCGATGATGACGATATCGACCTTGAATCTGTCATTCGCGCGGGCCGTCAACGCAATCACGGCATCGACCTGTGATATTTCTGGACACGAATGTTATCTCTGAAACCTTCCGGAAACTGCCTGACGAGGCCGTGATATCGTGGCTTAGCCGGTATGATGCGGAGATAGCGCTTTCCACTGTGGCTATTGCTGAAATCGCCTTTGGTATTCAAAAAATTGTTCCCGACCAGAGGGCTGCCCGACTTGAGCAGAGATTGTCTGAATGGCGTCATCGTTTCGCTGATCGGATCTTCGGTCTTACCGAAGAAGCCGCATTGGACTACGGCCAGCTTATGGGCGCGGCGAAGAGGCAGGGACGGCCGATGTCGACGGCTGATGGCATGATAGCAGCCATCGCCCGCGTTAATGGCGGACGTTTAGCTACTCGCAATCTATCCGACTTCCGTGAGACTGGGCTGGACCTGATATCTCCTTGGGAATTCTAATCCGCCCGGAATGGCGATGATCCTTTCATACGTGTTACTTGGAAACTCCTACCGCAGCCGTCCTCCCTGCTTGTCGAAATAGCGCCGACGTTCGGGTGGGCAATGCAGATGGAGCGTGTCGCCGCGCTCGATTTCCGGCCCGTCGCGATATTCGGCGATGATCGCCTGGCCGTCCTCTGTCTGACAGTAGAGATAGCGGGTGCCGCCCAGATATTCGGTGACATCGACCGTGACCCGCATGGCATCGTCGGCATTTGACGCGACGACGAAATGTTCGGGGCGCATGCCAAGCAGGATCTTTTCTCCCGCCGATGGCTTGGTTTGTGAAAGGTCGACCTTGATGCTGCAGTTTCCCAGCTTCGCCGTCCCGTCGCCGGACCACGTCGCTTCGATCATATTCATCCTTGGCGAGCCGATGAAGCCGGCCACGAAACTGTTGGCCGGATCTTCATAGACCTCTCGCGGGCTGCCCACTTGTTCGATCCGGCCGTCTCTCAGCACGACGATCCTGTCGGCGAGCGTCATGGCCTCGGTCTGGTCATGGGTGACATAGATCATCGTATTGCCGAGTTCGCGATGCAGCCGGGCAATTTCGATGCGCATGGAGACGCGTAATTCCGCGTCGAGGTTGGAAAGCGGCTCGTCGAAGAGAAAGACATCCGGCTCGCGAACGATGGCACGGCCGATGGCGACACGCTGGCGTTGACCGCCGGAAAGCTGTCCCGGCCGGCGGTCCAGGAGATGGTCGATCTTGAGGATCGCGGCGGCGGAGCGCACGCGTCTTTCGATTTCGGATGCCTCGGTCCGGGCCATTTTAAGTCCGAAGCCGAGATTGTCGCGAACGCTCATATGCGGATAGAGCGCATAGGACTGGAAGACCATAGCGATACCGCGCTCGGACGGATCGAGATCGGTGACGTCTCGGCCCTTGATGGCGATCTCGCCGTCGGTCACTTCCTCCAGCCCGGCAATCATCCGCAGCAGCGTGGACTTGCCACAGCCGGAGGGGCCGACGAAGACGACGAAAGCGCCTTCCGGTATGTCGAGATCGATGCCGTGGATGACCGCGAGACCGCCGAAACTCTTGCGGACGCCGGTCAGGCGCATGCCGTTCTTCGTCATGTCAGGCTCCGCGCTGCAGCTGATCGGCGCGGATCCAGACCAGCATCTCGCCCGGATCGCGATTGTCCCAGAGATGGTAGGGCACGAAACGCGCGGTGGAGGTGGTCCTTTTCGGGGGTGTCGTCCGATAGAGATCGGAGCCCCAGTCGGCCTCATCGCGCATGACCGCAACATCGAGCGCGACCGCACCCCCCAGTGCGGTAATTTCCGTTGTCTTGGCAGTGGCCGGATCGCTGGAAAGCGAAATGCCGTTGAGGTCGTGACCATTGTCGGTGGTTTCGACGCAATAGACGAGTGGGCCTCGCATCAGGGCCGCGCGTCCGGCATCCTGGCGGACTTTCGGATTGGCAAACAGCGTGCGCGGGATCAGCGGAAGTATGAGGTCGACGCTGTCGCCCGCCTTCCACTCGCGCTCGATACGGGCGTAGCCATCGACGGTGATCGCTGCCAAATCGACCGGTGCACCATTGATTGCGAGCGTCGCGCCCTCGGCCCATTCGGGAATGCGCAGCGATAGTGCAAATTTGGTTGCTCGATCTGGATTGACCTCGAAGCGAATGGCGCCGTCCCATGGATAGCGCGTCGTCTGGGAAAGCTGCACGTTCACGCCGCCAGCGAGTGGCACGCGGGCCTTGCTCTCGCCGTAGAGATGAACGGCGATCTCGTTGTCGGCGGCTGCATACATATAGGAGCCGACGGAGGCGAGCAGGCGTGCGATATTGGGCGGGCAGCACGGGCAATGGTGCCAGGTCCAGCGGTGATGTTTGCCGGCGCTTTCCAGCGGGTTTTCGTAGAAGAAGGTCTTGCCGTCCTGCGATAGCCCGGCCATCGCACCGTTATAGAGCGCCACTTCCATGATGTCGGCATAACGGCGGTTCGGTCCGCGACCGAGCATGCGGTTGGCCCAGAAGACGAGGCCGACGGAGGCGCAGGTCTCGGCATAGGCGCTCTCATTCGGCAGATCGTAATAGTCGGTAAAGCCCTCGTTCGATGCCGCCGGCCCGATGCCGCCGGTCACATACATCTGCTTGGTCGTCAGGTCATCCCAGAGCGTTTCAAGGGCCGAGGTCAGCGTATCGTCATTATATTCCGTGGCGATATCGGCCATGCCGGAATAGAGGTACATGGCGCGCACCGCATGCCCCACCACCTTGGTCTGATCGCGCACCGGCTCGTGCGACTGGCTGTACTCATAGGTCTTCTGCACGAAATTCTTGGGGTCGCGGCCGTCGCGAAGCGCTTCCTCGGTGAAGAAATGCGGTTCCTGGCCGCGCTCGTCGATGAAGTATTTGGCGAGATCGAGATATTTCTTCTCGCCGGTGACACGGCCGAGCTTGACGAGGGCGAGTTCCACCTCTTCGTGGCCGCAATAGCCGCGCAGCTGACCTTCGCCATGGCCGAAGACGGTAATCATGTAATCGGCAAAACGGCTCATGATATCGAGCAGCTTGCGCTTGCTCGTTGCCTGGTAATAGGCGACGGCCGCCTCGATCAGATGGCCTGCGCAATAAAGTTCGTGATGATCGCGCAGGTTGGTCCAGCGGCGACCCGGCTGGACGCGCTGGAACCAGGCGTTCAGGTAGCCGTCCTCCTGCTGCAGCTTTTCATACATATCGATGATGGCGTCCGCACGCGCCTCCAGTTCGGCATTGGGACGGCGATAGAGGGAATAGGCGATGGTTTCGATCGACTTGCCGAGATCACTGTCCCAGAACATCTGCGTCGAGCCCGACCATGTCTGCAAGGGGATGACGATGCCGGGGCTTGGCTGGCTGACGTCGATCGCCTGGATCATGCCAGCTTCGACGCAGCGGTCGAGCAGGGTTGCCGCGGTGGAGTTGCAGATGGCATCCTGGCGGGCGCCGAAAAGGCCAGCGAGCTCGACATTCGGAACGGGCAGGGGGCGAAACTGGCGGTTTTGCTTGTCAGACATGGCTTTGATCCTTGCTTAAAAGGTTATTTCACCGCGCCGGCCATCAGCCCGCGCATGTAGTAGCGTTGCAGAAGCAGAAAGACGATGACGCAGGGGATGGTCATGACGGCGATGCCGGCCTGGACCGCGCCCCAGTTGACGGCGCCAAGGCGGCCGGTCCTGACGGCGATCATCAGCACCGGCAGGGTGAATTTCTCGTTGCTCGACAGGAGCACCAATGCGGCCAGAAACTCGTTCCAGGCATTGAGGAAGGCGAAGATCGCGACGGTCGCGACACCCGGCAGCACCAATGGGAAGAGGACGCGAAAGAGCAGTTTCAGATCGCGCGCGCCATCGATGCGCGCCGCTTCCTCGATTTCCTTCGGCACGGCGTTGAAGGCGTTGCGCATCATGAAGACCGAAAAGGGAAGCTGCAGCGTCACATAGACGAGCGTCAGCCCGATCAGCGAATTGTTAAGACCGAGCCTTGCCAGGATAATGAAGAGCGGCGTCAGGATCGACTGGAAGGGGATCATCAGCGTCGCGATGATCAGGATGAAGAGCGCGCCCTTGAAGGGGAAATGATAGCGCGAGAAGCCATAGCCGGCGAGCAGGCTGACGATGACGGTCAAGAGCACGGTGGCGACCGAGACGAAGAGCGAGTTCAGTGTATGTTGGATGACCCCGGCGCCAAAGCCGTCGAGCGAGCGATAGGCGTCGAAACTGAAGCCGGTTGTTGGCCATGGCGGCAGCGGCGGCAGGCTCGCCTCGGTTCCATGCCGGAACGACGACAGCAGTGCGATGACGAAAGGCGCGAAGAAGAAGATGACGATGATGACGCCGATCCCGTGATAGCCGATGCCATCCAAGAGCTTGCGCCTTGCGCGGCGTTCCTTTGCGGTGGTCATGGCTTGTCCTCCCCGACGCGCAGCAGCCAGAGTTGCACGATGCTGATCAGTACCAGGATGACGAGAAGCGCGATCGAGAGCGCCGCGCCATAGCCGAGATTGAAGGACACGAAGGACTGGTTGAAGATGTAGTAGACGACCGAAATCATGCGATTCTGCGGGCCGCCTGATGTCATGATGTAAAACTGGTCGAAGGCAAGCACCGAACCGGTGATGGAGATGATCAGTGCAAGCGCGATCGTGCGGCGCATCAGCGGCAGGGTCAGATGCCGGAAGCGCTGCCAGCGCTTGGCGCCATCGATGCGGGCGGCCTCGGTCAATTCGGAAGGGATTGCCTGCAGGCCGGTCAGCAGAATGATCATCGTGAAGCCAGCGATCTTCCAGACCACCATGACGATGATCGTTGCAAAGGCCATGTCGAAATCGGCAAGCAGGTTCGGCCGCTTGTCGACAAGACCGAGTGCCAGTGCGGCGGGGGCGAAAAAGCCGGCGTCGACATTGGCAAGCCAGACCCAGAGCAGCGACGCCGTTGCAAGCCCGACGACAACGGGAAGGAAGATGATGGTTCGGTAAAAGCCGACGAGTGGCTTGTGCTTTTCAACAAAGAAGGCGAGCGGGAAGGCAACGGCGAAAATCGCAATGGTCACGATGATGGTGTAATAGGCGGTGAAGCGCAGCGCTGCCATAAAGCGCATGTCGGAGACCATGCGGATATAGTTGCCGAAGCCGATCCAGCGGGGATTGCCGAGCAATGGCCAGTTGTGGAAGCTCATCCAGACGGTGAAGATCACGGGCAGTACGAAGAAGACGATGACGAGCGCCATGGCCGGCGCGATATAGAGAAACCCGTGCCAACTGGCACGTCGTCGCCGCTTTCGCGGACATGCGATTGCGATAGCTCCAGGGCCAGCCATGGAATGCTCCCGATATTGCGATGGAGGAACCGGGGAGCACAAAGCTCCCCGGCGCGGGTGAGTTTGCTACTATTGCGCGTTGTCGATGATCGACTGCATTTCCGATTGGGCATTGGAGAATGCGCCATCGACATCGCTTCCAAATATGGCTGCGTTGGTGAAGCCCGCCCAGGGACCGTTGGCACTGTTGATCAGGTCGTTGAATTGCAGCGTATAGGGCGTCTTGGCGACGGAGATCGCCTTCAAACCTACCTGCATACGGGGATCGAGACCCTGCAGCACTTGATCAGCGATGTCGCCGCGTGTCGGCAGGCTGCCGTATTTCGCCATGATCTTCTGCCCCTCGAGCGAATAGGTGTATTCGAGGAACTTCTTCACGGCATCGAGCTTCTTCGTGCCCTTAGAGATGACGAAATTGTCGCCGCCGGCAAAAGAGGACGGCTTGCCGTCGACGCCGGGGATCAGCGTCACGCCGAAGTGGATATCGGGATATTGGGTGATCAGCGTTCCGATCGAGAAGGCACCGATGCTCTGCTGGCCGATCTTGCCGTTGCTGATGCTGAGGAAGTTGGCACCGGTGTCGCTTGCGGCTCCCGCCGGCACCAGATCCTTCTTGACCAAATTGCGGTAGATGTCGACCGCCTTGCGCATTTGCGGCGTGTCGAGCGTCGCCTTCTTGCCGTCTTCCGAGAGAATGTCGGCGCCCGCACCCCAAACGAGCGGCGTAAAGGTGAAGATCATGCAGCCGCCGCAGCCGCCGCCGGAGAAATAGAAGCCATAGGTATCGCTGCCGAGGGCGCGGATCTTCTCGGCATTGCTGGTGATCTCGTCCCATGTGGTCGGCGCCTTTTCAGGGTCGAGGCCCGCCTTTTTGTAGAGATCCTTGTTCCACGCAAAGACCGAGGTCTCGACGGAGAGCGGCAGGCCATAGATGTGGCCGTCATAGGTGCCGAGCTTCACATGCGAGGGCGAAAGCGAATTGAAATAGGGCAGACTCTTGGCCCAGTCCGTCAGATCCTCGAGCTGACCGGCCGCAGCAAAGGCCGGCGTATAGATGAGGTCCATCGACAGGGCGTCGGGCGCCTGGCCGCCGGCAATGGCCGTCGCATATTTCTGCACGAGTTCGGCAAAAGGCACTTCGGTCAGCGTGACCTTGTCGTCATGGCCGGCATTATAGGCCTCGACGACCTTCTTGAAGGAATCGCCGATACCGCTTCGAACCCACATGGAGATGTTTTCGGCGGATGCGGCGGATGCAAGGCACAAGGATATAAGGCCGGTTGTGGCCAGAAATCGCTTCATCATGTTCTCCTCCCATGGGGCTACTCCCATCAGCCCCTTTCCTTTAATCAACGACCGGGGCTTCCCCCGCATGATTGCCGCACGACAAGCTCGCAGGGCAAAGTTCTGATGCCAGGTTCGACGCTGCGTCCTTCCGCAAGCGCGAGTACGGTCAGCCCGGCCTCGCGGCCAAGCGCCTTGAGATTCATATCGACCGTCGTCAGCGGCGGTCGGGTCTGTGCGGCGACGATCTCCCAATTGTCGAAACCGACCACCGAGACATCCTCCGGCACCCGTATGCCGCGCTCACGCAGCGCATCGACCACCGCGCGGGCGATCTGGTCGTTGCCGCAGAAGATCGCATCCGGCTTTGCTCCGGCCGCGCTCCAGAGCCGTGCGACGGCGTCATGTCCCCAGGCCTCGGACCATGTACCGTACATGACCGGCAGCCCGTCTCCGGCGAGGTCGCGATAGGCCTTGGCGCGCTCACGCACTGAAACGAAGCTTTCAGGGCCGGTCACATGGGCAATCCGGCGTCGGCCGAGCCCCTGTAGCCATTCGACGGCACGGGCGGCCCCCTGATAGTCATCTGCGCAGAAGGTGACGCTTCCCGGCGCACCCTCGGTGAATGCATAGATCACCGGGACCGGCAGATTGGACAGATCCACCGGCAGGCGGCGGTCGATCCGCTTCCCCGAGGCGATGATACCATCCACATGCTTGTCCAACATCGCGTCCACATGAACCTTTCCAAGTGCCGGATCGTCCTCGATCGTGCAAAGGAAGACCGAGACGCCGTGATCGACGAGGGCCTCTGTGATGCCGGCCATGACCGGCAGCGTGAAGCGACCGTATGTATCGTTGGTCAGAAGACCGATTGTGAACGTGCGATTGCTGAGCAACCCCTTGGCCAAGGCATTCGGACGGAAGCCTATGTCGGCGGCGGCGCGCTTGACCCTCTCGCGGGTCTCGTCGCCCATGCGGCCGGTATTGTTCAAGGCCTTGGATGCCGTTGAAATGCTCACGCCTGCAGCCGCCGCAACGTCGTGGATCGTTGCGCGTCCGCTTTTCGCACGCTGATTTTCCAGATGTTTTCTCCCAGTCAGTTTTCATGAGAAAAGCTTTTCTCAGCGCGGAAGTCAACTAGAGAAAAGCTTTTCTCAAAAATTTTGCACGGAAGAGAAGGAGGTCGTGAAAAGCAGGGCGGGGTCTTTCATCACTCGCCCTCGTGGCTCGAGGCTTTGGCCCTTCGACAAGCTCAAGAGCCTGCGCACCTCACCATGAGGTCTAACCTTCTGCGCAAGACTGCACACAGAGTTGGCTCGCTACGACGGGAACCGGTGTTATGTGAAGATGCGCACTCCATCCTCACCCTGAGGTGCGAAGCCTCGAAGGGCGAGGATGGCCCGGGTTTTCCGACAAAAATGGCGGCCGAGATCTTCCGGTCCGGCCACCGCGTCAATTTCAGATCGTTGGTGGTGTTAGCCGATCGTCATCAGGCTGGCATTACCGCCGGCAGCCGCGGTGTTGATCGACGTCGTCACCTCTTCAAGCAGCCAGTTGAGGCAATAGGCATCGACGTTCTTGGCAATGTCCTCGCTCGACGCAGCCTGTGTGAGAACCAGCGGGCCGGGGATAGCCGCGATCGTCTTGATCGCCTGCTGAACCCGCTCGGCATCACCTTCGATGAGAGCGCCCGCAAACGGCCCATCCGCTGCCCAGTCCTTTGTCCAGGAGATGCGGTTTGCGATCTGTACCGGCAAGCCATGAAGCTCACCCTGCAAGCCCGATGCTGCATCGATGACGATCGAATTGCCTGTTGCAAGGCCGGCGGCGATTTGGACATGCAGGCCAAGTGCCGTCTGCGGAGCGAGGAGGATCCGGCCGCGCGGATGCAGGGCATAGAGGTTCAGCTCACCGACCGGGCCTTGCAATTCGGTATTAAAGCCGAGCGATGATTG
The DNA here is from genome assembly GCF_002277895.1 of Rhizobium sp. 11515TR. NCBI lineage: Bacteria > Pseudomonadati > Pseudomonadota > Alphaproteobacteria > Hyphomicrobiales > Rhizobiaceae > Rhizobium > Rhizobium sp. 11515TR. Next base: position 610,993 of record NZ_CP022999.1, on the reverse strand, counting down.
GGCGGCGACGGCACGGGCCTGTTTTGCCGCATCCGCAGCGCCCTTGCCTTCGAGCCAGGCGATGAACTGCTGTGCAGCCGGATCGGCCTGCACGGAGGCATCGCGCAACGGTTCTGTCGGGGAAGCCACCAGACGGCGCAGATACATCGGGCCGCCGGCCTTCGGACCTGTGCCGGAAAGGCCGCGCCCGCCGAAAGGCTGGACGCCGACGACAGCGCCGATGATGTTGCGGTTGACGTAGAGGTTGCCGGCCCGAACACGCTCGGTGACATGGGTGATCGTATCGTCAAGTCGGGTGTGTAGGCCGAAGGTCAGGCCATAGCCGGACGCATTGATATCGGCAATCAACTTGTCCAGCCCCTTGCGCTGATAGCGCATGATGTGAAGGACCGGGCCGAACACCTCGCGCTTCAGATCGCTGAGTTTCTTCAGCTCGATGATCGTCGGAGCGACGAAGGTGCCCTTGGCGGCGCTTTCGGGCAGGTCGAGCTGTTCGACATTGCAGCCGAGCTTGCGCATGCGTTCGATATGCTCGTCGATGCCGCGCTTGGCGTTGTCGTCGATGACAGGGCCGATATCGACCGCGAGCCGATCGGTCTTGCCGACCGAGAGTTCGCGAAGAGCGCCGCGCAGCATGGTCAGCGTACGATCAGCGACTTCCTCCTGCAGGCAGAGGACGCGCAGGGCCGAGCAACGCTGGCCGGCGCTGTCGAAGGCCGAGGCGATGACATCGCCAACGACCTGTTCGGCAAGGGCCGAGGAATCGACGATCATGCCGTTCTGTCCGCCGGTTTCGGCGATCAGCGGGATCGGCTTGCCGAATTTGGAAAGCCGTTCGGCCAGCTGCGCCTGGATCAGGCGGGCAACTTCCGTGGAACCGGTGAACATGACACCGGCGGTTTCCGAGGCGTCGACGAGGGCGGCACCCATTTGTCCGCCACCCGGGACAAATTGCAGGACATCGCGCGGAATGCCTGCTTCATGCAGGATGCGAACGCCTTGGGCTGCGATCAGCGGTGTATTGCCTGCGGGCTTAGCGACAACCGGATTGCCTGCGACCAGCGCGGCGGCGATCTGGCCGGTGAAGATCGCCAGCGGGAAGTTCCATGGGCTGATGCAGACGACGGGGCCGAGGGGCACGCTCTCCGGCTTCAGCACCTGGCGGGCCTGAGCGGCGTAATAGCGGAGGAAATCGATCGCTTCCCTGATTTCGCCGACTGCGTTTGCGGCTGATTTGCCGGCTTCGCGGATGGTGAGGCCGACGAGAACAGGCATCTCGCTCTGCATGAGATCGGCGGCGCGCTCAAGGATCGCGGCGCGCTCGTCAGGGTGCACGGCTGCCCAACGCTCGGCTGCTGTGGCGGCAAGCCGCATGACGTCGGGGGCATCTTCCGGCTCGAGCTCGAGGACATGGCCAACGAGGTCCGCATGGTCGGCAGGATTGAGAACTGCACGGGCCACGCCGCGTTCGGAGCCATCGGCGAGAAGCGGCTTGGCGATCCAGTCTCTGGCCGCCGAGGCTTGCAGCTGCGCGGAGAGATCGGTGAGCGCGGTTTCATTGGAGAGATCGACGCCGGCAGAATTCCGCCGCGCGCCGCCGAACAGATCCGCCGGGAGAGCGATCTTGTCGTGCTGCGCGCCGACCACGGTCATAGCGCGCACGATCTCGACGGGATCGGCAATCAGCTCGGAAACGGAGACGGCCGGGTCGGCGATCTTGTTGACGAAAGAGGAGTTGGCGCCGTTTTCGAGCAGGCGGCGGACAAGATAAGCGAGCAGCGTTTCATGCGTGCCGACTGGCGCGTAGATCCGGCAGGGACGATTGAGATTTTCGGCGCCAACAACCTCTTCATAAAGCGGCTCGCCCATGCCATGCAGGCACTGGAATTCGTATTTACCGACCGCGAAGTCGTTCCCAGCCAGATGGTAGATTGTTGCCAGGCTCTGGGCGTTGTGGGTCGCAAACTGCGGGAACACCACGTCGGTCGCGGCCAGGAGCTTCTTGGCGCAGGCGATATAGGAGACGTCTGTATAGATCTTGCGGGTATAGACCGGGAAACCTTCCAGGCCGTCGAGTTGCGCGCGCTTGATCTCCGCGTCCCAATAGGCGCCCTTGACGAGGCGGACCATCAGGCGGTGTCCCGAGCGGCGGGCAAGATCGATGATGAAATCAAGGACGAAGGGGCAACGTTTACCATAGGCCTGAACGACGAAGCCAATGCCATCCCAGCCGGACAGATCCGGATCGAGGCATAGCTCTTCCAGAAGATCGAGCGACAGCTCCAGCCGGTCGGCTTCCTCTGCGTCGATGTTCAGGCCGATATTGTAGCCCTTGGAGAGCAGCGCCAACGCCTTCACCTTCGGCAGAAGCTCGCCCATCACCCTGTCGGCCTGCGAGCGCGAATAGCGCGGGTGCAGCGCCGAAAGCTTGATGGAGATGCCGGGGCCTTCATAGATGCCGCGGCCAGCCGAGGCCTTGCCGATCGCATGGATAGCATTTTCATAGTCGCGATAGTAGCGCTCGGCATCGGCATGAGTGGTCGCGGCTTCGCCGAGCATGTCATAGGAATAGCGGAAGCCCTTTGCTTCGAGCGCGCGTGCTCGCTTCAATGCCTCATCAATGGTCTCGCCGGTGACGAATTGTTCGCCCATCATGCGCATGGCCATGTCGACGCCACGGCGAATGACGGGCTCGCCGGCGCGGGCGATCAGTTTCGTCAGCGCGGCAGAAAGGCCGCCTTCGTTGACGGTGGAGGTTAATTTGCCTGTCACAACGAGGCCCCAGGTCGCGGCATTGACGAACATCGAGCGGCCACCGCCGATATGCGACTTCCAGTCGCCGCCGGCAATCTTGTCGCGGATCAGCGCATCACGGGTTGCGGTGTCAGGAATGCGCAGCAGCGCCTCGGCAAGGCACATCAGTGCGACGCCTTCCTGGCTGGAAAGGGAATATTCCTGCACCAGCCCCTCGACGCCGTCGCCCTTGTGCTTGGCACGCAGCGCTTCGATCAGTTTTTTGGCTGTCTTCTTTGCCGCTTCGCGCGTGGCGCCCGGCAAGGTCGCCGCTTCCACGAGAAAGGGCAGGCATTCCGTTTCGGGGCGTCTGTAGGCGGCGGTAATTGCCTGGCGAAGCGGACTCTGGGCGCGGATGGGCGGAGCGAAATGCGAAAATGGGGCAGCGTCTGGAGCTGGTTCTTCAGTTGCGAGCTTGGCAGAGACAGTCATGATAACCTCAAGATGCAAGGGCTTGGATGGCTGTGGTTGATGCCAGCGATATCGCCACCCGTAGCCCTCCCGTTGCTTCGGGCAGAACATACTTCATTCCAAGAAAGCATTCCGCCTTGAAACTGCGGCTTTCCAGTCATATTGAACTTCAATAGACGCCATTTCAAATATGAATGCCTGCGAAAATGACCAAATCCAGTGAAATTGACCAGTTCGACCAAAAGATCCTCGATGCCTTGGTGGAGGACGGCCGCATGTCGATCACGGAGCTTTCCGAGCGAGTCGGCCTTTCCAAGACTCCCTGCCAGGCACGCCTCAAGAAACTGATTGATTCCGGCTATATCGACGGCTTCAAGGCCATCCTCAATCCGATCAAGCTTGGCCTCGATCACGTCGCCTTTGCCGAAGTGAAACTCACGGATACCCGTGAGGAGGCCTTGCTCAGCTTCAACAATGCCATCAAGAAAATCAAGGAAATCGAAGAGTGCCACATGATCGCCGGCCGCTTCGATTATCTCCTGAAGGTCCGGACTTCCGATATTCGCCGCTACCGCATCGTTCTCGGCGAAAAGATTTCCAGCCTGCCTTTCGTCGCAAGCACTTCGACCAATGTCGTGATGCAGTCGGTCAAGGAAAACTGGTCGTGAATCCGCGCTCTATTTCATGCACTTCGTTGCACTTCTGATGAGGCTGCCATTCTCCAACTCATCTTGCCGGCTAAACAATGACCTAGATTTCGCCATTCGAATCGGATCATTGCAAGGCGCTAAAATAAGTAGGATGGAGTACGCATGGAGACCAGTGCAGGCGACCGAGACCTTGTCGAGGTCATGAAGCGGTACTTTGCGGTGAAGGCTGAAGTCGAGGAAATAAAGCTCCGCCTGGAGACGGCAAGGCGGGAAAGCGGCGAAGAGATCGAGGCATTCTACAATCCGCGCAGCAATCTGAGCCACGCCGCCGATATTATCCGTTCGCATGCTCTCAAGCAGGAAATGGCGCGCCTGATGGAGTGGGCCGAAACCTGGGGGCGGCAGAGCCTGGCGCTAAACGAGGCCTGACGGTCGAATAAAAACTGCCAGGCCGCGATCACGAAATCGGGTCGTTTCAGCTATCCGATTTCAGCTTTCCTGCCACCGCCCAGGACTCCTTCGAAATCTCGGTGATGATGATTTCCACCGATTCCGGCGGGCAGACGAGCGTTTCGACGGCGGCTTTGGTCGCTTCTCGAACGAAAGCACGCTTCTGGTCTTGTGTGCGGCCGGGATGCATTTCCAAGCGTAGGATGGGCATGGTGACTCCTTGAGTAATTGTCGCCGGATGTTCGACGCCTATGGACTATCTTGCAAAACCATCTGGCGATAAATACGCTCCTATTTGCTTCATTCCGAACCTATAGGTATGCAATTATGGACAAGTTGGCGGGAATGACGATGTTCGTCAGAGTGGTCGAGCAGGGCAGTTTCGCCGCCGCTGCCGACATAAGCCGCGTGTCGCCGGCTATGGTTGCCAAGCATATCAGGACGATCGAACAGCGGCTTGGTGCACGCCTGCTTCACCGCACCACGCGTCGCCATCAGCTCACCGAAGTCGGCAAGCTTTATTTCGAGCGCTGCAAGACGGTGCTGGCGGAGGTGGAGCTTGCCGAGCAATCGGCCTCCGAATTGCAATCGGCGCCGCGCGGGCGCCTGCGGCTCGTCGCGCCCGTCAGTTTCGGAACGCAAAGTCTTGTGCCGGCGCTTGTCGACTATCTGCATGAGAATCTCGAGGTCAGCGTCGATCTGGCGCTCGATAATAGTCCGCATGATCTGATCGGCGAAGGCTACGAACTCGGCATCCATATCGGCGATCTAACGGATACCAATCTCGTGGCGCGTCCGTTGAAACCTTATCGGCGCATTCTTGCGGCGTCGCCTGATTATCTGGATCGCTGCGGCAGGCCGCAAAGCCCCGAGGAGCTTGCCAATCATATGTGCCTCGGCCATTCCTACTGGCGTCTTCAGGGGCGTTGGCATCTCGTCGGTCCGGACGGGGAAACGCGCGAGATCGCCATCAAGGGCAGGTTTACCACCAATCAGGGCGGTGCTCTGCGCGTTGCCGCTCTGCATGGAGCCGGCATTGTGCTGCAGCCGGAACTGCTTCTGGCGGCCGATCTCGATGCAGGCCGGCTTGAGCCCGTCCTGCCCCTCTGGTCGTACCAGCCGACACCCATGCACCTTGTCTATGCGCCGGACCGGCGTCCGACGGCCATGCTGCGCAGCGTCATCGATTTTCTCGTCGCTCGCTTCGGCTGATATTCCTCCTCTTTCATCTGCCGCGAATCCATGATCAAATCTGATCATCGGGCTGGAAAATGAGGAAAGCGTGGTCAAGATTACATTGAAGGATGTGGCGGCGGCCGCGGGTGTGGGAGCAGCCACCGTCGAGCGTGCGCTCAACGGCCGCGGCAATGTGTTGCCTGAGACGGCGGAAAAGATATTCATCGCCGCAAAGCGGCTCGGCTACCGCACGCCACATGCCGGGATCAGGCATGGTCTGGTGCGCATCGAAGTCGTGCTGCTCCGGCCTGAGACCTATTTCTACTCAAGGCTTAATCGCGCTTTCGAGCGCATCGCCGCCTTGCTCGATAAGGATATTTTGATCCAGCGGACTTTCGCCAAGGAAGACGATCCTGCCGATTTTTCGCGCCATATCGCCAATCCGCAGGCGCGGCGTTCCGCCTTGATCGTCGTTGCACCCGATCATCCCGATGTGGTCGGTAGCATCCGTAAGGCTGCCAGCGGCGGCATTCCTGTCGTGCAGATCATGACGCGGCCGGCATTGGAGCTGCCTTACGTCGGCATCGACAATGAGGCGGCCGGCCGCACCGCTGCCTTCTATATGGCGCGCATGCAGGCCGGTATCTCCGGCACTTTAGTCGCGCTCTGCCATAGCGGCGCTTACGAGAACCACAAGGCACGCATCCGCGGTTTTTCCGAATATCTGCTTGATCATGCAAACCCATCGCATCGCTTCGTCGAAGTCATGTTCGATGAGGACGATGAAATGAAGACGATCGAGCTGCTGACCAATGCCTTCGCCCGGTATCCCGATATTATCGGCCTTTATAGCGCCGGCGGCGACAATGCTGCGATCGCGACGGTTCTGCGCCGATATCGTCAGCAGCCGGTCTTTTGGGTCGGGCATGAATTGTCCGATGCGACGCGCGCCTATCTCATGGAGGATCTGATGACGATCGTTCTCGACCAAGCTCCGGAAGTTCAGGCCCGGCGTGCCATCGATCTGACGCTGAAGCGGCTCGGCCTGATCGATACCGACGTTGATCTCGAACCGGTGCGCTTTCTGACCGTAACCCCTGAAAGCCTTTGAGAACGTTGGCGAGTTGGCTCAGATATCTCCAGCCAACCAGCGCTCGTGGCTTAAACTGCATAGGCGCCTGTTGGAGCGATGTCTTGATTTTTTATGCCTACAGAGCTAAGTATATCCCAATTGCATATCCCAAAATCAGGAGCCGGACATGACGAGTTCGACTGTATTCATCAGCAACAGAAGCCAGGCTGTGCGTCTGCCCAAGGCTGTAGCATTCCCCGAGGACGTACATCAGGTCGATATCCTGAAGATCGGCCGCAGCCGCGTGATTGTGCCCCAAGGCAAACGATGGGATGATCTCTTCCTCCATGGCCCCCGTGTCAGTGACGACTTTCTGGACGAGCGTGAACAGCCAGTGGCGGAAGAACGCGAGTCCTTCTGATGCTGACCTATATGCTCGATACGAATATTTGTATTTATGTAATGAAGACTTATCCTCCCGCCGTGCGGGACAAGTTCAACGCGCTGGCGGAACAGCTTTGCATATCGAGTATAACGCTTGGTGAGTTGTACTACGGTGCAGAGAAGTCGGCTCGGCGCGTGGAAAACTTGACTGCCATCGAACATTTCGTGGCGCGTCTAGAGGTTCTGTCGTTTGGCGACAAGGCGGCTGCGCACTACGGACAAGTGCGAGCTGAGCTGGAACGCGCAGGGACCCCATGTGGTCCGCATGACATGCAGATCGGAGCCCATGCCCGCAGCGAGGGACTGATCGTGGTGACGAACAACATGAAGGAGTTCGCCCGCATGCCCGGCGTTCGGGTGGAGAATTGGGTATAGCCGTCGCCGCCATGATCTTGGCGAGGGGCAGTTCGAGTCGTCCAGATTGACGCCTAAGCGATTGCGGCATCGGCAGCAACCAGCCAGTTGCGAAACGTTTCAGCTTCGTCGGAAAGACGGTTGGCTTCGATCAACCAATAGGATTTATCGGTGTCCAGAGCCGTATTGGATAGGGCAACCAGCGTTCCATTGTCCAATTCTTCTGCAATTAAGGCCGAGGGGCAGAGACCTACACCTTGCCCGCCGATAACGGACCCGATCATCAAGCCGAAATCGGCAAAGATCGGGCCGGCCCTTGGAGGCTGGTGGATACCTTCGAGGGCGAACCAGCGTATCCATGCGGCCGTCGTTTCATCGTGCAGGAGGTCGAGATTAAGGAGATCGGCTGGCGTCCCGATCGGTCCGTGACGGCGCTCATATTCTCTCGAACAGGTCGGCCGCGTTTCGGCCGTCAATAGCGAGATGGCATGCGTTAAAGGTCTTGGTCCGTGACGGATCAGAAGATCGACGCTTGCCTCCTCCGGTGTCCTCGCATCCAGTGCATAGACGATATTGATCTGGATTTCGGGGTATTCTTTCTTGAATGCGGGCAACCGGGGTATCAGCCAACGGGTGGCGACGGAAGCGATGCAGGCTACGCTCACCGGCCTGTTGCTTCCGGCAAGCCGTAGTTGTCGGGCGGCAATATCGATATGTCCAAGGCCGTTTGCCACTGCTGCCCCGAAATCGCGACCGGCCATGGTCGCCGTTACGCCGCGGGCATGGCGCGTAAACAACTTGACACCCAGCCATTCCTCCAGGGTACGCACGTGCTGGCTGACGCCCGCGGCAGTGAGATTTAGCTCGGCTGCCGCCTTGGCAAAACTCTCATGGCGAATAGCAGCCTCGAAGGCGCAAAGGGAGGCAAGGGGGACATGTTGCATTCCATCAGGCTAAGTAAGGCTTAGCCAAAGCGCAAGCGCGATCACCGTTGCACAAGGAGCTGGTATCCTTACAGTGCTGCCAAAACGAATGTCTTCTTGTCAGATCGGTGAGGAATGAAAGCCGCCATGAACAATATTTTCGATATGCCAGCACCCGCCGATGCCGAGGAGCGGCGCGGCAAGCCCCCCGTTGTCGTCTATCCGAACGGGACGCTGCCGCCGGCCGACATGGATATGCTGCGGGCGGCAAGGCAAACTATGACCAAGATTGCCGAAATCCTCGTGCCTCCGCGCGAAGGCGGCAGTTTTCGCGTGCCAAAGGGACATTTCTTCCGGATCGTCAGCGTGGAGGGGGCGCAGGTCGGCGATCTCAATCTGTGGAATGCCGCCGATCTTTCCGAGCGTTTCTTCAGCGGCAAGACGCGGGCGTTGCATGCCACCCATGTCGGTCTCGGCGATCGGCTGTGGAGCACGTTGCCCTATCTGCGCCCCATGGCGACGATCACTCATGATACGCTTGGCTGGTATGGCTGGGACGCGGACGGGGCAGGCGTTCATGACGTCATCGGCACGCGCTGCGATCCCTATACGAACCGGCTGCTGAAGGGCGACGACTATCACCATTGCTGCCATTCGAACCTGTCGCGCGCGCTCGCCAAGGAAATGAATATCCCCGTCCTGGAGGCGGAGTTCCACGTTCACGACGTGCTGAATGTCTTCATGTGCACGGGCTTTACGCGCGACACGCGCCAATATTTCATGAAGGCAAGCCCGGTGCGGCCGGGCGATTTCATCGAGTTCTTCGCGGAGATCGATCTTCTCGGCGCGCTTTCAGCCTGCCCCGGCGGCGACTGTGGCAGCGAGCATTCGAGCGATACGGTGCCCTGTTATCCGTTGCTGGTCGAAATCTGGCGGCCCGAGCCTGAAAGCCTCGTCGGGCGAATATTCCCGGAGCGCAATGCCTATCCGAGGACGCACGGCCTATAATTCGCCAGCCTCATATAGTTTTGCCGGCGGTCTTGGCCGCCGGCAAATCAAAATCGTCCCTGAAACGATGCATCCATTTAGGCAAATGCATCGTCTATCGCTTAGTTACAAACGCGAATGCGCTCGTAATGCCAGCCATAGTCATACTCGTTCTGGACGCGGCGGTCCTCGTACCAGCATCTCGGCGGCGGTGGGGCGACTTCGTAAACCGGGCCTCTATTGGCAAGGGCGCCGCCGACGATCAGTCCGCCGAGGAGACCGGCAGCAACACCGCCGGCGATCGCGCCGCCATTGCCATGGTGGTGATGGCGACGCCAATCATCATGGCCGCGCCAGTCGCCGCGATGGCCATCGTAATACTGCGCCTGTGCGCTGCTGACGGGCGCCAATGCGCCGCCTACGACCGTAGCGGCCAGCAAAACCGTAAGAATTGTCTTCTTTATCATGACTACCTCCAAAGCAGCCTTTGTGCTCAGCGAATACGCGAGCCAATCTGATTAACGTTTTCAGCATGAATATGTTCAGCTGAATATTCTATGAATGGCCCGTTCATCGGCCAATAGCGGCTGAAAGTAACCCCTCGTACGGGGCTCTGGGGCGCGAACTTGTCAATTTGGAGGCAGCCGCCGCGTCGCCTTCACCCATTCGAGTGTTCGCGAATCGGGGTCAGGATTGCGGGTGATATCTGTCACGACCGCGGCGATATCGGCGCCGTGCTCGAATACGCCCGCAAGGCGCTCGACCGTCAGGCCGCCGATTGCGACAAGCGGCCGATCGCCGATGCGAGCCTTCCATTCGCCGATCCGCTCAAGGCCTTGGGGCGCCCAGGGCATGACCTTGAGCACGGTCGGATAGATCGGCCCCAGGGCTATATAATCGGGTTCGGCAGCAAGCGCCGTCTCCAACTCCGCCTCATCATGTGTCGAAAGCCCCAGCTTCAATCCGGCATCCCGTATGGCGGAGAGATCGGCGGAAGCGAGATCCTCTTGGCCGAGGTGGATGAAATCGCAGCCCTCCTCGATCGCAAGCTGCCAATAATCGTTGACGATCAATTGGCACTCATGCGCGGCGCAAATTGCCTTCGCTTCGCGAATTTCCGCGCGAACGTCGGAGGTTGGGCGATCCTTGACGCGCAATTGCACCAGCTTGACGCCAAGCGGCACCAACCGCCTGATCCAGGCCGCACTGTCGACGATCAGGTAGAATGGGTCGAGCTTCATGAGAACACCGCCTTGCCGATGACGGGTGTCGATGGCACGGCCATGTCGCGCGGCTCCAGCATGCCGGCGCCAAATGCCTGTCTGCCGGCATCGATTGCCTTGGCGAAGGCTTCCGCCATCGCTGTCGGGTCGCCGGCGCCGGCAACGGCCGTGTTCAGGAGCACGGCATCGAAGCCTAGCTCCATGACGGTCGCCGCATGCGAAGGCCGGCCGATGCCGGCGTCCACGATCAGCGGCACCTCGGGAAAATGTGCCCGCATCGAGCGCAGAGCGGAGAGATTGAGCGGGCCTGCCGCCGTCCCGATCGGTGCGCACCAGGGCATCAGCACCTTGCATCCGGTTTCCAGCAGCCGCTCGGCGACGATGAGATCGTCCGTCGTATAGGGAAAGACCTCGAAACCATCGTCGGCGAGAATTCTCGCCGCTTCCACCAGCGCGAAGACATCGGGCTGCAATGTATCGTGGTTGCCGATCACCTCGAGCTTGACCCAG